>DATGKN010000001.1:0-57377 GCA_035294645.1 Chloroflexota bacterium
ACGCCCGCTGGAAAATCGCGCGGACCTGGCGCAACCCCGCTCTCAGCTCGTCGGCCACCTCGGCTGCCGAAGCCCCTTGCAGCGCGAACGCTAGCCCAGCGGCGTCCACCGGCTCGCTGGCGGACAGGCTGCCACCCAGCCGGCGCGACCGCGAGCCCACGCCGCCCAGCTGCACCAACAGCCACAGCGCGGCCGCGGCTTGCTCCAAGCGGTTCCCCGCGGCGAGCACTCCTGGTCTAGGGGCTAGACTGCACGCGAAGGCCGTTCTCGGCAGGTAGTACTGTTTCGCTGGCGCGCCCATCGGCGCCATCGACCAATAGAGGTAGTTCCGCCCGTTGAGCCCGCTGCCGAAGTCTTCGGTCTTGTAGGCTCTGGGAGCAGGATTCGATGATCGCAGATGTAGTCGCACAATAACGGCGGAGGCGCTGCCGCTGCCCGCCGCCGCGCCGAACACCTCCCGCTCGGCCCGTGCCACCGCCTGGGTATTGCCGCCCAGCGCGCCACCCGCCGCGGCGCGGAACCAGTAGCGCAGCGCGCCGCGAAACGCCGGCGCCCGCAGCTCGGGCGTGCCGCGCGGCTCCGCTCCGGCTAAGAACAGCGGCGTCACCGCCTCCAGCGACACCCGTACTGCCTGCGGCCCTGCCATCGCCTTCTCCCTCCCGCTATCTCACTCGCACCGCGTCAAACTGCAGCTGGCCGCCAGTAGATAGCCGCCAGCCCCGCCCAGCAGCACGGCCTGGACACCGGCCGTGGCGCCGGCGGCTAGGCATCGCGGGCGTACTCGCTGAACCCCGGCCCCACATTGACGAGGCCCAGCGGCACGATCGTCTGCACGAAGCGGCGGTGGCGGTCGCGCCGCGGCGGGGTGGCACTGTACGAGCTGAGCACGTCGAGCGTCGCCTCGGGGCCGAAGTCGTCCAACGGCGCCACGTGCCAGCGCGGCGGCAGTGCGAAGCCGTTCTGCGCCTGAGGCTGCGTGTACTCGGTCGAGAGAGCCACCTCGCGCCGCACGCCGAGGAACTGCACGAAGCTGCCGCGCCGTCCAATGTAGCTCACGTGCGCCAGCAGCTCCACCAGCTGCCCGGCGACCTCGTCGCTGACCGCCGCCAAGTCGAACGCCCAGCGCCAGTCGCCATCCAGATACACCACCTCGCGGTAGGCCACGCTGGAGATGTACGGCTGCGTCGGGCTGGGTGTCTTGGGCTCCTGGCGGATCTTGCAGTAGGTGTGGGTGACCACCGCGCGGGGCGTCGGCGCGATGCGCACGTCCACCTCGACCAGCGCCCGCAGCAGTGCGGCGCAGGCGGTGTCCGGGTAGCCCGCGCGGAACGCCGCATCCACCAGCGCCATCTTCACGGCGTACATGGTGGGTACCAGCAGCGTCTTGCCCACGGCGCTCGTCGCCGCGCTCAGCTTCAGCGAGAACAGCGCGGTGGGGCGGTAGGTGGCCACCAGCCAGCGGCCCGGCCCCGCCACGCCCCCCACTGGCGCGGCGCTGGCGTTGAGCTGCCGGGCGCGCGCCTCGCGCTCGGCCGCGGCCACCGCGGGATCGTGGGCGCCGGCACGGCCTCGCGTCCCGCGGGCGCCCGCGCGTCGCTCGCTAGGCATGGCGCGGCACTCCCGCCAGCTCGAGGCCGTCGGCCAGCTCGGCCAGGATCTGCACGCCCTCGCTCAGCGCGCGGAACGGATACAGCCGCACGGTGTCGGGTTGGAGGCGGTTACAGGCGGCCGCGGCAGCCTCGATCTCCGCCAGGTAGTTGGGCGTCAGGGGGCTGACAGTGGGGGCCGGCAGCGAGTTGTTCGAGGTGGCGATCACCCCCTCGCAGGCCATGATGTGCGGGTTCTGCGTGTTGCGCTGCGCGCCGGCCGGCTTGAGCAGCGTCGCGGCCAGCGCTCGCAGCAGCGCGCGCGCCCGCGCCAGCCGGTCCCCCTCGGCGATGACGACCTCGCGGGTGATGTCGTTCAGGCCGATGCGCCACAGGTCGAGGTTGCACACGATAGCGTACTGGCCCGACGACGCTGGGCGGTGGAAGATCGCCTGCTGCCCGGCCACAGTGCTTCCCCCAGCCGCCTGGCCACGCCCCTCGGGAGCATACTTGACATGGAAGTACTGCTCGGTGATCGTGTTCTCCGGCAGGCCTACTACCCAGCCGATCTCCACCACCGACTTGCGGCCCACCGCGCGCCCGCGCGTGACCAGCGCGCCGGCCAGGTCGGTGGCGCTGCACGCTTCCAGCATGCGCGTCATGATCTGCGACTCGCTGACCCGCTCAGCGCCGCCGCGCTCGCAGAAGCGCACGAACTCCTCGTCGGCGGTGATGCGGTCGGGGTCGTGGCGCAGCGCCGGGGGCGACAGCGGCTGGCCGGCCTCCTGGAGCAGCGGGATCAGGTGATCGACCAGGATATGCTTGAACATGTCGCCGCTGACGGCGTTGACCACCTGCCGGTTGCCGTTCGCGTCCAGAATATGCACCATGCGGGTTTGCTGCTGGTTGCCCTCGGTCCCCTCGTTGTTCAGGTTGTGCAGGTTGAGCGTCAGCCGGGCGTTGAGCGTGAGCGAGCTGATCACGGGCATCGGTTCTACTCCCCCTCCGTTCCGTCCGCCGCGTCGGTGTCTGACTCGCCAGCAGCGGGCTCGGTATCGGTGCCGGACGGCTCGGGCTCGCGGGGCTCGCGGCAGGAGCCGTAGGCGGCCAGCAGCGCGCCGACCAGCGGCGCCGAGTGCTCCTCTACGAGCGCCGCGAAGGCGCGCAGCTCCTCGGTGGTCACGTTGCGCGGGGCCCGCACCTTCATCTCGCGGCGCCGCGCGTTCTCGTAGTTGTAGCTGGCGATGAACTCGGCGATCGTCTCCATGAAGGCGTGCCCGTCGGGCAGCGAGCGGCGCCGCCGGATCTCGGGCAAGAGGTCGTAGCGGATCTCGCGGTAGTCGGTGCGGCCCTGTGCCTTCAGCGCCTGCGCGCTCACCGTCGCGTTGCGCACGGCGGCCGCGACCGCCTGGAAGCCGGGGTCGTCGAGGATCTTCAGGTACTCGCCCATCATCCCCCTCACTAGCGCACGGAAGTGCTCTGTAGTGAACTGCGCCACGCGCCGCCGCTGCTCCCGCGCCCGCAGCAAGAAGGCGCCGTACGCCCCCATGAACTCCACCAACGCGTCGAGCGCCGCCCGCCCGCGCCGCTGCAGGAAGCGCCGGTAGTCGACCAGCAGCCCGATCTCGTCCGAGCGGTCGTCGCGCAGGCTGGCCAGCACGCGCCGGTGCTCCTCTAGGATGTCCAGCCAGGCACGCGCATCCTCGGGAGTGTGCATCGGGAACCAGTCAGGTAGCGCCAGCTCGCCCACCTGCGCGACCGCCCGCGCCTGGCCGAGCGAGACGTAGTGGGTGATGGCCACGCCGCTGATGATGCTCGCGGGCGTACGGCCGAACAGCGCGAACAGCTCCTCGACCTGCTCGTCGGCGGCCCCGACCCGTGCGTACAGCTCCGAGTGGCGGATCAGCGTCCGCGCCAGAGCCAGCACCGCGAGCGCGTCGAGCTTCGGCTCCGCCCCGTACACCGCCGCCCGGCGCAGCTCGCCCACCACCGTCTGGAGGCTGCGGACGGCGATGTCCGCGGGCTGGGGCGTGAGGATGCGGATCCCCTCGCTCTTGGAGCCCGTGAAGAACGGGCAGGTGGCCAGGAAGTAGCCGCGGTAGCGCAGCCACTCGGCGAACGGATCGACCCACGCTTCTTTCGTCTTGTCGTTGCGGTCCGTCGAGTCGGGCTTCAGGCGCGCGTAGCCTTTCGCCGCGTTGGGCGCGAACAGCTGCACCGAGGACACCTTCCAGGTGACACCCGCCGGCCGGCCCGCGTGCAGCGCCTCCAGGGCCCGCGCGATCAGCGCCCGCGCCTGCTCGGGCGACATTTCGGCCAGCGCGACGAGCACCTTGTTGGTGTTGTCGTCGCCCTGCAGCGTGTTCAGCACCTGCCAGTGGCGCCAGTCGTCGCGTGGCTTGAGCAGGTCGAGCTGCTCCCGCAGCGCGGGGTCATTTTCCTTTCCCTTGGCGCTCTGCTGGAGCTCACGCCAGCGGCGCACGCGGTCGCGCTCGGTCTCGTAGTCCAGCACGCGGTCGGCCGGCACGACAGCCGGCACGGCCGCGGAGGCTTTCGGGCGCAGATACTGGTAGCCCGCGTCGGTCGGCAGCCGCTGTGGCCAGTCTTCCGGCAGCCGCGCCACGACCTCGTACAGCGCCCCGCGCGCCCGCAGCTGCACCGGCTCATCGGTCGCCTGCTGGAGCAGGTCGGCCAGCCCGACAGCCAGCAGCACGTCGGCGTGCGTGCCCGTGGCGCGCGGCACCTGAAAGATCGTCTCGTTCATTCGCTACCCGCCTCCGCTGTCGCCCGCCGGTCGGCGAGCCGCAAGGTGCGTGTGAGGTACGCCACTAGGGGCCAGTACTCGGCCAGCACCGAGGAATCACTCACTGTCTTGACCGCGCGCTCGAGCAACGCGCGCCGGGCCGCGGCGCCCAGCAGGCGCGGCACCGCGCCGGGCACCTGGCCGTTGATCTTCGCGCCCCGCAGGTCGTTCGGCCAGCCGGCCCACAGCGGCTGCAGGCCGAGGTCCTCGGCGTCGGGCAGCCAGCCGCCGTGGTGCGCCAGGATGGCCGCCTGGATCGCGGCGATCAGCGCCGCGCGCGGCTCCAGGTTCGGAAAGCGGCTGTGCAGCGCGGCCAGCGCCAGGTACGCGCCCTGGGCAGCGTGCGTAGGGCGCTTGACAGGGAACTCGCGCTGGCGCGCACGGTCGCGGGGGTCGTCGGGGTCGTAGCTGGTGTGCGCCAGCGCCGCTCGCAGCGCGAAGACGGGGTCCTTGCTGCGCTGCCAGGCCTCGGCCCACGCCTGCCAACCCTGTTGTAGCTTGCCGAGATCGTGCAGCAGGCCGCACAGCTCGGCCGCCTCGCGTAGCGCATCGGGCGGGATGCCGTAGCGCCGCTGGAAGCCCTCGCCCAGCCAGCCCGTGGGATCGTCTTCCTGCTCGACGCGTCGCCGGGCCTCGCAGGCCACCGCGCGGGCGTGGTGTGCCCAGCTCTCCACCTGCATCGGCCGATAGCCCGGCCGCGGCGGTGGCACCCGCTCGGGACTGACCGCCTCGCCCGCGCTGCCCACCTCCAGCCCGACCTCCGCGGTGTAGCGCGCCACAGCCGGCGACAAGCACACTACGTACTGGCCAGACAGGTCGGCGCCCCGCGCCAGCGGCTCCCAGCGCGGCTCGTCGCCGAACGTCCAGCCCCAGGCCACCGGCCCACTATCGCCCGCAGTCGCGTCGAGCGCCGCCCGTACCGCCCAGCTCGGCACGGTCACCGCCTCGCGGCGACTCGGGTCCTCGGGCAGCGCATGGGCGGGCGCGACGATCACGCGTAGGTCGCCCACGCCCTCCTCACGGATGAGGTGCGCCACGCGGCTCGTCTGCCGCTGGAAGGCGTGACGCTGGATCAGTGTCAGGACCTCGTCGCGGCGCCCGCGCCAGCCCACGCGCAGCGCCGCGGCATCGCCCTCGTGGTGGACCGCTTCCACCCACTGCGCCGCCTGCTGGGGGGTCAGCGTCGCCTCGCCCCCCAGCCCCGCCAGCAGGTCGCGTGTGGCCTCCAGCGCCGGATCGGGTGCGCCGCTGGTCCCGTACGGCAGCCAGGCGCGCGCCTGGTCCGGCAGGTCGTACACGTGCACGGTCCCCTGCTCGTACGGGTAGCGGGCGCAGCGGCCGGCGCGCTGGACCAGCGCGTTCATTGGGCACAGCTCGGTGTGCAGGTCGTCGCAGGAGATGTCGATGCCCGCCTCCACCACCTGGGTGGCTACCAACACCGCCCGCTCGGCGCGCCCCTTGCCCAGCAGCGCGGCGAGCTGCGCTTCCTTGGCGGTCCGGTCGGGCTTGAAGAAGCGCGAGTGCAGCAGCAGACACGGTACCTCGGGGGGCAGCGCGGCCCGCAGGGCGGTGTACAGCGTTTGGGCGCGGCCCACCGTGTTGCAGATGGCGATCGTCCGCCCGCTAGAGGCGGCCAGCACCGCCTCGGGTGTTAGCGGCGCGGCGTGGTAGCGCAGCCGTCGGGTCACGTGCGCCACGGTGGGCAGCTGAGCAACCGCCCCCTCATCGGGGCTCGCATCGGCGCACTGTAGCGCCTCGGCCAGCTCGTGGCGCAGCCGCGCCGTGGCCGTGGCAGTCATCCAAACGCTCTGCGTGAGCTCGCGGAACACGTGCAGGCCCGCCACGCCGGTCAGGAATGCCAGCGCGGGCGCCATCAGGTGGAACTCGTCGAACACCACCAACGCGCCGACCACGGCCGCCGCGTTGAGGTTGTGCTGGCTGGGCGACAGGCCGTATGGGCCCTCCAGCAGGCCGCTCAATACCTGGTCGTAGGTCGTGATGATGATCTGGCCGCGGGCGAAGAACTCGTCGTCGGGCTGCTCGCCCGTCTGCATGGTGACGCGCTCGGCATCGTGCCCGGCGCGCTGTACCAGCGCCCGCGCCTCGCGGTAGATGCTCTGCGCCAGCGTCCGCAGCGGCAGCGCGTAGATCAATCGCGCTGGCCGCGGCGTCCAGCCAGGATAGAGAAACGGCACGAGCACCGTGAGCGTCTTGCCCGCGCCGGTGGGCGCACCGACGACGAGGTTCTCGCGGTTGGCCAGCCGCCGCGCGACCTCGACCTGGTAGGGGTACGGCTCGTGCCCCGTGAGGTCGCGGAAGAACGCTCGGTACGCGGCCGCGTCCCAGCCTCCCATGGCCCCCTCCTCGCCGGATTGCCACGCGGGAGGCGCCAGGTGGCGGGCTGAGCGACGCCATGGCCGCGCCGCCCTCGGTGCGGGCTCGGCGATGTGTTCTGCTATAGCTTCCGCGGTCGCGCGCGGAGTGCGACGCCTCACCAGCGGCTGACGTACGGCACGTAGGGGCCGCTGTCGCCGCGCAGGTAGGTGGCCAGCGCGCGCGCCTGGCCCTGCAGGATGGTGCGCAGCCGCGGCCGGCGCCCGCGAAACGGCTCGGGGCTCTCCAGCCGCTCCTGCACCCGCCGCACGACGACCTGCCGGGTGGCGCGATCCAGCCGCCCATCGGCATCCTGCCCGACCGCCACCCGCTGGTTCAGCAGCGCGAACACCGCGCGGTCGACCACCGGCTGTCGGAACTCCTCGATCAGGTCGAGGACCAGCGAGATTTTGCCCGGGCGATCCTCATGGAGGTACCCGCCGTACGGGTCCAAGCCCGCCAGCAGGATCGCCTGCTCCACCTGCGCGTAGAGAATCCCGTAGCCGTAGTTCAGCAGCTGGTTCACCAGATCGGCCGCCCCGCGCGTCTCCCGCCGCGGCCAGGCGAGGTCCGGCCGCACCAGCAGCCGCGCGGCGTCCCAGTAGTGCCGCGCTCCCTGCGCCTCCAGCGCCATCAGCGGCAGCCGTACGGCCTCGGTGTCTGCGCCCTGCGTCTCCTCGACCTGCCGCGCCAGGTCCTCGCACACGAACGCCGCCTCGCGGGCGATGGCGAACACCTCCGGCTCCGTGTGCTGCCGGTACTTGGCCATGTACTTGAGCAGCACCGCCTGGTTGCGCAGCTTGGCCATGGCGAACGCCTTGGCCAGGTGCACGCCGCGCTGGTCGTAGTACGCCAACAGCTGCTGGCGGCGCGTCTGCACCGTGCCCGTCAGCTCCGGCGCGACCACCCGCGCGTACGGCTTGCCCAGCGACGAGACGAACGTCACGGGCACGCCGTGCTCGGCGCAGGCGCGCAGGGCGTCGCTGCTGCACGCCACCCCGTGCGCCACCACCAGCACGTGCTCCAGGCCCACTAGCGCGCGCTCCACGCGCACCTCGCCGTTGACCGTGACGCGCAGCCGCTCGCCGTGCAGGCCGAGGAAGCTGCCGTACTCATCGATGACCAGCCAGTGATCGGGCCGCTCGCCCGCGACCGCCAGCGCGGCCACCTGCGCCCGCGGCGCCATCGCCCCTCCCCGCTCGCCCGTGTCCGACTAGTCCCCCAGCTCGGAGTGACACTCGGCGGCGTGCGCGCGCCGCGCCCGGCAGATGGCGCTGGCCAGGCGCTGCGTGTTGACGTCCAGCTCGGCGAACTCTTGACGGCACAGCGGGCAGAACAGCCGCACGCTAGCGGGCGGCAGCAGCGGGCGGGGCATGGATAACCTCCTCTCCTAGCCGGGGCGACCGCCCCTGTCTGTGGAGCTATTCCGCGGCGGCGCCGGGAGTGCGACACCTCACGCGGGCGCGAGCACGAGCGCGCCGTTGCCCATCGTGGCGTCCTTGCCCACGCCCACCAGGCTGCCCCACACCAGCCACGGCAGCAGCGGCCCCAGCTCGCCCTCCACCACCACGTCGCCCACTAGCCCGCTCATCGGCAGCAGCCGCCCGTGGCGCCCCGACGCGCGGAACACCTCGCGCCACCCCAGCCGCTGCTCTACTACCCGTGCCTGCTCGGCCGCGTACAGCAGCGGCGCCACACTGGCCGCCAGCGCCCCCTCGCCGTAGCGCGCCCCCAACGCGTCCAGCCGCTCCAGCAGCCGCGCCACCAGCGGCCGCAAGCGAAAATCCGGGGGCTTCACCAGCCGGCCCTCCTCGATCAGCCGCGTCGGCGTGGCAAACGTCAGCCGCAACCGGCGCCCGGCCCCCCGCCGCGCCAGCGCCCGCGCCTCTGCCGCCACATCGGCCGCCGTGACCGGCAGCGCCGGCGCGCGCACCGTCGCCTCGCCGGCGCGGTACACGCGCTCCTGCCGGCCCGCCAGCGGGTGCTCGGCCCACACCTCGGCCAGCCGGAAGCTGCCCGCGCGCCGCGCGCCCATCCCTCGCTCGCCCATCGTCTGGATGCCCAGCAACGCGTAGGGGAACGCTTCCAGCGCCCGCCCGAACGTAGCCATGCCGAACTCGAAGCTCTGCCCCGGGGCGTACACCACCTCGCGGCCAGCGAACGGCACGCGCAGGGCGTACGGCCGTGGCACGTCCTGGCCGCGCCGATGCCCGGCCTCGACCGGCGCCAACAGGAAACACACGGGGCAGCGCGCCGCGATCTCGCCCTGACCGCACTCCGGCCCCCGCGCGGCCAGGCAGAACCCCGCCCGCAGCGCCGCGAACAGCGCCCCGCGCAGCGCCGCGCCGGCCGCCACCGGCAAGCGTAGCTCGCTGGTCACCTCAGCCCGGAAGCGCAGCACGTGCACATCGAGGCCGAGAGCCGCGGCACCCCGCCCATCGCTGCCCGCAGGCGTCCGAGGCCAGCCTGCCATTTCGCACTCCAGCGGCCACTCCCCACCAGCCTGGCGAGCGGCAAGTCGCGGTTGAGGATACTCGCTGGCCTGACTTAAGTCAATACGATCCGCAGCAGTTCCCCGGCCCTGTCTAACCGTAGCCGCAGGCGGCAGGGGGGCGGGCACCCAGTCGGGCCATGTCACGACGCGGTTGGCGCCGAGCGGCCGCGTGCCGATGCCGGCGGGAGCACGCTCCCCCCCGCGCGCCCGGGGCATCTCGTCCCCCACCCTGCCACTCCCCTGCCTGCCTTCCCAAGCCGCCGTGCCGCGGTAGCTGGTTGGCCCAGGCCGCAGCGACCGAGCTGGCGGTGGCGTGGTCGCACAGCTATTGACTTAGCCTAATACCATCGATTAGTAATTGATGCAGACGGGGTAGCTCGGCGGCTTGCGGGAGGCGGAGCATGCAGGGGCAGGTATCGGCGCCAACGACGACGCGCACGCGGCGTGGCGAGTACCTTCTGGGCTTCGGGCTGTTGCTGGTCATCGCGGTGGTGGGGCTGTTCATCGTGAAATGGAGCCCCTACTGGGCGCGCGCCTTCGCCGTCGCCTCCAGCCACACGCTTGGCAACCCGATCGTGTACGGGACGCAGACCGCGCCCCCGCCCGCCTCGCTGGAGGCGGCGCTCGACTACGCCCAGCGCTACTTCCAGGCGGTGTGGCAGGCGATGCTGCTCGGCCTGCTGCTCGCTGCCACGCTCGACAGCGTGGTCCCGCGCGACTGGCTCGCGCGCGTGCTGGGCAGCCGCCGCTTCAGCACCTCCGTGCTCGGTGGGGTGCTCGCGCTGCCGGGCATGATGTGTTCCTGCTGTTCGGTTCCCGTCGTCGCCGGGCTGTATAAGCGCGGGGCCTCCATCGGCTGCGCGGTGGCCTTCTTCCTCGGCAACCCGACGCTCAACCCCGCGGTGCTCGTGTTCATGCTGTTCACGCTCGGCTGGCCATGGGTCGCCTTACGCCTCGCGCTCGGCCTGGTATTGGTGTTCGGCGGCGCCTGGCTCGCCGTGCGCCTCACCGAGCGCGAGGCCCAGCAGAGCGCCGCCTCCACGGGGCTGCTGGAGCCGGAGTACGACCCGCGGCCCTGGCCGCTCCGCTGGCTGCGGTCGCTCGCCCGCTTCGCCGCCTGGCTGCTGCCGGAGTACATCATCCTGGTCGGCGTGCTGGGCGCCGCGCGGGCGTTCCTGTTCCCGGCCCTGGGGACCGAGATCGGCAATAACCTGCCGGCCGTAGTCGGTATGGCGATCGCGGGCACGCTGTTCGTCATCCCCACCGCCGGCGAGATCCCGATCGTGCAGACCCTGCTCGCCTACGGCGTGGGCGCCGGGCCGGCTGGCGCGCTGCTGCTGACGCTCGCCCCCCTCAGCCTGCCCTCGCTGGTGATGCTCGGGCGCACCTTCCCGCTGCGGGTCCTGGTGGCCCTAGGGGTGCTGTGCGCGGTGGTCGGCGTAGTGGCGGGCCTACTCGCCATGGCCCTGGGGCTGTGAGCGCGGCCCGCTCAGCGCGCGCGGGCGCTCGCGGTACGCGCCGGCGTACCACATGTCCCACCACAGCTCGGCGGCGGTGAGCACGCACTCGCGCAGCTCGGCGCGCAGGGCCGGCGTGGCCACATACTTGCGGATGATGTCGGCGTAGAAGCGGCCATGCTCGGCGTCGGCCTCCACGTGGGCCGAGTAGAACAGCACGTCGTCGGCGCTTAGACCGTAGTGCTGCTGGAGCGCGGGCGCCAGCCGCGCCGCCGCCGCGGCGAACTGGCCCTCGTCGCCGTACTTCATGCCCAGCGCAATGAACCACGGCCGCGAGCGGATCACCAGCTCCTGCCAGTAGATCAGCGCACGCGTCTCGGGATTGGGCGGGGTCGCCTCGAGCTCGTCCAGCGTCAGGCCCAGGGCCAGCGCCGTCCGGGCGTGCAGCCGCACGTGGCTCTCGGTGCCCGTCTGCTGGCCCGCCAGCTCCTCGGCGATCACCTCCATTAGGTGCGCCTGGACCTCCGGGTCGGTCACCTGGGCGTAGCGCAGGCAGACTAGCCGCGGGACCGTGCGGCTGAACAGGTACTGCTGCGCCACCCAGCGCTTCAGCTGCTCGCGCGACAGGCGCCCGGCCACGATATCCTCGACCACCGGATGGGTGGCCTGACAGCGCCCCGGGGCTTGCAGCTCATGCGTCAGGGCGGCGAGGAACGCCTGGACGTCGTCGGCGGTCTGGACCATCGGGCCGCTCCTTGTCTTTTCTGGTCTGGCGGGGCGCGCGGCGTTAGCTGGCCGGGCCGGCGTCGCGGGCCATAAACACCAGCAGCGTCAGTCGCTCCGGCCCCGGGTTGCGCACGCCGTGCGCCTGGCCGCTGGGGGCCAGCGCCGCCTGCTGGGGCCGCAACTCGCGCTCCTCCTCGCCGACCCGCACCAGGGCGCGGCCCTCCAGCACAACGTACAGCTTGTCGGCCCCCTCGTGCGCGTGCGGCGCCTGCTCCTGGCCGGCCTCTAGGCAGTAGACGTCGGCGAAGCAGCGCGGCGTCTCGAACAGGTTGAGCTTCTGCAACTTGTCGGCGGCGAATCGCCGCACGCTCAGATCGGCGATCTCCATGAGCCGGGCTCCTGCACTGGCCGCCCACGGGCCAAATGGCCCTAGGCGGCGCTCGTTCAGTACTGCGGCAGCGGGTACGGCGCCGGCGGCGAGGACGGCGCCGGCGGGTAGCCGTACGGCGCCGTCCCCGCGGGCGGGTACGGCACCTGCGCGCCATACGGGGCGTACGGCGCCGGCGGCGGGTAAGGCGCGGGCTGCGCCTGGGGCGGCGTTCCCGGCTGTGCCTGGGACGGCGCGGGCCCCTGCGGCGCCTGCTGCGCGGGTGCTCCCTGCTGGGACGGCTGGCTGGGCGGGGCCTGCGGCGCCGCCTGCTGGTCGCTCTGCTGCGGACGCGCCGGCGGCTCCGGCACCGCGATCAGGGCGCCACGCACCCAGGGCCGCAGCTTGTCGTGGTAATAGAACGTGCCGATCAGCGTCGGCGTGAAAGTGAACGAGTCGCCCGGCGCGAGCGGGCCGGAGTCGAACGAGCTGCCGTCTTCGGCCACGATCTGCACCAGCCCGCTGGAAAGATTGACCCACGTGATCGGCTGGTTCACCACCACACGCGCGGGGCTGGGGTCTAGCCCCGCCTGGTTGTCGCCGGCGTCCAAGACGCGGATCTGGTCGGTGAAGGCGCCGCCGGCGGTCGGCGCCGGTGGGAGGGCAGTTCCCGGCGCCCCCGTGGCACTGGCGAACCCCGCCGGCCCCACCTGGGCCCCAACGTTGGCACCCGGCACGGCCATATTCGTGCCGGGCGGTGCCTGGCCGGGCTGATTGGCGGCCGGCGGCCCCCCCTGCCCCGCTGACGCCGGCCAGGGGTAGTAGCCCGACCAGGGGGTAGCCTGACCAGCAGGCGCGTAGGGGTTCGTGGCGTAGGCGGCATAGGGGTCGTACCCCTGCTGCTGGGGCGCCGGGGCGCCCGGCGGCGCGTAGCCCGGCGGGGGTGCGGGTTGCCCGTAGCCGGGGGCGACGGGATACGGCGCACCGTACGGCGGCGGATACTGCGCGGCTGCCGGTGTGGCCCACGCCCCCGCCAGCAGCGCTCCCAGAACGACCGCGGTCACCTGGACTCGCATGTCCCCTCCCTCACAGGGCCGCTCGCGTCCGCTCGCGCGCCCACGACGTCGCGCGCCCGGGCGTGGCCGGGGGCGCGGCCCGCCATCGCGTCGGGAAAGGATAGCGCGCTGCTGGGGCGGGGTGCCAGGGCCGTGCTCAGCGGTAGGTCCGCTCGCGCTCGAAGCAGCTCGAACAATACACGGGGCGGTCGCCCCGCGGCAGGAACGGCACGCGCGCGACCCCCCCGCAGGCGGCGCAGACGGTCTCGTGCATCTCGCGCGGGCGCCGCGACTCGCCGAGCGGGTCGCTCGGCGCGCTATAGGGGTCGCTGCGGCCCGTGGCCAGCGCGGCGCGCCGCGCGGCACGGCAGGACGGGCAGCGGCTGGGCTCGTTGGTGAACCCCTTCTGGGCGAAGAACTCTTGCTCCCCCGCGGTGAAGGCGAAGGTGGTGCCGCACTCCCGGCAGGTCAGGATCTTGTCGCTGAAGGCCACGACGCTCTCCTCCCTGGAGCCCGATCGGCAGCCGCCAGAGGCCCCGACCGACAGTGCGCTGGGAAAAGCGGATGCCCGGGAGCCGCTGACGCTGCCATCGCCTGCGGGAGCGGCCTGGCCTCGGCTGCTGAGCGCGGCGCCGGCTGCTTTCCAGCGCGCGCATTATAGCACGCTCTCGCGGGCCGCGCGCGCCGCTACTCGCGCCTCTGTGAACATTCAGGTTTCGTGACCACCAGTCCTCGTCCGCCCCTTCACGGCTGCCCCACCTCGCTCGCTACCATGACCCCTGAACCGCCTACCACAACATCTTGCGGGGCTTTGGGGCTGGCAAGGGCACCGGTTGCGGGGGCGGCTCGCGGCCCGGCGTGGCGGCGCCGGGCCGCTCATCGCTGGCGCTTCGGAGTGAGTGGTGATGGCCGACACTGCGCCCCGGTTCACGCATCTGCATGTGCACAGCGAGTACTCGCTGCTCGATGGGCTCAGCCGCATCAAGGACCTCGTGCGGCAGACGCGCGCGCTGGGGATGGACGCTATCGCGCTCACCGACCACGGCGCGATGTACGGCGCCATTGAGTTCTACCTCGAGGCCAAGAAGGCGGGTGTGAAACCCATCCTGGGCGTGGAGGCGTACGTCGCCCCGCGCCGGCACACCGATCGCGCGGGCTCCGAGGACAAAGCCGGCTATCACATGACCCTGCTCGCGCAGGACCTCGACGGCTACCGCAACCTCCTGCAACTGGTCACCAAGGCGCACCTGGAGGGCTTCTACTACAAGCCGCGCATCGACAAGCAGCTGTTGGCCGAGCACTGCCGCGGCCTGATCGCTACCTCCGGCTGCCCCTCGGGCGAGATCGGCCGCGCCATCCGCGAGGGCGACCTCGATGCCGCGCGTCGCGCCACCGCGTTCTACCGCGACCTGTTCGGGCCGGAGAATTTCTTCCTGGAGATCCAGGATCACGGCCTGGCCTTCCAGCCCGCCATCACACGGGCGAAGATCCAGCTCAGCCGCGAGTTCGGCCTCGGCTTGGTCGCGACCAACGACCTGCACTACGTGCGCCCCGACGACGCCGCCGCACACGACATCCTGCTGTGTATCGGCACCAACAGCACCTACGACGACCCTAAGCGCATGCGCATGGAAGGCGGGCAGCACTACCTCAAGAGCCCACAGGAGATGGCCGCGCTGTTCCGCGAGCTACCCGAGGCGCTGGCTAACACTGTCGCTATCGCCGAGCGCTGCCATCTGGAGCTGCGCTTCGACCGGCTCGACTTTCCGAAGCTCAAGTTCATCCCGGAGAACGAGCACCCGCACGCCTACCTCTCCCGGATCTGCCGCCAGCGCCTGCGCGAGCTGTACGGCCCCGATCGCCGTGACGCCGAGGAGCGGCTAGAGTACGAGCTGAGCGTCATCGAGAAGACCGGCTTCTCCACCTACATGCTGTTCGTGTGGGATTTCGTGCGTTACGCGCGCGAACGCGGCATCCCCTGTGGGCCACGGGGCTCGGCGGCGGGCAGCATCGTGCTGTACTGCCTGGGGATCAGCACCATCGACCCGTTGGAGTACGGGCTCACCTTCGAGCGCTTCCTGAACCCCGAGCGCATCCAGATGCCCGATATCGACATGGACTTCGCCGACAACCGCCGCGACGAGGTGATCAACTACGTCGTGGAGACGTACGGCCGTGACCACGTGGCGCAGATCGCCACCTTCGGGCGCCTCCTGGCGCGCGCGGCCATCCGCGATGTCGGGCGCGCGCTCGGCTACCCGCTGGCCGAGGTCGATCGCGTGGCCAAGCTGATCCCCGCCCTACCGCTCGGGATCACCATCGAGCGGGCGCTGCAAGACAATGCCGAGCTGCGCCGGCTCTACGATACCGAGCCTCGCCTGCGCCGCCTGATCGACACCGCGCGCTCGGTCGAGGGCACCATCCGCCACGCCTCGACCCACGCAGCCGGGGTGGTGGTGTCGGGCGAGCCGCTGGTGCTCAACACGCCGCTCCAGAAGGTGGCCAAGGGCGACTTCCTGATGACCCAGTACGACCAGAAGTCGCTGGAGAAGATCGGCCTGCTCAAGGTCGACTTCCTGGGGCTGGCCAACCTGACCATTCTGGAGAGCGCCGTCCGCTTCATCAAAGAGAGCCGCGGCATCGACATCGACCTCAACCGCTTGCCCGAGGACGACCCGCGCACCTTTCACATGCTCAGCGAGGGCGACACCACCGGCGTGTTCCAGCTCGAGTCGCAGGCCATGCGCCGCTATATCCGCGAGCTGAAGCCGACCAACGTGCGCCATCTGGCGGCGATGGTGGCCCTGTATCGCCCCGGCCCGATGGCCCATATCCCCACTTTCATCGCGGGCAAGGAGGGGCGCATCCAGCCCCAGTACCTGCACCCGGCGCTGGAGCCGATCCTGCGCGAGACCTACGGGGTCATCGTCTACCAGGACCAGGTGCTCCAGATCGTGCGCGCCATCGCGGGGTTCAGTCTCGGCCAGGCCGACATCCTGCGCCGCGCCATGGGCAAGAAGATCCCCGAGGAGATGCGCCAGCAGCGCGAGCACTTCCTGGCCGGCGCGCGGGCCAACGGGGTCGACGAGCGGGTGGCCAACCAGATCTGGGAGTACATCGAGCCGTTCGCCGGCTACGCGTTCAACAAGTGCCTGGCCGGCGACACCGAGCTGGTGGATCTGCAGGGCCGCCGCCACCGCGTGGACCGCGTGCCCCCCGGCACGTGGCTGCTGAGCGTGGACGAGCACGGGCGCCTGATGCCCAACCGCGTGGTCGAGGCGTTCCCCACCGGCACCAAGCCTACCGTGCGGCTGACCACCGCTGGCGGACGGCAGGTGGTGTGCACGCTGGACCACAAGTTCTACACGCCGCAGGGCTTCCGCCCGCTGCGCGAGATCGGCGTCGGGGGCACGCTGCTGGTCGGCACCGACGCCCCTGGCCGCGCCCCCACGTATCGGGGAAGGGGAGGACGAAGGGCCGCGGCGTGGCCGTCGGCGCTGCCGCCTGTGGCGGGCGGCGCGCTGGAGATCGCGGCCCCAGCGGCGTATCGCCCGCCCACGCG
Organism: Chloroflexota bacterium; assembly: GCA_035294645.1. Lineage (GTDB taxonomy): Bacteria > Chloroflexota > UBA6077 > UBA6077 > JAJPHF01 > JADGHJ01. The sequence goes on from DATGKN010000001.1 coordinate 16,424, forward strand.
GCTAGTCGCCGACACGATCGCCGCGATCGAGCCGCTCGGCGAGCAGCCGACCTACAACCTGACCATGGCTGCGCCTTACCATAACTACCTCCTGGCCAACGGGCTCGTCTCGGCCAACTCGCACGCCGTGTGCTACGCCTACGTGGCCTACCAAACGGCCTACCTCAAGGCCAACTACCCGGTGGAGTACATGGCCGCTGTGCTCTCCTGCCAGGGCGACGACACCGATAAAGTCGTGGCCGCGATTGGCGAGTGCCGCCGGCTGGGCATCGAGGTGCTGCCGCCCGATGTACAGCGCAGCCAGAAGCACTTCACCGTCGAGCAGGTCGAGGGCCGCGACGCCGCCGGCGAGCCCCGCCGCGCCATCCGCTTCGGGCTGGGCGCCATCAAGAACGTCGGCGAGGGCGCGGTCGACGCCATCCTGGCCGAGCGCGCGCGCGGCGGGCCGTTCCGCTCGCTCGATGACTTCTGCCGCCGCGTCGACCTACGCGCGCTCAACAAGCGCGTCATCGAGAGTCTCATCAAGGCGGGGGCGCTAGACGCTTTCGGCCCGCGCGAGCGCCTGCTGGCCGCGCTGGACAGCTGCCTGGCCAGCGCGCAGGCCGCGCAGCGCGCCGAGGCGCGGGGCCAAGCCTCGCTCTTCGCGCTGCTGGGGGAGAACGCCGACAGCCCCGAGGCGGCGGGCACGACCACGCCGCTGCCGCCCGTGCCGACGGTCAGCCCGCGCGAGCGCCTCGCCTGGGAGAAAGAGTCCCTGGGGGTCTATCTATCCGACCACCCGTTCCAGGATGCCGCCCGCTGGCTGCGCGGCCGCGTGACGGCCACCACCGCCAGCCTGAGCGAGGAGACCGGCAACGAAAAGGTCACCCTCGCCGGCGTGCTCAGCGGCGTGCGGCGCATCCTCACCAAGAAGCGCGAGACGATGGTCGTCGCGCAGCTCGAGGACCTGCACGGCTCGATCGAGGTGATCGTCTTCCCGCGTACACTGGAGCGCACCGCCGAGCTGTGGCGCGACGATGCGATCGTCATCGTAGAAGGGCGCCTCGATAGCGGCCGCGACGAGCGCCCCGGCCGCCAGCTGATCTGCGAGGCGGCGGAGGAGTGGACGCCGCCCCCGCCTGGCAGCGAGCCCCCGCCCGTGGAGCCCGACCCGCCTGCCACGGCCGTGTCCGCGCCGCCCGCCTGGGCCCGTGCCACCGAGGCCAGTGCTGCTGCCGCCGGCGCGGCGCCCACCGGGACCGAGCTCAGCCCCGCGCCAGCGCGGCACCTGCGCCTGCGCTTCGTGCGCGAGGGCGACGACGATACCGACTACAGCCGCCTACGCTCGCTGCACGCGCTGCTCAGCCGGCAGCCCGGCCCCGATACCTACGAGCTGCTGCTCGTGCATGGCGACGCCGAGTATCGGTTGCTGGTGCCCGAAGCGCGCGTGGCCTGCACACCCACCGTCGAGCGGGCCTTGCGCCAGCTGCTCGGCCCTGCCAACGTGCAGGTCGTGTAACCCGTTCCCGGATGGTCTAGCGGCGGCCCCGGCCCGCCCAGCCCCGATAGCGTGGGCGCGGGCCATGGCGGCTTGCTAGACTGAGGCGGGAGGCCTGGCGCGCACCCCTGGGGCTGGGCGCGCCGCTTGAAGGCCAACGAGAGTGATGGAGATCACGGGCCTGTCGCTACTGAGCGCGGGCGTCGCTTTCGGGGCGGGGATCCTCTCCTTCCTGTCGCCCTGCGTGCTGCCACTGGTGCCCGCCTACCTGGGCCATCTCGTCGGTGCCTCGCTCAGCCCGGGCGCTCCCACCGTGCGCCGCGGCACCACGCTCAGCCACGCGCTGGCGTTCGTGCTAGGCTTTACCACCGTCTTCGTGTTGCTGTGGACCATTGTCCGCCTGATCGACCTGTTCCTGTTCCCGGGGTTCGTCCAGCTGCTGCGCCAGATCGGCGGGGTGGTGCTGGTCGTCATGGGCCTGCATGTGGCCGGCCTGCTGCGCATCCCGCTGCTGTACCGGCAGAAGCGCTTCGAGCTGCAGCGCCGGGGGGCTCCCTCACTACCGCTGTCGTTCGCGGTCGGCGTGGTATTCGCCGCGGGCTGGACGCCCTGCATCGGGCCCATCCTCTCGGGCATCATCGGCCTGGCCACCTTCACCGATACCATGGCCCAGGGCGCGGTGCTGCTCACCGCCTACTCGCTGGGCCTCGGCGTGCCGTTCCTGCTCACGGCCGCCGCGCTCGGCTCGGCCACCCTGCTGTGGAAGCGGCTCAGCCGCTACTTCGGGCTAGTCGAGCTGCTCAGTGGCCTGTTCCTGGTCGGGGTGGGCGTACTGATGCTCACCGGCCTGTTCCTGCGGCTGCCGCAGTACTTCAATTGGGGCTTCGTGTTCTAGCCCCGGCGAGGCGGGACATGCAGCGAGCACGACCGATCGACACATTCTTGCCGCGCGGCGCGCCGGCCGTGCTGGCCCTGGGAGGGATCATCCTGCTGGGGGCGGCCGTCAACTGCGCCCCGGCCGCGCCAGTGGCCCGCCTGGGCGGGCCCGCGCCAGCGTTCGCCTTGCCGGGCCTCGATGGGCGTACCGTGCGCCTGGCGGACTTCCAGGGCCGGCCGGTGGTGATCAACTTCTGGGCCACCTGGTGTGTGCCCTGTCGCGAGGAGATGCCCCTGCTGCAGGAGGCGTACGAGCGCTACCGCGAGCGCGGCCTGGTGGTGATCGCCGTGGACATCGAGGAGCCCGAGGCGGTGATGCGTCGCTGGGTCGAGCAGGGCGGGTTCACGCTCACCTTCGTGCGCGACCCCGATGGCAGCGAGGTCAAACGCTATAACGTGACCAGCGCGCCGACCACGTATTTCGTCGGCCCCGATGGCGTGATTCGCGATCTGAAGCTGGGGGCGCTCTCGCGGGCGGAGCTGGACAGCAAGCTCGCCGCCCTGTTCGCCGCCAGCTCGTAGCGAGAAGGGAGCGGTCCTATGCTGCGCGCCGCCCTACTTCCCGGCCTCGCCCTCGCCGCCCTGCTGCTCGTGGCCTGTCAGAGCGCGCTCGCGCCCACGGGCCCCGCGGCGGCCGCCAGTACCCCTGCGGCCGAGCCACGCGTGCTGCACGTGGGCGACCGCGCCCCGGACTTCACGCTGCAGGACCAGAACCGCCAAGAGGTATCGCTCAGCCAGTTCCGCGGCCGCCCTGTCCAGATCGCTTTCTACGTTTGGGCCTTCAGCCCGGGCTGAACGCAGGAGCTGACCAACTACGCCGACCGTGAGTCGGCCTACGGCGAGCTGAATACCCAGGTCCTCGGCGTGATCCAGGAGAACCCCTTCGTCGCCAAGGCGTTCGCCGAACGGATCGGTACCACGCTACCCGTGCTGTCCGACTGGAAGCACGAGGTGGCGCGCGCCTACGGCGTGTGGGACGAGCAGCGCTACCTGGTCCGCCGTACCACCTTCACCCTCGACAGCGAGGGGATCATCCGCGCGATCCATCAAGACCGCGAGGCGCTGGATGTCGAGGCCGCGCTCGATGCCTGCCGCGTCCTGCAGCGCGTGGAGAGCACCGCGGGCCCCTAGCCCCGGTCGCCTCGCGGCGTGCCGGATCGCCGCGTGCTGCTAGCCGTCGCGCCGCTCGTCCTCTACCTGGCGGGTGGCGCGCTCGATCTTACCCTTGCTGGCCCCTGTGCCACCGCGCGGGCGCCGACCGTACTGCTACGGCGGCTCCTGCTCGGCCTGTTGGCTGCCGCCTGGCTCGGCGTGACACTCGCCCAGCTCGGTCGCTTCTCGGCCCCCGTGCTGCTCGCGGTCCTGCTGGCGGTCGCCCTGGGCCTGCTGAGCTGGCAGCTCATGCGCCAGCGCTCGCTGGCCCGCCTGGCCGCTCTGGGCGGCTGGGGCCCGGCCGGCGAACGCCTCGCGCTGGCGGCGCTGCTCGGCGTGGCCACGCTGCTGTTCGCCCATCCAGGGGAGGACGTTCTCGGCGCCCGCGACCCGGGCATCTACTTCGCCACGGGCATCGCTATCGCGCGCACGGGGGGCGTGGTCCACCACGACCCCACGCTCGCCGCGCTGGGCGCCGCCCTCGGCGATGTCAGTCGCAACTACTGGCTGTTCCAGAGCGTGCACGGCTGGCCGCTGCGCTTCCCCGGCCAGCTGTTCGTGCGGGACCTGGCTGCTGGCACAGTCGAACCCGGCTTCTTCCCCTGGTACCCGACGCTGGTCGCCCTCGCCGTCGGGCTGGGCGGCCTGGAGGCTGGCCTCTGGGTGAACCCACTACTGGCCACCCTGGCCGTGGTGCTGGTGTACCTGACCGCGCGGCGGCTCGTGGGGCCCCTCGCGGCCTGGTTGGCAGCGGTCTGGCTCGTGCTGAACCTCGGCCAGGTGTGGTTCGCGCGCTACACCATGGCCGAGCCGGCCGCCCAGCTGCTCCTCTGGAGCGGGCTATTTGCTGCCAGCATGGCCCGCGAGCGATCGGTGCCGGCCTGGGGCGTGCTCGCCGGCCTGGCGTGGGGCGGCTTGCTGCTCGCTCGCGCTGATAGCGTCCTGCTGCTGCCGGTGTTGCTTGGCTACCTCGCCTGGGCGGCGCGGACCGCCGCGCGGCGCCCGTTCGCCCTGCCCGCGCTGGGCCTGCTACTGCTCGGCGGCGCGCAGGCGATCTGGCACGCGGCGGCGCTCGCCCCGGCGTACAGTACCATGACGTTCAGCCGCGCCACGCTGACGGTGGCCGCCGGCGGCGTGATAGGCGTCCTGCTGCTGGCCGCTGCGGTGTGGACCGGAGCGGTGTACGCGCGGCAGCCGACAGTCCGGCGGTGGCTGCCCGTAGCCTTGGTGGTCGCGCTGGTGTTGGGGGCCCTGTTCGCCTATCTGGTGCGGCCGGCGCTGCCGGCTCCCGCGCTGAGCGGCGAGGCCGCCGAGCTGGAGCGCGCGGCACGCGAGAGCCTGGTGCGGCTCGGGTGGTATGTGACGCCGCTCGGCCTCCTGCTGGCACTGGTCGGCGCGGGCACGCTCGCGGTGAGCGGCTCTTGGCGGCCCGGCGCCCTGCTGCTCGCCCTGCTCGCGCTGTCGCTGGCGTTCTACCTGCCTAACCCGCTCGTCTCCGCCGACCACCCATGGGCGGTGCGGCGCTACCTCCCGGTGGTGCTCCCGGGGCTGCTGGTGCTCGCCGCCCACGGCGCTGCTAGTGTGGGGCATTGGGCCTGGCGCGGCCCGTGCTCGTGGTGGCGCCCGCGCGGCACGCTCCGCTGGCCAGGCGCTGGCCGTGGGGCTGGGCCGCTGCTGCTCACCATCGCCCTGGGAGTGGCGGTGGGCTTGGGCGAGTGGCAAGCGACCGCGGCGATCGCGGGCTACCGCGAGCACGCCGGCGCGCTGGCCCAGGTGCGCGCGCTGGCCGGGCGAGTGCCGCCCGACGCTATCGTGCTGTTCCCCTGGACGCCGGCCGGGCTGCGCCTCGCTCTGCCGCTGCACTACGTCGGCGAGCGCGGGAGTGTCGTCCTGCCCACCCAGGAGCTGGAGCCGGGCGTGGTGGCGGTAGTGCGGCGCTGGCTGGCGGAGGGGCGCACCGTGTACTGGGTCGTGCCGCAGGGCACCCGCTTTCCCACGCCGCCCGGGCTCCGATTGCGGCCCGCCGGCCAGTTCGTGTTCGCCGTCCCACAGCTCGAACGCCCCGTGGACCGGCTGCCGCAGACGGCGCAGCCAGTGGAGTTCGCGCTCCAGCTCTATCGCTTGCAGCCCGATCCGTGACGCCCGGCTAGGCGGCGAAGGCCGGCCGCAGGTAGCTCATCAGCCGGAACGGGTCGCTGGCCACCACGCTGCTAGCGTACAGCTCCATGGCGCCGAAGTCGGCCGTCTTGTTCTGCAGGGGCCCGCGGTCGACCAACCGGGCGATGACGGGAAAGCCGCTCCAATCCTCGGGCGCCGGGGCCAGCGGCGGCACGTAGAGTACCACGTTGAAGCTGTGCACCCCGAGTTGGTGCACGTAGCAGTCGAGCACGCGGTACAGGCCGTCAGCGAGCAGGTCGTCGACCGCGTCGCTGATCAGCCACACCTCCTTCTCCTTGATCGGGGTCAGCGAGGCCAGGAGCCGCACGCCGCGCGCTTCCACCCCCAGCCCGACCGCCGTGTGGGCGGCGAACAGATCCTCGAAGAAGTTGCTACCGTACTGCTCGCGGTACTGCAGGGCCGCGCGACGCAGATGCTCGACCTTGGCGTAGTGGAGGCCACGCGTGCAGGCGATCTGCGCGTGGCCGTGCAGGATCGACGCGCCGCTCTTCCACAAGCAGTTCCACATAAAGAAGTAGTAGCGCGCCTCCGGGTCGGCCTCCAGCGCCTTGTAGCCCCAGCGCAGCCCGACCGCGAGGTAGTCGGCGATCTGCTCGCGGGTGAACGTCAGCGGGTTGTGCTCGTGGTAGATCACCACGCCATGGTAGGCGTCGTACTTGGCGATGTTGCTGCTAGTCAGCGCGTAGCGCCCGCGCACGCGCCCGAACAGATCCTCCGGCGTCCCCTCCTCGGGCCGGCAGAACGGATCGCCCCGGCTACTGTTGATGATCTCCTCCAGCGCCTCCGGCGGGGCCATCTCCATGGGGCGTGCGGCGCGCAGGGCGTTGAACAGAGTGCCCTCGAGGGTGACCAGGTTGGTGGTCTTGACGATCTTCTGCTGCTCGACCACCGCGACCGAGCCGAAGAAGTTCTCGATCCAGCGGTGCATCGACTCCGGCGCCACCAACACACCGACCGCCTCGGTGACGTGGAACAGGCGCTCGAACCGCATCCGCTCGGCAGCGGGCAGCCGCCCGAGCTCGCGCACGAGCTCGGTGATCGCCGTGGGGTAGGTGCGTTCGCCAGGTTGTTGCACGGTCATCATGGCCTAACGGACCCCCTCGTCCGTGTCTAGCGAGCTGTGCGGATGCCCGGCCGCAGGTCGGCGGCCGAGCCGGAACACGGACGAGCCGGTCGGGCGCCCCTGTCCCAGAATAATAAACGGACGAGCGGCGAAAAAGTGACAATCGCCCCGTACCGACCAGCTACCGCGTTGTATGCCCTGTCGCGGCTGTCCATGGGCTGGCGGGGCGTGTTCGCCGCGCGCCCCGGCGGGGAACAGGTCCAAGGGCACCGCCTCCCAGCGGCGCGCGGCCCAGGCGGCGCCCGCCCCGCTTTAGCGGCCGGCCAGCAGGGCGAGGCCGTCGCGCGCGCCCTGCAAGTTGGGGCTCAGCTCGAGCGCCTTGGTGAACTGCTCGCGCGCGGCGGCGAAGTCCTTGGCATGGAAGTAGATCCAGCCCAGCGCGTGGCGGTACGACGCTAGCCGCGCCGGGTTGCGCTCGAGTTCGACCGCCTTCTCCAGCAGGGGCTGGGCGCGCGGGTAATCGCGCCGCTGGTAGTAGATCACGCCGAGCTGGCCATAGCCGGTGGAGTACGTCGGGTCGATCTCGATCGCCTGCTGGAAGCGCTCGATAGCGGCGCGGTAGTCCTCCTGGTCGAAGTACACCATGCCGAGCCCCCCGATCGGGCGGGCATTGGTCGGCTCGATCTGGGCCGCGTGGAGGAATACCGCCTCGGCATCGGCGTACTGCTTGAGCACGCGCAGCACGTGGCCGAGCGCGACGTGCAGGTGCGTCCAGTACGGCCGCAGGTCGATCCCGCGCGCGTACTCCTCGGCCGCCGCAGCGTACTGCTGCTGCGTCTCCAGCACGTAGCCGCTGACCCGCACCACCTCAGGGTCGTCGGCGTCGAGAGCCAGCGCGCGGTCGATCGCTGCCTGCGCCTCGGCCAGCCGGTACTGGTCGGCGTACGCCTCGGCCAGGTAGGCGTGCGCGCGCGGATTCGCGGCATCGTACTCCACGGCGCGCTGCGCCTCGTGCAGCGCCCGCTCCGTATCGCTGGTCCAATTGGCCACCAGCGCACGGGCCGCCCGGGCCTCGCTGCTGCGCGGGGCCAGAGTGACGGCACGGTCGGCCAGGTCGCGCGCCTCGTCGTAGTGGTACCAGAACACCAGCGCCTCGACCCCGTGGATATAGGCGGGCAGCAGGTCCGGCTGCAACGCGCGCGCCTCGGCGAACGCCCGCGCCGCCGGCTCCCACTGGCCGTCGTCGAGCAGGGCCAGCCCGGCGCTCAGCCACTCCTGGGCCGTGCGCGGGCCGGTGGGCGTGGGCGGCTCCGCTAGCTCGGCCGCCGGCGCGTCGCGGCGCCCCAGCCCCACGACCCCGGCTGCGGCCAGCACCGCGATCGCTACTAACACGACGCCCCAGTACCAGCCGAGCCGCCCCGCGCGCATCACCACCACGCCTCCACTGTCGCCACCGCCATACGGCACCGCCGCGCGGCTCGAAACGTCTCGATCCCGTATCGCTTCGAACACACGGCAGCCGTGCCAGCTGTAGGATCGGCCCCAATCTACGCGCGAGACAGTGTTCCGTCAATTGCAAAATCGTCACAGAGACGTCACAACCCGACGGAAAGCGGGCACAAACCGGCTCCCCGCTCATCTAGTGGGTCACAATCGCGTCACAATTATGCGCTGGCTAGCGTGTTGGGGCCGAGATCTGGGAGGTAGGTCCGCGTCCGGCGGCTAGCGGCGCGGGGCTGGAACGGCGAGGGCGCTGGCCGTGGCGTAGCCCACCAATTCGACGTAGCCCAAGCCGGCGATTGGCGCTGCCGCCTGCTGGCCCGCGATCTCCACCTGGCCCTCCCAATAGGCGATGCCGGTCGTGGACAGCGATTGCAGCTCCTGATCACGCAGGGTGGGGTTCAGCGTGAGGTCCAGCGCGTAGGGCGCTACCGTCACATGCCACCCAGAGGGGTACGTGGCGCCCGTGTGCGGGCTGGTCCAGCTGCCCAGCGGCTCGACTGTCACGTCCGCGAGCGGGAGGTCGGTGGTGGTGCCGTCGGCGGCGATGTGCGTGGCGAAGGAGAAGCCAGGGGTGCCGTCGGGCAGCCGCGTGTAGATCAGCATCAGCTCCGTCTGGTCGTCGAGCTGGATGCTGAACCAGTCCCAGCCGCCCAGTACCAGGAAGTCGCCCCACTGGTGGTCCATCCAGGCTTGTCCCTGCACTGGCAGCGACTCCCCGCCCACGTGCAGCGTCCCCTCCACCGCCAGGCGAGTCCGCGAGTAGTAGTACGAGTCGCCCGCTGGCCCAAAGGAGAACCAACCGATGCCGGCGTGCAGCGCGGGCGGCTTGGTCGCTACCAGGCGCAGGTCGAGGCCGTACTCGTCGCCCAGGGCGCGGATGTGGTCCTGGCCGAGCGCGCCCTGCAGCTGCCAGCCGCTCACGTCCAGCGCGAGGGCATCCTGCCGGCCGATCTGCGAGCCGATGCTCGTGCGCTCGGCGTGCCAGAAGCGCCCATGGGCGGGGTCGGTCACCGCTAGGTGGGCCACGTAGCCGACGGGCAGCGTGCCGCGCACCGCCTGGAAGATCACGAACTCGAAGCCATAGCGTGTGCCGTCGGCGGCGAACAGATGGCCGGTGTAGTACCACCACTCGGTCAGGTTGTCGTGGGGCGCCTCATCGCGCGGGAACTCGATGGGGCGGTATGGCGCACGCGGCGGATCGGGGGCGTGCTCGGCCACCGGCCGTGCGGGCGGTGGCGCGCAGGCGGCTAGCGCTAGCGCGATGCCGCCAACGAGGCCCAGCAAGCGTCTCATGGCCCCGACTCCCCGCCGCGGAGCGACTCGACCGGCTGCGGGTAGCGGCCACGCCCACCGAGCAAGCTGGGCGCCCACCAGTTCCAGGCTCCTAGCAGACGCATCGTCGCCGGCACGAGCAGGGCGCGCACCACCGTGGCGTCCAGGAACACCGCCAGCGCCACGCCCAGCCCGAGCGCCTTGATCAGCACGATCTCCGCGGCCACGAATGACAGGCTCACCACCACAATGATCAGCGCCGCGCTGGTGATGATCGCGCCGCTGCGCTCTAACCCCTCGGCCACCGCCCGCGTATTGTCGTCCAGTGCGTCGTAGGCCTCTTTCACCCGCGTGAGCAGGAACACCTCGTAGTCCATGCTCACCCCGAACAGCAGGCAGAACATCACGATCGGCAGCGAGGCCTCCACGAAACCGAGCGGGGTGAAGCCTAGCAGCCAGGCTAGGTGGCCCTCCTGAAACACCCACACCAGCGCGCCGTAGCTGGCCAGGATGCTCAGCGTGTTCATGGCGATGGCCTTCAGCGGCAGCACCACCGAGCGGAACAGCAGGAACAGCACCACGTAGGTCGTGAGCACGATCAGCGCCACGGCCCGGGGGAACTCGCTGTACAGCCGCGTGACGACATCGAGCACCTCCGCCGCGCCGCCGTCCACCAGCACCTCCAACCCGTAGGCGGGGCCGAGCGCACGAATGTACCGCACCACCTCCTGGGCCTCGGCGGCGATGGGCGACGCGATGCTGTACACCTGCAGCAGCGTGGTATTGCCGCGCGCCAGGCGGGCCACGGTCTGGTTCACGTAGGCATCGCCCAGCCCGCCCGGCTGGTTGTACATCAGCTTGTACATGTCGCGCGTCAGGCGCGGGTCAAGATCGACCAGGCTCTCCACGCGTGCCACGCGGGGGTCGCGGGCGATGGCGCGCGAGAAATCGTACAGCCGGTCGATATTCTGCGGCGCCAGCACGTTGCCGTCCGTGCGCGCCACCACCAGGATGGGATCCAACTGCGCCTGGCTGAAGTGCGCGCGCAGCAGCTCGTACCCCTGCCGCGAGGGCGCCTGGGCGGGTAGGATCGACGCGTCGGGCGAGCTGAACCGCACGTGCAGGAACGGCGAGCCCAGCAGCAGCAACAGCAGCAGCGTGGGCACGAACACCCGCAGCGGGTGGGCCATCACCGCCCTGGCCAACCGCCTCCAGAAGCCGCCACGCCTCCGCGGCGGCGGCAGCACTCGCACGGGCAGCGCATCGATGCGGGGGCCGAGCACGCCGAGCAGCGCCGGCAGCAGCGTCAGCGCTGCTAGCACCGAGATCCCCACCACCAGCGCGCCGCCGACGCCCAGCGAGCGCAGGAACATGAAGTCGAACATCACCAGGGCGAGCAGCCCTACCAGCACGGTCAGGCCGGAGAACACCACCGCGCGCCCGGCGGTGGCCACCGTCACCGCCACCGCCTCGCCCACCGACCGCGCGCGCAGTTCCTCGCGGAAACGGCTGACCACGAACAGCGAGTAATCGATCCCCAGCCCTAGTCCCAGCAGCGTGGCCATGTTCAGCACGAAGATCGAGAGGTCGGTGAACCGTGCCAGCCCGAACAGCGTGGCGAGAGCCACCACCACGCTCGTACCGCCTAGCGCCACCGGCACCGCCGCCGCCACCGCGGAGCGGAACACTACCAGCAGCGCCACCAGAGCGAAGGGGAAACTGATCAGCTCCGCGCGGCGCAGGTCGCGCTCGGTGGTCTGCTCGATATCGCGGTAGAACACCGGCGGCCCGGCCACCAGGGTGCGCAAGGCGGTCGGCCGCAGACGCGCTTCGAACTCAGGTAGGCTGCGGAGGAACGCGTCGGGCTCCAGGTTGAGAGTCACCACTACATAGGCCACGTGCCCATCGCGGCCAATCTGGCGCGGGTTCTCGAGGTAGTCGACGATCCGCGCCACCGTGGGCAGCGCGCGTATGTCGGCCAGCGCCTCCTGTACCGCGGCCACGTAGCGTGGGTCGGTAGCCTGCCACTCGGGGTGCTCGAACAGCACCAACAGCACGCTGCTCTGATAGTCCAGGGCGCTGGCCAGGGCGGCACGGGCGCGAGCCGACTCGATCTCGGGGTTCGAGAACCCCCCGACCTTCAGCACCGAGCCCGCGCGCGGCGCTAGGGGAGCACAGACCACCAGCAGGATCGCCCACGCGGCGAGCACCCCCCAGCGCCCGCGATAGAGGACTCGGCCGAAGGTGTAGAACGACAAGCGGGGCAACTCCCGGGCCAGTAGGCCCCGCTACCAGCATGCCGCAGCGCGCGGCACGCTGCCAACCCGCTGCGCACTGCGCGGCGCGCGCCGCGACAGGTCGGGTCGCAGCGAGGCTGGCGACCCTGTCGCGCGCGGTTGTCGCGGCCCCAGCAGTGCGCGGCCAAGGTAGGTGAGCCGAGGACTCCGACAGACAGCCCCGCTGATTTCCGCCGCCCTACCGGATGCAGGACGAGGTCGAGGTGCCCCCGCCCCGCGGCCCGGCGGTGAAGGCCGGGAGCGCCGACCGAGGGGAACGAATACGGCCTCAGCGAGTGGGAGTGCTCGCGCTATCGGGCTGCGAGCAGGGCGGCAACTGCCCCTGCAAGGCCTCCAGTCGCTCGATGGCCGCCCGCGTCAAGCTGCGCGCCAGACTGTTATAAGCTGTCTGGCGTACGAGCGTATCCGGAGTCGAGCGTGCGGCCACCGTACCGTCGGCCCCTTGGCTGCCGCTGGCTTGGCTGGCTTGCGCGGCCTGCCTCGCTTCCTGGGCCGCGATGGTCGCCAGGCGCAGCGAATCAAGCGCCGTGAGCAGCGCAACACGCTGGTCTTCCAAAGCGCCAGCCAGTGGCGGCCACGCGGCGAGGCGTCCGAGCATCGCCTGCACGAGTTCGCTGCGCGGGTCGGTCAGATCTCCCCCTGCCGCCGCCGAGCCTCCGCCGCCCGCGCCACCGGGCGCCAAGGAGCGCGCGAACGACCGCGCGAGCTGGGCGACGTCGAAACAAGCCAGTGTCCCCAGATCCTGCCTATAGAGGTCGCCGCGGAGAAGCTCCAGGTCGCTCGGCGGGACGGCGGCGGCGAGCGCGGGCAGCTCCTGCGGTCGCACCGCTCCCAACGGCGCCATTGATGTCAGCCCGCGCTGGGCGAGCGCCTGCTGCGTAGCGCTCCGGAGCTGCCGCCAGGTTGCGGTCGCCGCGATCGGCTCAGAACGGGGCTGTGCTCGCTGGAGCACCGCGGCCCAGTACCCCCACAGGAACGTGTCGGCGCTGAGTTCCTGCGCCCCATCGTGCCAGCCCAGCCACCGCGCGAGCAACCGCGATTCGTCATTGGCGGTGCCGAGGAGGGCGTGAGCGCCATCCAGGGCTGACCAGAGCGCCACCAGATCGTTGCGCTGCACGGCGCTCTGCAACGCGCGCAGGGCGTCGAGCCCCTGCTGTGGATCGGCGGCAGCGGTGGGGCAGGGGGGCGCGGGCGGAGCGGTAGCCACCAGCGTGGCTAGCTCCGTAGCGAGCGCTTCACGGACCTCCGGCGCATCCCAACGCCGCTGCGGCCAGAGCCCGAGGATGTAGCCGGTGATCCCTAGATCGAGTTCGACCAGCGTGGCGCCAACCTCCCCGAGCCAGGCCTGCACCGCGCTAGCCTCGGCCCGGCAGGGTTGCTGACTGGCTGTCGCGGCGGCGGGATGTCCGAGCGGCGAGACGCTGGCCGCCAGCAGGCACAGCGCCGCCAGTGCGCCTCGCGATCTCATCGTTGTGCTTCCTCACAAATCCCTGTCCGGTTGAGCGGCCGGTACTCGAACACCACCAGCTGGCCGGCGAACTCGGCCGTACTGGGACTGGCCACCGCCGCGATTTCCAGCTGTGCGTTCGAGATCAACGCGGGGTCACTCGCCGCGGCGCGACCTGGCACAACCACGGGCACGCTCTCGCTGCCCACGCGGAAGGTCAGGGTGACGACATCGCGCGCGCGGTCGTAACGCACGTTGCAGGCCGTACCGCCGACGATCCGCACATCCTGGCCCGCGTAGGCGGCGGTGTCCTTGTTGTACTGGCCCAGGTCGAGCACACGCGCCAGCACGAACCGCGTCGAGCACTCCTCGAGCTGCGCCTGACGCGATTCCGACGGAAGGGCACTGCAGCGTCGAGCCGCCGGGGGGCGGGGGCGGTCGCTCACCAGCACCGACTCGCCCTGGGCCCAGCCGTAAGGCGCGGCGGGCGCGCCCACCGGAATCTCCGCCAGTGTCGCCACATACCCTGCTGCCTCCTCGGCGATCGCGACGGCGTAACGCTGCAAGAGACCCCGCTCCACGCTGTCTCGCGATGCCCCTTCCCGTATCCACGCGTCTCGCACCACCCAGTCGTACAGCACCACGCAACTCTGCGGTCGCGGTAGTCCTAGCTGCTCGGGGAGCAAGGCCCCCGACTCCGCGTAAGCTTGCCGGACCAGCGCGCGGCAGTCGGCCGCCACCTCTGGCCGTCGCGGCAGCAGGTATGGGAACGGCGGCGTCACGGTCGGATCGCCCCCGCGCACGAGCAGGGCGGCGGTGACATCGGGCTCAGCCCCTCCGCACAGCGGCCCCGGCAGCTGGTACACCGCGCAGTAGGGGAAGTACACCAGCACGCGGTGGCGCAGCCCGCCCGCCAGCAGCCAGACGGCATCCGGCGCGCTCGGGTCGATTACCAATGCCCCCTCGGCGTACCCCCGCAGCCCGCCCGACGTTGTCTCGTCGGGTGGGAGCGGATCGGCCGGGAGGCGGGGGGCGTTCTCCGGCGGCAGCGCGTAGGCCGGCACAGGTACGTCGGGCCGCGTGGCCGCGGCTGGCTGCCCGCCACGTATCCTGCCGACGTCCTCGCCCTGGGGGATTGCGGCCAGGGTGGCGGAGTCCATCAGGAACGGCACCACGAGGTGCCGACAGCCCGTCTGGATCTGCCAGTAGGCCCCGTCCACGTCGCGGACCAGCCGCAACTCGGCGGAGGGGTCCACGGTCGATGCGCCCTGACACGTCGGTGGCGGCAGCTGGGCCGGCCCCGGCGCGCGCGGCGGCGAGGAAACTGCCCCGGCCGGTCCAGCTGGCCACAGAGCCATCAGGGCGATGGCAGCGGCGATCCAGCCCAGCGGCAAGCGTCGTGTGCGGCACGGCCGGCGGCTGACGCGTCGTTCCACCGGACCGCCCTGCGAACGTTGCGCCACGGCTCCCTCCTCAGCGCTCCAGCAGCGCGCGCGGCACCGGCCCCTCGACGCAGATGCGCGGCGTCTCCGCCGTGTTGGTGAAGAACGCAGCCGAGCCACGCTGCTCCCGTCCGGTGAGCTGGCCGCGCAGGCGGAAGCAGCCGTTGCCCTGCACGCGGAGCTGCCAGGTGAACGTCGTCTGCTCGCCCGGCCCCAGCGGCACGCCGTTGCCCACCCCCAGGATGGGGTTGTTCGGCCCGCTCAGCGGCTCCACTTGCAGCAGCGCGCCTTGCTCGATCACCGGCCGCAGCTGCGCCGGGAAGACGTCGAAGTAGTAGCGGCCCGGGGTGAACTGCTGAGTGCCGCGCAGGAAGTAGGTGCTGTTCTCGCCGCGCATGGTCACCGTCACCACGTCGCCGCTGCGAACCTGGGTCGGCGTGGCATCGAGCGTCGCCAGGATGCACAACACGCGCTTCTCCAGCGGGTCGGACTGCACGGCCGCACTGGTCAGTGGGCCGTCCGGCGACTCCGCCATCACATAGGTCTGGAACACGAGCTGTGGTCCGCCCCGCAGTTCCTGCACCAGGAAGTCCCACGTGAACGTCGCGGAGCCGTTGCGCGGCACGCGGCTCACCACCAGCGGGTTCGGCCCGCTGAGCTGGCGGATCTGGTTGGGTACGCCGCCGGCAACGAGCCCACCGGCCTCCACCCGGCACTGGTCCTCGCTCGGCGCGCCCGTGATGCCAGCCGCTGCCGCGCGCACCCCCTCCGCCGCCGCTGCCGCGGCCGCCGCCGCTTGCTCCGGCGAGGCGCCCCGGCTCGCCGCATTGGCCGCCGCGATGGCCGCCGCACCGCTGGCCGCCGTGCTCACCGTATCGCTCCCGAAGCCCAGCGCGCCCGCGCCGACCGTCGTGCCGTTGGCCACCACGGGCGCCGGCTGCACGTTCGTGATCGCGCCGTCGCTGAAGTTGAACACTTGCAGCTCCAGTCGCACGACCTCGCCGGTGTCGACCGCGCGCGCGTCGCGGTTGCGCAGGGGATATGCGCGCAGACAGACCAACAGTGGGCCAGGCTGCGGCGGACACTCGGTAACCGGGCCGATAGCGCCGGCCGCCAGCGCCAGCTCCTGCCCCGCCACGGTGGGTGCGCTGGCCACCGGCGTCGGCGCCGCGGCCCCCCCGGCCGGCGCGCCCTCGGGCGCCGCGGTGCCTCCGGCAGGCGGCTGGCCGGGGCCCGGGGCCTGCTGCGCTCCCGGGAGCCCTGCACCACTTGGGCCCGGCAGCAGTGTTTGCTGCAGCGTGCGCTGGCCAAGGGCCGCGTCGCCCGTTCCCGCGCCCGACGTGGGCGCCCCCGCCCCGCTAGCCGGCGATGGTCCCCCCAAGGCGGGCGCGCTCAGCTCCTGGACGCTCGCCAGGGTGAACGGGCCGCCTGCGATCGGCTGCGCCGGACAAGCCGGCTCGCCACCTGCCGCCGCCGTGTCGCCGAAGCGGATCTGGCAGCTGACTTCGCCGCGTGCGAAGAGTGGTTGCGCGGGGTCCACCTCCTGCGTCAGCTCCACCGTGCGGGCGAACACCACGCAGGTCCCAGCGAACAGCTCGGGCACGGTGTCCCCGGGCTGCAGCTGGAGCGGCGCCAGGGTGGCGCTCACCTGGGGCGACGCTGCCAAGCGTTGGCGCGCCCGCTCGGAGAGCAGGTTCACGCTGAACAGCCGAGCGGGCTGGCGGCACGTCGGTTCATCGGGCGCGAACAGATACCCCACGGGGCGCACCCGCTGCGGCTGTCCCAACAAGTCTGGGCCCAGGTCGTAGCCATACTCCCGGGTCGCTACCGGCCGTCCGCTCGGCGTGTCGCTCACGAGGCCATAGGTCGTGCGGACGTTGTACAGCGACGCCGTGGCGTTGGCGTTGCGCACGGCCACCAGGAGCGTCACCGCCTGGGGGTTGTCGGGCACCGGCAGCATGGCCACGGCCGGCTGGCTCCCGATCGCGGGGGGCTGAACGCTGACCCGCAGGTCGGTGGCCGTGGAGATGGGGGCGGTCACCGTCGTGCCGCCCTCGGTTTGTTGCGGCGCCCCTGGCGGCAGTAGCGCGGCCGGCGCGGCCTCATGCCGCGTGAGCAGGCGGGCCGAGTCCGCCACA
This sequence comes from Chloroflexota bacterium, assembly GCA_035294645.1. Classification (GTDB taxonomy): domain Bacteria; phylum Chloroflexota; class UBA6077; order UBA6077; family JAJPHF01; genus JADGHJ01. The sequence continues at coordinate 33,329 of DATGKN010000001.1, forward strand.
GCGGCCAGACGCCCCTCGGCCGTGCCGGCGAACGACACCGCCCCACGGCGCAGGGCGCGGTAGGTCCACTGGAACAGCACGCAGTTAGGAGCGTCAGAACCCAGGGGGGCCAGAGTGACGTTCACCTGCTGCTGCCCTGGAGCGCCCGGCTGGGCCGGAGGTGGCGCCTGCTCGGTGGGCGCCGGGCGCTGCGCTGTCGGCGGCGCCGTGAGCGCGCATCCGTCGCGACCGCTCTGGCTGACGATCGGGCCGCTCTGGAGCAGTACCCCGCCCGATCCTTGCGCCTCGAACAGGATGGGCCGCACGTCCCGCACAGGGCTGCTGGTGTTGTTGAAGACCCGCATCACCACGGTCACCAGGTCCCCGATCTCGACCTGGGGCGGGCTGGCGTCGATCTCGACCGACAGCGGCGGCGCGATGTTGAGCTTCCGCGTGATCCAGCTCCATTGCCCGCTGCTCAGACGGGCGGCGATATACACCTCGCGCTGGCCGTATAGGTCGGGGGGGATCGCCCAGCTCAAGAAGTAGCCTGCCTGCGGTGGTGGCTCGGGCACCGCGTAGCGCCGCAGAGACATGGGCGGCTCGGGCGAAGGCAAGCTGTACACCGCGATGCCCTGCACGGGCTGCACGCTCTCCTCGGCGGGGGGCTCGAGGAACAGCCCGACCTGCTCGACCTGTTGCTCGCACGTTGCGTCCGCCGTGGCCGCCTGGGTGAAGGCCACCCCCTCGATCTCCAGCTGCTGCACCACCGCCGCGCGATCGAGCAGGAGCGAGCGTGGGCGCCCGAGTGCCGGCCGCTCCGACTCGTAGGCGGTGATCACCACCTGGCAGGCGTCGTCGGCAGCTGCTGCCGAGCGACCCACTGGCCCCGGCTGGCTGCTCAGCGCATCCCAGACCCGCACGCTGTCCACCAATTGCCGGACCAACTGGCCGTAGCCGCCCTCGTACTCGGGCGTGGTTATTTCCGCCACGATCTCCAGCATGGCGCGCGGGCTGACGGCGATCACATAGCGCGCGATATTCCCGCTGCGCTCGCGCCGCTGGAGATCGTGCACTGGCCCCGTGCCGACCTCGCGGTAGTACGGCTGCCCGCCCGGCAGCGTCCCCGGCTCCGCCCCCCAGAAGTTGCGGCGGCTGAGCGGCCCCCAGAAGCCGATGCTCTCGGGGGGCGTCGCACCCGGCGCGGTTGGCTGCTGGGGTCGTGCGGCCTGCCCCTGCAGCCAGCGCTCCAGCAGGCTCGCCAGGTCGAGCATGGCCGTGACGGTGCGCATCTCGTCGAGGCTGGTGTCGCGCAGGAAGTAATGCATCGCCGTGCGCACGGTCAGCACGCACCCTAGCTCCGTGGTGCCCGGCCGGGGGGCGAACCACACGACATCCGAGCGCGCGCCGGGCAGGGCGTCGGAACGCGAGCGCCATACCCAGCCGTCGGGATAGCGTAGAGCGAAGCCCGCGGAGGGATCGACATACTCCTGCACCAGCGCGGGTAGTGGCCCCCGGCAGGGGTCGGTCGCCTGCGCGCTGGGGCTGGCCGCATCCGCCGCGAGCGCCTGGCGGAGCGCGCCCAGGGGTAGTACCTCCAGCAGCAGGCCGGCCACCAGCGCCGCGCGCATCGCGCGGCCGAACGCTCGTCTCATGCCCTCTCCCGCCTATGGAAGTGGTGTGCTCGCGGCCCTTAGCCCTCGCTGTCCACGCGACTCACGCTACCGCGGAAACTCCGGCTGCGAGTACAGCAGCACGCGACCGCCCTCGCCCCCGAACAACACGATCGGTGGGCCGCCAGCGTTGGGAACGATCTCCAGCGCGCCTAGCGACGCAACGCCTCCGCTGCCACTGTCGTAGGCCACCTCGATCCACCGTTGCCTGTCCCACACCGCTGTTTGGCATTGTCGGAACGTGATCCCCGTCGGCTCTTGGACTGCTGCGCCCCGCGGGCAGCGGGTCGCAATCAGCGCCCCGTCGTGAGGCGCGGCCATATCAGGCAAGTAGTAGTCCGCGTCGCGGCTCGGATAGCGCCAGCGCTGGGTGTCCGGGCGCCATTCCGCCAAACCATCGTCGGTGCCAGCGTAGACCACGTAGCCACCGGCTGCGGGCGCCACTGTTAGCCCGCGAACCGACTGTGGCGCTCCCTCGCTCCCGTGCTCATCGAGCCGCCAGGTTCTGCCGGTGTCCACCGAGCGAAGGATCCCACCGAGCGTGTTCCCTTGTTCAGGCTGATATGGTGCGGGCGTTGGCGTGGGCACCACACTGCAGACCGGCACGCCGGCCACCAGCGTGCACGCCGTGGGTTGCGGCGTGGGCAAGGGGGGCGGCTCCTTGCTCGCACCGACCAACACGGTCCCGTCGCTGGCGAAGGCTATGGACTGGAGCACCACGCGGTAATTGGCTAGCCCCAGTACTGGAGCCCAGGTCCGACCGTTGTCGAGCGAGCGGTACACCAAGCCGCGTTGCTCGCCCTGGCCGTTATTGGCCAGGGCGAACACGGCGACACCGTCGGGGGTGAACGCCACCTTGCGCACCTGCGCGCGCAACACGGGGGCCGGCTGGAAGGACACCCCGCCGTCGAGCGAGCGGTACACCGCGCCGCCGGCCTCGCCCGCGCGCCCCGCGACCAGTACCAGCTGCGGATCTGCTGGCGAGACGGCAATCGACAAGACCTCTGCCAAGCCAGGAATCTGCACGTGGCGCCAGTCGCGGCCGCCATTCTCCGAGCGCCACAGGCCATTGGCCGTGCCGGCTAGCACCGTGCCCTCGAACTGGCCGCCCGCGTAGCGGAAGTCGGGCAGCACCGCCAAGGACTCCACCAGTCCGGCGCTGGTGGCACGGTCGCGCACCACCATCACCTCGCGCCAGACCCCCCCGGCGCCTAGGGCTACCGGCGCGGGGGGCCGCGGCGCCGGCGTCGCGGTGGGAGGCGGCGGCGGGAGCGCCGGCGGGGGGGCGGGCGGCGCCGTGGGCGGCGGCACCGGGGTAGGCGGCGGCGGGGGCGGCGCCGGCGTGGCGGTCGGCGCCAGCACGATCTGCTCGCGCACTGTGAACCGCTGCTGGTACACCAGCGTCGGGCCGGAGTACAGCTCCACTAGGTAGGTGCCCGCCGTCACCGGCGCGTCGGTGTACCACAGCAGCCCGTCTAGCTCCACCGGCGGCGTGGCGCCCGGGGCGTTGCCGACCTCGCCCAAGAAGTCCACCTGTCCGGGCCCCCGCTCGTAGAACACCCGCAAGCGGTACACGGCCGCGGGATCGACGCGCGCTACATACAGCCCGACCTGCTCTCCCTCCTGGAACGCGGTGCTCGGCGCGGGCGTGGGCCGCACCGGCACTGGCGTGCCGAGCGACGGCCCTGCCGCTGGCGCCACCGTGGGCACCGCTGCCACATACACCTGGCCGAACAGCCGGCGCGCCTGGCCCTCATCGGGCCGCGCCGTGCTCGGCTGCGGCGGCCCTGCCGGGGTTGGAGACGGGGTGATCCCTGGGGTCGGAGTCAGTGCCGCGCGCGCCCGCTCGATCCCCGCCGCTACCTGCGGCAGCCGGGGATCGTCGGCCGTCATGTATACGCGCGCCTCCTCCAGATCGGTCAGCGCGCCGCGATAGTCCCCCTGGTTCAGCTTCTGTATCCCGCTTTGGTAGTACTGGTCGGCTCGCACGCGCAGGTCGGCCATGGTGTCCGGGGTGGGCGTCGGCGGCGAGGGAGCGAAGGGGTTGCAGCCGGCGAGTAGCAGGAACCATAGGCCGCCGACCAGCAGCGCCGCCCGGACGACCACCGCGTTACCCATGCCTCAAGCACCCCCGCACGTGGAAATCGGCCGCGACCGCCGCGGCACCCCGCTGCTCGCCCGCACCACTAGCCGTGCTGCCCTCGCCAGGCGGTTGAGCGACCGCTCTCATCCTACGGAGATCTAGAGTTATCGCCAAGCTGGACCACTGCCCTTGCCAAGTGCCCCCGCGCTCAGCAGTCATCTACCACAGGCGGTGCACAAGATGCTAGGATCCACAACGCGAAACGCTACAAGATGTTGTGGTTAAGACTGGGTGAGCGCGGGTGGTCCGATGGCGGCGCAGCGCGCTCACCGGGGGGCCCTCTGGCAGGAGGGGAGGAGGGCCCCCGGGACTTCAGCGGCGGGGCCCGCTGAGGGCGGCGTCGTGCCAGGGAACGGTGACGCGCACTACCAGCCCATGGCCGGGCGACGACTCGAAGGTGATCCGCCCCCCGACCTGCTCCGCGCGCAGGCGCATTGCCGACCACCCGCCGCCGCCGACCGGCCGGTCCGTGTCCAGGTTGCAGCCCCGGCCGTGATCAGCGATCGTCATCTCGAGCGCGTGTTCGCCGAAGCGCAGGTCGAGCAGCGCCTCGCGCGTACCGGCGTGGTCGCGCACGTTATCCAGCGCGGCGGCGACGATGCGGAAGAGGGCGAGCTCCGCCGCGGCCGGCAGCCGGCGCAGTGGTCCTTGCACCTGTAGGCGCGCGACCAGGCCCTCCTCGGCGGCGCGCAGCTGGATGTACTGCTCGAGGGTGGGTACCAGGCCCAGATCGTCGAGCGCCATCGGACGCAGCTCGAAGATCGCGCGCCGCACCGCCGCCAGCAGGCGCTCCACCAGCGGTGGCACCGTGGCCAGCTCGGCGGCCGCGCGAGCAGGGTCCTCGGGCCAGCAGCGCTGGGCGACGCCGAGTTGGAGCACCAGGTGGTGCAACGGCTGGGCCACCCGGTCGTGGAGCCAGGCGGCGAGCTGCGCGCGCCCGCGCTCCTGACTGCGCAGCCAGTCGTGCAGCGTGACGGTCCCGTCCAGCTGGGCCACCAGCGAGCTGAGTCGGCTCTCCAGGTCGGCGAGGGCACGTGCTTGCTCGGCCAGCACCAGCTGACGATACGCCCAGCTCTCGGCCGAGGCGTGCAGGGTGGCGCGGCGGGTGGTAGCCTCGGCGAACGCCGCCACTAGCTCGCGCAGCGCGTCCCCTGCCGGCAGGGCGTCGGCGAGCAGGCGAGCGCGCAGCTGCTCGGCGCGGCCGCTCTCCTGGGCCAGCGCAGCCCGGGCGGTCTGGAGGCCCTGCTCGGCCTCTGCCTGCTCGCGGGCCAACGCCGCGCGGGCGGCGGTCAAGCAGGCGCGCAGCTGCTCCGCGGCTGTGGCCACGACTCCCTCCCGCGCTGGCGGCGCGCCGCCGCGAGCCACCTCTGCTGCGCCGCGCGCCCAGCGGATGGCCACCGGCCCCGACCAGCGGCTCTCCGCAGTGCGGCGCTCAGCGGACGCCCGCTGGTGCGCCCAGCGGGCGCAGCGCAGGCATCACCTCGCGGGCGAACAGCTCGGTGTTGCGCCGCGTCAGGTCCGCCGGCAGGCTGCCGAACTGCAGGAACGGCACCAGCAGCCCGTAGCCGATCTCCTTGTACGCCTCGGTCAGCCGCTGGCGCACCGTCGCGGGGCTGCCGGCGATGATGTAGCCGTCGGCGTTCATCTGCTCGAAAGTGCGGTGGCCCTGCCGGTCGGCGACCTTGGCCTGCAGCACCGCGACCATCGAGCGCTCGGTGAGGTAGCCGGGTGGGAAGCCGTATTCCGGCGGGTAGCGCAGCAGCTGGTTGTAGAACAGCTCGATGTGCGGCTTGGCCTCGCGCCGCGCCTCCTCGTCGGTGGGCGCCACGTAGATCGGCACCGCCCAGCCGAGCTGCTCCGGCGCCGCCTCGTAGCCGCACCGCTGCGCCGCCTCGCGGTACGCCCCCAGGTTCTTGCGCAGCGCCGCCAGGGTGTTGAACGTCTGCAGGTACGGATAGCGGCGCTCGGCGGCCCACTCGATCGTCTCCGAGCTGCCCTGCGACGGGATCCAGATCGGCGGGTGGGGCTGCTGGAGCGGCCGCGGCCACACGTTCACATACCGGAACCGATAATGCTTACCGTAGAACTCGAACGGTCCCGGCTCGGTCCAAGCGCGGATGATCAGGTCGTGCGCCTCCAGAAAGCGCTCGCGCGAGTGGGTCGGGTTCATGCTGAAGGAGTGATACTCGCAGCCGATGCCGCGCACGAAGCCCGAGATGATCCGCCCGCCGGTGACCACGTCCAGCATGGCCACCTCCTCGGCCACGCGCAGCGGGTGGTCGCGCAGCGGCAGGGCGTTGCCCAGGATAGCGATCTTCGCCCGCTTGGTGCGCCGCGCCAGCATCGCCGCCATCACATTGGGCGACGGCATCAGCCCGTAGGCGTTCTGGTGGTGCTCGTTGACGCAGATGCCATCGAAGCCCAGCTCGTCGGCGTACTCCAGCTCGTCCAGGTAGCGGTTGTACAGCTGGTGCCCGAGCTGGGGGTCGTAGTAGCGGTTCGAGTAGGTGACCCAGGCCGAGCGCTCGGTCTCCAGGTAGTCGGGCTTCAGGTACGGGTACGGCATCAGGTGGAAGAAGTAGAACTGCATCGCTTCGCTCCTTCAGCCCCGGGATGGCGGCCGCGCTTCCTATCATAGTAAGGGGCCAGCGCCCGCGCTAGCGCCGGCCGCCTGCTATCTCGCTTCGAGGGTCAACACGTGGTCGCACTGTCGCCCGCCGTCCGTCAGCTCCTCCGCGCGCCCAACCTCGGCTTCCTCGCCACGCTCATGCCCGACGGCTCGCCCCAGGTGACGCCGGTGTGGATCGACACCGACGGCGAGTACATCCTGGTCAACACCGCCGAGGGGCGCCAGAAGCCGCGCAACCTGCGCCGCGACCCGCGCGTGGCGCTAGCCGTCGTCGACCAGCAGAACCCCTACCGCTACGCGCAGATCCGCGGGCGGGCGGTCGAGCTGACGCACGAGGGGGCCGAGGAGCATATCGACAAGCTGGCCAAGAAGTACCTCGGCCAGGACCGCTATCCGTTCCGCCAGCCGGGCGAGCGGCGGCTGCTGATCAAGATCCGGCCGGAACACCTCCACACCATGGGCCTGGAGACATGAGCACGCTGGCACGCGCGCTGCGGAGGGGCCTGTATGGGGCTGATGCACGTGGCCCGCGCCGGTGCACCGCCGCCCTGAAGGGCAGGCCCGCTGTGCACGGCAGCAGCGGACACAGGCCAACACCGTAGTCACGGACGCCTCGCGGCAAGGGGAACCGACCATGAACATGCTCCGCCCAGTCCTGGCACTCGTTGTCGTGCTGCCGCTGCTGCTCGCGCCCAGTCCTCCCGCGCTGGCCGGCCCGAGCGCCGACGCCAGCACGGCGCTGGTGGTGATCGACCAGCCGCGCGGCGGCACCAGTGGCCCGACCCTCTACGTCAGCGGCTGGGCCGCCGATCCCGCTAGCCCCAGCGGCACCGGCATTGCGCGCGTCGATGTCTACCTCGACGGCGAGCGCGACGCGGGCGGGACCTACCTGGGCCGCGCCACCTACGGTCTGCAGCGGCCCGACGTGGCGGCCAACCTGGGCGACGCCCGCTTCACCCTCACCGGCTTCGCCCTCCAGGCGAACGTGCCGCCGGGCCCGCACACGGTGTACGTCTACGCGCAGACGCCCGATGGCGGCGTCGCCGGCGGCGGCCCCAAGACCGCGGCCGTGCTGGTCAGCACCACGGCGGCCGGCGGCCCGCCCAGCGAGATCCCGATCTGGATGCAGGCGCCGACCTCCATCACCTGGCGCATCCCAGGAGTGAGCGGCTCGTACACGTTCGACGTGATCACCGCCAGCGCCGCGTACCCGCCCGGACCGGCGGACACGGGCGGGCCGATCTACGGCCCGGTCTCCTACGGGCTCGGCGTCTACGGTCCGCCCTGGCTGGTGCCCAGCGCCTCCGGCTGGCCGACACCAGACTACGCGGGCTACACCAACGCCTACTGGAGCTACTACGCGACCACCTTCGCCCTGCCGTCGTCCTGGGAGCGAGCCTACCTGTACGGCGTGGCGCCCTACGGGCTGTACGTGCCCGTGAGCGGCCTGTACGGGTCGGGCTACGGGCTCGACGCGCTGTACTATCCGAACTACTACCGCCGCAGCTATCTCGGCTACCTGGGCGTGGTCGGCGTACCGAGCGTCATCTACTGCCCGGTCTACACCTACCTGTTCTGCTAGCCCGGCAGCCCCGCGCCCGCGGCCGCGCCGCCAGACGCGCTCGGTCTGTCAAGCGCGCGTGGCACCACGACAAGCACTATTGACAGCCGCCACGCGATCGGGTAGCATTGGCCCGCGCTAGCTACTCCTGCGCAGGAGTAATCGGTCGCCGCGCTCGCGGGCCGGTGGTGGAACCTGCAGCCGCGCGGTGGGGGAGCAGCGCCGGAGAGAGCGATGGCCAGTCGGGAGCTGCTGCGCCCCGCTGCCGCGCGGTCTAGCGACCACTGTCGGGGCGTCTCTGCTGGAGCGATGCCATGGGCGCCGGTCGATAGCGGGAGCTGGTCGCTCCGGGTGGACGGGCTCGTGCACCGGCCCTTCGTGCTGGATTGGGAGCAGCTGACCCGCTGGCCGGTACAGCGCGTGCGTGCCGACCTCTGCTGCGCCACGGGCCGGCGGCTACCCGGTCGGTACTGGGAGGGCGTGGCGGTTTGGGAGCTGCTGCGGCACGCTGCCCCCCTGCCCAACGCCGCCGCGGTGGAAGTGCGGGCAGTCGGCTACCGCCGGCGGGTATTGCTCGCCGAGCTGCACGCGGCCCAGGCCGTGCTGGCGTACCGGCTAGACGGTGAGCCATTGCCGCCCGCCCGCGGGGGCCCCTTGCGGTTGGTCGTGCCAGCCCTGGCCGCCTTCGACAGCGTGAAGTGGGTCACCGCGCTAGAAGTCGTGGCCGCTTGAGGCGCAGGGGCCACCGGTCCAGTGCCCGTTTCGGGGCAGCCGCTACCGCTACCACATGTCGCAACTGGGAGGGATGCCGTGCCGTCACGCCCTGTTTGGCCCGCCGTCTTGCTCGTACTCGGGCTCGCCCTGGTGTTCGCCAGTGGCGGCTGGGGCCCGGTGCTCGCGGCCCCCGCCGGGCAGACCGCGCCGTACCTCACGGCCTTCGACCTCGTGGGCAGCGTGCGCACGCCCAAGGGGTACACGCTCGCGGACCTGCAGCGCCTGCCGGTGCAGACCCAGACCGACACGTTTCGGACCGCCGCGGGCACGGAGACCCACACCTACCGCGGGGTGTTGCTGTACGACCTGATCCAGGATGCCGGGGGCCTCGCCCTGGACCCCAGCCGGCGCAACGACCAACTGCGCTTCTACATCTCCGTGCAGGGGAGCGACGGTTACGAGGCCCTGTTCGCCTACGCGGAGATCGATCCGGGCTTCGGCAACCAGCCGGTGCTGGTCGCCTTCGAGGAGGACGGGCAGCCGCTCCCGCCCGGGCGCGGCGCCTTCCGGATGACCGCCCCGAGTGATACCGCCGGCGGCCGCTATGTGTTCGCCGTGCGGCGCATCACGGTGCTGAGCTCGACCGTGCCGATCGTGCGCACGGGCGGTGGGTTCTCCTCCAATTTCGATGTCATGGGCGCGGTGCGGACCCCCAAGACCTACGATCTGGCGGCACTCCAGGCACTGCCGACCCAGACGCTCACCGTGACGTTCCAGTCGGGCAGCGGCACCCAGACGCACACCGAGCGGGGCGTGCTGCTGCGCGACCTGCTCGCCGACGCCGGGGGGATCGTGCCGACGCCCAACCGGCGCAACGACGCGCTGCGCAAGTACATCTCCGTGCAGGCCACCGATGGCTACGAGGCGATCGTGGTCAGCGGCGAGTTCGACCCGAACTTTGCCAACAAGTCGATCCTCGTGTCGTTCGAGGAGGACGGCCGGCCACTGACCGGCGGGGGCGGGTTCGCGCGCCTCGTCGTGCCCGGGGATCGGCGCGGCGGCCGCTACGTCAGCGCCATCACCCGCATCACGGTTCACGACTCGGAGGCCCTGCTGCTGCCGGCGATCGCGCCCACCGCCACCCCGACGGCCACGCTGGTGCCCACTCCCAACGTGCTACGCCTCGTCCCGGCGCCGCTCCCCCCGCTGGTCCAACCGTTGCCGCCCCCACCGCCGCTGTTCCTCGCACCAGCCCCGATGCTGCCGCCGTCGGCGGCCCCCCCGGCCTCGCCGCGCGAGCCCCGCTCCGGCGGCCCGGCGGAGGTGCCCATCGTGCCCGAGGCCGACGCGGGCGTGCTCCTGCTGGGTGGGCTGGTCGGCCTCGCGGCCCTCGCCTGGTGGCGCCGCCAGCGCTAACCCGCGAAGAGGCCCCGCCCCTCGCGATGCCCAGCCGGAGGGGTGGGGCCTCCCTGCCCGAGTGGCGGCCGTGCGGCGCCGGGTCAGCGCGTGCCGACGGCCTGCACGCGGCGCGTCCAGGGCGCGTAGCGCTCCTTCAGGCCCAGGTTGGTAAGCAGCGCGTCGAGCTCGGCCACCCGCGGCCCGCTGAACCTCCTCGGCTCATGGGAGCAGAGGGAGGCCGCTGATATGTCAATAGAGTAAAGGAAGTATGAGAGAATGGCTAGTAAGCTGCTTAACTAGCGCTCGGGGCCCAGGGCTATCAACGGCGAGCCGCGATAGCCTGCGCAGTTCAAGAGCCAGCTAGGAGAGCCGTATGTGGCTGGCCTATCTGTCGTATTACGATATAGCCCCATTAGCCACTGGCCAGTGATTGTCTCACTCCCACGAGAGGCGTTGCCCCCTCCTTCGTAGTACGCGAAGATATATGGCTGCATGACAAAGACATAGAGGTCGTTGAACTTTATGTATATCGCACGGTCACGCCACTCTGGCTGTGGGTCCCGCACAGCGAGCTCGTCGTCGAACCAAATCCAGGCGCCGTCGGTTCCTAGCTGTACGCGTACGGTATGGATTGCGCGGTATCCTTCGCACGACCCCCTATAAACGCCGTACGCTTCGAGGGGCAACTGGTAAAGCGTGTGGCCGAAAATGAGTACGGCCAGAAGCAACCCCACAGAGTGCCTCCTTCCCAAGGGTGCACGTCTCATCTACTGGTTGACCGCGCACAGCGGGTATCCTGCGCCCAGCGTAGTTCGCGGAATAGCATGCAGCGCACCAGGCGCTCTTGCGCGAGAATCATACGCTGGTAACTAGGCGCTCAACGACCTCCGCTACAGTCAATAGGCAATATCTGCTCGCTTAGGCGCTCACGGCCTGCACGCGGCGCGTCCAGGGCGCGTAGCGCTCCTTCAGGCCCAGGTTGGTAAGCAGCGCGTCGAGCTCGGCCACCCGCGGCCCGCTGAACTCGGCGAGCGGCCGCCGCGGCCGGCCCACCGGCAGGCCCAGCAGCTCCATCGCCTTCTTGACCACCACCGGGTTAGGCAGCCAGTACATCGCCTTCATCAGCGGCAGCAGGCGGTAGTACAGCGCGCGCACCCGCTCGATGTCCACGCTGCCCTCCCACGGCTCCGCCAGCTCGGCGAACTCCGCGGGCGCCACGTTGCCGGTGATGCCGGCGATGCCGCGGCCGCCCAGCGCCAGGGTGGGCAGGATCAGCCCGTACTTCGGGTAGTCGCAGCACAGCACCTTCACGCCGCCCTGGGTCAGCGCGATCACCTCTGCGAGCTGCGAGACGTCAGCCATCGCCTCCTTGTCGATGTACAGGTTCGGTGCCTCGCGGTGCAGCCGCGCGATCGTCTCGGGCTCGATGTGCACCCGCACGCGGGTGGGGTTGTTGTACAGCGCCACGGGGAAGCGCACCGACCGCGCCACCGCCAGGAAGTGCTCGTAGACGGCCTCCTGCGGCGGCGTCACGTAGGCCGGCACCACCAGCACCACGCCGTCGGCGCCCTGGGCCTCGGCGTACTGTGTCAGGCGGATCGTCTCGCGCGTGGAGCCGCAGGTCGTGCCGAAGAACACGGGGATCTTGCCCCGCGCGTAGCGCGTCACGCGGTCGATGATCGCGCGCCGCTCCTCCAGCTCCAGTAGGGTCGGCTCGCCCGTCGAGCCCATCACCAGCAGCGCGTTGGTGCCGTTCTCGGCATGGAAGTCGATCAGCCGCTCGAAGGTGTCGAAGTCGACGCTCTCGTCGTCCTTGAACGGCGTGGGGATCGCCACCCAGGAGCCTCGGGGCTGGAACACGCGACTACCTCCTTGACTGCTACTGCACGCGGGCGCGAGCGAGTGCCCCGCCGCTCAGCCCGGCGGGGCGGCGGCGCGCGCGATGCGGCACACCGCTACCCGGAACGGCCAGGCGCCGTAGGCCGGGTCGCACAGCGCGGGATCATCCTCCGTGTAGGCGCTGACGTTGCTTTCCCAGAAGCCGTACAGCGCGGGCGCGCGGCCCTCGCGCTCAGGATACCACCAGCGCTCGGCGTTGACGACGTCGGTGCCCAGGTCCGGCACCAGCCGCGCGCGCTGGTAGATGGCCCCGCGCGGCGTCTCGATGCGCACCCAGTCGCCCTCGGCGATGCCGTGCGCCGCCGCCAGCCGCGGGTCGAGCTCTACTTGCGGGTCCGGGTGCCGGCGGCGCAGGCTGGCGATCTGGCGGTGATCCTGGTGCAGCGCGTCGATCCGCGTGCCGCCGACCATCAGCCACAGCGGGTAGCGCGCGCGGTCGAGCGCGGCGTCGAGCGTGGGGTCGTGGCCTGGCAGCGGGTCGTAGCCCAGCTCGGCCAGCACCGTGGAGGCCAGCTCGACCTTGCCCGTCGGGGTGCCGAAGCCGAGCGGCGCGCCCGTGCGCGGGTCGGGCTGCTCGTGGCGGCGCCGCTCGCCGGGCGCCGGCAGCCACCACTGCCGCGCGCGCACCAAAGCGTCGAAGGTGGTCTCGGCGCCCGCCAGCCACTGGTCCCACACCGCCTCCACCCGCTCGGGCCACGCCTGACCCAGCCGGCGGCCCAGGTCGCGGCACAGCTCGTAGTCCGAGCGGCGCTCGTGCCGCGGCGCGGTGACCTGCTCGCCCGTGAGCACCGGGTCGCCGCGGCCCGTGGACCACAGGAACGGCTTCTCCAGCCAGCTTGCCGCGGGCAGCACGTAGTCGGCCAGCATCGCCGTGGGCGTCAGCCACAGGTCGTGCACGACGAACAGCTCGAGGTTCGGGCTGACGAGCGCCGCGTACACCTCCTGGCTGTTGCTGTAACAGCCGAGCAGGTTGTTGTGCTGCACCCACAGCGCGCGCACCGGGTATGGCTGGCCGGTGCGGATGGCCCGGAAGAGGGTGGGCGGGTGCGCCGCCGCCCAGAACTGGACGCTGTACGGGTAAGGGATGCCGTACCACACGCGGCGCGCGGCGGCCGAGAGGCGCTCGAAGCCCTCGTGCAGCAGCCGGTAGCGCGCGGCGCCCAGCCGCTTGGCGCGCTGCGCGGGCGGCAGGGCCGCGTAGTCCTCCCCGGTCGTCTTGTTGCCGATGCCGGGCTGCGGCCCTGCTAGGCGGTTGCCGCCGGGGCGGTCGAGGTTGCCCGTCAGCGCGATCAGGCAGCACAGCGCGCGCTCGAAGTTCAGCGCGTTGCGGCCCAGCCCGTTGGGGGCCCCGCTGGCCAGCGCGGCCGGCGCCAGCGTGGCATACCAGCGCGCCGCCTGGCGCAGCTGCTCGGGCGCCACGCCCGTGAGGGCCGCCACGCGCTCGGGCGGGTACTCGGTGGCGCGCGCCCGCAGGGCGTCGAAGCCGTGGGTCCAGCGCTCGATGAACGCGCGGTCCCACAGCCCCTCGGCCAGCAACACGTGCAGCAGGCCGAGCGCCAGTGCGGCGTCGCTGCCCGGCCGCGGCCGCAGCCAGAGGTCGGCGTGGCGCGCCTCGGTGGTGGGCCGCGGGTCGACGACGATCAGCCGCGCGCCGGCCCGCTGGGCGGCCAGGATGCGGCTCCAGGCCGGCGGGCCGGACGCCGATGGATGGTAGGCCCACAGCAGCACGGCGCGCGTGGTGCCAGGCACGATCTCGGGCGCCGAGGGCCCGTAGCCGAAGGTCAGCGCGTCGGCCATCAGCCGCGGGCCGGCGCAGATCGGGCCGATGCCGCCCGAGTTGGGGCTGCCGAAGTGGTGCATCAGGCGGTAGCCGAAATTGCCGTCGGCGCCGTGGAAGGTGCCGCACAGGTACGCCACCGCCTCGGCGCCCGACTCGGCGCGGATGGCCAGCAGGCGCGCGGCGATGTCGTCCAGCGCCTCCTCCCAACTCACCCGCTGCCAGCGCCCCTCGCCGCGGGCGCCCACGCGCCGCAGCGGGTAGTTCAGCCGCGCCGGGTGCTGGAAGTACTCGATGGCCGCGCGCCCGCGGGGGCAGAGGAACCCCCGGCTGATGGGGTGGCTCGGGTCGCCACGGATGGCGATCGGCTCGCCCCGCGCGTCGAGATCGACCAGCACGCCGCAGCGCGCCGAGCAGTGGCAGCAGATGCTGCGCCGCGTCTGCACGGCCGCCGCACCCGCGCTCACCGCGCTCGCCTCCGCACTGGCCATGTCCTCAGTGCTCCATGCCTCGCCAAACGGCATCCGCCGCTCCGAAGGGCGGGCCCGCCGTTCTCGCCGGCGGCCCCGGCCAGGCCACGCGGCCGTAAATACCTCGGGGCGATGTTGCCCGCCGGAGCTCATCGCGCATAGGGCCCGAGTCGCGCCAGCGCGTGGTCGAGGTACGCGCGGTTGAGGTAGCGGCCCAGGTCCGGCCGCTCGGGCACCAGCCCCTCGCGCACCAGCCAGTCGAGATCGTCCGTCAGGCTCTGCTCGTTCACCCAGCCGTCCGGATCGACGGCGAACGGCACCATCTCGTCGTACAGCCGCGGGTCGTTGAGACTGGTGGTGCGCGTCAGGATGGCCACGACCTCGTCGCGCTGGCGATCGCGGAAGAACGCGTCGTAGTAGGCGCGCACGCCCTGCAGGTACGCCACCAGGAAGCGGCGGGCGGCGTTCGGATTCGCCTGGCCGAAGGTCGGCGAGAACATCAGCACCGCCGCCTGCTGCTGCGGATATACCTCGTGCGAGCCCTTCCAGCGCACCCCCGCGCCCGCGGCCACGGCGCGCGTGGGGATCGGCTCGGCCACCGCCGCCATGTCGATGCTGCCGTTGGCCAGCGCGGCGATCATGTCGCCGCCGGGCATCACCACCATGTCGGCATCCTTGTAGGTCAACCCGCCGGCGCGCATGTAGCGGTCGAACTGAATCACGTTGGCGTTGTCGTTGGCGATGGTCGCCACGCGGCGACCGCGGAAGTCGGCGGGCTCGCGCACCGCCCCACTCTCCGCCAGGTCGCGGCGCAGCACGAATGCCATGTAGCTGGAGTCGCTACCGGCACGCCCCCGGTCGGCGACGATCTCGATGCCGATGCCGCGCGCCATGGCGTTGAACAGCCCGGAGCTGGGCGAGCCCCCGCCCACGTCGATCTGCCCGGCGGCCAGGGCGGGGATCACGCGCGCGCCGGCGTCGAACCGGGTGTCGCGCACGTCGAGGCCCTGTTCTCGGAAGTAGCCGCGCTCCAGCGCGATGTACACGCCCGCGTCGGAGGTGAGCCCGAGCGTGCCCACGTTGACGGTGACGGGTGGGCTCGGCGGCGTGGCCTCCGCGGTGGCGGTCGGGGCACTCGACGCGGCCGGCGGCGCGGCCGTCTGGGGCGCGGGAGCCCCTGCACGCTCGGCCGGCGCGCCGCAGGCCAGCAGCAGGGCCACGCCGAGCCCGAGGGCGAGGCGCCCCACGGTGCTACGGTCCATGCTGGAAAATTCCCTTCGGATGGATCGACTTTCTGCTGGGACTGTACCGAACCAGCGGCGGTGCCACAATAGCATGAGCATGGCGGGCACGGGACTTGCTGGCACGGACCAGGAGCGGCGGGAGAGCGCTATGCTGTTCGACACGGGCGACGAGGTCACCCCGGGCCTGCTCGCCGGCGAGACGCTGGCCGAGGTGGCCGCGCGCGCCCGGCGCTGCCGCGCCTGTCCGCTCTACGCCGACAACACGCAGACGGTGTTCGGCCACGGACCGCCCGACGCCCGCCTGATGCTTATCGGCGAGGCGCCCGGCGAGCACGAGGACCGCCAGGGCATCCCCTTCGTCGGTCCGGCCGGGCGGCTGCTGGACCAGGCCCTGGCGCAGGCCGGCCTGGCGCGCGAGCGGCTGTACCTCACCAACATCGTGAAGCACCGGCCGTGGGTGCTCCAGGGCACGCGGCGCAAGAACCGGCCCCCGCGCGCCAGCGAGATTCGCGCCTGCCGGCCCTGGCTCGACGCCGAACTCGCCCTGGTGCGTCCGCAGATCGTGCTGTGTCTCGGTGCCCCGGCCGCGCGCGAGATCCTGGGCAAGGAGTTCAAGCTCACCCAGCAGCGCGGCCAGTGGTTCCAGACGCCGCAGATCCCGCACGTCATGGCCACGCTGCACCCCGCCTACGTGCTGATCCAGCCGCCGGAGAGCCTGGAGGCGGCCCGCGCCACGCTGTTCGCCGACGTCGCCGAGGTGGCGCGGCGCTACCGCGAGCTGGGGCTCTGACCGCGCTGTGACACCCTGCGGGCCGCGGTGTAGAATCACGCCCGCGTCGCACACGCAGGAAGCCAGGACGAGGCGCGCCATGGCCACGCCCGCCCGCCAGCAGTATCTCGACCTCAAGGCGCAGCACCCCGACGCGCTGCTCTGGTTCCGCATGGGCGACTTCTACGAGCTGTTCGACGAGGACGCCCGCGTCGCGGCGCGCGAGCTGAACCTCACCCTCACCTCGCGCGAGTTCGGTCGCGGCGAGCGGGTGCCGATGGCCGGCATCCCCTACCACGCCGCCCACAGCTACCTGGCGCGGCTAGTGCGCAAGGGCTACCGCGTGGCCATCGCCGAGCAGCTCAGCCCGCCGGGCCACGGGATCGTCGACCGCGCCGTGGTCCGCGTGGTCACCGCCGGCACGGTGATCGAGCCGAACATGCTCGCGCCGCGGGCCAACAACTACCTGGCGGCGGTGGTGCGCGGCCCGGGCGGGCGCGGCAGCGCGGCGCCGGAGGCCTACGGCCTGGCCTACGTGGACGTGACCACCGGCGAGTTCGCGGTCACCGAGCTGAGCGGCCCCGAGGCCCCGACGGCGCTGCTCGGCGAGCTCGGCCGGCTGGCGCCCGCCGAGTGCCTGGTGCCGTGGGACCAGGCGGGCGCGCTCGCGCTGCCGGGCCACGTGACGCGCTTCGACGCCTGGCGCTTCGACCCCGAGGCCGCCCGCGACCGCCTGCTGCGGCAGTTCGGCGTGCGCTCGCTGGAGGGCTTCGGCTGCGCGCACCTGCCACTGGCGATCGGCGCCGCGGGGGCGATCCTGGCCTACCTGGAGGAGACGAACCCCGCGCTGCTGCCGCTCCTGCGCGGCCTGCGGACGTACAGTACCGCAGCGTACATGATCCTCGACGCTCACACCCGCCGCAACCTGGAGCTGACCCACGGCGCGCGGGGCGGCGGCGCGCAGGCGAGCTTGCTCGGCGTGCTCGACCAGACACGCACCCCTATGGGCGGCCGGCTGCTGCGGCGCTGGCTCGGCCAGCCGCTGCTCGACGTGGCGGCGATCCGCGCGCGCCAGGACGCCGTGGCGGCGCTGGTGGAGGCCCGCGGCGTGCGCGCGGCGGTGCTGACCCGCCTGGGGACGGTGGGCGACCTGGAGCGGCTCACCAGCCGGGCGCTGCAGGGCGTGGCCAGCGCCCGCGAGCTGCTCCAGCTGCGCGAGCTGCTGCTGGCCGTAGAGCCCGTGCGCGAGCTGCTGCGCGAGGTGCCGGCGCTGGCCGAGCTGCGCGCCGCGCTCGACCCCTGCCGCGCCCTGGCCGACGAGATCGGCCGCGCGGTGGCCGACGGCGACGACGGCCGGCTGATCCGCGACGGCTACGATGCCGAACGCGACGCGCTGGTGGCCGCCATTGCCGACACCCGCCGCTGGCTGGCCGAGCTGGAAGGCGCCGAGCGCGCTCGCACGGGCATCAAGAGCCTGAAGGTCGGCTACAACCAAGTGTTCGGCTACTATATCGAGGTCACCCACCCGCATCGCGAGCGGGTGCCGCCCGACTATGTGCGCAAGCAGACGCTGGCCAACTGCGAGCGCTACATCACCCCGCAGCTCAAGGAGGCGGAGAGTCGCATCCTGCACGCCGAGGAGCGCATCGCCGCCGTCGAGCGCGCGCTGTTCCAGGCGCTGCTGGCCCGCGTCGGCGAGCACGCGCCCCGGCTGCTGCGCACGGCCGACGCCCTGGCGCACCTCGACGTGTACGCCGCGTTGGCCGAGGTGGCCGAGCGCCACGACTACGTGCGCCCCGAGGTGGACGACAGCGACGAGCTAGTGATCGAGCAGGGCCGGCACCCCGTGGTGGAAGCGGCGCGGGGCCGCGAGCAGTTCGTGGCCAACGACTGCCGGCTGGGCGGTGAGGGACCGCGGCTGGCCCTGCTGACCGGGCCGAACATGGCCGGCAAGTCGACCTACCTGCGCCAGGTGGCGCTGATCGTGCTGCTGGCCCAGATCGGCAGCTTCGTGCCGGCGCGGCGCGCGCGCATCGGCGTGGTGGACCGCATCTTCACCCGCATCGGCGCCCAGGACGACCTCGCCGCGGGGGCCAGCACGTTCATGGTGGAGATGGTCGAGACGGCGGTGATCCTCCGTCACGCCACGCCGCGCAGCCTGGTGGTGCTGGACGAGATCGGCCGCGGCACCAGCACCCAGGACGGGCTGGCCATCGCGCGGGCGGTGGTCGAGTACCTGCACGACCACGTGGGCGCCCGCGCCCTGTTCGCCACCCACTACCACGAGCTGATCGGCCTGGCCGACGCCTTGCCGCGGCTGGTGAACCTGCACACGGCGGTGCGCGAGGAGTGCGGCGAGGTGGTGTTCCTGCACCGCGTGGTGCCCGGCGGCGCCGATCGCAGCTACGGGCTGCACGTGGCGCGGCTGGCGGGCCTGCCCGAGCCGGTGCTGGCGCGCGCCGCCGCGCTGCTGGCCGCCGCCGAGGCGGCGCCCCCCTCCCAGCAACGCGCTGACGAGGGCGGGGGGCCGACCGCGCCGGTGCCCGGCGTGCCGCGCCGCCCGCCGGCCGAGCGCGCCGAGCGGCCGGCGTCCCTGCCGACCAACGGGCGGCTGGTCGCGCTGGCCGCGCCCGACGCGCCCCCGGCGCCTGCCGACCCGAGCGCCGGGGCCGCCGAAGAGCCCGCGCGGGCGGTGGTGCGGGCGCTGCTGGCGCTCGATCTGTGCCACATGACGCCGCTGGAGGCCCTCAACACGTTGGCGCGACTCCAGCAGCAGGGGCGCCAGGCCCTCCCGCCCGCCGAGCGCGGAACAGGGTAGCCCAGGGGAGGAGCGGCCGTGGCCGTGGGGGTTCGCCAGCCGATCCGCCCGCTGCCGCCGCGCGCCGCCGAGCGCATCGCCGCTGGCGAGGTGATCGAGCGCCCGGCATCGGTGGTGAAGGAGCTGGTGGAGAACGCGCTCGACGCGGGCGCCACGAGTATCCGCGTGGAGGTCCGTGGCGGCGGCCTGCGGCTGGTGCGCGTGGTCGACGACGGC
Organism: Chloroflexota bacterium; assembly: GCA_035294645.1. Lineage (GTDB taxonomy): Bacteria > Chloroflexota > UBA6077 > UBA6077 > JAJPHF01 > JADGHJ01. Next base: position 52,619 of record DATGKN010000001.1, read on the forward strand.
TGCGGCATCCCCGCCGACGAGATCCCCCTGGCGTTCCAGCGCCACGCCACCAGCAAGATCCGCGGCGTCGAGGACCTCGCGCAACTTGCCACCCTTGGCTTCCGCGGCGAGGCGCTGGCCAGCATCGCGGCTGTGGCCGAGGTGGACCTGCTCACGGCCGCCGACAGCAGCGGCCTGGGCACCGAGGCGACGGTGCGGGGCGGCAGCATCGTGGCTTGCGTGCCGCGGCCGCGCCAGCGCGGCACCACGGTCACCGTGCGCTACCTGTTCCAGAACGTCCCCGCGCGGCTGAAGTTCGTGGCCAACGCGCGCGGCGAGCTGGCGGCGATCACCGCCGTGGTGCAGCGCTACGCACTGGCCTATCCCGAGGTGCGGTTCACCTTGCTGATCGAGGGGCGCCAGACGCTGCGCACCAGCGGGCGCAGGCTGGCGGCCACGCTGCCCGAGGTGTTCGGCGCGGCGGTGGCCGAGGCGCTGTACGCGCTGCCGCCGTTGACGGTGGGCGAGGCGCACCTCACCGGCTATCTCAGCGCGCGCCATGTGACGCGCCCCAATCGGGGCGGGATCGTCCTGCTGGTCAACCGGCGCTGGGTGGAAGCGCGCGCCCTGCTCCAGGCGCTGGAGGCGGCGTATCGCCCGCTGCTGCCCCGTGGCCGCCACCCGATCGCCGTGCTGTCCTGCGCGCTGCCACCCCACGCCGTGGACGTGAACGTGCACCCGGCCAAGACGGAGGTCAAGCTGCTGCACGGGGCGGAACTGGCCGAGGCGCTGGGGCGCTGGGTGCGCGAGGCGCTGGGGCGCAGCGCGGCGCAGCCGGCGGCCGACCTGGAGCTCGGGCTATCCCTGCTGACCCGCGAGGGCACGCTGCGCTACGCGCTCAGCCCGCCGGCCGCTCGCCGCGTGGCCGAGACCCCTCCCTCACCCCCGGGGCGGGAGAGGCGCCCCGCTGCCGGGGAGCGAGGCGAGCGGGGGGAGAGCAGCCTGCCGCCGCTGCGCCTAGTCAGCCAGGTGCAAGCGGCGCTGCTGCTGTGCGAGGGGCCAGCGGGCCTGTACCTCATCGACCAGCACCGCGCGCACGAGCGTGTGCTGTATGAGCGCCTGCGCGCGCGCCACGGCCCCGCGGCGGCGACCGAGATCGAGCCGGTAGTATTGGAGCTGCGCCCCGCCGACGCGGCGCGGCTCGCCTCGCGGCTGTCGCAGCTCGCGGCGCTCGGGTTCCAGTGCGAGTGGTTCGGCGGGCGCAGCTTCCTGGTGCGGGCCGCGCCGACGCTGCCAGGAGCGGCCGCGGGCTTGGCACCAGCGCTTGCCGACGTGCTGGCCGACGTGGCGGCCGAGGAGGACGACTGGCAGGACCGCCTGCTGATCTCCATCGCCTGCCACAGCGCGCTGCGCCGCGGGGTGGCGCTGACCTGGGAGGCGATGGAGGCGCTGCTGGCCGAGCTGGACACCGTCGCCGCGCCGGCGGTGTGCCCGCACGGCTCGCCGCTGATCCTGCACCTCAGCGAGCCGTTCCTCGCGCGCCAGTTTCGCTGGCGGTAGCTGCTACGCGCTGGCCGGCTGGACGAGCGCGAGGGGATAGCCTAGCCGGCGCGAGACATCCGCCGCCGCCGCGACCACCAGCGGCACCAGCTCCGTCAGCCGTGGGGCGCTGAGGCGCGAGAGCGGGCCGGTGACGCCGATGCTGGCCACCGTGCGGCCGGTGCGGTCGTGGAGCGGGGCAGCCACCGCGGCGGCGTCGCGTGTCACCTCGCCGGTACTCACCGCGTAGCCCAGGCGCCGCACGCGCTCGAGTTCCTCGGCTAGCGCCATCGGCTCGACCAGCGTGCGCTCGGTGAGGGGGCGCAGGGGCACGCGGGCGAGGAAGGCGGCCCGCTCGTCGGGGGCCAGCGCCGCGAGCAGCACCTTGCTCTGTGCGCCCGCGTACAGGGGGGTCGCTTGCCCTACCTCGTGGACGTAGCGCACCCGCTCGCGGCTCTCGGCCACCGCCAGGCAGACGCGCACATCGCCGAAGCGGACGTGTACCGCCGCCGTCTCGCCCGAGTCGTCGCGCAGGCGCTCCAGCACGGGCTGGGCCGCGGCGGCGAGACTGCTGTGGCGCTGCACCGCGGTGGAGAGGCCGAGGACGACCAGGCCGAGCCGGTAGCGCTCCGTCTCGGGGTCCTGCTCGACGAAGCCGTGTCGCGCGAGCGTGAGCAAGAAACGGCGCGTGGTGCTCTTGGGCAGCTTGAGGCTAGCGCTCAGCTCGCCCAGAGCGCGCCCGCGCGGATCGAGCGCCAGGTGGCGCATGATCTCCAGCGCGCGGTCGAGCACCTTGATAGTCTCGCCCTTCATGCCCGCTCCTCGCGGTACAGGCCTAGCGCCTCGTACACGGGCCGGTCGTGGACCGAGAACAGCAGCGCCTCCGACGCCCCGAGGGTCTCGTGGGCGTGCCAGGTCCAGGGGGGCACGACGAGAAAGTCGCCCGGCTCCCACTCCAGGCGCTCGCCGCCGACTGTCGTCGCGCCCGCGCCTTGCACGACGTGGTACAGGGCACTACTCGTGCGGCGCAGCGGTCGCCCCACGAATCCGGGCGGCAGCAGCTGCGCCCAGCAGGCCATCGTGGGCAGCACGCCGCGCCCCGTCGCGGGATCGCGGTACTCGACCGCCACCCCCTCGTGCGGGTCCGCACCCAGCTCGGCCAAGTCGTGCAGCACGGCCGCTGTGCGCGCCCAGGGATACGCGAGCCGCGCCGAGGCCGGCCCGGAGGGCCGGTCGCCCGCTGGCCGCAGCGTGCCATCGCCGTAGCGACGCACCGACTCGTTGACGGGACGGCTGAGCGGCTGCTGGGGCGCCGGGTACGGCTCGAAGAAGGTGGTGTGCAGGGCGCGCACGAGCGGGATGTCCAGCACGTCGAGCCAGAGCATCGGCGCGCTGCCCTGATGTGCGTGATCGTGCCAGGACCACGCGGGGGTGAGCACCAGGTCGCCTGGGCGCATCGGGTAGGGCGCGCCGTCCACCACCGTGTACGCCCCCTCGCCCTCCAGAATGAAGCGCAGGGCGGTGGCCGCGTGGCGGTGGGCGCTGGCGACCTCGCCGGGATAGATGAGCTGGAGCGACGCCCACAGCGTGTGCGTGGTGCCGTAGGGCAGCCCAGGGTTGGTCAGGCGCAGTGTGCGCCGCTCCCCCCCGCGCTCTAGCGGTACCAGCTCACCAAGGCGATCGAACAGCGGGCGCACCTCGCGCCAGCGCCAGCGGTGAGCCTGGACGGTGCTCTCCGGCTCGCGCGTCATCAAGGGCGGATCGCCCGGCTGGTGCACGCGCAGGTGCAGGCGGGCGAGCGCGGCGTTCAGCTCGGCTAGCCGCGTGGGATCGGTCCAGACTTGCGCCATTGTGGTGCCTCCCCTTCCCAGCTCGGGTGGAGCGGGGCGCTGCGCTAGAGCCTGCGGCGCTCGTGCGCCAGGCGCTCCCCGGTCGTGTAGTAATCGCCGCGCGTGGCGCGCGCCGCCTCCTCGCGGTCGGTGGCCGTCCAACAGCCCTCGGGCCGCCCGTACCACGGCTCGCGCAGCTGCAGCGGCGGCAGGCCGGCCGCCTCCCACAGCGCGCGGGCGCGCTCCATATATTCCCGCGCCGGCAGCGAGGCCGGCGGGTAGGCCCACTTGCGTGTGGCGTCGATCAACAGCAGCGACGCCTGCGCCCCCTCGGCCGTGCCGATATGCTCGGCCGGCGGCTGGACCGAGTAGTCCATCTCGTGCGGCGGCACCGGCCGCACCTCCAGGTCGCGGTGCGGCTGCATGCGGTAGGCTAGCGCCCAGTTCACGGAGTCGGGGTCGCGTGGGTCGATATCTTCGTCCACCACGATGATGATCTTGCCGCTGCGTGGGTCAGGCCGCGCCAGCGCCGCGAGGATCGCACGCGGCTCGGCGCCGGCTGCACGGCTGACCTGCACCACGGTGTACCCCCAACTCCCGCCGCTCTCGTGCACGGCCACGTCGAGAACCCCGGCCAGCCCACATTGCACGGTCAGCAGGTGGCGCAGCGTGTTCTCGACCGCCACCTGGCGAATCTTGCTCGACTCGCTGGGCGGGAACTGGCTGAGGAACACCTGGTAGACGGCGTCGCGGCGGTGGGTGATCGCCGTGACCTCGAGATAGTGGGTGTACTCGCGCCGCGCCATGAAGCCGGTGAACTCGCCGAACGGCCCCTCCTCCTCCAGCGCGTCGGTGGGAATGATGCCCTCGACGACGATCTCCGCCTCGGCGGGGACTTCCAGGTCCACCGTCTGGCAGCGCACCAGGGGCACCGGCTCCCCGGCCAGGCCGCCCGCCACGGCCAGCTCGTCCACGTCGCGGGGTAGAAAGGCCACGGCGGGAAAGGCAATGTGCGGCGGCGCGCCGAGCACTACCGCCGCCTCCAACGGCCGCCCCAGGGCGCGGGCCTTCTCCCAGTGAATAGCGATGCCCTTCTGGCGGCTGGCCGGGTAGCAGCCGAGGCGCAGCGGGGCCTTGAGCTGACCGCGGTAGGTGCCCACGTTGCGGATGCCCGTCTCGGGATCCTTGGTGATCCAGTAGGAAGCACTGGTATACGGCGCGTTGTCGAACCCCGGCGTGGCGATGGGTATCGGTAGCAGGTCGAGGCCGCCCGCCTGGCGCAGCGCCTCGCCCGTGTACACCACGTCGTGCACCGGCCCGCGCTCGACTAGCACTGGCGGCCGCGGCTCGGCCAGCGCGCGTGCCCACCGCGCCCCGATCTCGCTCGGCGCGCACCGGAGCCCTAGGGCGTA
>DATGKN010000002.1:0-11447 GCA_035294645.1 Chloroflexota bacterium
GGCTACGTGGACAGCTACTACGCGATCATCCGCGGCATCGAGCCGCTGCCCATCCCGCGCAAGGACGGCCCCTGGGGCTACGACCAGCAGCAACGCTACCGCGCCGTGGGTGTCATCGAGCCGCCCCCGGGCGGGTTGGGCATCGTGAAGGAGGTCCAGTACGCGCTGGGCCGCACGCAGCGGCTGCTGAAAGCGACCTGCGCGGGCCCACTGACGTTCGCCTCGCGCATCGAGCCGGGCGGGCCGTACCGCGACGTGGTGGCCATCGCCGAGCGGTTCGCCGAGGTGGTCAACCGGGAGCTGCGCGCCCTGGTGGACATCGGCGTGCGGTGGATCCAGCTCGACGACCCGGCGCGTGGCAACGTCAGCGGCAAGGAGATGGCCCGCATCTTCAACCTGGCCACCGAGGGCGTCAACGCCAAGCTGGCCTACCACCTCTGCTTCGGCAACCGCTACGGCCGCTCCCGCTTCAAGCGCAGCTACCGCCCGTACTTCCCCGACCTGCTAGAGGCGCGCGCCGAGCAGTTCGTGCTGGAGTTCGCCAGCCGCGAGATGGCCGAGATCGAGCTGTGGAGCGAGTACGGCCAGGGGCGTGAGCTGGCGGCGGGCGTGGTGGACGTCAAGTCGTTCTACATCGAGACCCCCGAGGACGTGGCGGCCCGCATCCGCAAGGCGCTCCAGCACTGCCCGCCCGAGCGGCTGATGCTCGCGCCCGATTGCGGCTTCGGGTGGAGCCCACACAACATGTGTGTGCCCAAGCTGCGCGCGCTGGTGGCCGGGGCGCGGCTGGTGCGCGCCGAGCTGGGCGTGCGCGACTAACCGCCGCGAGTAGTCTTCGCCCGTCAGGGGACGAGGCGCCGAGCGGCCCGCGGCGCTAGGCAGCGAGCAGGGCGGCCAGCGCGGCGGCGTCCGGCTCGGCCTCCAGGCGCCATAGGCGGCCCAGCAGCGCCCCGGCCCGCTCGGCGCCCAGCACCGGCGCGGTCACCGCGCGGAACTTCGCCGCCAGCGCCTCGTCGCTCAGCGGGTTCTCCAGCGTGCCACTGGCGTGCGGCACGAATATCTCCACCGGCCGGCCGTCGACCAGGTGCGCCACTAGCCGCGCCTGGTCCTCGGCCAGCGCCGGCTCGGCTGTGGCGGTCACGCGCTCGCGCAGCGCCACCACGTCGGGCCGCCGCACGACGGCGTCAGTGAACTGCGCCGGCCCGGCGGCGTCGTCCAGAAACCCCACCGCCGCGCAGTGGTACACGCTGAACTTGCCCTCCAGGCCGGTTTGCGGCGCGCGCTTGCCGCACAGCTCCAGCACCAGCGGGTGCACGTGCAGCTCGAGGCGCGCCAGCGCCGCCGCCTCGTAACCCTGTGCGCGCAGCTGGCGCGCGGCATCGATCGCCGGGTGCGTGACCACCCCGCAGGCGTAGGGCTTGAAGGCGTTGCGGTGTACCTCCCAGCGCTCGCCCAGCGCCGCGGTCAGCGCCGCGGGGTCGAAGCGCGTGGAGAGCACGGCCCCGAAGCCGCGCCGGCCGGCGAGTGGCTCGGCGGGCGCGGTGAAGCCCTCGCGGGCCAGCAGCGCCGCCAGCACGCCGTTCTCCGCCGCCTTGCCGGCGTGCAGCGACTTGCACATGGAGCCGAACATCTCGCGCAGCCCGGCCGCCTGCGCCGCCGCGGCGCCCAGTGCCCACGCCGTGTGCCGCGCGTCGAGGCCCAGCAGCCGCGCCGCCGCCGCCGCCGCGCCGAACACGCCGGCAGTACCCGTCACATGCCAGCCCGCGTCGTAGTGGGCCGGGCACACGCTCAGCGCCACGCGCGCCGCCACCTCGAACCCCACCACAAACGCGGTCAACAGCTCGGCGCCGCTGGCCCGCCGCCACTCGGCCACCGGCAGCGCCGCGGCCGCCACCGGCGCGCTCGGGTGCAGGATGGTCGGCAGGTGCGTGTCGTCGTAGTCCAGCACGTGGGCCATGATGCCGGCCACGCGCGCGGCGTGGATCAGGCTCGTGCGCTCGGCCGTGCCCCACAGCGTGGCCTGCGGCGCGCCGCCCAGTGCCCGGGCGACCTCGCGCGCGATGCGGACGGCTGGCTCCTCGGCCGCGCCCAGCGCCACGCCCACCACGTCCACGAGCGCCCGCTTGGCCGCGTGCTGCGTCACGGCCGGGATCTGGTCCAGCCGCGTGTCGGTCACGAACGCCGCCAGCCGGGCGGTGACCCCCTCGCCGGCGACAGGCTGCTGCTCGCTCATCGGCTCCTCCTCGGGCGCGGCTTACTCGTAGCGCGCCACTTGCTCGGTGGCCCGGCGGAGAAACTCCGCCAGCGGCATCGGGCCACGGTTCTCGCCCGAGCGCTCGCGCACGGCGACCGCGCCGGCCGCGACCTCCTTATCGCCGACCACCAGCATGTACGGGACCTTCTGGAGCTGCGCATCGCGGATCTTGGCCTGCATGCGCTCGCCGCGGCCGTCCACCTCCACGCGCAGGCCGGCGGCGCGCAGCTCGGCGGCCACCTGCTGGGCGTACGGGACGTGCCGGTCGGCGACCGGGATCACCACCGCCTGCACCGGCGCCAGCCACAGCGGGAAAGCGCCCGCGTAGTGCTCGGTGAGAATCCCCAGGAAGCGTTCGTAGGTGCCGTAGATCGCGCGGTGGATCATCACCGGCCGGTGCGGCTGGCCGTCCTCGCCGATGTACTCCAGCGCGAACCGCTCCGGCTGCTGGAAGTCGAGCTGGATGGTGGCCAACTGCCACGAGCGGCCCAGGGCGTCGTCGATGTCCACGTCGATCTTCGGGCCGTAGAAAGCGCCCTCGCCGGGCTTCAGCTCGTAGGGGATGCCGTTGGCCTCCAGCGCCTCCGCCAGCGCGCGCTCGGCCTGCTCCCACAGCGCCGGGTCGCCCAGCGCCTTCTCGGGCCGCGTGCTGAGGTAGTAGCGGCGCGGGAAGCGGAATAGGTCGTAGATCGCGCGCTGGAAGTCGAGCACGCCCGCCACCTCGGCCTGGATCTGGTCCGGCCGGCAGAAGATGTGCGCGTCGTCCATGGTCAGCTGGCGCACGCGCAGCAGGCCGTTGAGGGTGCCGGAGCGCTCGTTGCGCAGCAGCCGCGTGGTCTCCGCCAGCCGCAGCGGCAGGTCGCGGTAGCTGCGCATCTCCGCGCGATACACGATAGTCGCCTCGGGGCAGTTCATCGGCTTGAAGCCGTACTGCTCGTTCTCTACCTCGCTGACAAACATGTTCTCGCGGTAGAAGCCCCAGTGGCCGCTGCGCTCCCACAGCGCAGCCTTGACCAGCGACGGCGTGCTGATCTCCAGGTAGCCGCGCCGGGCGTGCTCGCGCCGCGACAGCTCCTCCAGCACGCGCACGATGGTCATGCCCTTGGGCAGCAGGAACGGCTGGCCCGGGGCCACGTCGTCGAAGAAGAACAGGCGCAGCTCGCGGCCCAGCCGGCGGTGGTCGCGCCGCTTCGCCTCCTCGACGCGCCAGAGGTACTGGTCCAGCTCCTCCTGCGTCGGCCACACGGTGCCGTAGATACGCTGCAGCTGCGGGCGGCGCTCGTCGCCGCGCCAGTACGCCCCGGCGATGCTGAGCAGCTTGAACGGCCCGATGTGGCCCGAGTCGGGCACGTGCGGGCCGCGGCAGAGATCGACGAACTCGCCGGTGCGGTAGATCGACGCGGTGCGCGTGTTGGCGGGATCGATATCGACCTCCTCGCGGCTGTCTAGCCGCGTGGTGCCCCGCTCGCGCAGGTCGCGCAGCAGCTCGACCTTGTAGTCCTCGCCGCGAGCGGCGAACAGCGCGATCGCCTCGTCGAGCGGCAGCTCCTCGCGCTCGAACGGCAGCCGCTCGGCGACGATCCGCGCCATCTCGGCCTCGATGGCGGCCAGGTCCTCGGGCGTGAGCCGCCGCGGGATGTCCAGGTCGTAGTAGAAGCCGTGCTCGATGGCCGGGCCGATGCCCAGCTTGGTGCCGGGAAACAGGCGCTGCACGGCGGCGGCCAGCACGTGGGCCGCGCTGTGGCGCATCGTGTCGAGGTCGGGCATGGCGCTCCTCGCCTCCCCCATGCTACTCGAACGGAAAACGCCTCCCGTCGCATGGGACGAGAGGCGCTCGTGGTTCCACCCTGCTTCCGCGCCAGCTCGCGCGAGCTAGCGCGCTCGTTGGGCCGCTAACGGGGCCTTCCGTCGCCTCATACTCCCGCCAGGGTTTCCGAGGCGCGCTCCCGGGGGGTTTTCGAGGTGGGGCGCGGCGGGGCTCGCACCAGCCCCCGCTCGCTGGGCGCGGAGCCCGCCTCTACTCGTCCCGGTCGTCGCAGTGCGGTCTACGATTGGCTCGTGGGTGGGCAGGAGAGGACTCGAACCTCCGACCCCCACGATGTCAACGTGGTGCTCTAACCGGCTGAGCTACCTGCCCGCGCCCAGGATCGTACCAGAGGCGCCGCAAGCCCGTCAAACAGGCAGCCACCGATTCGGAGTGTCGCTGTCCCCCCCCACGAGTCGGCCGCGGACCGGCATTGTCGGATCCCGCGACGATCCGGTACACTTTCTAGCGTCCCGAGGGCGTGTAGCTCAGTTGGGAGAGCGCGCGGTTCGCATCCGCGAGGTCAGGGGTTCGAATCCCCTCACGTCCACCGCGCCGTCCCCGACGGCGTTTTGCTGGGCCAGGGCCTCTCCGGCGGGGGACGAGGCGATGGGCGTGCCGCTGTACATTGTCGATGCGTTCACCGCCGTGCCCTTCGCCGGCAACCCCGCTGCCGTCTGCCTCCTCGCCTCGCCCCAGCCCGCCGCCTGGATGCAGCAGGTAGCGCGCGAGATGCAGCTCTCCGAAACAGCGTTTGTAGTCCCCGCGACAGATGGCTTCGCCCTGCGCTGGTTTACCCCCGCCGTCGAGGTGCGCCTCTGCGGGCACGCCACCCTAGCCAGCGCCCATGTGCTGTGGGAGACCGGGCGCCTCGCGCCCGCCGCGCCCGCGCGGTTCCACACGCGCAGCGGGCTGCTCACCGCCGTGCGCCGCGACGATGGCTGGATCGAGCTGGACTTTCCAACCCGCCCGCCGGTGCCCACCGACCCACCCGCCGGCCTGCTCGCCGCACTGGGGGTCGAGCCCCTCTACGTAGGCCGCAACCAGGACGATTACCTAATCGTGGTGCCCGAGGAGGCGACGGTGCGCGGGCTGACGCCCGACGTCGCTCGCCTGCGGCAGCTGCCCGCGCGCGGCGTGATCGTCAGCGCGCCGGCCGCGCCGCCTTACGATTTCGTGTCGCGCTTCTTCGCGCCCGCGGTCGGGATCGCCGAAGATCCAGTTACCGGGTCGGCGCACTGCTGCCTGGCGCCGTACTGGGCCGAGCGGCTGGGTCGCAACCCGTTGCGGGCCTACCAGGCGTCGCCGCGCGGGGGCACCTTGGAGGTCGAGTGGCGCGGCGCGCGCGTGGCGCTGCGCGGCGAGGCCGTCACGGTGCTGCGCGGCGAGCTATTGGCACGCTAGCGGGCAACCGGCCACGAGTCACGGGAGGCCGGCCCGCCGGAGCGCTTTCCGGCGGGCGGTTGGCCTGCCCCACGGGGAGGACGATCATCACACGCCCGAATACAGCCCCGCCCACCCGCCGCCCGCACGGGTCGGTGGCCGACGAGCCCAACGGCCGACAGGTGCTGCTCGAATCGCTGGGACTGTGGCTGGTGGCCAGCGTGGTGGGGTTTATCGTCACCGTGTCGTTGGCTGGCGGCGCCACGCCCACCGAGGGCACGACGCGCACGCCCGCGCCCGTGCGGCCCACGCCCACTCTCAGCCCGCCAGCCACCAGCGCGCTCGTCGACATCGCCATCGCGCGCCTGGAGCGCGCCCAAACCCCGCTGCCCGCCGTCGCGCTGCCGGCCCCCGAGCCCCCCTCCGTCGCCAGCCCTGCTGGCGAGGAAGCGGCCGCCCCCGCCACGCCCACCGAGGCGCCAGCGACGCCCGGCGACGGGGAGACGGCTGACCCCACGGGAGTGGCTGCTACCGCGGCCCCCGTCTCGGCCGCAAGCAACGGGGCCGCGTCGGGCGAGACGATCCCGGCAGACCTGGCTGCCGTGCCAGAGGACCCGGCCGACAGCATAGCAGCAACGTCCGAGCCGGCGGCAGACACGCCCGTGGCAGCCGCTCCCCCGTCCGAGGCCAGCGCGCCGGCCGCCAGCGTGCCGCCGGCCCGGCCCCCGGCCATGAGCGCCCCGCCCGGCGTCGCCAGCGCACCGCGCGGCCAGGCGCGCACGACAGCCCAGCGCCCCGCGCCCGCACTACACCCCGCCGCGAGCGGCGTGCCGGCGGAGGTCCCGAGCGGCTCGCCGAGCGTGCCGGCGGAGGCCAGCACGACGAGCCCCGCCCCCGCCGAGGCGCCCCCGTCGGTGGCACTGGCCGCGCCGGCCCCGCCGGCGCCACCGCCGCCCGCCACGGGAGTCACGCCGGCCGCACCGCCGCCCCCTGCGCCCACGGCCGCGCCCCCGCCGGCGCCACCGCCGCCCACCCCAGCGCCGGTGGTCCAGAACGCGCCACCGCGCGTGCCGACGCCGGCCGTGATCCCTACGCCGCGCCCGGCCGTGGCACCGGTGGTGGTGCCGCTGCCCACCACCCAGCCGCCCGTGCTGCGCTACTGACACGGCCGCGTCACTCCAGTAGCGGCCCGCCTAGTGACTCAGAAGTCGCCGTCGCGGACATACGGGTAGCTCCAGAGCGTGACCTGGAGCAGGACCGACTTCAGCCACGCCTGGTGCATCCGCTCCACCTCTGCCGGGCTGTGTCCCTTCTTGGCGAGGAACGGCTTGAGCGTGGCCACGATGGGGTACACCAGCGTCGGCAGATAGCGATACGGCACGATGTCGGCTGCACGCACGCCATCGGTCTGGTTCTTGCGCGTGCGGTGGTGGCGCAGACCGATCTCGTGCTGGTAGTCGAGCCAGGCCTGATCGTAGTTGGCGGCCGCCGTGTCGAGGATCCATTGCCCGAAGCGCTGCCGCACCGCGCCGAGGTAGCCCTGGTCCGGCTGCCCGGTGGCCGGGTCGCAGAAGGCCGCCAGCAGGAACGGGTGCGAGCCCACAAAGCCGTACCACACGTCGAGGATCTCGTCGACCTGATCGGCCAGGATGTCGCGCGACTGCCGCAGCGCGGCCTCGTCGTCGGGACCGAACAGCACGGTCTGCTTCAGGTGTTCGAACTGGTCGAGCGTGATGGGCGAGCGGGAAACCGCGGCGGTACCGTAGGTGTAGCCGGGAATGCTGCGCTCTGCCATGGGACCCCTCCAGGAAAGCTGCTCTCCCGAGAGCACCCGCTCAGCCGGACGCGGCGACGAAGCGCTGCCAGACGGCCTCGGCCGCGTCGGCATCGTTAGCTGCGAAGTCGGGACAGTCGAGCCGGAGCTGCCGGTCGCCGAACGGGGCGTCGACGAACGCGCAGTGGTGGGGGCGCTCGGGGTCGGCGTACACGTGGGGCCGGAAGTAGCGGCAGGCCACGCACAGCCGCGCCACCGGAATCTGGCCGCTGCGCTGGAGCGCGCGGATCACGGTCATCAGCGCGCGCAGCAGCGCCGCCTGCTCGGCCGGGGTGAGCGTGTCGAGCGCCCGCAGCAGCGCGTCCGGCCACGCGGCCGTCGCCGCGGCGAGCTGGGCCCCCTCGGGGGTGAGCGTCAGCTCGACCGCCCGCCCGTCGTCGCGGGCACGCCGCTTGCGCACCAGCCCCTTGCGCACCAGGGCATCGACCGCGTCGCTGGCCGTGGCCGGGGTGATCGCTAGCTCAGCGGCCAACGCGCCCAGCCGCCAGGGCCGCCCGGCCCCATGGGCGTGAAGCAGCGCGAGCATCTGGGCCTGGGTGGGAGTGAGCCCCGCAGGCCAAGCGCGCTGCCAGGCCTGGCTCTTGAGCACCGCCCCGATGCGGGCCAGGCCTGCCACCACCTGCTGGCTCGCCGACAGCTCGGCCACCAGACCACCCCCGGACTCGCACCCGCTTCGTTAGGACTCCTGACTATACGCCGTCGCGACCTCCCGCGTCAACCGCCGCGCGCGGCATGTCGCACCCGCGGTGAGGCGGCGCCCCAGGTGAGCGCCGCTAATGCCGTGCCCAGCAGCGCCCCGCCCACCAGGTCCGACGGCCAGTGCCAGCTCAGCACCGTGCGGCTAGCCACTAGCGCGGCCACCGCGGCCCCCAGCCCCAGGCCAACGCCCAGCCGCAGGGCACGTCGGCGCCCTACCTGCGGTCGCCCCAGCAACCACGCGCCGGCCAGCGCGGCGAAGTAGGCCACGCGGATGGCGTAGCCGCTGGGGAACGAGTGCGGGGTGGCCACGGACAGCGCCGGCCGGTACCACTCGCAGGCGGCCGGCACCGGGTAGAGCACGCCGGGGGGCGGCTGCGGCAACCACAGCTTGAGCCCGACCTCGATGGGGACGCTGAGATACAGCAGGCCCAGCGCGGCCGCGGCGCGCGGCTGCCGCCGCAGCAGGCATAACGCCATCCCCGTGGCCGTCAGCAGCAGCGAGACCTCGCCCGCGCCGACGATGCTCAGCGCGGCCGCGGCGCGCATCGCCTCACAGTCGCGGCGGGCCGCCACCGTGCGCAGCACGGCGTGGTCGAGAGCCAGCAGCCGCTGGTCGGCCACCATAAGCGCCACGGCGACGAAGCCGGCGCCCGCCACGCCGGCGATCCACCAGCTCGCCCGTCCGGCGCGCCGCGGGCGCCCGCCCTGATCGCTCATCAGGGCATTGTAGCCGCCGGGCGCGGGTAGCCGGCGAGGAAAGCGCGACCCGGGTCAGGCGAGCCGGCCCGCCGCGGGCGCGTGTTGGCGCAGGAACTCCAGCACCGCGCGGGCGAACGCCGTCGGCTGCTCGCGCGGCGGGGAATGCCCGCACTCGGGCAGGAGCACGACTCGCGCATCGGGCAGCCACCGGGCGTACGCGTCGGCGTAGGCGGGCGGGATCACGCGGTCGGCTGCACCCCACAGGAGCAGGGTGGGCACCCGCACACGATGCAGGCGGGTGGGCAACCGCGGGTTGTGCAGGTACGGGTTCCATGCCACACGGGCGAAGGCGGCGCGCGCGCGCTGTTGGGCGGCCTGGGCAGCAGGGGTAGCCGCCGCGGCGAGCGCGGCCTCGGCGGCCGCCGGGTTGAAGGTGGCCAGGCGCGTGGCCTCGGCGGGCGAGAGGGCGAATAGGTCGGGCAGCGGCGCCTCGTTCAGCCACAGGCCGGCGGCGTCGACCAGGGTGAGGGTCCAGAGGCGGTGCGCCTGCCCGACGGCGATCTCGGCGGCCAGCCAGCCTCCCAGCGAGTGGCCGACGAGGTGAACCTGGGCGAGGTCCAGGGCATCGAGCAGGTCGAGGTAGAAGTACACCAAGTCGGCCAGCTCCTCCAGCCCGCCCGCCAGGTCGTCCTCGCCCCAGCCCGGATGTTCGGGCAGCAGCACGCGGCAGTGGGCCGCCAGCAGGTCGTGGCCGGGCAGCCAGTGGGCGCCGTTGGCGCCGTGCAGGTACAGCAGCGGCGGTCCCGTGCCCGCCGACCACAGGCGCAGCCGAGTGCCTGCCACGATCCGGCGCTCCTCATGCACCGGCGCGCTCATGCCGGCACCTCCCGCGGGGCGGTGGCCGCGGGGGCCGGCGGCCCGTCGAGCGCCCGCACGAACGGGAGGATCTCCTCGGCGAACGCCGTCATGTTGGCCACGGTCTGCTCGTGGGGCAGGCTGCCGAACTGGAGCAGGCCGACCAGCTTGCCGTAGCCCAGGCGCCGGTGCGCCTCGGCCAGCCGCTGGCGCACGGTCTCGGGGCTGCCGAACACCACGATGCCCCGCGCGTTCAGCTCCGCCACGCTCCGGCTGCGGGCCACCTCGAGGCCGCGGCGGGTGGAGCGCGGCGTGACGTAGCCCGGGGGCTGGGAGAACTCCGCGGGCCGCTTGCTCAGCCAGTGGAACAGGTACTCCACGTGGGGGCCGGCCTCAGCTATCGCCTTGGCGTCGGTGTCGGCCACATAGATCGGCACCATCCAGCCGATCTGGTCGGGCGAGGGCTCGTAGCCCTGGCGGCGCGCGCGCTCGCGCAGGTCGTCGTACATCACCGCGATGTCGTCGATGGTGTCGTAGGTGCGCACATAGGGCCAGCGGCGGGCCACGGCGGTCTCGATCGTCTCGATGCTGCCGGTGCCTGGCAGCCAGACGGGGGGATGCGGCTGCTGCAGGGGCCGCGGCCAGGGGTTCACGTAGCGCACGCGGTAGTGCTTGCCCCAGTGCGACCAGGGCCCCGGCTCGGTCCAGGCGCGCACGATCAGGTCGATGCCCTCCTCGAACCGCTCGCGCGACCAGGTGGGGTTCACGCCGAACGAGTGGTACTCGCAGCCGATGCCCCGCACGAAGCCGGAGATGATGCGGCCGCCCGTGATCACGTCGAGCATCGCCACCTCCTCGGCGATGCGCAGCGGATGGTCGCGCAGCGGGATGGCATTGCCCATCAGCGCGATCTTGATGCGCTGGGTGCGGCGCGCCAGGGTGGCGGCAATGACATTCGGCGCGGGCATCAGGCCGTAGGCGGTCTGGTGGTGCTCGTTGACGCACACGCCGTCGAAGCCGAGGCGCTCGGCGAGCTCCAGCTCATCGAGGTAGCGGTGGTACAGGGCGTGGCCGCGCTCGGGATCGTACAGCGCGTTGGGGCAAGTCACCCACGCCGAGCTGTAGCGCGCATCGAAGTCGGGCGGCAGATACGGCCAGGGCATCAGGTGGAAGCAATGGAACTCCACGGAGCACCTCCTCGTCACCGCGCGGCCCGCGCTGACGTGCGTATAGCACTCACCCCCGGGGGTGTCAACACGGCCGGGCCCCTCCGACTTGCGCCGCCCGGCCAGACGTGGAATCATCGGGCGCAATAGCGGAGTGCAGCGCGGTGCTGTCCCGCTCGCGGGGGAGGCCGATGGACTTCGAGCTGCCGCGCGAGATCAAGATGCTCCAGAACCTGGTGCGCAAGTTCGTGGAGCAGGAGCTGATCCCGATCGAGATGCAGGTCAACCACCAGGAGGAGATCGCCGACGAGGTCCTGCGACCGCTGCAGGAGAAGGCGAAGCGCCTGGGGCTGTGGCTGCTCGACGTGCCTAAGGAGTATGGCGGGCTGGGTCTGGGGCTGCTGGCCCGCTGCGTGGTGCGCGAGGAGGTGGCCAAGACCAAAGCGCTGCCGTTCCGCCACAACGAGCTGTTCGGCCCGATCGTCGGCCCGATCCTGTACGAGGCCAACGCCGAGCAGCGCGAGCGCTTCCTGCTGCCCGTCCTGCGCGGCGAGCTGCGCGTCTGCTTCGCCCAGAGCGAGCCCGACGCGGGCACCGACCCGGCCAGCATGCGCACCCGCGCGGTGCGCCAGGGCGACCACTACATCCTGAACGGCACCAAGCGCTGGATCACCGGCGCCGACAAGGCCGACTACGCGCAGGTGATCTGCCTGACCGACCCCGAGAAGCGCGCGCGGGGCGGCATCAGCTGCC
>DATGKN010000003.1:0-29625 GCA_035294645.1 Chloroflexota bacterium
GCCGGTGATCCCGGAGGCGGACAGCGCGGCGCTGCTGGCGCTGGGCGCGCTCGCCCTGGCCGTCGGCTGGGCGCTGCGCCGCCCGCGGCGCTGAGTCGCCTCACCGAAAGCGGTTCTCGCGCCAGGGCAAGGGGTAGAGAACGCCGCGCTGGCCCAGGGGACGACGCCTTTGTCCGCTCCTGCAGGGTGGGGGCGGCGGCGTCCCGGGCTGCCGGCCGCGGCGGGCGCGCCTGCGGTATGCTGGGGCCACACCAGAGCGCATGATTCCGGCGGGCGGAGCAGAAGGATGGACGCGGAGCGGCGCCTGCTGCTGACGGGGTTCGAGCCGTGGGCCGCCCACGCCGCCAACCCGGCCGCGGCGCTCGCCACGCGGCTGGACGGCTGGCGGCACCGCGGCTGGCGCGTGTACGGCGTGGTGCTGCCCGTCGCCCTGGCTGCCGCCCCCGCGGAGCTCGCGGCGGCTTGGCGGGACCTGCGGCCGCACGCCGTGCTGCACCTGGGCCTGGCCGCCAGCCGCACGGCCCTCACCGTCGAGCGCTGGGCCCACAACGTCGCCGACTTCCCCGTGCCCGACAACCGCGGCGCCCAGCCGCGCGGCGAGCCGCTGGCCGAGGACGGGCCCGCGCGCCTGGCCGCCACGCTGCCGGTGGGCGCCGCCGTCCGCGCGCTGGCGGCCGCGGGGGTGCCAGCCGCCCCTTCGGACACCGCGGGCCAGTTCGTCTGCAACGCCGTGCTGTACGCCGCGCTGCGCCGGGCCGCCGCCGCCCGCTGCGCCGGCCCGGTCGGCTTCGTCCACTTGCCCGGCCCCCAGGCGTTGCCACTCGCCGCGCAAGAACGTGCGCTGGAGCGCCTGCTGCGCTGGCTCGTCGCCGCTCAGCCGTAGGCGCGCAGCAGCAGGCGCAGGTAGCGCGGCACCTCCGCCGCCCACTGCCAGCGCTCGTCCGGTGGCAGGCCGCGCACGATGCGGTGGTAGATCAGCGCCTGGTACAGCGGCCCCACGCGCTCGGCCAAGGCGAAGGCCGCGCGCAGGCGGGGCCGGGGGGCGAGCGCCGTCCACGGTTCGAGATACGCCTCGCGCAGCCGCTCGGCTAGCGCGGGCGCTGCGGGCAGGCGCGGCGACTCTTCCAGCAGGCAGTACAGGGCCAGCAGCGGCTGGGTGATCGCCCCGTCCGACCAGTCGAGGAACACCGGGCGGTCGTCCACGAGGTAGATGTTGTCGGCGTACAGGTCGCCGTGCTCCAGGGTGTCGGGCAGGCCCGCGGCGGCGAGCGCGCGGCAGTCGGCCTCCACCGCAGGCGCCAAGCGACGCAGCGCGCGGTGCTCGGGGGCGGCCAGGGGACGCAGCGCGGTGGGATCGGCCAGCAGCGCGCGCCAGCCGGCCAGCAGCCAGGGCAAGCGGCGGTCGAAGGCGCCGGCCGCGCGCAGGCGCCGCGCGTGCGGCACGGCGGCACGCTGGAGCGCGGCGAACGCGCGCACGGCCGCCTCCCACCGCGCCGGGTCGGGCTCGTGGGTCAGCGCGCGGCCCGGAAGCTCCGCCAGCAGCAGCCAGTTGCGCGCCGGATCGCTGGCCAGCACGGTGGGGAAGTGCGCGGGCTGCCAGCGCGCCAGCGCCGCCGTGAGTCGCGCCTCGTGGGGAAACAGCGCGGGCGCGGCCTTGAGGTACACCGGCCCCGCCGTGGTGGGCGCGCGCAGCAGACAGGAGATGGTCCAGGCGCGCAGCTGCTCGACCGGACCGGTGCGTGGGCGGCCCAGCGCGGCGAGCCGGGCATCGAGCCAGGCGACCGCCTCGGCGAGCCAGCCCGCCCGCGCCCAGGGCGCGCGCCCCGGCGGTGGACCGGCCAGCACCTCGGCAGCCCACGCGCGCAGCGCCGCGGCGTCGTCCGGGCGGGGCAGCGCGAGCCCGCCGACCGCCCTGGCAGCGACCCAGCGGGCGCCGGCCGGCGGTTGCCAGCCTGGCGTATGGTTCTCCAGCAGGTAGGCGCGGCGCAGGCACCGTGCGGCGGGATCGATCGTCTGCGCGACGCAGCGCCGCACGGTAACCTCGGCGCCGAGCAGGGCGCGGGCGGCGCGGCGCAGGGGCGGCACGGCCCCCAGGTGGTGCTCCGGCGAGAGAAAGCGCGGTAGCTGCCAGCCACCGCCCGGCGCCGGCAGCAGCAGCACGCGCCGGCTCGTGGCGTCCGGCAGCAGCAGCGCGCACTCGCACCGCCAGCCCGGCCGCTGGCGCAGCGGCGCCCCCGGGGACTCGGCCTCCAACAGCATGCGCAGCTCTTGTGCGTTCACGCTCATCGGCGTATCCTGGCAACCACCCTGGCGCCCATGACACGCCTCCGTTCGCAGTCTACCGCCGGGCGCGGGGCGAGGCGGATCTCCGCAGCTTGGGAGGTGTCAGACGAGTATGCGGTGCTGGCGGCGGAACGCGCGGATCCTGCTCCCGATCCTACTCGCGCTGCTCCTGGCCGGGATCTCGACCAAGCCGCTGGGGGCCGGCGCGTCCGGGGCAGCACCGGCCCCCTCGGCGCATACGGCGAGCGCGCAGCAACCGCGCGCCCGGGTGACGATCGGGCTGCTGCCCGTGATCCCGTCGGCGACCATCTTCGTGCCCCGCGACAAGGGCTACTTCGCGGAGGAGGGCGTCGAGGTCGACTGGGAGATGGCGCAGGCCACCAGCGAGGCGCTCACGCAGACGGCCGCCGGCCACCTGGACCTGGCGCAGGCCACCGTGGGCGCGGCGGTGCTTAACGCCTTCTCCAGCGGGCTCGACCTGCGCATCGTGGCTGGCATGCACGGCATGCCGCCCGAGGGCCCGGGCGGCGACCCGATCGTGGTGCGCAAGGACCTGTACGATAGCGGCGCCGTGCGCGACCCGGCAGGGCTGCGCGGGCGCAAGGTAGCGTTCAACGCGCCCGGGCTGTTCGTCGAGTACGGGGTCGACGCCGCCATGCGCACGGTGGGGCTGACCATCGACGACGTGGTGATCCAGACGATTCCCTTCCCCGACATCCCCACCGCGTTCGCCAACGGGATCATCGACGCGGCGTTCCTGCCCGAGCCGTTCGCCACCCAGACCATGGAGCGCGGGCTGACGGCGCAGATCATCCCGGACCTGCTGCGTGGCGCCCAGGTGACGGTGCTGATCGCCGGCCGCGCGTTCTTGCAGGACCGCGCCACCGCCGAGGCGTTCATGCGCGGCTACCTGCGCGGGCTGCGCGACCTCCAGCGCGATGGGTGGGGCTCGCCCGAACACGCGGCCATCATCGAGCGCTACACGCGCGTGCCAGCGGCCACGATCCAGCGTATCCTGCCGCAGTACGCCGACCCGGACGGCCGCATCAACTGGGACTCGCTGATGGACCAGCAGCGCTTCTATCTGGCGCGCGGCTACCTGCGGTACGCGGAGCCGCTGGACCTGCTGCAGTGGAGCGACGACGGACCACGGCAGGCGGCGCTGCAGGCCCTGGCGCGGTGAGCCGCCAGCGGCCGTTGGCTGGGGCATCAGCGCTTGACTTCCGCCGGGGCCCCGCATAGCATAGTGGCACCTCGCGGCGGGAAGGGCAACGCGAGCGCCTCGCCGCGAGCGCGATCCTCGCAGGCAGCGTCGCCGCGCAGTCCGGCGCGGCTCGGAGCGGCCCAGGAGGTGCGAGCATGCGCGTCGGGTCCGTGCTGTTCGTCGTGGTGTGCGTACTGGGTGCGGCCTGTGGGCCCAGCCCGGCCAGCAATCCCGCGCCCGCCGCCTCGGGTAACCCCGCGCCGCCAGCCGCCGGCGCGGCGCCCGGTGGTAGCGGAGCGAGCCAAGCCGCCAGCGGGGCCGAGCTGCTCATCGGGGGCACCGTCGCGCTGTCCGGCCCATTTTCCGAGCCTGGCCGCTGGTACCAGCGCGTGTGGGAATGGTACTTCCGAGACCTCAACGCGCGCGGCGGGCTGTTGGGCCGGCCCGTGAAGCTGATCCTGTACGACGACGAGAGCGACCCGAACAAGGCGGCCAGCCTCTATGAGCGCCTGATCACCGTGGACAAAGTCGACCTCCTGCTCGGGCCGTACCCCACGCCGACTGACGCCGCGGTCATCCCCATCGCCGAGCGCAACGGCATGGTGCTCGTGCAGGGTGGGACGGCGGCCACCTCGCTGCTCCGCGGGCGCAACAACCAGTACACCTTCACGGCTTTCACCGCGCTCGATGCCGACTGGGCCAAGGTGTGGGTCGATTGGATCAGCACGCTACCCGAGGCGCAGCGCCCCCGGACCGTGGCCATCTTCACGCTGAACAACCCGTTCACGCTGGGCATCCAGAAGGGGCTGCCCGACCAGGTCGCGAGCGCCGGCATGCGCGTGGCGGTGAACGAGGTCTACGACCAGGGCACCACCGACTTCACGGCGCTCGTGCAGCGCGCCCGCGCGGCCAACGTCGATGCCGTGGCCCTGCTCTCCTACTTCCCCGACTCGGTGCTGCTCACCCGCACGCTGGCCGAGCAGGGGCTCAAGCCGAAAACGGCGTATAACGCCATCTCCTCCGGCCTGCCCACGTGGACCACCGACCTGAAGGAGCTGGGCGAGTACGCCGTGACCTCCGTCCAGGTCTGGCACACGTTCCCATTCAAGGACGTCGACCGGCTGGCCCGCTTCATCCAGGACGAGTTCAAGGTCGATTTCATCCCGGCCTCGGCCGGCTGGGCGATGACTGTCGCCCAGGTGCTGCAGGCCGGCGTCGAGGGCTGCGGCCGCGTCGACCAAGACTGCATCGCCGAGTGGCTGCGCACGCACCCGGTGGAGACGGCGTCCGGCCAGCTGAAGTTCGATCGCGAGGGGATCCCGGAGTATTTTCTGGCCCTGGCCCAGGTGCAGGGCGGCAAGAACGTGATCATCTACCCGCCCAACCTGGCCACGGCGCCCGCGGTGTACCCGATCCCCTAGCGCGGCACACGCACGCCTAGGGCGCTGGGCCGCGTGACCCGAGCGGTCCACCCACCGCAGCCCTCAAGAGCAGACCCGCCGTGCACGGCGGCGGCGATGCCGGGCACACCACCCGCGGGCACGGACCACTCGAGCAGCTGGCAACAGGAACCGGCGGGGCATAGAGAGCCGGCGTCCCCGCGCATGGGCGAGCGCGGCCGGCGGCGAGGAGGACATGGAGGACGCGGGGCGTCAACTGCTGCAAACGCTCGTCAGCGGCCTGCTGCTCGGCGGCGTGTACGCGCTGCCGGCGGTGGGCCTGTCGTTGATCTGGGGCGTGATGAAAGTCGTCAACATCGCCCACGGCGTGCTGGCGCTGCTGGGCAGCTACCTCGCGCTCACGGCGTTTCAGGGGCTGGGGCTCGACCCGCTGGTCGCACTCGTCGCTGTGGTGCCGGCCTTCTTCGTGCTGGGGCTGCTCCTGCAGCGCGCGCTCGTCCAGCCGCTCGAACAGGCGCCCGAGATGAGCACGCTGCTAGCGCTGTTCGGCGCCACGATCATCCTGGAGAACCTGATCCAGCGGGTGTGGACCGCCGACTTCCGCGCGCTGTCGCCCTGGTACGCCGGCGTGGCCGTCGAGCTGGGCCCCGTCAACTTGAGCATCGCCCGCGCCCTGACCTGCGTGCTGTCGCTGGCCGCCGTGCTGCTGCTCGACCAGTTCCTGCGGCGCACGTACCTGGGCAAGGCGATCCGCGCCACAGCCCAGAACCGCGCCGCCGCCCGACTGATGGGCATCAATACCGGCCACATGGCGCTACTCGCCTTCGGCATCGGCACGGCGCTGGCCGGCATCGCGGGGGTGGCGCTGTCGCTGATCTACTCGTTCTACCCGACGGTACACATCTTCTGGGTGGTCAAGGCGTTCCTCATCGTCGTGCTGGGCGGCGTGGGCAACATCCGCGGCACGCTGGTGGCCGCGCTGCTGCTCGGCCTGGCCGAGAGCCTGTTCGGGGCGTTCCTCTCGTTCCGCTGGGTCGACTTCTCGGTGTACGTGCTGTTGCTGCTGATCCTGCTCGTGCGCCCCCAGGGGCTGTATGGCCGATACGCCTAAAGAGCTATCGCCACCGGTAACGGCACGCCGCTGGGCGCTGGGCCGCCCAGGCGTGCTGCCGCTGCTCGGCCTCGTCGCCCTGGCGGCGCTGGCCGTATTCCCGCTGGTCGAGCCGCCGATCTTCTATCTGCGGCTGCTGGCCACGGTGTTCCTGTTCGCTACGCTCGCGCAGAGCTGGAACATCCTCGGCGGCTACACCGGCTACGTGTCGTTTGGCCACGTGACGTTCTTCGGGCTCGGCGCCTACACGGCGGCGCTGCTGTTCCGCGAGCTGGGCTGGCCGCCCTATGTGGCGGCGGTGCCGGCCGGGCTGGTGGCGGGCCTGTTCGCCGTGGTGGTCGGCTACCCGACGCTGCGCCTGCGCGGGCCGTACTTCGGGATCGCCACCCTCGCGCTGTCGTTCGTGGTGCAGCTGGCCATCGCCAACGTGCCCTGGACGGGCGCGGGCGAGGGGATCGTCGTGCGCGGCGGGCTGCCGTTCCGCCGCCTGGCGCTGGAGCAGTTCTTCTACTACGCTTACCTGGCGCTGCTGCTGCTGACCACCCTGGCGGTGGGGGTGCTGGAGCGCTCGAAGCTGGGCTACGGGCTGCAGGCCATCCGCGACGACGAGGACGCGGCGCTGAGCGTCGGGGTGCCGGCCACGCGGCTGAAGCTGCTCGCCTTCGGGCTGTCGAGCTTCTTCGCGGGTGCCGCGGGCTGCTTCTACGTGCACCAGGCCTCGTTTGCCTCGCCGCCCGACGTGTTCACGCTGGGCATCTCGATCAAGGCGCTGGTGTACGCCATGGTGGGCGGCGCCGGGACGCTGCTGGGACCCCTGGTGGGCGCGGCGCTGATGGAGCTGGTGAACATGGCGCTCACCACCTCGCCCCTGGGCACCTACGGGATCGATCGCATCGTGTTCGGCGCCCTGCTGATCATCGTCGTGCTGGCCGCGCCAGGTGGGATCGTCGGCCTGGCCCGCCGCCGCCTGCCCGGCCCGTGGAGGCCGCGCTGATGCTGGAGGGCAGCGGGGTCACCAAGCGCTTCGGCGGACTGGTGGCGGTCGACGCCGTCGACCTGGTGGTCCACGAGGGGGAGATCGTGGGCCTGATCGGGCCGAACGGCTCGGGGAAGACCACGCTGTTCAACTGTATCGCCGGCTACTACCGGCCCGACGCCGGGCGCCTGACCTTCCGGGGGCACTCGCTGGTGGGCCGCCCGCCGGACGCCATCTGCCGGCTGGGGATCGCCCGCACCTTCCAGCTCACCCGCGCGTTCGCCGACCTCAGCGTGGCCCAGAACGTGGCGGTCGGCGTGCTGTACGGCCGCGCCGGGATCAACCGCGTCGGGCCGGCGCTGGCCGAGGCGCGGCGGCTGCTCGACTACGTGGGGCTCGGCGCCATGGCCGACGTGCGCGTGGGCGCCCTCACCCTTGCCCAGCGCAAGCGGCTGGAACTGGCGCGCGCGCTGGCCACGCGGCCGCGGCTGCTGCTGCTCGACGAGAGCCTGGCCGGGCTGAACCCGGCCGAGATCGCCGCGGCGGTCGAGCTGCTGCGCCGCCTGCGGACCGAGCTGGGCCTGACGCTGCTGATCGTCGAGCATCTCATGCAGGTGATCATGGGCTTGTGCGACCGGGTGCTCGTGCTCGACGCCGGCCGCAAGATCGCCGACGGGCCGCCCGAGGCGGTCGCCCAGGAGCCGGCGGTGCGCCAGGCGTACCTCGGCACGCGCGCCGTCCGGGCGGCGAGGGAGCCGGGATGACCGGGCCCGCTGCGCCCAACGGCCACGGCGCCCCGGCCGCGTTCGGCGAGCGCGCCGCGCTGCTGCGCGTGGAGGGGCTGTGCGCCGGCTACGGCGACATGCCGGTGCTCTGGGACGTGTCGCTGGCCGTGCACCCGGGCGAGCTGGTAGCGGTGATCGGCTCCAACGGTGCGGGCAAGACGACGCTGCTGCACACGGTGGCCGGGCTGCTGTGGCCCACGCGCGGTACGATCCGCCTCGACGGCGCCGAGATCCAGGCCCTGCCCGCCCACGTGCGGCCCGACCGCGGCCTGGCGCTGGTCCCCGAGGGCGGCCAGCCGTTTCCCCTTCTGACCGTGCGGGAGAACCTGGAGGTGGGCGCCTACCGGGCGCGGGCGCGCGCGCGGGTCGCCGCCAACCTCGAGCGGGCCTGGGCGCTGTTCCCGCGCCTGCGCGAGCGCGAGCACCAGCTCGCCGGCACGCTCTCGGGCGGCGAGCGGCAGATGCTGGCCATCGCCCGCGCGCTGATGAGCGAGCCGCGGCTGCTGCTGCTCGACGAGCCCTCGCTCGGCCTGGCGCCACTGGTGGTCGAGCAGGTGTTCGTGGTGCTCGACGCGCTGCGCCGCGACGGGCTCACCATCTTGCTGGTGGAGCAGAACGTCCAGCAAGCGCTCGAACTGGCCGACCGCGCCTACGTGCTGGAGAGCGGGCGCGTGGTACGGGCCGGGGAGGCCCGCGCGCTGCTGGCCGACCCGGCGGTGGCCCAGCACTTCCTCGGCCTGTAGCGCGCCTACGGGGAGGCATGACTATGCAGCGCAGCAGCGAGCGGATCCTGACCACCCACACGGGCAGCCTGCCGCGCCCACCCGACCTCATCCAGATGATGTTCGCCAAGGAAGAGGGGGTGCCGGTCGACCCCGCGGCGCTCGCCGCCCGCGTGGCCAGCGCCGTGCGGGAAGTGGTCGCGCGCCAGGCCGCCATCGGCCTCGATGTCATCAACGACGGCGAGGTGAGCAAGCCGAGCTACGCGACCTACGTGAAGGACCGCCTCACCGGGTTCGGCGGCGCGAGCCATCCGCTGCAGTACGGCGACCTCATCGACTTTCCGGAGCTGGCGCGGCGTGTGTTCGACGATCCCGGCCGCTCGCGGCGCAAGACCCCGGCCTGCACCGGCCCGATCGGCGTGCGCGACCCCGACGCGGTGCAGCGCGACATCGCCAACCTGCGCGCCGCGCTGGCGGCCGTGCCGCACGCCGGGGCGTTCCTCACCGCCGCCTCGCCGGGCGTGATCTCGCTGTTCTTCCGCAACGAGTACTACCCGACCCATGAGGCATACCTGTTCGCGATCGCCGAGGCGATGCGCCCCGAGTACCGGGCGATCGTAGACGCCGGGCTGGTGCTCCAGGTGGACTGCCCTGACCTGGCCATGGGCCGCCACATCCAGTACCGCGAGGCCGACCTGGCCACCTTTCGCCAGCAGGCGCGGCTGCACATCGCCGCGCTGAACCACGCGCTGGCCGGGCTGCCCGCGGACCGCGTGCGCGTGCACCTCTGCTGGGGCAACTACGAGGGGCCGCACCACTGCGACGTGCCGCTGGCAGACATCCTCGACCTGGTGTTCGAGATCCAGGCCGACGGCATCTCCTTCGAGGCGGCCAACCCGCGCCACGCCCACGAGTGGGCGCTGTTCGAGCAGGTGCGGCTGCCGGCGGGCAAGGTCCTGATCCCCGGGGTGATCGACTCCAAGACCAACTACATCGAGCACCCAGACCTCGTCGCCCAGCGGGTCGTCCAGCTGGCGCGGCTGGTGGGCCGCGAGAACGTACTCGCCGGCACCGACTGCGGCTTCGGCACGTGGGTCGGGATGGCGCGGGTCGATCCGGAGGTCGCCTGGGCCAAGCTGGCGGCGCTGGTCGAGGGCGCCCGCCGCGCCACCCGGCTCCTGTGGTGAGCCGTGGCCCCTCGCCCCCGGCCCCTCTCCCACGGCGGGGAGAGGGGCGACAGCCCGGCGGGCACGCCGTTACTGGGCGGTGCGCTGCAGCCAGCCCCGCTGCCATGGCGGGGAGAGGGGCGACAGCGGCCAGGGGGCCGAGTGGTAAGGGCCGCCTGCGGCCCCTATCCTACCGATCGGGGACAGCGCCGGCGCGCGACGGGCGCACCAGGCAGGCGGCGCAGCGGCGCCCCTCGCAGGTCTGCGCGTAGATGTGCAGCAGCCCCTGCTGGCGGCAGGCGGTGGCGAGCAGCGCTCGGTCGTCGCGGCCTAACACCTGCCGGCGCATGTGGCGCAGGCGCTCGTTATCGCCCAGCGGTGGGTGGTCCCGGTAGCAGGCCTGGGCGGCCGCCGTGAGCGGGAGGTGCGCGAGGCTCTCGCCCCAGGCGGCGAGCAGCGGCAGCAGCACGTTGACCACGATGTCGGCGGCCCGGTCGGGCCCGAGCCGCGCGGGCTCGGCCGGGCCGGGCGCGGGGACGACGAGCGCCCGCGCCAGCGTGCGAGCTGCCCGCCGCGGCGGCTCGGCCAGCAGCGCGCGGGCCGCGTCGCCCAGCAGCGCCTCGAGCGGCCGCTCGCCGAGCAGCACCCCCACGCCCTCCAGCCGGCGCGCGGGGTGGCTCACCGGCCGCAGGCCGGCCGTGTGCCAGGCTGTGGCGGCCAGCGCGGGCGCGCCGACCACCGCCCGCAGCCGCGGCCACAGCGCCTCCCAGCGCCGCTCGACCGGCCGCGCCGGCGCCGCGCCCCGCTGCGCCGGCAGCAAGCCCGCCAGGCCGAGCAAGAGCGCTTGCCAGCCCTCGGCCGGCGGCTCCGCGCAGCGCCGCACCAGCGCGCGCAGCGGCGCGTAGGCCGGCAGGCGGGCGGCCAGCGCGCGCGCCGGCTCGCGGTTCACCCCGTAGCCCATCGCCTCCACCAGCCCGCCGAGCAGCAGGTCGGCGACCGCGCGCTCCTCCAGCTCGGCGGCGTAGCGCGCCTGGCGGGCGGCGAACCGCGCGAGGCCGGCGGCGTCGAGCTGGGCCGCGACCTGGGCCGCATCGGGCGCACAGGGCCCCTGCTCGCTCAGCGGCCACGGCGGGGGGTCGGCAGGCAGCGTGGCAGCGAGAACCTGGGGATCGGCGTGCAGGTAGGGCGCTAGCGCGAGGGTGGGCACCAACGTGCCGTCGGCGCGGCGGGCCGGGGTGGCGCTGTCGGCCCACAGCACCACGTGGAGCACGGTGGCGTTGTAGGCGGGGTCGCGGTCGTGGCCGTGGCGCGCCCAGTCGCCCGCGCGCAGGTGCAGCTCGACGTCGCCGCGCGCCAGCACGCCGTCGAAGGCCACCAGGGCGCCCTGGCAGTCCGGCCCGCCGCCGGGCCGCGGCCGGCCGGGGTAGACGATCTGAACCGCGCGGCCGTCGAGCGTGCGAAGCGCGTCACGGGCGAACGCCTGGGCGCGCCACAGCCGCACCACCAACCGCTCATCGATAGCCGAGGTAGGGCCTTCGGCCCCCCGCGCGCCACCGCGCCGGCCCGAGCCCGCCCGCCGCCCGCGCGTCACGTCGTTGCCTCCGTCGCCCTCGCGCTGCCCGCATGGTACACGGCATAGCTCCCCGCCGCCACGGTCCTGTCGCGCGCGCCGCCCTCGAAGCGCTCCCAAGAGGGGCAGAACGCCCCGCCTGCCCGGCGGCTCCTACCAGCCGCCAGGAGTGTCAAACCGCGAGCGCACTGGGCTGAGCGAGTACCATATCTTCGGCCTGGCGCCGACCGATCGGCGCGCCGGAGGAGATGCGCCCATGCTCACGCTCGTCCCCGAGGCGATCGAGCGCTACGCGGTGGAGCACACCGCGCCGCTCGACCCCCTGCTCGAGGAGCTGATCGCTACCACCCAGCGCGCGTTTGGCCGCCGCGCGGCGATGCTGTCGGGCCCGATCGAGGGGATGTTGCTGCAAACCCTCGTCGCGGTAGGCGGTGCGCGGCGCGTGCTGGAGATCGGTACCTTCACCGGCTTCAGCGCCCTGATGATGGCGGCGGCGCTGCCCGACGACGGCGAGCTGATCACCTGCGACGTGAACCCGGAGCACCTGGCCGTGGCCCGCGCCTTCTTCGCGCGCAGCCCGCACGGCCACAAGATCACCGTGCGCGAGGGCCCCGCCCTGGACACCCTGCGCACGCTCGCCGGGCCGTTCGACCTGGTGTTCATCGACGCCGACAAGGAGGCGTACCCGGCGTACTACGAGGCGGTGCTGCCGCTGCTGGCGCCGCGCGGGGTGATCGTGGTGGACAACGTGCTGCGCGGCGGCCGCGTGCTGGCCCCCGAGAACGCCGGCGATCACGCCATCGTGGCGTTCAACGCGCAGGTAGCCCGCGACCCGCGTGTGCGCCCGGTGCTACTGCCGCTGCGCGACGGCGTGCTGCTGATCCGCCGCGCCTAGCAGCCCGCGATGGCTGCCTCGCTCTGTTTCCCTGCCGTCGGGCACCGCGGGCCCGCCCTGCAGGGCAGCGGCGGACTACACCGTTCACGCGTCCCCGAGCACTAGCCCTCGAAGGCGTCGAGCCCGGTGATGTCCTTGCCCACGGTGAGGGTGTGGATCTCGTGGGTGCCCTCGTAGGTGTACACCGTCTCTAGGTTCAGCAGGTGGCGCATGACGGGGTACTCGAGCATGATGCCGTTGCCGCCCAGGATGGTGCGCGCCGTCTGGGCCACCTCGCGCGCCATGGCCACATTGGCCCGCTTGGCCAGGCTGATCTGCGGTGGGCGTGCCCTGTGGGCGTCCTTGAGCCGGCCAAGCTGGAGGGCCAGCAGCTGGCCCTGCGTGATGCCAGTGAGCATGTCCACCAGCTTGGCCTGCGTGAGCTGGAAGCCCGCGATGGGCCGGCCGAACTGCACGCGCACCTTGGCGTACTCCAGCGCGGCCTCGTAGCAGGCCATCGCCGCGCCGACCGCGCCCCAGGCGATGCCATAGCGCGCCTCGCTCAGGCACGACAGCGGCCCGCGCAGGCCCTTGACGCCCGGCAGCACGGCGTCAGCCGGCACGCGGCAGTCCTCCAGGTGCAGCTCGGCGGTGTCCGAGGCGCGCAGGCTGAGCTTGTGGTGCACCGGCCGCGCGGTGAAGCCCGGCCGGTCGGTCTCCACCAGGAAGCCGCGCACGCCGTCGTCGGTCTTGGCCCAGATCAACGCCAGGTGGGCCAGGGTGCCGTTGGTGATCCACATCTTGGTGCCGTTGAGCACCCACTCGCCGCCGTCGCGCACGGCGCGGGTCTCCATGCCGGCGGGGTTGGAGCCGTAGTCCGGCTCGGTGAGCCCGAAACAGGCGATCAGTTTGCCGCGGGCCATCTCGGGCAGGTACTTGCGCTTCTGCTCGTCGGAGCCGTAGGCGTAGATCGGGAACATGCACAGCGAGGTCTGCACGCTGACGAAGCTGCGCACGCCCGAGTCGCCCCGCTCCAGCTCCTGGCAGATCAGCCCATACTGGACGTAACTTGCGCCGGAACCGTACTCCGGGATGTCCGCGCCCAGCAGGTCCAGCTCGGCGAGCATGGGGATCAGCTCGGTGGGGAAGCGGCCTTCCTCGAAGGCCGCCGGGATGCGTGGCAGGACCTCGGCGTCGACGAACTCGCGCACCGTCTGCTGGGTAAGGCGCTCCTCGGGGCTCAGCTCGATGTCGTAGTAGTTCAGCACGGCTCTCTCCTGGCGCTGGGCAGGGCCCACGGGCCGGCCGCGCGCCCATTGCGCTGGGGCACGCCGGCCCTCGGTCTTCCCATTGTACCGGCTGCGCGGCGCGCGGCGGGTATACTGCCGGTGGCCCGAGGAGGCACGATGCTCGACGTCTACCTGCTCGGCAGCGGCGGCATGATGCCGTTGCCCGGGCGCTGGCTGTCCAGCCTGCTGGTGCGCCATGGCAGCAGCCTGCTGCTGTTCGACTGCGGCGAGGGTACGCAGATCCCCCTGCGCGCGGCGGGCTGGGGCCTGCGCGCCGTCGATGTGATTTTCCTCACCCACTACCACGCCGACCACTGTAGCGGGCTGCCGGGGCTGCTGCTCACCCTCGGCAACGCCGAGCGCGTCGAGCCGCTCCAGATCTACGGCCCGCCGGGGCTGCACGCCGTGGTGCGCGGCCTGCGCGTGGTGGCGCCGCAGCTGCCGTATGCCGTGGAGTGCCACGAGCTGCGGGGCGGCGAGGAGTTCGCGCTGGGCGAGCTGCGCGTGCGCACGCTGGCCGTGCGCCACAGCCTGCCGTGCCTGAGCTACACACTGGAGCGACCGCGCGGCCGGCGGTTCCTGCCGGAGCGCGCCCGCGCCCTGGGGCTGCCGGTGACGCTGTGGAAGCGCCTGCAACGGGGCGAGACCGTGGAGTGGGAGGGGCGCCGCGTGCCGCCCGAGGCGGTGCTCGGCCCGCCGCGGCCGGGCGTCAAGCTGGCGTTCGTCACCGACACGCGCCCGCTGCCGACCATCCCGCCGTTCATCGCGGGCGCGCAGCTGTTCGTCTGCGAGGCGATGTACGGCGACCCGGCAGACCTGCCGCGCGCCGTCGAGAACTCCCACATGCTGTTCCGCGAGGCCGCGCTGCTGGCTCGCGAGGGGGGCGTGGAGCGGCTGTGGCTGACGCACTTCAGCCCGGCGCTGACCGATCCCCACGCCTGGCTGCCCGAGGCACGGGCGATCTTCCCGGCCACTACCATCGGCCGCACCGGGTTGACGACCACCCTGCGCTTCGCCGAAGATGCCGACGAGGCAGCCCCGCCCAGCGCACAGGTGGGCTAGCCGTCCATCACCGCAGTAGCGCGCGGTTGCGCTACCGCCGGGCAGACGGGCCTGCCCTTCCGGACGGCCGGGACCGCTCGGGGCACGTCGGCCGGCGCGTTGGCGGGCGGGCAAGGGGGAAGGAGGTAGGCCATGGGGCGGATCTGGGACGACGTGATACCAGAACGCGATCGCCGCGTGTTCGAGGAGGCCGGCTACGGCGTCCTCGGCGGCTGGGGCGCGCGGCCGGCGCTGCTGGTGGTCGATGTGACCTACGACTTCTGCGGCGACCGACCCGAGCCGATCCTGGACTCCATCCAGAAGTTCCGCAACAGCTGCGGCGAGGCCGCCTGGGAGGCGATCCCGCACCTCCAGCGCCTCATCGCCGCCGCCCGCGCCAAGGGCGTGCCGGTGATCTACACCAAGGCCGATGAGCACCGGACGCCGATTCGCGTGGGCAGCTGGGCGTTCAAGAACTCGCGCGCGCTGGGCCCCACCGAGATCTCACGCCGCATGGGCAACCAGATCGTCGCCGAGATCGCCCCGCAGGAGGGCGATCTGGTGATCGAGAAGGACAAGCCGAGCGCCTTTTTCGGCACCCCGCTGCTGTCGTACCTGGTGCTGCTGGGCTGCGACAGCGTGATCGTGACGGGCACGACCACCAGCGGCTGCGTGCGCGCCACGGTGATCGACGCGTTCAGCAACAACCTGCGAGTGACGGTAGCCGAGGAATGCTGCTTCGACCGTCTGATCGTCTCGCACAAGGTCAACCTGTTCGACATGCATGGCAAATACGCCGACGTGCGTAGCGTAGATGAGTGCATCGCCTACCTAATGACGTTGCCTGACCCCTCATCTGACCTCAGACTTGTTGCTGCGAGGGCGTTCGAATACTCGGAACAAAGAGGGTAGACCCTAGGCTACCGCACGCCCGCCGACGACTCGGCTGCCATGGGCAGCCCACCGCGGCGGCCGTGAATGATCGGGAGGGCACGCTGGCTGTTGGGCGTGGCGCGGCGGGTGCAGCCGCTCGGGGCCGGCCCGGGGTACACGGGCGACCTGGCCGACGTACGGCGCGCCGAGTCCGGCAGCGAGCTGGCAATGAGGCCGCACGGAGGTGGTGTGACGGGGCGGCTCTACACGCTGCGCGCCGCCTCCTCGCGCAGCACGCGCCGCAGCACCTTGCCGGCGCCGCTCAGCGGCAGCTGCGCCCGGAACGCGATCACCCGCGGCACCTTGTAGGCGGCCAGGCGAGCGCGGCAGTGGGCCCGCAGCTCGTCGGCCGTCACCCGCCCCGCGTACTCGTCCTTGAGCACCACGTAGGCGTACACCGTCTCGCCGCGGTAGGCGTCCGGCGCCCCGACGACCGCCGCCTGCCGCACCGCCGGGTGCGCGTATAGCGCCTCTTCCACCTCCCGCGGCCACACCTTGTAGCCGCCCACCACGATGCAGTCCTTCAGGCGGTCCACGATGCGGAAGTAGCCGTCGGGGTCCATCGTGGCGATGTCGCCGGTGTGGAACCACCCGTCGCGGATGGCGGCCGCGGTGGCCTCCAGCTGGTTCCAGTACCCTTTCATCAGCTGCGGGCCACGCAGCACCAGCTCGCCCTCCGTCCCCGGTGGCACCTCCGTCCCCGACACCGGGTCCACCACGCGCGCGTCGGTGTCCGGCAGCGGGATGCCGATCGCGCCCGGCCGCGGCGCGTGCAGCGGGTTGGCGTGTGTCAGCGGGCTCGTCTCCGACAACCCGTAGCCCTCGACCAGCACCTCGTGGCCCACGAAGGCGTCGAACGCGGCCTTCACGCTCGGCGGCAGGGCCGCGCCGTTGGTCCGACAGGCGCGCAGCGACGAGAGGTCGTAGCCGCGGCAGGCCGGCTCGTTGAGCACCGCGATGTACATCGTCGGCACGCCGAAGAAGCGGGTGGCCCGGTACTGGGCGATCGCCCGCACCACCGCCACGGGGTTGAACCGCTCGAACAGCAGCAGCGTCGCGCCCGCGTACAGTGGCACATTGAGCGCGCCCGAGAGCCCCCCGCTGTGGGACAGGGGCAGCACGGCGAGGCACGTCTCCTCGCCCGCGCGGAAGTCGTACCAGGTGGCGAACTGCACGGTGTTGGCCACGATGTTGAAGTGGGTCAGCATCGCCCCCTTCGGCACGCCCGTGGTGCCGCCGGTGTACAGCAGCAGCGCGAGATCGTCGCGCGGCGCTAGCGGCTCGGGCGGCCGCGGCGCGGTGGCCAGCAGCTCGGCGAAAGCGAGCGCTCCCGCCGGCCGCTCCCCGTCGCCCGCGACGACGAGCTGCATGCCGCGTGCGGCGGCGATCGGCGCGGCGGTCGGGGCCAGGGGCGCGTTGGTGATCAGCGTGGTGGCCCCGGCATCGGCCAGCTGGTGGGCCAGCTCCCGCGCGGTGCTCATGGGGTTGACCGGCACCGCCACCGCGCCCGCGCGCCAGATGCCGTAGTAGGCGACGACCAGCTCGACGCAGTTGGGCAGGTACACCGCCACCCGGTCGCCACGGCCGATGCCCCGCGCGCGTAGCCCCGCCCCGAGGGCTGCTGCCTGCCGCGCGAGGGCCCCGTAGGTCACCACCGCGCGCTCCTCACCGGTGGTGTGGTCCAGCTGCCGGAGGGCCACGCGGTCGGCGTAGTGGGGCAGGTTGCGCTCCAGCAGCCACCAGGCCGGCACCTCCGGATAGGCCAGCGACCGCGGGACGTGGGGCGGCCACACCGCGTGCCAGGGGCGCGGGGCCGGGTCGCCGACGAGAACCGGGGTGCCGCTCTGCTCGCTCATACTAGCAGCCTCCCGCCGAGATCGCGCGGCCGCGCGCCGCTAGCCCCGCGCCGCGTCGCGTGTCCCTGGGCTGGGGGAGACCACCGCGGCGGTGGCTGCGGCCGCGGCCAGGGCGCGATCGAGCGTGTAGCCCAGGTCGAACGCCGCCAGGTTCTGCTCGTGGAAGCGCGGCAGCACTCGCAAGAGGGTGGCGCGCATCACCGCTGGGTCGAGGCCCGCCACGCGCACCAGGGCCCCGAGCATGATCATGTTGGCGAACAGCTGGTTGCCAAAGTGCTCCTTGGCCAGCTGCGTGGCCGGGATCGGCAGATGGCGCTCCGGCGCGTCGGACCGCACGTTCTGCACCAGCTCCGGGTCGTACAGGATCAGGCCCCTGGCCAGGTCGTAGAACTTGCGATAGGCGGAGTCGGAGAAGGCCACGAAGTAGTCGGCGTGCTCCACCACGGGGCTGTCGATGTAGTCGCGCGCGATCACCACCTGCGCGCGCACGTAGCCGCCGCGCGTCTCCGTGCCGTGGCTCTTGAGCATGGTCACGCGCAGCCCCTGGGCGACGGCGCTGAGGCCGATGATCTGCCCCATCCGGATCACGCCCTGGCCCCCGAAGCCGCTGATCAGGATCTCTAATCGCTCGGGCGCGTCAGCCATGATGCTCCCCCGTTCTGGCGCCCTGCTCCCCTGTCCCTCGCCCCTCCTGCCCACTCGTGGGGGAGGGGGATGGGGTGGGGGGCCGCGGCGCGCCTCAGTGCCCGTTGTCGGGCAGGTGCGGCCCGTTGTGCGGCAGCTGCTGGCGCGCGGCCAGCTCGCGCAGGATCGCCGAGAACTCCGGCCGGCTGTTGCTGGCGTCGTGCTTGATGCCCGTCTGCCACACGAAGTCGGTCGGCGTACCGTCCGCGCGCCGGCCCGTCGTGTGCTCCTCGATCCAGGCCAGGTTCTTGAGCGTGTCGCGCGTGCCCAGCGCGTACTGGCCGAAGTTCTCGTTGCACTGGAAGCGCAGGTGCACGAACGAGAAGCCGTCGTTCTGCAGGGCGCGCTTGATCGTCTTGATGGCCGGCAGGTACTGCACCGAGGTGTGCTCGGCCACGAACGTGGCGCCCGCGGCCTTGACGAGGTCGCACGGGTCGAAGTTCGGCTCCACCATGCCGTAGGGGCTGCTGTTCATCACGTAGCCCATGGGCGTGGTGGGCGAGAACTGGCCGCCCGTGGACTCGTAGCCCATGTTGTCCTCGCAGATCACCGTTACGCCCAGGTTGCGCCGCGCGGCGTGCACGAGGTGCGAGGTGCCGATGGCGGCCGCGTCGCCGTCGCCCACGATGATCACGTACTTCTTGTCGGGCTGGGCCAGCTTGAGGCCGGTGGCCACCGCCAGCGCGCGGCCGTGGGTGGCGCCGAAGTTGTCGCCGCCCCAGGTGGCGTAGTTCTGGCGCCCCACGCAGCCGATGCCGGTGCCGAACACCACGTCCTCGCAGGTCCAGCCCAGCTCGTCGATCGCCTGCAGGATCCAGTTCTCCAGCATGCCGATCCCGCAGCCGTGGCACGCCTTGGTCGGGATCTGGCTGGCTCGCAGAAACTTCACCGCGAGTTTGTTGGCCATCGTCGCTCTCCTCCGCCGGGCGGCGCCGCGCTCAGGCGAGCGCCGTCCAGATGTAGGGCAGCGCCGGCAGCGGGCGCCCCGCCACCAGCGCGTCCAGCGCGGCGGTCAGCTCCGCTACCGTGTGCAGCTCGGCCGTCTTGCCGAAGAAGTGCACCCGGCGCTTGTCGGGCGCCGCGCGCTGGACCTCGCGCACCAGCTGGCCGTCGTAGTTCAGCTCGCAGACCAGGTACTGCGCATCGCGCGCGAACAGCTCGTCGGGGAACGGCCACAGGGTGATCAGGCGCAGGAAGCCGACCGGCAGGCCGCGCTGGCGCGCGCGCAGCACCGCCGTCTTCACCGTGCGCGCGGCCGCCCCGTAGGCCACCGCGATCACCGCCGCGTCCTCCAGGCCCAGCGCCTCGTAGCGCAGCAGCAGGTCGCGGTGCCGCCGGATCTTGTTGATCAGGCGGTACGACTGCGCCCAGTGGGCCTCCATCTCCTCGATGTCGTAGCCCTCGGGCGTGTGGGTGTAGGCCGAGACGCACACGCCCGTGCCGCGCCCGATCACGTTGATCGGGTAGTCGATGGCGTCGCTGCCCTGGGGGTAGAACGGCTGGTCGAGATTGAACCGCCGCGGCACCACGATGTCCTGGAGGTCGTCGTAGTCGCGCGGTAGCCAGAGGTCCTCCTGCATGTCCGAGATCACCTGGTCGGTGAGGATGGTGACCACGGTGCGGAAGCGCTCGGCCAGGTTGAACGCGTCGATCGTCAGCCAGAACGTCTCCTGCACGCTGTTGGGCGACAGGACGATCGTCTCGAAGTTGCCCCCGTGGGTGACGTAGCGGGCGGCATAGAACTCGCCCTGCCCGGGTGCGCCGGTGATGCCGCTGACGGGGCCGACGCGCATGGCGTCCACGACCACCACCGGGATCTCGTTGGCGATCGCCCAGCCGTAGGCGTCGTTCATCAGCGTGTAGCCCGGGCCGGAGCTGGCTGTCATCGCCTTGAGCCCGCCGAGGCTGGCGCCCGCGCACATGTGCAGGCCCGCCAGCTCGTCCTCGGCCTGGACGTAGTAGCCGCCCACCTGCGGCAGGCGGCGCGAGATGTGCTCGGCGATCTCGGTGGCCGGGGTGATGGGGTAGCCCGCGAAGAAGCGGCAGCCCGCGGCGATGGCGCCCTCGGTGAGCGCGTAGGTGCCCGTCTCCAGCACCTTCACGCCGCGCAGCGGGCGCTGGCTCCACTCCACCCACGGCGCGACCAGCGTGCTGCCCGCGGCAAGCTCGATAGCCATGCTCGTCTCCTATTCGGTGACCAGAACCTCGGCGTCGGGGTTCTCCTGGCGCCAGGTGGCGATCGCCGCGCGCACCTGCTCGACGGCGGCCGGGTCGGTCTTGCGCTCGATGGTGAGGCAGAAGTCCGGACACAGCTGGAAGCACAGCATGCAGCCGACGCAGTGCTCCTCGCGCGCGACGCGCACCGGGAACCAGCCGGCGCTGTTGACGCGCTTGTCCCACTCGAACACGTCGGTCGGGCAGACGTTCAGGCAGAACCCGCAGGCCTTGCACATCTCACGCGACAGGATCACGGCGTACTGGCCCGGGGCCTTCACCGGCACCTTCGGCTTGCCAAACAGGGGCATGGGCCTCGTCCTTTCGTGGCTCAGGCGGTGCGAGTGTCGCCCGCCTCGGCCGGCGCGGCGGTCTGGGCGGCCAGGCGCGCCTCGACCATCTGGCGCGCGGTCACGATGTGCAGGCGCCCCTCGCGCTCGGCCGCCTCCGGGTCGCGGCGCTCGATGGCGGCGAGGATGCGCCGGTGCTCGGCGAGCGCCACCTGCGCACGCTCGCGGTTCAGCAGCACGGTCGGGTAGAACGCCTGCGCGGACAGCCGCACCAGCCGCAGCGACTCGGCGAGCGTCTGGTTGTGGGCGGCGGCGAGCACCTGCTCGTGGAAGCGCAGGTTGCACAGCAGCCAGGTGTGCGGGTCCCAGCGCGCGACGGCCCGCTCCATCTCGCGCAGCACGCGCTCGATCGCCCGGCGCTCGGCTGGGGTGCTGCGCTGCGCGGCGAGGCGCGCGGCCAGGCCGTCGAGCATCTCGCGCACCTCGTACAGCTCGATGACCTGCGCGTCGTCGAGCCGGCGCACCTCGACGCCACGGCCGCGCGAGAGCACCACCAGCCCCTCCTGCTCGAGGCGGTGCAGCGCCTCGCGCAGCGGCGTGCGGCTGACCGCCAGCTGCTCGGCCAGGCGCTCCTGGAGCAGGCGCTCGCCCGGCTTCAGCTCGCCGCGACTGATCGCCTCGCGCAGGGCGGCGGCCACCTCGTCGACCAGGCGCGCGCGGCGCAGGCTGCTGAGCGCCGAGCTGCGGCGCTCACGGGATGGAGCCACACGCACCTCCTTCCTCGGCACTTTTGGATTTTGTATCCAAAATACAGTAGCGGCCACGCGCTGTCAAGCGCGGTCACGCCGAGCTCGGCGCCGCGGTCGTCGCCTCCCCGCGCCGCAGCCGCCAGCGGCTCCCCACCAGCGGCAGCAGCAGCGTGCCCGCCGACAGCAGCAGCAGCGCCAGCGCCAGCGGCCGCGTCACGAACGGCGTCAGGTCCCCCTGCGCCAGCGACCAGGCCGTGAGCAGGTAGTGCTCGGCGAACGGCCCCAGCACCATCCCCAGGATCAGCGGCGGCACCGGGAAGCCACACCGCGCCATCAGGAACCCCAGCAGCCCGAACGCCGTGCAGATCCACACGTCGCCCAGGTTGTTGCGCGTGCCGTACGCGCCCAGGTAGCTGAACACGATGATCAGCGGGTACAGGATCGGCTCCGGCACCTGCAACAGCTTGAGCACCAGTCGCAGGCCGATCACCGTGAGCGCCACGGTCAGCAGCAGCGACAGCCCCATCGCCCCGAAGATCACGTTGGGCAGCGGGCTGCCGCTGCTGAACAGCTTCGGGCCCGGCTGCACGCCGTGCAGCATGAACGCCGCCAGGATGATCGCGCCCGCCGCGCTGGCGGGGATGCCCAGCGTCAGCAGGGGGATCATGCCAGCGCCCTCGGTGGCCGTGGCGGCGGCCTGCGGCGCCAGCACGCCCTCCAGCCGCCCCTTGCCCAGCTCGTGGCGGTGCTTGGCCACCTGCTTCTCCAGCCCGTAGGCCAGGAACGATGCTACCGTCGCCGCGCCCGAGCCCGGGTGCAGCCCCACGCTCATCCCCACCAGCACGCCGCGCAGCAGCGTGGGCCAGGCGCGCAGCGCTTGCCCGATGGCGCGCAAGCCGCCCAGGCCCGCCGCCCCGAGCTGCCGCAGGCTGGTGCGCTCGGCCACCGCCTGCAACACCTCGCCGATGGCGTACAGGCCGATCAGCACGCTGAGGAACTCCAGCCCGTCGCGCAGCAGCGGCACGCCGAAGGTGAACCGCGGCTGCCCGTACACCTGGTCCACTCCCACCGTGGCCAGCAGCAGCCCGATCAGCAGCGAGATCAGCCCGTTGAGCCGCGCGCCGTGGCCGAACCCGACCGCCGAGCACAGCCCGAACAGGATCAGCCCGAACAGCTCGAAGGGGCCGAACAGCGCGGCGAGCCGGGCGATCAGCGGCGCGAACGCCACCGCGAACAGCAGCGACAGGAAACCGCCCACGCCATAGGCCACCACCGCGCCGGTCAGCGCCTCGCCGGCGCGGCCGGCGCGGGCCAGCGGGTTGCCGTCCCACATCACGGCGACCTGGAACGACTCGCCGGGGATGTTGAACAGGATCGAGGTGATCACGCCGCCGAACAGGCCGCCGGTGTACACGGCGGTGAGTAGGATCAGCGACGACTCCAGCCCCAGGAAGTAGGTGAACGGCAGCGCCAACGCCACCGCCATGGGCATGCTGAGGCCCGGCAGCGCCCCGAATGTGTAGCCCATGACCACGCCGATCGCCAGCAGCAGCAAGTTGTGTGGCTGGCTCAGCGCCGCGAAGGCCTGAGCGACCGCCCCGCCGTCCATTCCCCACCTACCTCCGCGTCAGTACAGCCCCAGCAGCTGGAACAGGGCCACGTTGAGGTCCTCGAAGGGGTCCACCCCCAGCGGCAGCGGCACGTAGACGAACCGCACGAAGAAGTACAGCAGCCCCAGCGTCACGCCCGCGGCCACCAGCAGCGCCGGCACGGGGCGCCGGTAGCCGAGCAGCCAGGCGCTCGTCAGCAGGTACAGGAACGTCGCGCCGGCGAACCCGATGAGCTCGGTCAGCCAGACGTACAACGCGATCGCGGCGAACACCACCGCCACCTGGCGGCCGTCCGGCGCGGTGGCCGCCTCGGTCGGCCGGTCGGGCGCGGCCTCCGGGGCGCGCAGCACGGCCACCACCCGCGCCAGCGTGCACCCGAGCAGCAGCAGCAGGACGGCGCGCGGCCAAAACGCCGCGCCGAGGTCGCTGGCATCCAGCGTGCTGCGGATGTGGCGACTCTCGGCCAGCAGGAACACGGTGGCGGCGAGCAGCGCGAGATAGGGCGCCAGGCGCCGCGCGCGGGGGCCGCGCGACGGTCCCGCCAGTGTCCGAGCGAGGCGCGATGGAAGCGATGGGGTAGCCATAGCACGCCTCACAGCCCGAACTGCCGCTTGATCTGGAGCATGACCTCCAGATCGTCGCGCAGGGCCTTGGCGAACTCCTCGGGCCCCTGGAAGCTGTCGGCGGTGATGTACTGCGAGTCGGCGAAGCGCGCCCACTCGGGCGTCTTGGTGGCCGCCTCGAACTGCTCGGCCAGCAGGCGGATGATCGCCGGGTCGGTGCCCGCCCGTGCCACCACGCCGCGGAACTGCGGCAGCAGGATGTTGTAGCCCAGCTCGCGCGTGGTCGGGACGTCGGGGAAGGCCGGCAGCCGCTCCTCGTTGAAGATGATCAGCGGGCGCATCTGGCCCCCGGCCACGTATTGGCCCACGTCGCCCGCCTGCTCGTACAGGCCGTCGACCTGGCCGGTGAGCAGCGAGTTGTAGCGCTCGCCTGGGTTGGCGTAGGGCACCAGGTTGAGCTGGTAGCCGCCGTGGCGCATCAGGAAGGTGAGCGAGAGTTCGTCCACGCTGTTGCGCCCGAGCGTGGCGACCTTGAGCGCGCCGGGCCGCTCGCGGGCGGCGCGCTCGAACGCGGCCCAGTCGGGAAAGCGCGCGTCATCGGGGCGCACGAACACGAACGACGGCGCCTTCATCAAGCGCACGATCGGCGCGAGGTCGTCGAGTTTCCAAGGGGGTTGCTCGCTGACGAGCACGGCGTGGCTGTCGGCGATATAGATGAGCAGGGTGTAGCCGTCGGCGGGAGCGGCCAGCAGCTTGGCCATCCCCGTAGCGCCCGTGGCACCCGGCACGTTCTGCACCGGCAACGGCACCCCGAGAGTCTTCTCCACCAGGGAGCCGATCGTACGGGCGAGCTGGTCGGCGCCCCCGCCCGCGCCCCAGGGCACGATGAAGTCGATGGGGCGCGCCGGGTAGCGGGCCGCGCCCTGGGCGCGCGCGCCGGCCGGCTTGGCCGCCGCGGGGGCCGCCGCCCCGCCCGCGCTCGGCGCCGCGCTCTCGCCCCCGCGGCAGCCGGCCAGTAGCACCATCCCGGCGCCCGCCGTCAGCCACAGCAGCTGGCGCCGACTGACAGCCACCGTCCACGGATCCAGGCCCATTCGTGCCTCCATACGAGTCCCCCCGACCGATCTCGCGGTCGCCCCGGCGCTTGGGTGGGTA
Organism: Chloroflexota bacterium; assembly: GCA_035294645.1. Lineage (GTDB taxonomy): Bacteria > Chloroflexota > UBA6077 > UBA6077 > JAJPHF01 > JADGHJ01. The sequence continues at coordinate 24,476 of DATGKN010000003.1, forward strand.
GCGTGCACCGCCTTGGGCCTACTCGCCACTGCTGTACGTGGATACTGGATCCAGAATCCAGTCCAGATGGTTAGCGCCCAGGATACTCAACCCTCCCCGGGCTGTCAAGGGGCTGCGACCAGCAGCGTGGGGGCGTTGGGGAGAAGGCGCCTCCGCGGTACGGTGGGCGCGCCAGGCGCCTGTACAGGCGTTGCGCAGGCGTGGGCGGCTTGGTACGTTCGGGCTACCGAGGCGGCGAAGCATCAGCCATCGCGGGGCGACCCGTGCGCGGAGGGGCGCAGCCGGTGGTGGAAGGAGAAGGGCGAATGTCGCGACGTTGCCTGTCGCTCGTGCTAGCGCTGGTCGTGGGGCTCGGGCTCGGCGCGCCCGGGGCACTGGCGCCGCTGTCGGTTGCCGGCCCCGTGGTGGCTGCCGAGCCGCCGGCCAGCGCCGCGCTGCAGGCGACCCGCATCACCATCGGCCTGCTGGGCATCCTGCCCGACGCGCCGTACCTGCTCATGCGCGAGCGCGGGTATTTGGCCGAGCAGGGCCTCGACGCCGAGTACCAGACATTCGACTCGGGGGCGCGTATGGTGCAGCCGCTGGCGGTCGGCCAGCTCGACATGGCGCCGGGCTCCCCGAGCGTGGGGCTGTACAACGCGGTGGCCCGCGGCATCAACGTCAAGATCGTCGCCGACTGGGCCAGTGGTGCGCCGACGAACCCCGTCAACTGGATCGTGGTGCGCCGGGACCTGGCCGACAGCGGGGCGGTGCGCGACTACGCGGACCTGCGCGGTCGCCGGGTAGCCATCTCGGCGCGCGGGACCAGCACCCACGTGCAGCTCGGGCGGCTGGCGGAGCGCGGCGGTTTCCCGCTGGCCGAGCTGGATCTCGTCGAGATCGGCTATCCCGATATGGCTGCGGCGCTGCTCGGCGGCTCGATCGACGCGGCGGTGATGACCGAACCGGGCGTGGCGCTGGCGGAGGAGCGCGGCATCGGCGTGCGGTGGCGTTCTAGCGACGAGCTGGTGCCGGGCCAGGTGGCCGCGGTGGTTACCTACGGCCCGTCGTTCCTGGAGCAGCGGCCCGAGGTTGGCCGCCGCGCGATGGTCGCGTACCTGAAGGCGGTGCGCGACTACTACAACACCTTTGTGGTACAGGACCCCGCCACCCGCGCGGCGGTCATCCCGCTCCTGATGCAGGTCACGCCGTTCAAGGACCGCGCGCTGTACGACCGCGTGCAGATGCCCAGCGTGAACCCCGACGGGTTCGTCAACGTGGACGCACTCGAGTCGGACTACCGCTGGTTCGTGAGCGAGGGCCTGCTAGCGGACGTGGGCGGCGTGCGGCCGCTGGTGGACCACCAGTTCGTCGAGTACGCGCTCCAGCAAGTCGGGCCGTACCGGCGTCCGTAGCCGCCCCGCTCGCCTGGTCGTGGCGGGGGCGCTAGCGGCCCGAGTTGATCTGCATCGGCATGATGACATGCAGGTAGCCGTTGGCCTCGCTGAGCGGACGCAGCACCCCGGGGTTGGTGGGCCCCACGATCTCTAGGCTCACTTGCTCGGCGTCGATCGCCTCCAGCGCGTCGCGCAGGTAGCGCCCGTTGAAGGCGATCTGCATCTCGCTGCCCTCCACGCTGGCGTCGATCTCGCCGGCGTTGTCGCCCACCTCGGCCGCCGTGGCGCTGACCTGCACGCGCCCCAGCGCGTCGTCGCTGCTCGGGGTCAGCGCCAGCCGCACGATCATCGCGTTGTCGCGGGCGAACACCGAGGCGGCCTTGGTGGCGCGCAGCAGCTCGCTGGTATTCAGCACCGCGCGGGTAGTGTGGCTGCGCGGGATGATCTTCTGGTAATCGGGGAACTGCCCCTCGATCAACCGCGAGACGATCTCGGCGCGGCTGCCCAGGCGGAACAGCATCTGGTTGCGCTCGGGGGTAGCCGCGATCTCCACCGGCTCGTCGCCGTCGCCCAGCAGGCGTGCCAGCTCGGCGAGCGTCTTGGCCGGCACGATCAGGCTTAGCGGCTCGGCGGGCGTGCTGCTCAGCTCGGCGCTGCGCACCGCTAGTCGGAAGCCGTCAGCGGCAGCTAGCGTCAGCACGCCGTCGCGCAGGGTGAACAGCACTCCTGCCAACACCGGGCGCGTGTCGTCGGGCGCGGCGGCGAAGACCACGGATTGGATGCACTCGCGGAGAATCTGCGCCGGCAGCGCGTAGGACGCCGCGTCGGCTACTTCGGGGATGCGCGGGAACTCCTCGGCGTCGACGCCCTTGATGTTCGCCTGGTAGCGGCCGCACACCAGGCGCATGGTCAGGCTCTTCGGCTGGAGGCTCAGCTCGATCGGCTCATCGGGCAAGGAGGACACGAAGTCGGTGAGCAGCCGCGCCGGCAGCGTCACGCGCCCCTCGCTGGCCACCGACGCCCCCACCCAGCAGCTCACGGCTAGGTCGAGGTTGGTGGCGGCCAGCTTGAGCCGGCCCCGGTCGGTGGCTAGCAGCACATTGCCAAGCACCGGTAGCGTGCTCTTGGACGGTACGACCCGCCCGACGATGTTGAGGCCCTCCAGCAGGTTGCTCTTCAGGCACGACAGTTTCATCCGTCCGCTCCTCCGCACCCTCCCGGGCGAGCGGCCCGGCGTACGGGTGGCGCTGCCGCGGGCTCCTCTTGCGCCGCCATTCGAGTTCACTGTAGCGAACGCTCGTGGCGGACGTGCATGCGGTGTCCATCAAGCGTCTATAACAGGTGCCCGCACCGGGAACACGCGCCAGCGCTCCGCCGCGTCCGGCGGCCGGCGCGCGCTGCCGGCGGGCTGCTCTATCGAGCAGTATCGCAAAGCCGGTCGGGTCGCCGCTCCCCAGCGCCCGCGCAAGCCCGGGTAGTTGCTCGCGTGGCCGCCGAATGTGGTAAACTCCAGTGCCGTGGGCGCATGTTTGGGCCTCGTCCCTGGTATGGGTCGAGCTCGCCCCCGCGTGCCACCGAGGGAGCCACCAGATGCCCAAGATGAAGACGCATAAGGCCACCGCGCGCCGCTTCCAGGTCAGTGGCTCGGGCCGGCTGCTGCGCACGCGCTGGGGCAAGAGCCACCTGCGGCGCAAGCGGTCGGACCGTGCCAAGCGCGAGTACGACGAGATGATGCCCGTCGCGCCTGCCGACGTGGCGCGGGTGCGGCGCTTGTTGCCCTACGCCAAGAAGTACCGCAAGTAGGGCCGCGGCGCGCGGCCTAGCGAGGAGCGAACCGTGACACGTGTCAAGCGCGGGGTAGCTGCGCACCGCCGCCACAAGAAGATTCTGGAGCTGGCCAAGGGCTATCGCGGCGCCCGCAGCAAGCTGTTCAAGACGGCCAACGAGGCCGTGATGCGCGCGCTGGCGTATGCCTACCGGCACCGGCGCGAGCGCAAGGGCGACTTCCGTCGCTTGTGGATCATGCGCATCAACGCGGCGGCGCGTCTGCACGGCCTGAACTACAACCAGTTCATCAGCGGGCTCAAGCGCGCCAACGTGGCGCTCGACCGCAAGGTGCTGGCCGAGCTAGCGGTGCACAACGCCGGCGAGTTCGCGCGGCTGGCCGCCCTGGCGCGCGAGCACCAGCCCGCGGCCGCTCCACGCGCCTGAGCGCCCGCGGTCGGCGGCCTGCGCAGAGCCTCGCCCGCGCGGCGGGGCTTTCGTATGCGCGAGCTGCCGGGCCCGCTGTGCGGAGGAACAGCGACGATGACGGACTCGTCGAGCCCCGACCGGCTCGCCCGGCTGCGCGAGCAGGCGCTCGCCGCGCTCGAGGCCGCGGCCTCCACCGAGGCGCTGGAGCGCTGGCGCGTAGAGTACCTGGGCCGCCGCGCGGCGCTGAGCACCTTCCTGCGCGAGCTGGGCACGCTGCCCGAGGCGGAGCGCCGCGCGGCCGGCCAGGCTGCCAACGCCCTGAAGCAGGAGCTAGAGGCCGCCTTCGCCGCGCGCGGCCGCGCCCTCAAGGCGGCCGAGCTGGCGGCCCAGCTCGAGCGCGAGCGGCTCGACGTGACGCTGCCCGGCCGCCCGCCCGCGCTGGGCGGCCTGCACCCGACCACGCTGGTCGTCGAGCGCATCCTGGAGATCTTCCGCGACCTAGGCTTTCGAGTGGCCGAGGGGCCCGAGGTCGAGCTGGACTATTACAACTTCGAGGCGCTGAACATCCCGCCCGAGCACCCGGCGCGCGATATGTGGGACACCTTCTACGTACGCCCGCCGGACGTCGTGCTGCGGACCCACACCTCGCCCAACCAGGTGCGCATCATGGAGCGCACGCGCCCGCCGGTGCGGGTGGTGGTGCCCGGGCGCTGCTACCGCTACGAGGCGCAGGACGCCTCGCACGAGTGGATGTTCTACCAGATCGAGGGCCTAGCGGTGGACCGCGGCCTGACCATGGCCGACCTCAAGGGGGTGCTGACCGCCTTCGCCCGCGAGATGTTCTGGCCCGACGTGCAGTGCCGCTTCCGCTGCGACTACTTCCCGTTCGTCGAGCCCGGGCTGGACATGTCCATCACCTGCCACCTCTGCCGCGGGGCGGGCTGCCGCGTCTGCAAGGGCACGGGCTGGATCGAGCTGCTCGGCGCGGGCATGGTCCATCCGTTCGTGCTGCGCTGCGCCGGCTACGATCCCGACGAGGTCACCGGCTTCGCCTTCGGCATGGGGCCCGAGCGCATCGCGATGGTCAAGTACGGCATCGAGGACATCCGCTTGTTCTACGGCAACGACCTGCGCTTCCTGGAGCAGTTCCGCTGAGCCGCGGGGAAGGGAGCGACGCATGCGGGTGCCGCTGAGCTGGCTGCGTGAGTACGTGGACTGCGACCTGGCCCCGCCCGAGCTGGCCCACCGCCTCACCATGGCCGGCTGCGAGGTGGGGGCCATCGAGCAGGTGGGCGCCGACTGGCGCCGCGTGGTCATCGGCCAGGTCGAGGACCTCAGCCAGCACGCGCGCAACCCCGCGTGGTTCTTGGCCCGTGTCGATCTCGGCGACCGGCGCCTCACGCTGGTCACTGCCGCGACCAACCTCCGTGTCGGCGACCGTGTGCCGGTGGTGCTGCCGGGGGGCGCCGTGGGCGGCAAGGAGATCGCGGCGCGCGCCTTCGACGGTGTGGTATCGGAGGGCATGCTGTGCTCCGGCGCCGAGCTGGGCCTGTCCGACGACGGCGCCGGGATCTACGTGCT
>DATGKN010000004.1:0-16409 GCA_035294645.1 Chloroflexota bacterium
GACTACGACGGGGACGGCAAGACAGACTTCGCGGTGTGGCGGCCATCGACGGGCCAGTGGTGGGTGCGGTTCTCGGCGACGGGCACCGGCGGGGTGGCGGCGGTGTGGGGGCAGAGCGGGGACGTCGTGGTGCCGGGCGACTACGACGGGGACGGCAAGACGGACATCGCGGTGTGGCGGCCATCGACAGGCGAGTGGTGGGTGCGCTACTCGTCGCTGGGCTACGCGGGCGGGGTGGCAGCGGTGTGGGGGCAGAGCGGGGACCAGCCGCTGGCCCAGACGCCGCCGTGAGCCGCCTGCCGGCCTCACGCCCCGCCCGCGGCCACGCCGTTGACGACGTCGAGCAGCGGCTCGCCGCGCGCGAACCGCGCCGCGTTGTCGAACGCCTGCTGCAACCCGCGCGCGGTCGCCTCGCTGGTCACCCCCGCCAGGTGCGGGGTCAGGAGCAGCCGCGGGTGGCCCGTGCGCGCCAGGCGGACCAAGGGGTCGGTGGGTGGGGCGGGCTCCTCCTCGAACACATCCACAGCAGCTCCACCCAGGCGGCCGTCTTCGATCATCTGCGCCAGCGGCGCCGGGTCGACGACCGGGCCGCGCGCGGCGTTGATCACCAGCGCCGTGGGCTTCAGCCGCGCCAGCTCGCGCTCGCCCACCAGGTGGTGGGTGCTGGCGTCGAGCGGCACATGCACGGTCAGGATGTCGGCCGCTGCCAGCAGCGCGTCCAGGGGAGCGAAGGTCACCTGGAGGGCAGCCTCCTCCTCGGGAGGCGGCCGCACGATGTCGTAGTACAGGGTGCGCAGGTCGAACGCCGCCGCGCGCCGCGCCACCTGCTTGCCGATGCGGCCCAGGCCGATGATGCCGAGCGTCTTGCCGGCTAGCTCGTAGAGGCCCGCGGCCATCAGCCGGCTCTTGGTGGCGGCGAACTCACCGGCGGCTACCCCGGCATGGCCCTCGAACAGCCGCCGCTGGAGCGCCATGGCCACCAGGAACACGTGCTCGGCCACCGTGGCCGCGTTGGCGCCCGCCGCGTTGGCCACGGGGATGCCCCGCGCCCGCGTGGCCGCCAGGTCGACCTTGTCGTACCCCGCGCTGGGCAGCTGGATGAACCGCAGGCGTGGCGCGGCGTCGAGCAACGCGGGGGTCACCGGTAGCGAGGGCGAGGTGAGCAGGATCTCGGTGTCGGCGAGCGCGGCGCGCACCGCCGCGGGCTCGCGGCTGACGAACTCGACCCGCAGCACGTCGGGAATGCGGGGCCGCGTCAGCTCCACCCGGTCTTGCAGGTCCACCACCAGCGTCTTCATCGCCCGGCTCCCCCTCGCGAGATGCTAGGGCGATTGTACCCGCTTGCGGGCGCTCATGCCGCGTGGCGAGTGACCCGGCCCTCGCTGCACAGGTCGCGGGCGATGGCCAGCAGGCTGGAGTCCATGTCGCCGCAGATCAGCTCCGGCCCCTCGCCGCAGTGGTCGAGCAACCAGTTCAGCGCGTGCCCCAGCCGAGCGAGCCAGTGCGTTTGCGGCCGGCCCGCGAGCCGGAGCACAGAAACGTTCGTCGTCATGAAGCCTCCCGGGCGGCAGGGGGGATCGCCTACCGCACAATACGGTTATCAACTTCTGAAAAATTATACATCGGCTCGGTCAACTTTGGTGGCGAGGTGGGCATACGACGGCCCTCGCTGCCGGCGGCGGCCTGGCGCGCGAGGGCCGGGAAGGCTACGCCGAGGGCTGTTGCCGTGCGGCCTGGATGGCTTGCCAGACGCGCTCGGCCGTGTACGGCATATCGAGGTGGGTGATCCCGAGCGGCGCCAGCGCGTCGGCCACGGCGTTCATGATCGGCGCCGTGCCCAGGATCACGCCCGACTCGCCCACGCCCTTGGCGCCGAGCGGGTTGAGAGGCGACGGCGTCACCTGCTCGGCGAGGACCAGCGCGGGGATGGTGCGAGCGCGCGGCAGGGCGTAGTGCATCAGCGAGCCGGTGAGCAGCGTGCCGTCGGGCTCGTAGATGACTTGCTCGAGCAGCGCCTGGCCGAGCCCCTGGGCGGTACCGCCGTGAATCTGGCCCTCGACCAGCAGCGGGTTGATCACCGTGCCGCAGTCGTCGACGCAGTACAGCTTCTCGACATGCGTCTCGCCGGTGTCGGGGTCGATGCGCACCACGGCCACGGCCGCGCCGAAGCCGAACGTTTCGCGCGGCGCGTTGTAGTAGGCCGTGGCCTCCAGGCCGAGCGTCTCGCCCGGAGGCAGCCGGCCGCGCCCGTAGGCGACGGCGGCGACCTGGGCCCAGCTCACCGCCCGCTCGCCCACGCCACGCACGCGGAACGTGCCCTCGCGCAGCTCGATGTCCTCGGGGCTAGCCTCGAGCAGCGACGCGGCGATGCGCTTGGCCTTGGCGATCACCTGCTGGGCCGCCTGCACCAGCGCGGTGCCGCCCAGCACCGTGCTGCGGCTGCCGAAGGTGCCGATGCCCGGCGGCGCGGTGGCGGTGTCGCCGTGGCGCACGACGATGTGCTCGAACGGGATTTGCAGCTCGTGCGCCAGGATCTGCGCGAAGGTCGTCTCGTGGCCCTGGCCGTGCGCCGACGAGCCGGTGGCCGCCGACACGCGGCCCGACGCCTCGACGCGCACGAAGCCGCTCTCCCAGCCGGCCGCGCTGGGCTCGACGAACGTCGCCAGCCCCACGCCTAGCAGCGTGCGCTCGCCGCGGGCGCGCTCCTCCGCCTGCTGGCGCTTGAGCGCGTGGTAGTCGCTCAGCGCCATGACCTTGTCCAGCGCGCCCTCGTAGTTGCCGGAGTCGTACACCGGCCCAGTGGGGATGCGGTGCGGGAACTCGTCCGGGCGGATGAAGTTCCGGCGCCGCAGCTCGACCGGATCCAGCCCCAGCTGGCGGGCCGCGGCGTCCATCAGCCGCTCGATGCAGTCGGCGGCCTCCGGGCGGCCGGCGCCGCGGTACGGCCCGGTCGGGTTGGTATTGGTGAACACCGCGTACGATTCGAGGTCGGCGTGCTCGACGCGGTAGCAGCCCGGCATCATGGCGGCGATGCGCGGCGGCACCACGATGCTGTTGGTGTACAGGAACGCGCCGAGGTTGGCGACCACGCGCCCGCGCAGGGCGAGCAGGCGGCCCTCGGCATCAAAGGCGCCCTCCAGCCGCACGACCTCGTCGCGCGCGTGGGTCGTGGTCGCCACGTCTTCCGAGCGGGTGTTCACCGCGCGGCAGGGGCGCCCGAGCCGCCGGGCGAGATGGGCCGCGACGATGAACTCGGGGTACGACGGGGTGCGCGCGCCGAACCCGCCGCCCACGTCGGGCGCGATGACCCGCACGCGGTTCTGGGGCAGGTCCAGCGCCAGCGCTAGCTGGTCGCGCGTCCCGGTGGGCGACTGGGTGGTGACCCAGGCGGTCAGCTCGCCGGTGTACTTGTCGTACTGCGCCAGGATGGCGCGCGGCTCCATGGGCACGGGGGCCAGGCGCGGGAAGCGGAGGGTCAGGCGCACCACGTGGGCCGCCTGGGCGAACATCCGCTCGGGCTCACCGTCGCGGAACCGTACCTGGAAGCAGACGTTGGTGCCGAACTCGGGCCACAGCACCGGCGCGTCGTCCGCCAGCGCGGCCTCGGCGTCGGCGACCGCCGGCAGCGGCTCGTAGTCGACCTCGACCAGCTGCGCCGCATCGGCGGCCAGCGCGCGCGACTCCGCTACGACCACGGCCACCGGGGTCGCCACGTGCCGCACCACCTCGCGCGCCAGCGGCTCGTACGGTGGGACGCGCGGGTTGGGCACGATCGGCAGCAGCGGGATCGGGTGGATGGCCGGGAAGTCCTGGCCCGTAAACACCCCGACCACCCCCGGGGCCGCCGCGGCCGCCGCGGTGTCGATGCGGGCAATGCGCGCATGCGGGTACGGCGAGCGGACGAAGGCCAGCCAGAGCGTTCCCGGCAGCGTGATATCTTCCACATACTGCCCCTGGCCCGTGATCAGGCGCAAGTCCTCGACACGGGTGCGCGCCAGGCCTAGCTCGCCGACCGGCGGCGGGTGGTCCACCGTGGTCATGGACGGTCACTCCTTCTGGCAGCCGTCAGCCGCCCGGTGGGGCTGCTCCGATCCCGCGGGCGCTGCCCGGTCATGATACTGGATCACGGAGGGGGTGGGTCAGCGGCAGTCGCACACGCGCCGCACCAGGTCGGGCCCCAGGGCGTCGAGCCGGCTCACGCCCAGGTTGGCCATAGCCACTCGCAGCTCGGTGGCCAAGATCTCCAGCACGCGTGCCGCCCCGTCGGCGCCGGCGGCCCCCAGGCCCCAGGCGGCCAGCTTGCCGATGCACACCGCGCGGGCGCCCAGGGCCAGGGCCTTGAGTACGTCGGTGCCGCGCTGGAAGCCGCTGTCGACCACCACCTCGGCGCGGCCGGCGACGGCGTCGACGCACTCGGCGAGGATGTCGATGGGAGCGGGGGCATGGTCGAGCTGGCGGCCGCCGTGGTTGGAGAGGTACACGGCGGCGACCTCGTGCTCGGCGGCCAGGCGGGCGTCCTCGGCGCACTGGATACCTTTCAGGATCAGCGGCAGCCGTGTGGTGCGCTTCAGCCACTCCACGTCCGCCCAGGTGAGCCGCATCTGGCGGACGCGATCCTCCGGCACGTTCAGTGCGCGGCCCCCCACCCCGCGCGGGTCGTAGCGCCGCTCCAGGTCGCGTTCACGCCGGCCGTACATCGCGCTGTCCACCGTGAGAGCGAGGGCGCGGAAGCCGGCCGCCTCGAGGCGCCGGATCAGCTCCTCGGCCCAGGCGTGGTCGCCGCGGAAGTACAGCTGGAAGATCGCGCGCCCCTCGGCGGCCACGGCGACGTCCTCCGGCGCGCTGTGCGTCATGGTGCTCAGCCAGTGCACCGAGCCGACCCGCGCCGCTGCCCGCGCCAGGGCCACATCGCCCTCGGGGTGGACCAGCGACATCGAGCCCATCGGCGCGATCATCACGGGCAGGTCGAGCGGGATGCCCAGAAACGTGGTGCGCAGGTCGATGGCGTGCACGTCGCGCAGCACCCGCGGGCGAAACTGGTAGTGCTGGAGCGCCGCGCGGTTGCGCCGCAGGGTCGTCTCCGACTCGGCGCCGCCGCTGACATAGTCCCACACTGGGGGCGGGAGGTTCCGCTGGGCAGCGCGGCGCACCTCCGGTAACGTCAGGAACGGTTGCGTGGCGACCATGCTGTACCCCCTCCGCGCGGCTCGCGCACTGCTCGGTCGCGGCTTACGGTCACAGCTTATAGCGAGCCAGCGCTAAGCGGGCAACTGGCCCCAGCCAGCCGCCTGGGGGCCCGCGATTCAGCTATAGTGGAAGACACCGCGGGGTCGCAGGGCGCGGCGCCGCGGCTGGTGGGTAGGAGGCCGGCCGAGATGGTGCAGACGGAACGCAGACTTCCCAGCCACGAGGTCACGCGCGGCATCGAGCGCGCGCCGCACCGCGCCTTCCTGCGTGCCATGGGCCTGGACGACGAGGACCTCCAGCGCCCGTTCGTCGGGGTGGCCAGCAGCTGGAATGAGGCGACGCCCTGCAACCTCGTGCTCAACCGCCAGGCGCAGGCGGCCAAGCGCGGGGTAGAGCAGGGGGGGGGCACGCCCCGCGAGTTCGTCACTATCGCCGTCAGCGATGGGATCGGCATGGGCCACGAGGGCATGAAGGCCTCGTTGGTCAGTCGCGAGGTGATCGCCGACTCCGTCGAGCTGATGGTCCGCGCGCACTGCTACGACGCGATCGTGGCGCTGGCGGGCTGCGACAAGAGCCTGCCGGGCATGATGATGGCCATGGCGCGGCTGAACCTGCCCAGCGTCTTCCTGTACGGCGGCACGATCTTGCCGGGCCGCTTCCGCGGGCGCGCGGTGACCATCCAGGACGTCTACGAGGCGGTGGGCGCGGTCAGCGCCGGCCGCATGAGCGAGGCCGACCTGTACGAGTTGGAGTGCAGCGCCTGCCCGGGCGCCGGCTCTTGCGGCGGCCAGTTCACCGCCAACACCATGGCCTGCGTGGCCGAGGCGATCGGGCTCGCCCTGCCCGGCAGCAGCTCGCCGCCGGCCGAGGACACCAGCCGCGACCGCTTCGCCGAGGAGGCGGGCCGCCAGGTGATGCGCCTGCTGGAGATGAACCTGCGCCCGCGCGACATCCTCACGCCCAAAGCGTTCGAGAACGCTATCGCCGTGGTCGCAGCCACCGGCGGTTCTACCAATGCCGCGTTGCACCTCCCGGCGCTTGCGCATGAGGCGGGCGTCAGGCTGACCCTCGACGATATCGAGCGGGTGGCCGAGCGCACCCCGCACATCGCCGACCTGGTGCCGGGTGGCCGCTTCATGATGCTCGACCTGCACCAGATCGGCGGCGTGCCCGTGCTGCTCAAGGTGCTGCTCGATGCCGGGCTGCTGCACGGCGACTGCCTCACCGTGACGGGCCGCACGCTGGCCGAGAACCTGGCGCAGGTGCCGCCCCCGCCCGCCGGTCAGGAGGTGCTGCGCCCGGTCGACACCCCGCTGCGCAAGACGGGCGGCCTGCGCATCCTGCGCGGCAACCTGGCGCCCGAGGGCGCGGTGATCAAGGTCGCCGGGGTCAAGAAGCTGTACCACCGCGGGCCAGCGCGGGTATTCGACAGCGAGCAGGAGGCGTTCGCGGCTGTCGAACAGCGGCGCATCCGCCCGGGCGACGTGGTGGTGATCCGCTACGAGGGCCCGAAGGGCGGGCCGGGTATGCGCGAGATGCTCTCCACCACCGCCGCGCTGGTCGGCCAGGGCCTCGGCGAGGAGTGCGCCCTGATCACCGATGGCCGCTTCAGCGGCGCTACCAAGGGGCTGATGATCGGCCACGTGGGCCCCGAGGCCCAGGTGGGTGGGCCGATCGCCCTGCTGCGCGACGGCGACATCGTCGTTATCGACGCCGAGCGCGGGCGGCTGGACGTGGAGCTGGACGACGCAGAGCTCCAGCGCCGCCGGGGCGCGTGGACCCCGCCCCCCCCGCGCTACTCCGGCGGCGCCCTGTACAAGTACGCGCAGTTGGTCGGGCCGGCCTGCGAGGGCGCCGTCACGGGGCCCACGCTGCGCGTCTGACCGCGTGCCGCGATGCGGGATCCAGCCGCGCGCCCGCCGGCTATCGGGCTTTTCGACTCCGGCGTCGGGGGACTGTCGCTCTGGCGGGCGCTGCGCCGCGCCTGGCCGGCCGTGCCGCTGCTGTACATGGCCGACACCGCGGCCTTCCCCTACGGCGGTCGGTCTGCCGAAGAGGTGGCGGGGCGGGCGCGGGCGATGGCGCGGGCGTTGGTCGCCGAGGGCGCCACGCTGCTGGTGGCCGCCTGCAATAGCGTCTCGACGGCGGCGCTGGCCGCGGTGCGCGCGGCCACCGGGGTGCCCGTCGTAGGCACGGTGCCGGCGATCCGCCCCGCCGCGGCCGCCACGCGCAGCGGGCACGTCGCCGCGCTGGTCACCCCGCTGACGGCCCAGGGGCCGGGCTACGCTGCTTTGCTGGCCGCCGTGCCTCCCCAGGTGCGCGTGTGGACGTGCGCCTGCGCGGAGCTCGCCGCGCTTGTCGAGGCGGGGGAGATCGCCAGCGCGCGCACCCGCGCCTGTCTCGCCACGGTGCTGGCCGAGCCGTTGGCGGCGGGCGCCGACGCCGTGGTACTGGGCTGTACGCACTACGTCTTCCTCGCCCCCCTGGTTCGCGACCTCGTGAGCCCCGCGGTACGCCTGTTCGAGGGCACCGCCGGCGTCGTGCAGCAGGTGGGGCGGCTGTTGCCCACGGCACGGTCCGCCGAGATACCTGCCGGGTGCTGCTTCACCACCGGCCCGGTGGAACCGTTCGTCGCCGTGGCCGAGCGCGTGCTGGGACCCGAGGCTGTCGCCCTGGCGCCGTACGCCCGTTACGCGATCGAGGCGTATCTCTGACGGGCGCGCCTGCTATCATGAGCGCAGCCCACCCCGAGCGCGCGCGATATGGGAAGTGCCCGCCTAACCGTCGAATCGCCCGCCTGCGGCTGGCAAGAGGCGGTGCCGGTCGACGCGGTGTCCGAGCTACTGGAGCGGGGCGACACGCTGCTGTGGCTGGACATCGTCGACCCGGGGCCGCGGGAGCTGGCTCTGCTGCGCGAGGAGTTCGGGTTCCACGCGCTGGCGCTCGAAGACGCCGCCAAGCGCCACCAGCGCCCCAAGTGCGACGAGTACGGTGATTACTACTTCATCGTGTTGTATGGCGCACGGGCGGGCGACGGGGGGCTCGTCACCCAAGAGCTCCAGCTCTTCTGGGGCAAGAACTACCTGGTGACTCTACACCCGGGGCCGCTGCCGCTGATCGACGAGGCCCACCAGCGCTGGCAGCGCGGGGTCAACCGCGTTGGCGATGGGGTGGCCTACCTGGTGTACACCCTGCTCGACAGCCTCGTCGACGAGTACATGCGCGTGCAGGACCAGCTCGCCGAGCAGGTCGAAACTCTGGAGGAGCGGATCTACCCGCGGCCCGAGGCCACCGTTGTCGCCGAGTTGTTCGCCCTGCGCAAGGCGGTGGCCCGCCTACGCCGCGTGCTAGGGCCCACCCGCGACGTGCTCAACGCGATCATCCGCCGCGATCTACCGCTGTTCCCCGAGCCGATGCGGCCGTACTTCGTGGATGTCTACGATCACGTGCTGCGGGTGCTCGACGGACTGGACACCTACCGCGAGCTGCTGGCCGCCGCGCTGGACATGTATCTATCGGCGGTGTCCAATCAACTCAACCAGACCGTCAAGCGGATGACCGCACTGACCTTGATCGTGATGGTGCCCACGCTGATCGCGGGCATCTATGGTATGAACTACACAGCATCGTTCATCCCGCCGGCGGAGACGCCGCACGCCTTTTTGGGCGTCTGCCTGGCTATGCTGGTCGTGGCCGGGCTGATCACCCTGGCGTTCAAGCGACTCGACTGGCTGTAGGCAGGGCGTGCGGCGGCGGTGGAGAGCGGTAGCGATGGACCACGCGGCAGTTGGTACTCTGCGCGCCCTCGACCTCACCTTGCAGGAGGCGCTGCGCACCGTGGGGCTCTCACTGGAGGCCGGGCGGGTGCCGCGCGCCACCCTCGTGCTGAGCGAGAGCGGGCTCAGCGTCCAGACGCAGGTGGACTACGGTTGCCGGACGCTCGCCTGGGCCGAGGTCGCCGGGCTGTCGCGCGGCCAGCGCGCGCAGCGCCAGGCGACGGGGCAACCGCCGCCGTGGCTCGATCCGCTGGCGCTCACGCGCTGGTCGGTGCTGTTGCGCACCGTCGGCCGGCTGTTGGACGAGCGGCAGCTCGTGCTCTGCCGCGTGGAGGCCGCGCCCGCGCCGGTCGCGGCGCCCACCGCCTGCACGGTGACGGTCAGCGTGGCGGGCGAGCCCGTGTTCGACGAGCGCGCGGTGATCGAGTGCATCGAGCGGCTGCGCGCCCTGCGGCCGATCCGCCCCGCGGAGCCGCAGCCGCGTGGCCCCTGGTGGGCGTTCTGGCGGCGCTAGCGGCGCCGCACCGCGGAGAGGCGGTCATGCTGGTGCGACTCGTCGAGGTGGTCAAGGAGTTCGAGACGCGCCGCGGCCGCCTCCGCGCGCTAGATGGCATCACGCTCGATGTGCGGGAGGGCGAGTTCCTCGCGCTCGTAGGCCCCTCGGGGTGCGGTAAGAGCACCCTGTTGAGCATCATCGCTGGGCTCGAGGCGCCCACCAGTGGCAGCGTGGCGTTCCTTGGCCCGCAGCGCGCGCAGACCCGCACGGCGATGGTCTGGCAGGACACGCGCCTGCTGCCCTGGCGGGTGGTCGATCGCAACGTGGGGCTGGGCCCCGAGTTCCGCGGTCAGCCCGAGCCCGAGCGCCGCGGCATCGTGCAGCGCTTCCTGCGCAAGATGCGGCTCGAGGGATTCGAGCAGTTCTTTCCTCGCCAGCTCTCCGGCGGCATGCAGCAGCGCGCCGGGATCGCGCGAGCGTTGGCCAACGACCCCGAGGTGCTGTTGATGGACGAGCCGTTCGCGCACCTCGACGCGCTCAACCGTCGGCTCATGCAACTCGAGCTGCTGCAAGTCTGGGAGCAGACCGGGAAGACGGTCGTCTACGTCACCCACAGCATCGACGAGGCGGTGCTGCTCAGCGACCGCGTGGTGGTGCTGACCGCCGGCCCGGCGCGCGTCAAGGCCTTCGTGGACATCGACCTGCCGCGGCCCCGCGGCGCCGAGACGCTGGCGCACCCGGCATTCCAGGCTGCCACCACCCGCATCTGGCAGTTGCTCGAGGATGAGGCGCGGCGCGCCGAGCAGCGACTGCTGGACCGCGAGTAGCGGCGGGAGTGTCACGATCTCCTCTCGGGGCACCGCGCGGCCCGCGGCGCGCGTGGGGCCGCATGGTACGCTGCGGGTGGTCCACCACGTACGCCGCGAGGGTAGGGATGGCCGTGAACCACTGGCTGTTGGTGACTTCGCCCGAGAACATCGCCATCACTCGCGCGCTCGGGTTCACCATGCAGGGGATCAAGAGCCGGCACCGCAAGAAGGCCGAGCGCATGCAGCCGGGCGACCGCCTAGTCCTGTACGCCACGGGGCGGCAGGCGTTCGCCTTTACCGCAACGATCACCTCGCCGTACTGGGAGGAGCACACGCCGGTTTGGGACGGCCGCAAGAAAGGGGAAGACTACCCCTTCCGCGTGCGCATCGCGCCGGACGTGGTGCTGCCCGAGGAGCGCTACCTGCCGGCCGCGAGCCTGCTGGGCGAGCTGGAGTTCGTGCGCAAGTGGCCGCCAGCGCACTGGCACCTGGCTTTTCAGGGCAACGTGCATCTCATCTCGGCGGCCGACTTCGCGCGGATCGAGGCTGCGATGCGCGCCGCGGCCACCGCGCCAGCGGCCTGACCGACTAGTTGCCCCGCGCCGCCGGCGGTCGATAGGGCCCCAGGCGTTGTAGCGCTGCCTCGCGGAAGCGTTGGTCCACTAGTTGGTCGAGAGCGGCGCGCTCGCGCAGGTACCCGTGCGCGATATACCATTCCTGGTCGAACTGCATGCTGTCGCGGTTGATGTCGCCGTCGGGGCTGATGCCCGAAGGCGTCATCAGATCGTACAGTGCCACGTCTTTGATCGTGGTGTACTCGGCTAGCACCTCACTGACCGCCTGGCGGCCGTGCCCATAGCGGAACGCGTCGGCGTAGTCGCGCGCGCCACGCAGGTAGGCTACGAGGAAGCGCCGCGCGGCGTCGGGCTGCTCGCGGACGAACGCCGGCGAGTAGCCGATCGTCGTCAACAACTGCCCAGGGTACAGCTCGTCCATCCCCTTCCAACGCACGCCCACCCCGAGCTGGACCGCGCGGGCCACGAACGGTTCCGTGGGCAAGGCGGCGTCGATGGCGCTGTTGGCCAGCGCCGCTACCATGTCCGGCGAGGGCATGGCGACCAGGTCGACCTCGCTGTCGGCGACCCCGGCTGCCTGCAAGCCCCGTGACAGGGCGATACTGTTGCTAGCGCTCTGGGCGATGGTGGCTACCGTGCGCCCGCGCAGGTCGGCGAGCGTCCGCACAGCGCCGCTATCGAGCAAGTCTTTGCGTACTACCAAAGCGCTGGAGGAGAAGCCCGGCTCGTTGGACGACACGCCCGCGACCACCTTCAGCGCGACGCCGCGCGCCGCGGCGCTGAACAGGCCGGCACTCAGGCCAAGCCCCGAGGCGCTGATCTGGTCGGTCGCCAGCGCGGGGATCTGCTGCTCGCCGGAGGCGAACAGTTCCAGTTCGATGTCCAGTCCCTCCTCGGCGAAGTAGCCGCGCGCCAGGGCCAGGTAGATGCCGGCCCAGGGCACAGCGGCGGTGTGTCCCACGCGCAGGGCTACCCTGGCCGGGGCGGTCGCCGCCGGGCTGGCCACCGGCACCGTGGGCGTGGGCGCCCCAGGCGGCGCCGGCGGCGCCCCGCTCTCGGTCCCCGGTCGGCTGGGGGGAGTGCAGGCCAGGGTGGCCAGGAGTGCCGTGCCGATCAGCCATCTGAGCCCCCGCGTCATGGTCGTCCTCCCGCGCGGCCTCGCTGGCCCGCATGGTAGCAGTACCACGCCAGGCTGCCCAGGGCCGATGGGCCGACGAGCGCGCCTGGCAGCGGACTATAATGCGCGGCGGGCCGCGCCGTACCGTGGTGCCCGGCGCGTGCCCGGCGGCCACCTCTCGCCACCGCGGCACCACCGATCTGGAGGGCTCGTGATGCGCCGCCTGCTGCTCGCTGCGCTGCTCTTAGGGCTGCCCGCGCCCTGGCGGACGGGCGCCGCTCCTGCGCCACAAGGCCCCGGGGAGAGCGCCTCGAAGCTGCCCCTCCTGCGCGTCATCGTCTTCACGCCCGATGCGGCCACCGTGGCCGCCCGCGCCCACGGGCTGTTCACCGCCGAGGGGCTGGACATCGAGCTCATCGTCACACCCAACTCCACCGTGCAGATGCGGGGGCTCAGCGACGGCACGTACCACGTGGCGTTCACGGCGTTCGACAACGTGCTGGCCTGGTCCGGCCGCGAGGGGGCGGAGATCGTCGCCATCGCGCAGGCCGAGGCCTCGCCGGTGCTGCCCGTGTTCGCGCGCCCGGAGATCGCGAGGTGGGACGACCTGCGTGGCCAGCCGCTGGCGGTCGATGCGGCGGACACTGCCTTCGCCCTGGTGCTGCGCGCGATCTTGCTGGACCACGGCCTCGATCTGGAGCATGGCGACTACACCATTGTGCCCGTCGGGGCCACGCAGATGCGCTTCGAGTCGATCCTGCGCGGCGACACGGTGGCGGGCATTCTGAACGCGCCGTGGGACGCCCGCGCGCGGGAAGCCGGCCTGCGCCTGCTGGGCGACCAACGCGAGGTCCTGCCGCGCTACCCGGGCACGGTGATCGCCGTCAACCGCGCCTGGGCCCAGGCCCACCCCGAGCTGGTGCGCGCGTTCTTGCGCGGCTGGCAGGCGGGGCGCCAGTGGGTAGCGGACCAGCCCACGCGGGCGCGGCAGCTGCTGGCCGCGGAGCTGGGCGTGAGCGAGGAGGTGGCCGCCGGCCGCCTGGCTCAGCTCCTACCCAGCCCGGAGCTCGACGTGGAGGGGCTGCAGAGTGTGCTAGCCCTGCGGCTCCGCTTTGGCTACCAGCCGCCGTTGGGGGCGGAGCTGGCGCGCTACCTGGACTCGGGCTATCTCCGCTGAGCCGCGCCGGCCGCATCAGCGGGCGGGGGCAGGGCGGTAGGTGGCGGGACGGGGAGGCGCGCGATGAGGCGCGTGCCGGCGCCTGGCCGACTCTGCACGATGAGCGTACCACCGGCGAGCCGCGCCCGCTCGCGCATGCCGGCCAGGCCGTAGCCCCCGTCGCCTGCGGGCCGGAGGCGCCGGGGGTCGAAGCCACGCCCGTCGTCCTCCACGCGCAGCAGGACGCCCGGCGGCCGCGTGCGCGCGGCGAGCAGTACCCGGACGCGCTGGGCCGCGGCGTGCTTCTCCACGTTGTGGAGCGCCTCCTGGGCGATCCGCAGCAGCGCGGCGGCGCGCTGGGCATCGAGGGGCGGCAGGCGCCCGCGGCAGGTGAACGTGGCGGCGAGCCCGGTGCGCTGGCGAAACTCGCCTACCTCGGCCTCCAGCGCCTCGCGGAGGGTGCAGTGCTCAAGAGCGCTGGGGGGGAGCCCTTGCACTGCCCGACGGGCCTCGGCCAGCGCCCGGCGCGTCAGCTCGCGGGCGCGGATGACCCGCGGCGTTGCCGGCGCGTCGGGCGGCAGCAGCGCCTCGGCCGCGTCGAGCTGGAGGGCGATTGCCACCAGCCCCTGGACGAGGGTGTCGTGGACCTCGCGCGCCAGCCGGTTGCGCTCCTCGGCCGCCGCCAGCGTGCGCACCTGGCGATAGAGCCGTACGTTGTCCAGAAACGGTGCGATCTGGTCGGCGATCTGCTGGGCGGCGTGCAGCGCCTGCTCGCTGTAGCGATTCGGCTCAGCACACGCGAAGGTCAGCACCCCAAACGCGCGGCCCTTCGCGCGCAGGGGCACGCAGATCGCGCTGCGAATCCCCTCCCGCCGGACTGCGGCGCGATCGTGCGGCAGCGCCACGCGCGGGTCGTGCTGCGCGTCTGCGCACCAGAGGCCCTGGTCGCGCTCGATCACCACGCGCAGGCCGGTGTCGCGGAGCCGCACACGATCGCCCCAAGTCACCTGGCGCTGGTCGTGGGCGGCGACCGCCAGGCGTTCCAGCGCGGTCCCATCGTCGCTGAGCAGGGCCACTCCCACGCGATCGTGGGGCACTAGTGCACGCGCGGCCTCAGCGAACACGGGGAATACCTCCGCCACCTCCAGGCTGGCCACCAGCGCCTGGGTGATGGCATGCCGTGCGGCGAGCTGGGCGCGCTGCTGGCGCTCGATGGCGTACAGACGGAGGTTCTCCACGAACGGCGCGAGATAGTCGGCGAAGCGCTGCGCGAGCTGCACATGCTCGGCCCCGTAGCAACCGGGCTGGCGGCTCGCGAAGATCAGCGCGCCGATCACGCGGCCCCGCAGCCGCAAGGGGACGCCTAGGCCCGCGCGCAGGCCCAGCTGCTCTACCAGGGCCCGCACCTGCGGCTCGGCCTGCGCCCACAAGGGATCGTTGGGGTAGTCGTGCACGACGCGCGGCTCGCCGGTGCGCAGAGTATGGCGGAACGGCGAGCCGTCGGTGGCCACCTCGGCGGTGTAGTGGGCGGCCTGCGGCTCGCCGGGCCGCGACAGGAAAGTCCCCAGCAGGTGGAACCGACGCCCATCCGGCTCGAGATAGGCTACGTTCACCCAATCGTGCGGGATCACACGGGCCATGGCCTCGGAAAAGGCGTCGAGTGCCGCCGCGGTGTCTAGCTCCTCGGCCGTGATGCGGGCCAAGCCTACCAGGGCCTCCAGCACGGCGAACGCCGCGCCGGCTCCCACGGCGCGCTCGTCGGTCTGCAAGCGGCCTCCCGATACCTGCCGGTTCCTGGCGTCGGCTACACGCCCGATAGCCTACCGGAGCCGTTGGCGCGGCGCGCAAGGGTTATGAGCGGCGCAGCCGTGCCTGCGCTAGCCCCAGCAGTAGCGCCGCTTCCTGGACCCGCAACGCCACCAGCAGCAGGGCGTAGGCGACGGCCCCAATGGCGCCCGCGGCGACCACCCGGGGCGCGGCAGCCCCGTGGGTCAGCGCGGCGAGCGTTCCGTCGAGCGCAGCCAGTAGGACGCCCATCCCTACGGCGGCAAGCCCCACGCGCACCAGGTAGCCGGCCAGGCCGTGGGCCAGGGCCGGCAAGCGCCGCCACAGGAGCAAGTACATCGCTGCGCCATGCAGGCCGTTCTGCAGGGCGTTGGCCAGCGCCAGGCCGTCGCGGCCCAGGTCCCACGGCGTGCGGCCGGCCCCCGGCAGCTCCACACACGAGCAGAGCACGGGCGCGCTGAGCAGGTACACCAACACGGTGCCGACGCCCACCAGCACGGGCGTGCGGGTATTCTGCCGCGCGTAATAGGCGGCGATGAACAGCTGGTCCAGCGCCACCAGCGGCAGCTGCGGCGCGTAGAACAGGAACGCCCGGGCGGTCGCCGCCGTCGCCTCGGCGGTGAACGCCCCGCGCTGGAACAGCCAGGCCACGACCGGCTCGCGCAGCACCACCAGGCCGACCGTCGCCGGCAGGATCAGCAGCAGCACCAGCCGCGTGGCGAAGCGCAGCGTGGCGAGGTATTCCTCGGCCGCGCCCCCATGCGCTGCCCGCGCCAGCGTCGGTAGGGCGGCGAGCGCCACCGCGCTGGACACCAGCCCCAGCGGGAACTGGACCAGCGTCGTGGCCGCCTGCAGGATGGCCAGCGACTCCTCACCGGTGCGCCACGCTAGCCGGGTATCCACGAACACGCCGAAGTAGGTCACCGCGAAGCCGAGCGCCACCGGCGCGTACAACCGCAGCGCCGTGCGCACGCCCGGATGGCGCCAGTCCGGCACCGGCTGCCAGGGCAGGTCGCGTAGGCCCGGCAGCTGCACCAGCGCCTGCAGCGCCGCGCCCACCACCAGCCCGAGCGCCAGGGCCACCACGCTGGCGTCTGGCCGGCGGCCGTCGGGTTCCACGCCCCACAGCGGCGTCAGCGCCAGCGCGGCGAGGATGAGGCCCGCGTTGTACGCCGCGGTGGCCAGGGCGGCCCACTTGAAGTCGCGGCGCGCGTGCAGCGCGGCGGTGAGCACCCCGGCCACCCCCAGTAGCAGGACCGACACCAGCGCCCAGCGTGTGAGGGCCACGGTGAGGCCGAAGTACTGCGCGTCGGCGCCGAGCAGCCCGACCAGCACGGGCGCGGCCAGCACCCCCACCAGCACCACTACGCCCAGCGCCAGCGTCAGCAGGCTGAGCACCACGCCGACCACCCGTCCCAGCGCCGCGGGCGAGCGCTCGGCGTACTGGCTGAACACCGGCACCAGCGCCGCGCTGATCGCCCCGCTGACCAGCAGGTCGTAGACCATGA
>DATGKN010000005.1:0-12169 GCA_035294645.1 Chloroflexota bacterium
GGCGCCGCCGGTGCTGCCGCCCCCGCCGCCGCTGCTGCCGCCGGTGCTCCCGCCGCCGGTGGCGCTGTTGCCGCCCCCCGGCGCGCCGGCCGGGCTGCCGCCGGTGGGAGCGGAGGTGCCGGTGATCCCGGAGGCGGACAGCCTCGCGCTGCTGGCGCTGGGCGCGCTGGGCCTGGCCGCCGGCTGGGCGCTGCGGCGCCGCGGCTGAGCCGGCCGGGGGCGCTACAGCGGCTCGTGCGCCATGGCCTCGCGCAGGGACGACCGCGGCTCTAGCGCGCTTCTAACATGCCCTTTGCTGTACGCTAGCGCGCGGTTTGCTACAAACATCGCAGATGGCTCGCACCTTTCTTCCGGCCCTCGTGGGACAATCGCCACGGCGAGGGGCGCGAGCGAGCACGAGCTGAGGTGACGGGAATGGCCGACAAACTGACCCTACCGTTGACGACCACTCCCTCGCTCCGCACGCCGGTGTTGCTCGCGGCTTTCGCCGGCTGGGGCGACGGGGCTCTGGCCGGCAGTGGCGCTATCCAGCACCTGCTCAGCACCTACCCCACGCAGCGCATCGGCGGGTTCGACCCGGATGACATCTACGAGTACACCTCGGTGCGCCCGATGACGGTGCGCAAGGAGAACGGCGAGCGCGAGCTGATCTGGCCGGCGCTCGACTTGCACGCCTGCCCGCTGCCGACGGGCCAACACGACCTGCTGCTGCTCACCGGGCCCGAGCCCAACCTGCGCTGGCGCGCCGCGGCGGCGGCTATTGTCGATACCGCGCGGCAGCTCGGCGCGGTGGGCGTGATCGTGCTGGGCAGCTACTGGGACCGCGTGACGCATCTCGGCCGCGCGCTGCTGACCGGCCGCGCCACCGAGCCGATCGCCGTCAAGCGCTTGCAGGCGCTGAACATCCCCGAGTCGGGCTACCAGGGGCCCACCGGGTTCACCTCGGCGCTGCTCGACGCCTGCGCGCGGGCGCGGCTGCTGGGCATCGGCCTCATGGCCCGCGCGCCGCACTACGCGCAGAACATGGTGCACCCGCCACTGGCGCTGGGGCTGCTGGAGGCCGTGGAGCGGCTGGCCGGGCTGACGTTCGACCTCGAGGCGCTGCGGCGCGCGGCCGAGCAGTACGAGCGGCTGCTCACCGAGCGCGCCCAGCAGGAGCCGCGCCTGTGGCAGTATATCCAGCAGCGCGCGGCGGAGCTGGGCCAGGCCACGGTGCGCGACGCGTTCGACGGCAGCCTGTGGACGGCGATCGCGTCGGCGCCGCCGCCGACCGACGAGGCACCGCCCGCCCCGAGCGGCCCGCCGCAGTTGCCCACCCCCGCCGAGGCGGTCAGCGCGGTGGAGGAGTTCCTGCGCAGCGTGGGCCGCGGCAAGTAAGCCCTAGTGCAAGCGCGCCCCTCCTCGCCGGGGGGCGTGCTGTATATTGGCGCGGTTGACGCACTCTCCGATGCCCTGCTACAACGTCCCAGGGCACTCCCGCGCTCCGCTGTGCGGGGCTTTTTGTGCCCGCGGAGGCGGCACCTTTGGCGCACACTTACCTGCTCGACGATATGAGCAAGCTCGTGTCGCTGGCCAAGCGGCGCGGCTTCGTGTTTCCCGGCAGCGAGATCTACGGCGGCTTCGGGAACTCGTGGGACTACGGGCCGCTGGGCTTCCTGCTCAAGGAGAACATCAAGGCGGCCTGGCTGCGCGCGATGGTGCAGGAGCGCGACGACATCCTGCCCATCGAGACGGCGATCATCATGAACCCGCGCGTGTGGGTCGCCTCGGGCCATGTGGCCGGGTTCCACGACCCGCTGGTGGACTGCAAGAGCTGCAAGCAGCGCTTCCGCGCCGACCAGGTGAGCGGCGACCGCTGCCCGGAGTGCGGCGGCGAGCTGACCGAGCCGCGGCAGTTCAACCTGATGTTCAAGACCTACGTCGGGCCAGTCGAAGAGGAGGCGGCGATCGCCTACCTGCGCCCCGAGACGGCGCAGGGCATGTTCGTGGATTTCAAGGCGATCGTGGACACCATGCGCGTCAAGCTGCCGTTCGGCATCGCTCAGATCGGCAAGTCGTTCCGCAACGAGATCACCCCGGGCAACTTCATCTTCCGCACGCGCGAGTTCGAGCAGATGGAGATGGAGTACTTCGTGCGGCCCGGGACCGACATGGAGTGGTTCGACTACTGGGTGCGCGAGCGCTACGAGTGGTATGTACGCTACGGCATCCGGCCGGAGAACCTGCGGCTGCGGCAGCACGAGCCGAGCGAGCTGGCGCACTACTCGCGTTGCACTACCGATATCGAGTACCGCTACCCGTTCGGCTGGGGCGAGCTGGAAGGAATCGCCAACCGCGGCGACTTCGACCTGCGCGTGCATGAGGAGCACAGCGGCGAACAGCTGCGCTACTTCGACGAGGAGACGCGCGAGCACGTCCGGCCCTACGTGATCGAGCCGGCGGCCGGCGCCACGCGCAGCCTGCTGGCGTTCTTGCTCGACGCCTACGACGAGGAGCGCATCCGCGACGAGGGTGGCAAGGAGGACGTGCGCACGGTGCTGCACCTGCACCCGGCGTTGGCGCCGTACAAGGCCGCCGTGCTGCCGCTGCTGCGCAACCGCCCGCCGCTGGTCGAGCTGGCGCGCACCGTGTACGCGCGGCTGCGCCGCCACTACTATGTGACGTACGATGAGACGGGCGCCATCGGCCGCCGCTACCGGCGCCAGGACGAGATCGGCACGCCGTACTGCCTGACCATCGATTACCAGAGCCTGGAGGACCAGACCGTCACGGTGCGCGACCGCGACAGCATGGAGCAGGTGCGCGTGCACCTCGAGGAGCTGGTCCCCTGGCTGAGCAGCCACATCACGGCGTGAGGCCTCCCCGCCCGCGCGGCCCGCGGCCGGCGCGCGCCGGAGGCCACTGGACTTCGCCGGGCCGGGGCGAGCCCGCGACCGCCCCGGCGCCGCGCGCAGTGAGGGCAACATGGCACAGACGGAGACGCCGCGCACGACCACGCCGACTACCAAGAAGTGGGTGTACCTGTTCCAGGAGGGCAGCGCCGACATGCGCGCCCTGCTCGGCGGCAAGGGCGCCGGCTGCGCGCAGATGACCCGCGCCGGGCTGCCCGTGCCCCCGGGCTTCACCATCACCACCGAGGCCTGCAACGCCTACTACCAGGCCGGCCGCCAGTTCCCCGAGGGCATGTGGGAGCAGACGCTGGAGGCGCTGCACACCATCGAGCAGCAGACGGGCAAGCGCTTCGGCGACCCCCAGAACCCGCTGCTGGTGTCCGTCCGCTCGGGCGCCGCGCTGTCGATGCCCGGCATGATGGACACGGTGCTCAACCTGGGGCTCAACGACGCGACGGTCGAGGGCCTGGCGCGGCTGACGGGCAACGAGCGGTTCGCCTACGACGCCTACCGCCGCTTCATCCAGATGTTCGGGCGCATCGTGCTGGAGATCCCCGGCGAGCGGTTCGACGAGGCGTTCGAGGCGATCAAGGGCGAGGTGGGCGCGCGGCAGGACACCGACCTCGACGCCGCGGCCCTCAAGCGCGTGGTGGCGCGGTTCAAGGAGATCGTCCAGGAGGCCACCGGGCGGCCGTTCCCCACCGACCCCTACGAGCAGCTCCGGCTGGCGATCGCCGCGGTGTTCCGCTCCTGGATGGGCAAGCGCGCGGTCGACTACCGCAACTTCTACAAGATCCCCCACGACCTGGGCACCGCCGTCAACGTCCAGACGATGGTGTTCGGCAACATGGGCGACGATTCGGGCACCGGCGTGGCGTTCACGCGCAACCCGACCACCGGCGCCAAGGAGCTGTTCGGCGAGTTCCTGATCAACGCCCAGGGCGAGGACGTGGTGGCCGGCATCCGCACGCCGATGCCCATCCGCAAGATGGCCGAGGTGCTGCCCCAGGCGTACCAGGAGTTCCAGCAGATCGCCCGGCGCCTGGAGGAGACCTACCGCGACGTGCAGGACCTGGAGTTCACCGTCGAGCGCGGCAAGCTGTACATGCTCCAGACGCGTGCCGCCAAGCGCTCGGCCGCCGCGGCGGTGAAGATCGCCGTGGACATGGTGCACGAGGGGCTGATCACGCGCGAGGAGGCGTTGCAGCGCGTCGAGCCCGCTCAGGTGGAGCAGCTGCTGGTGCCGCAGCTGGACGAGGCGACGGTCGAGGCCGCGCGCCGCGAGGGGCGCGTGCTGGCCAAGGGGCTCAACGCCTCGCCCGGGGTGGCCGTGGGCAAGGCGGTGTTCGATCCCGACCGCGCCGAGGAGCTGGCGCACGCCGGCGAGCCGGTGGTGCTGGTGCGGCCCGAGACGGTGCCCGACGACATCCACGGCCTGATCGTGGCCCAGGGCGTGCTCACCGCCCGTGGCGGCATGACGAGCCACGCGGCGGTGGTGGCGCGCGGGATGGGCAAGCCGGCGGTGGTGGGCGCCGAGCAGGTGCGCATCGACCTGCGCGAGCGCTGCTTCGCGGTCGACGGCCGCACGGTGCGCGAGGGCGACTGGATCACCATCGACGGCGGCAGCGGCGAGGTGTTCCTCGGCCAGCTGCCAGTGCACGTGCCCAACTTGGCCGAGCTGCACGAGCTGAACGAGCTGCTCGGCTGGGCCGACCAGGTGCGGCGGCTGGGCGTGTGGGCCAACGCCGACTACCCGCGCGATGCTGAGCGCGCGCGCAGCTTCGGCGCCGAGGGCATCGGGCTGTGCCGCACCGAGCACATGTTCATGGAGGAGGATCGCCTGCCGCTGGTGCAGCAGATGATCCTCGCCGCGCCCGAGGCGGCGCGGGCCAAGCGCGCGGCGGGTGTCGAGGCGGCTCGCCAGGCGCTGCGCGCCGCGCGCCAGCGGGCCCAGGAGCAGGGCCCCGCGGCCGCGCCGGAGCTAGCCGAGCTGGAGCGCCGGCTCGCCGAGGCGCAGACCAAGCTCCAAGCGGACCCCGCCTGGCAGCAGTACCAGGCGGCGCTCGACCGGCTGCTGCCGATCCAGCGCGGCGACTTCTACGGCCTGCTCAAGGCCATGGCCGGACGGCCGGTGATCATCCGCCTGATCGATCCGCCGCTGCACGAGTTCCTGCCCAAGCACGAGCAGCTGCTGGTCGAGGCCACCGAGCTGCGCGTGCGCGGCGACAACCCGCAGCGGCTGGCCGAGGTGGAGCGGCTGCTGGCGGCAGTCAACGCGCTGCGCGAGGCGAACCCGATGCTCGGCCTGCGCGGCTGCCGGCTCGGCCTGCTGTACCCGGAGATCAACGCCATGCAGGTACGCGCTATCCTCGAGGCCGCCGCGCAGCTGCACCGCGAGGGGGTGGAGACGCACCCCGAGATCATGATGCCGTTGGTGGGCAACATCGAGGAGCTGCGGCGCCTGCACGCGCTGTTCACCGAGGTCGCCGAGGCGGTACAGGCCGAGACGGGTGTGCGGCTGGACTACAAGTTCGGCACGATGATCGAGATCCCGCGCGCCGCGTTCATCGCCGACCAGATCGCCGAGCTGGCGGAGTTCTTCAGCTTCGGCACCAACGACCTCACCCAGACCATCTTCGGCTTCTCGCGCGACGACGCCGAGGCCAAGTTCCTCGGGTTCTATCTCGAGGAGAAGATCCTGCCGTTCAACCCGTTCCAGACGCTCGACCCGGAGGGCGTGGGCGAGCTGATGCGCATCGGCGTCGAGCGCGGGCGCCGGGCGCGGCCCGCGCTGGAGATCGGCATCTGCGGGGAGCACGGCGGCGACCCGGCGTCGATCGCTTTCTGCCATCGCCTGGGGCTGAACTACGTGAGCTGCTCGCCATTCCGCGTGCCCGTGGCGCGGCTGGCGGCGGCGCAGGCGGCGCTGGCCGACCGCGGAGCAGCGGCGGCGCGCGACCGGTAGGCGGGCGCCCTCACCCCCATCCCCGCTCCCACCCGGGAGCGGGGGGTGCCCGCGTTGGCACCATAACGCCCCTCTCCCAAACTGGGAGAGGGGCCGGGGGTAAGGGCTCGGCTCGCTAGACGACCTCGATGTTCTCTTTGCCGCCGTAGACCGTCCACCACGGCTTGGCGCCCTTGGCCAGCACGGCGTTCAGCGCCTGGATGTTCTTCACGCCGCGGTCGGCCAGCCAGGCGCGCAGGCCAGCAATCCCCTCCTTGGCGTAGACGGGGATGCCGTCCTGCCAGGTAGCGCGGCCGCACAGCACGCCGGCGAAGTTGGTGCCGGCCTCGGCGGCCAGCTCCAGCGACTCGCGGAACACCTCGTCGCTGACCCCGGCGCTCAGGTAGATGAACGGCTTGCTGGCCGCGGCGGCCGCCTCGCGGAAGAACTGGAGCGCCTCCTGCCGCGTGTAGGCCGCCTGGCCGCAGAAGGCGCGGGTGCCCTCGACGAACTTCATGTTCACGGGCACCTCGACCTTCAGCACATCGACCCCGTAGCGCGGCTGCGAGAACTCCTCCATGTAGCGCGTGACGTAGCGCGGCTTCAGCTTGGCGAACTCGAAGCTCTTCTCGTCGTAGGCGTCGTCGTAGCAGACCGGCTCCAGGAAGAACGGCACGTCCAGCGCGGCGCACTCGGCGCCCACCCGCTCGATGAAGGCGTGCTTGATGCGGTTGATCCGCTCCTCGTCGAACGGGTTGTAGTACATCAGGATCTTGACGGCGTTGGCGCCCGCCTCGACCAGCCGGCGCACGCTCCACTCGTCGAGCAGGTCGGGCAGCCGGCCCTTCACGGTGGTGTCGTAGCCCGATTTCTCGTAGGCCAGCAGCACGCCGGTACCCGGCGCGCGGCGCTGGAGCGCCTCGAGCCCGTACTCCGGGTCGAGCAGGATGGCGCTGGCGTAGCGGGTGAGGATCTCGGTGACCGCGGTCTTGAACTCGCGCAGGTCGTTGGCGTCGGCCTTGCCGCCCTCGCCCCGCGCGGCGGCGATGGCCTTGCGCAGCGAGCCGCGCTGGTCCATCGCGGCGGCGGCGATCACGCCGCGCTCATCCGCGCAGGCCTCGATGCCAGCAAACTTGCCCTTGGACATGCGTACTTTCGCTGCGGTTGCCATGCTGCCCTCCTCCACACTGAGCGAGCCGGCCCGCGCCCAACGACGCACGGGCCCCGCTGTCCACCATACCAGGCCGCGCCGCCGCCGAAAAGGCCCGGGCTCCGCTCACTGGCGGCCACGGTTGGGGTTGACGGCGCGGATCTCTTTGCTCACGATCCGCCCCTCGGGATCCACCTGGTAGACGTACACCTCGCCGGTGCCGATCTCCAGCTTGGGGATCTCGTCATCGGGGATGTTCTCCAGGTACTTCACCAGCGCGCGCAGGCTGTTGCCGTGGGCGGCGATCAGCACGTTGCGGCCCTCGCGCAGCTGGGGCAGGATCTCGCGCTGGTAGTAGGGCACCACCCGCGCGTAGACATCTTTCAGCGTCTCGCCGCCTGGCACCGGGTAGTCCCAGCTGCGGCGCCACTTCAGGAATTGCTCCTCGCCGTACTCCTCGAGGATCTTCCACTTGTTCTTGCCGGTGAGGTCGCCGTAGTCGCGCTCGTTGAGCGCCGGGTCGGTGACCGTGGGCAGGTCCTCGCGGCCGAGCACCCGCTTGATCTCCTCGAGCGTCTGCTGCGCGCGCGTGAGCGCCGAGGTGTAGGCGATGTCGAACGGGATGTCGCGCAGCAGCTCCCCGGCACGGCGCGCCTCGGCGATGCCCTCGGGCGACAGCGGCACGTCGCGCCAGCCGGTCCAGAGCCCCTGCGCGTTCCACTCCGACTGCCCATGTCGGACCAGCACCAGATACGCCATCGTCCCCTCGCAGTCCCGCCCCGCCGGGCGTGCTGGCGATGCCCGCTCTTGAGGATAGCAGCTCCGGCGCCTCGCTCAGCGGCTCGGCGGCCGCGCCGTCGCCCCGTCGGGCGGGGGCGGGACGACGACGGTCGGGTCCTGCGCCGCGCTGCGCCAGAGGTACCAGGTGGCGAAGGTGCGCCACGGCCGCCACGGCTCGGCCAGCGCGCGCAGCGCGGCCGCCCGCGGCAGGGTGTCCAGGCCGTACTCGCGGCGCACGGCGGCGCGGAAGCCCAGGTCGTCCACGGGCAGCACGTCGGGGCGGCCCAGCCCGAAGATCAGCAGCATCTCGGCGCTCCAGCGCCCGATGCCCTTGACGACCGTGAGCCGCTGGATCACGGCCTCGTCGTCGAGCGCGTCGAGCGCCGCCAGGTCGAGCTGCCCGCCGTGCACGCGGGCCGCGAGATCGAGCACGTAGCGCGCCTTCGCTTGCGAGAGCCCGCAGGCGCGCAGCCCCGCCTCGCCCAGCGCCAGCACCCCCGCCGGCGTCGGACGCTCCGGGTGGAAGCAGGCCGCCAGCCGCGCCCGCACGCTGGCCGCCGCGCGCACGGAGATCTGCTGGCCCACGATGGTGCCGACCAGCGCGGCGAAGTAGTCGGGCTCGTGGCGGATGGTCGGTGGCCCCACGCGCGCGATGAGCCGCGCCAGCACCGGGTCGGCCGCCCGCAGGTGGGCGAGCGCCGCCGCCTGCTGCGCTGGGTCGCGCGTGGGCGGCAAGCGAGCGGGCTGTTCGCGCATGCAGCAGCTCCTCGCGGCCGACTGGGTTCCGTGGGGATGATAGCCGCCCCGCTCAGGCGGCGGCGCGCCGGGCGAGCGCGCGGCCGGCGAGGAAGTACAGCACCACGGTGGCCGCCAGTTCGCTAGTGGCCGCCTGCACGTCCAGCGGCGGCGCCGTCTCCACCAGGTCGAACCCCGCGCAGCCGGGGTGGCGGGCCAGCGCCAGCACGAGTTCCAGCACCTCGAACGGCAGCAACCCGCCCGGGCTGTGGGCGCTGGTGCCGGGGGCGAACGCCGGGTCGCAGACGTCGAGATCGACGCTCAGGAAGAAGCGCCCGCCTGGCGCCGCGGTGGCCACGGCCAGTGCCTGGGCCGCCACCGCCTCCGGCCCCTGCTGGTGTACGGCGCGCGCCGGGATCAGGTGCAGGCCCAGGGCGCGCGCGTGCGCGGCGTAGTGGCGACTGTTGCGGAACGGCGCCAGGCCGATCTGCACCATGTACTCCGGCCGCACCGGCTCGCCCGGCAGCTCCAGCACGCGGCGGTACGGCGTGCCGCTGTTGATCTCCCCGTCGTGCGGCTCGCGCAGGTCGTGGTGGGCATCCAGGACCACCAGCCCCAGCGATCCACCCGTGGCATCGAGCAGCCCGGCGATGGTGGCGAACGAGAGGCTGTTGTCGCCGCCCAGCACGCAGGGCACCGCGCCGCTGGCGGCCACCGCGGCCACCACCCGCCGCAGGCGCGCGTGCGTGCGCTCGACGCTGGTGTGCGCCACCCGCACGTCGCCGCAGTCGGCGAGGCGCAGGTCCTCGGCGAGATCGACGCCCAGCTCGCCGCCCCAGGTGTAGGCGCGGTACAGCGCCGCGCGGATGGCCGCCGGCCCGAAGCGCGCGCCACGCCGCCCCAGCACCGCCGTGTCGAACGGCACGCCCACGATGGCCACATCGGCGGCCGCGGCGGTCGGCCAGGCCTGCACGACCTGTCCCAGCACGCGGTCGCGCGGGTCCCACGGCGCCGCCCCGGTGCTCACCGGCTCCAGCAGCGCCGTGACCTCGGGGCTCAGCTCGACCATACGATCCTCCCGTCCTTGACCACCGTGCGCACCAGGTTGCGGCCGAACCAGTACGGCAGGTGCCCCGGCGCCGGCGCGTCGAGGACCACGAGATCAGCGCGCTTGCCCACCTCCAGGCTGCCGAGGTCATCGCCCAGACCGAGGGCGTAGGCGGCGTTGCGCGTGGCCGCCACCACCGCCTCGGCCGGGGTGAGCTGCCGGCGCAGACAGGCCAGCCCGATGATCAGTGGCATGGACAGGATCGGGCAGGTGCCAGGGTTGAAGTCGGTCGCCAGCGCCACCGGCACCCCGGCGGCAACCAGCGCGCGGGCCGGCGCCAGCCGCTCCTCGCCCAGCACGAACGCGGCGCCCGGCAGCAGCACGGCGACGGTGCCGGCCGTGGCCAGCGCGGCGATATCGGCCTCGCTGGCGTATTCCAGGTGGTCGGCCGACACCGCGCCCAGCTCGGCGGCCAGCTGCGTGCCGCCGAAAGCGGACTTCTGCTCGGCGTGGATCTTCGGCCGCAGGCCCAGCGCGGCGCCCGCCTGCAAGATGCGCCGGCTCTGCTCGACCGAGAACACGCCGCGCTCGCAGAACACGTCGCAGAAGCGCGCCAGGTCCGCGGCGGCCACGCGGGGCAGCAGCTCCTGGATGACCTGGGCCACATAGCCCTCGGGGGCGTGGCGCCACTCCGGCGGCACGGCGTGCGCGCCCAGCACGGTGGCGACGATCGTCTGCGGGCCGCGCTCTGCCAGCGCGCGCGCGACCTCCAGCAGCTTCAGCTCCTCGGCCACGCTCAGCCCGTAGCCGCTCTTGATTTCCACGGTGGTCGTGCCGTGGCGCAGCATCTCCGCGAGAAACCCCGCCGCCCGCGCGACCAGCGCCTCCGCGGTGGCGGCGCGCGTCGCCCGTACCGTGCGCAAGATGCCGCCACCCGCCGCGAGGATGGCCAGGTAATCGGCGCCCGCCAGGCGCTCGGCCAGCTCGTCGGCGCGGTCGCCCGCGAAGATGGCGTGCGTGTGCGGGTCCACGAAGCCCGGCAGCACGCAGCAGCCGGTGGCGTCGAGCACGCACGCATCGGGCGCCAGCGCCACGGCGGCGCGCACCGCGGCGGTGGGCCCCACGGCGATGATGCGCCCGGCGGCGTCCGCGGCCACGGCGCCGTCGGCCACCAGGCCGAGTTCGCCCTGCCGCGGGCCGGCGAACGGCCCGGGCCGCCCATCGGCCACGGTGACCAGCGCGGCCGCGCGCTCCACGAGCAGGGTGGCGACCGGCGCGCTCACGCGTGTACCCCGAGGTAGGCGCGCTGCACGCGCGGGTCGGCGGCCAGCGCCGCGGCCGGCGCCTCCAGCGTGAGCCGCCCCGTCTCCAGCACGTAGCCGCGATCGGCCACGCGCAACGCCTTGCGCGCGTTCTGCTCCACCAGCAGGATCGTGGTCCCCATGCGCTTCAGGCTCCCGATGATGCGGTAGATCTCGGTGACCACGCGCGGCGCCAGCCCCATGCTCGGCTCGTCCATGAGCACGATGCGCGGGCGGGCCATCAGCGCGCGGGCGATGGCCAGCATCTGCTGCTCCCCACCCGAGAGCGTGCCGGCCGGCTGGCGTGCCCGCTCGGCGAGCACCGGGAACAGCTCGCCCATCCGCGCCAGGTCGGCGGCCACCTCGCCGTCGCGGCGCGTGTAGGCGCCCAGGCGCAGGTTCTGCTCCACGCTCAGCCGCGGGAACACGCGCCGCCCCTCGGGCACCAACGCGATGCCCAGCCGCGCGCGCTCGTGGGCCGGCAGCGGCGTCACGTCGCGGCCGGCGAGCACGATCTGGCCGCCCGCCACCGGGATCTGCCCGGCGATAGCCCGCAGGGTAGTGGTCTTGCCCGCGCCGTTGGCCCCGATGATGGCCACCAGCTCGCCAGGCTCGACCGCCAGCGAGATACCGTGCAAGACGGTGGCACGGTCGTAGCGCACCACCAGCTCGGCGATGCGCAGCAGCGGGGCGCTCATGGCTCGTCCTCGTCGCGGCCCAGGTACGCCTCGATCACGCGCGGGTCGGCGCTGACGGCGGCCGGCGGGCCCTCGGCGATCTTGGCGCCGTGGTCGAGCACGACCACGTGGTCGCTGTGGCCCATCACCAGCCCCATGTTGTGCTCGATGAGCAGCACGGTGGTCCCCCGGTCGCGCACGGCGGCGATCAACGCCAGCAGCTCGGCGATCTCGGCCTGGACCAGCCCCGCCGTGGGCTCATCGAGCAGCAGCAGCCGCGGCTCCAGCGCCAGCGCGCGCGCCAGCTCGAGCCGGCGCTGGACGCCGTACGGCAGGTCGCGGGCCGGGGTGTCGGTGTACGCCGCCAGCCCCACGAACGCCAGCAGCTCGCTGGCGCGCTTGACCAGCGCCGGATCGTTCGCGCGCCGCAGCCCGCCGAACAGCCCGCGGTTCAGTCGCGCGCCCAGCGCCGCGATCACGTTCTCGCGCGCGGTCAGCGTGCCGAACAGGCGCAGGTTCTGGAACGTCCGCGCCAGCCCGGCGCGCGCCAGCCGGTGCGCCGGCCAGCCCGTGACCTCCTGGCCCGCGAAGTACACGCGGCCGGCCGTCGGCGTCAGCAGCCCCGTGACGATGTTGAACAGCG
>DATGKN010000006.1:0-23896 GCA_035294645.1 Chloroflexota bacterium
AGCCCCCCGCGAGCGCTGAGCCGAGCCTGCCCCCGCCCCGTGCCACGGTCGGTTCCCCACCGAGCGCGCACCAATGGTATCGATTGGCGGCCGCCGCTGCCTCCCCGGTATGATAGAGCGTCCCCCGCCCCCGCGCCCGGCGGGCGGCGAATGGCACCGAAAGGAGAGGGGCAGATGGCCTACGAGGGGCTTCGCGGCTTCATCGACGAAGTAGAGCGCCTGGGCGAGCTGCGCGTGGCCCGTGGCTGCGATGTCGAGGCCGAGATCGGCGCCGTCACCGAGCTGGCGCAGCACCGCATCAACGGACCCGCGGTGCTCTTCACCGAGGTGCCAGGCTACGATCCGGGCTACGGCGTGTTCGTCAACTCGCTCGGCTCGCCGAGCCGCACGGCGCTCGCCTTGGGGCTGCCCACCGGCCTGAGCTGGAAACAGCTGGTGCCGCTCTGGCGGCAGCGGATGAAGGAGCTGCGCCCCATTCCGCCCCAGTTCGTCGCCGACGGGCCGGTGATGGAGAACGTCCAGCGCGGCGCCGAGGTGGACCTGCTCAAGTTCCCCACGCCCAAATGGCACGAGTTCGACGGCGGTCGCTATATCGGCACAGGCGTGGTGGACATCCTGCCCGACCCGGACAGCGACTGGATCAACCTGGGCACCTACCGCGTCATGCTGGTCGACCGCAACCGCGTGTGCCTATATATCTCGCCGGGCAAGCACGGACGCATCATCCGCGAGAAGTACTTCGCGCGGAACGAGCCGATGCCCGTGGCCATGAGCCTGGGCCACGACCCGCTGCTGTTCATCGCCAGCTCGCTGGAGGTGCCCCCGGGCATGTCGGAGTACGACTGGGCCGGCGGGGTGCGCGGCGCCCCGGTCCCCGTGCTCAAGGGGCCTGTGACGGGCCTACCGATCCCCGCGCACGCGGAGATCGTGCTAGAGGGCTTCATCAAGCCGGGCGAGCGCGCGCCCGAGGGCCCGTTCGGCGAGTGGACCGGCTACTACGCCAGTGGCGAGCGCGAGGAGCCGGTGATGACCGTCGAAGCGGTGTACCACCGTACCAACCCGATCATCCTGGGCTCGCCGCCCTGCAAGCCGCCCAGCGAGCTGACCTCGTACCGCGCGCTGCTGCGCTCGGCCCTGATCCACGACCAGCTCGAGCGCGCCGGGGTGCCCGACGTGCAGGCCGTGTGGACGCCGGAGGCGGGAGGCACGCGCCTGTTCATCGCCGTGGCCATCCGGCAGCGCTATCCGGGCCACGCGCGCCAGGCCGGGCATATCGCCGCCATGTGCCATGCCGGCGCGTACCTGGGCCGCATCGTGGTGGTGGTCGACGAAGATGTGGACGTCACCGACCTCAACGACGTCATCTGGGCGGTGTGCACGCGCTCCGACCCGGAGCAGTCGATCGACATCATCAAGCGCGCCTGGTCGGGCCCGCTCGACCCGATCATCCACCCCAGCCGCAAGGGGTTCAACTCGCGGCTGATCATCGACGCCTGCCGGCCGTTCGAGTGGCGGCACGAGTTCCCGCGCGTGGCCGAGGCCAGCGCCGAGCTGATGGAGAAGGTCCGCGCCAAGTGGGGTGACTACATCCTGGGCGGTGCGCCCAGCCCCGTGGGCGCCACCCGCTAGGCCCGCGCCGCAGTCGCCGCAGCGAGGGGAGCGAGCCCGGCCTCGCTCCCCTTATTGCTGTCGCCTGCGTTGCCACCACACTCCCGGCGCGCTCAGCTGCCAGTGTACTCCAAGATAAAGATGCCGTGGTTCTTGTCGGTGATGTAGATGTAGCCGCGGGCATCCACCAGTACATCCTCGGTCTGCGTCACCAGCGCCGTGGTGGGGAACAGGCCGATGCGCTGGGGGGGATCGGGCGGCACGAAGTGTGCCACCTCGGTCGGCTGACGCGGGTCGCTGATATCGTAGATCCGCAGGCCGGCATTGAACCACGTCATGTACACTAGGTCGTCGCGGTGTAGCATGAATGGGCTGTGGTGCGGCAAGTGCGTGTTGTGCGGGCCGAAACGGCCCCCCTTGTCGCAGTAGTTGGTAAAGTCCAGCCCCGGACTAGGGCGCGGGTTAGGGAAAAGCGACATCAACCGCGGGTGCTCTTCGTCATGGATGTCGACGATCCCCGCGAAGTTCAGCGGCTCTTGGCACCGCTCGGGGCCGGACTCGCCGTTGACGATCGCAATGCCGCGGTCGAGCAGCGGCAGTACGCTGTGCACCCCGGCCCCCCCGTAGCCGCCTCGAAAGGGCGGCGAGACGTCGAACCGACTGACTAGCCGGGGCCGGGCGGGATCGGCAATGTTCAGAATGATCATCCCCGCGCCGCCATAGGAGATGTAAGCGCGGTCGCCCACCACGTAGGGCGGGCCGTGGACCGAGAGGCCGTCCTCGTTGGGGGCGGGCGTCTCCCCCGGCCCTTGTCCCTCGACCCACCAGCGGCCGACCTCGTGGGGGCGCGTAGGATCGCTCACGTCCATCACCACGTAGATGTTGCCGTCGTAGCCCGCGGGGTTGGCCGCCATGTGAATGTAGCGCCCCCCGGCCCAGAAGTTGCGGTGGCTCCCCGTACCGCCCAGGCTAATACGGCTCAACTCACGGGGGGTGGTCGGATCGCTAGCATCCCAGAAGATCGCCGTCTCGGCGTGAGGGCGGGTAGGGTTACCGCCCCAGCCCTCGGCGATCCGCTCCAGCGAGGTGAGCATCTTCCCCTCGGCCACGTTCATCTGGATAGTCCAGGTGTTCTCGGGGCCGGGCAAGAACTTCACGAACGACGGCCGGCTGGGCGTGGTAACATCGATGATGCTCCAGCCACGGTGCCACAGGTGGCCACAGTACAGGTACCATCGCTCCCCCACAGCCTGGATCCCGAGTTTGAAGGCGGGCCGCCCGTCCACATCGGTGTAGCCGACCAGCCGCACGTTGCGCGCCTCACTGCGGCGGAACACCTCCTCCAGGTCGGTCTGGTACAGCACGTCGTCTTGCTGCCAGCCGCGCTCGCCGAGGGCGATCGACTCGCGCAAGCCGGCCAGCGCGGCCAGCGCGCCCGCCGTACGCAAGAACCCGCGCCGTGACAGCCGCAGGGCGGGCGACTCAAGGTCGCCGCGGAAGTCACACATGGCTCTCCTCCTGGAGGTGCTTGACGGTCCCCTCCCGACGCTACCCTCCCCTGCGGGGCAAGTCACGGGCAACGGCTGGCCGCACGACGGAGCACCCTGGTCAGCCGAGGACACCGGCGGCCCCTTCCCCCAAAGACCATGCGGGCCGGCGGGGGTAGCCCATCGATTGGCCGCTATGGTAGCAGAGGCCCCACCCGCCCGCTAGCCTGTCTCCGGAGGGCTAGTACGGCCCGCGCGCGGGCGGCTTGACGTAGCACGGCGGGTAGGGTATATTGGCCGCGAGACGCGCGCCCGTGTGGAGCGCCGGTGTCGTTCGTGTACGTGCAGTTCTACTTTAGTTGCGGCATGACGGGGCTGCGAGCGACGTAGCAGCCCTCGGCCCCGTCATGCCGCTGGGAAGCAGAGGTGAACACCTCTGCTTCTTTGTTTGCCCACCGGGGCGCGGGGCGGGGCCGGCGCGCGGCAGCGTGATGCGAACGGCAGTGTGACGCCCACCACAGCGGGGCCGGCGGCAGAGCGTTCACACTCGGGAGCAGCAGAAGGGAGCAGAACACGGTGATCGTCATCATGCGGCACGACGCCACCCCCGACCAGATCGCACAAGTAGTCGCGCGCATCCAGGAGGCCGGCTTCCGCGGCGAGGTGATGACCGGGTCCCAGCAGGCGATCGTCGGCGTGCTGGGCACGCCCATCCCCTCCGAGCTGGGTGAGCGGCTGGAGCTGCTGCCCGGGGTCGAGCGCACCCAGCGCGTCAGCAAGCCGTACAAGCTCGCCAGCCGCGACTACCGCCCGTTCGACACGGTGATCCGCGTTGGCGAGGTGACCATCGGCGCCGACGAGTTCGTGGTGATGGCCGGCCCCTGCTCGGTGGAGAGCCTCGACCAGGTGCTGCGCACCGCCCACGCCGTGAAGGCGGCGGGCGCCCGCATCCTGCGCGGTGGCGCCTACAAGCCGCGCACGTCGCCGTACAGCTTCCAGGGGCTCGGCGTGCAGGGGCTGGAGTACCTCGCCCGCGCGCGCGAGGAGACCGGCCTGCCGATCATCACCGAGGTGCTGGACACCGCCGACGTGCCGACCGTCGCCGCCTACGCCGACATCTTGCAGATCGGCACGCGCAACATGCAGAACTTCGCCCTGCTGCGCGCGGTCGGCCGCGCCAACAAGCCGGTGCTGCTCAAGCGCGGCATGTCGGCCACCATCGAGGAGTGGCTGATGGCCGCCGAGTACATCCTCAACGCCGGCAACCCGCAGGTGATCCTCTGCGAGCGCGGCATCCGCACCTTCGAGACGGCGGTGCGCAACACGCTCGACCTCAGCGCTATCCCGGTGGTCAAGCGGCTGAGCCACTTGCCGGTGATCGCCGATCCCAGCCACGGCACGGGCAAGTGGTATCTGGTACGGCCGATGGCGCTGGCCGCCGCCGCCGTGGGGGCCGACGGGCTGCTCATCGAGGTGCACCCCGACCCCGACACCGCGCTCAGCGATGGGCCGCAGTCGCTCAACCTGGACAACTTCGCCGCGCTGATGACCCAACTGCAGCCGGTGACCAGCGCGGTGGGCCGCCACCTGCCGGCCGCCGCGGCGGTCGCCGCCTCGGCGGGCTGAGCGATGGGCGCGGAGGCGCACCGCGTTGGGCCCGCGCGCCGGCTGGCGGGCGAGCCGCGCGTGCCGGGCGACAAGTCGATCTCGCACCGCGCGCTGCTGCTCAACGCGCTCGCCGAGGGCTCCGCGCGCGTGCGGGGGCTGGGCCTCGGCGCCGATGTGCTGGCCACCGAGCGCTGCCTGCGCGCGCTAGGCGTGGTCATCGAGCCCGACGGCCCCGACGGGCGCGTGGTGCATGGGGTGGGGCTGCATGGGCTGCGCGAGCCCGACGACGTGCTCGACGCGGGCAACTCCGGCACCACCATGCGCCTGCTGTGTGGGGTGCTGGCCGGCCAGCCGTTCTTCAGCGTGCTCACCGGCGACGCCTCGCTGCGCCGTCGGCCCATGGCCCGCGTGCTCGAGCCCCTGCGGGCGATGGGCGCCGAGGCCTGGGGCCGTGCCGGCGGCCAGCACGCGCCGCTCGCCCTGCGCGGCGGCCCGCTGCGCGCCCTCGACTATGCGCTGCCCGTGGCCAGCGCCCAGCTCAAGTCGGCCCTACTCCTGGCGGGGCTCCAGGCCAGGGGCACCACGCACCTCCGCGAGCCCGCCCCCTCGCGCGACCACACCGAGCGGCTGCTCCGGGCCCAGGGCGTGGCGCTGCGGAGCGAGGGCCGCGATCTATGGCTCACGCCACCCGAGCGCCCGCTGCGGCCGGTCGACCTCGTGGTGCCGGGCGACTTCTCCGCCGCCGCGTTCTGGCTAGTGGCGGCCTGTGTGCACCCCGACGCGCGCATCACCGTGCGCGACGTGGGCATCAACCCGGGCCGCACCGGCTTGCTCGACGTGCTGCGGGCCATGGGCGCGCGGGTCACGCTGGCCAACGAACGGTGGGTGGGCGGCGAGCCCGTCGCGGACCTCACCGCCGAGTCGAGCGCGCTGCGCGGCACCACGGTGGGCGGCGACCTCATCCCGCGCCTGCTCGACGAGGTGCCGGTGCTAGCGGTGGCCATGGCCGTGGCCGACGGGCCGAGCCGCATCACCGACGCCGCCGAGCTGCGGGTGAAGGAGAGCGATCGCCTGCAGGCGGTGGCCGTCGAGCTGGGCCAGCTGGGCGCGCGGGTGGTCGAGGAGCCAGAGGGGCTGCGCTTCGCGGGCGGCGACCGCCTGCGCGGCGCGGCGGTCGACAGCCACGGCGACCACCGCCTGGCCATGGCGCTGGCGATCGCCGCCCTGATCGCTACAGGGGAGACGTGGATCGCGGACGCCGCCAGCGTGGCGATCTCCTACCCGACGTTCTGGGAGCACCTGGCGGCGCTCGCCGCGGCGTAGGGACCCGATGGGAGAGGGCCGGCGATGCCCAGAGACGCGGCGCCCAAGACGAACGCCCAGCGCCTGCTGGAGGCACGCGGGGTACCCCACGAGGCGCTGACCTACGATCCGAGCCTCCACTCGGCGGTCGAGGTGGCCGCGGCGCTCGGCGTGCCTGCCGAACGCGTGTACAAGACGCTGGTCGTGCTGCCCGAAACGCCCGCGGCGCGGCCGCTGCTGGTGATGCTCGCGGGGCCGCACGAGCTGGATCTCCGGCTACTGGCTCGGGAGACGGGCTACAAGGCCGTGCGGATGGCGCCGCGGCGCGCGGCCGAGCAGCTCACGGGCCTGCAGGTCGGCGGCATCGGCGCGCTGGCCCTCACCCACCAGCGGTTCGCGGTGTATCTAGACCGCACGGCGCTGGCGCACGACTGGATTCTGGTCAACGGCGGCCGGCGCGGCTTGCAGCTCCGCCTGGCCGTGACCGACCTGGTGCGGCTCACCGGCGCGCGGGTGATCGCCGCCACGGCCGAAGCCGCCGCGAGCGGCTAGCGCGGGTCGGCGGTGGGGGGCGCGGGCGGGCTGGTCTGCTCGCGCTCCAGCTCGCGTACCATGTCGGCCACCTCCTCGGGGGTCGGGTCGTCGATGCCCTCGGCCTTGAGCCGCTGGATGGCGGCGTGGATGCGGGCCTTGGTGACCGACTCGCTCTCCATGCTCGGGCTCCTCTCGCTGCGGCGCGACGCTGTCCCCTCAGTATAGCCCGCGCCTGTTGACGGGCCAGGGCCGGCTCCGCACAATCCTCGGGGAACAGTAGGCTAGCAAGGGGCCGCCAGACGGATGGGTGGGCTCAACGCGACCGAACGGCGCGCGCAGGCGGCACTCGAATCCGAGCTGCTCGCCCGCGTCGTGGCCCTGGGCGACGCGGCCGGCGCGGTGCCAGCCGAGCGCGTGGAGCAGGCGATGGGCTACTACCGCCACGCCGCCGCCGACAACCCCGTGCAGCAGCTGCTCGGCCGCCGGCTCCGCGCGGCCGCCGCCAACCTTGCCGCGCGCGGGCTGCTCGACCCCGCCGCCCTGCCCGAGACGTTCCGCGCCACGGCAGCCGGCCGGGCGGCGGTCGCGGCGCGGCAGCGCCCCTGGTGGCAGCGCCTGGTGCCACTCGGCGGGTCGGCGAGGTAGCGCGCGCCGCTCAGGGCCGCGCTGCGACCTGGTCCAGCAACGCGGCCAGATGGCGCAGGCTCGCCACCAGGTCGCCCTGCAGCGCCACGCGGCACACTCGACGCCCGCGCGCCTCCAGCGCCCGCAGGTCACCGAGCGCCTGCGCCCGCTTCAGCACGCCGAACGTGTACGCCCGGCCGGGGATCGGGGCATCCTCCGCGTCGTCGCCCACCAGCTGCACGAACAGCCCGCTGTTCGGCCCGCCCTTGTGCAGCTGGCCGGTGGAGTGCAGGAACCGCGGACCGAACCCCAGCGTGGTAGCCACCCGCAGGCGGTCGCGCAGGCGCACGCGCAGCTCCTGCAGCGCCGCCCGCACGGCCGGCTGGTACGGCAGGTACGCCTGGAGCGCCAGGTAGTCGCCCGGGCGTGCCTGCGCCAGGAACGCGCGCAGCGCCTCCTCGACCGAGCGGCCCCCGCCGCCGGCCAGGGCCACGCCATTGGCCCGCGCGCCCAGCTCGGGCTCGGGCAGCCGGCCCAGCCGCTCGTACTCGGCCAGCACGCGCGCCGTGGCGTCCTTCGCCTCCTGCACGTTCGGCTCGTCGAACGGGTCGATGCCCAGCAGCACGCCGACCAGCGCGGTGGCGAACTCCCAGCGGAAGAACTCGCCGCCCAGGTCGAAGCTGTCGCGCAGCGGCAGCGTCACCACCGGGTGGCCCGCCACGACCAGCGCGGCCAGCTCGGGCGGCTCCGGAGCCTCGTCCAGCGCCAGCCGCACGAACAGCCGGTCGGCGCCGTAGACGTCGGGCGGCCCGAGCGGCTCGTCGATCACCGGCACGATCCCCTTGCCCTGCTTGCCCGTGCTCTCGGCGAGCAACTGCTCGGCCCAGTCACCGAAGGCCGCCAGCTCGGGCGGCAGCACCAGCGTCAGCTTGTCGCGGCCGGCCAGCGCCGCCCCAGCGAGCGCGGCCGCGAGCTGCACGCCGGGGTTGTCCCGCGGCGTGACGCACGCCTCGGCCAGCCGCGCCGCGCGGTCGAGCAGCGCCCCGAGGTCCAGCCCGAGCAGCGCCGCCGGCACCAGCCCGAAGTACGACAGCGCCGAGTAGCGCCCACCGATATCCGCCGGGTTCACGAACACCCGGCGGAAGCCGCGCTCGCGCGCCAGCGCCTCCAGCGGCGTGTCGGCATCGGTGATGGCCACGAACTGGTCGCCGCGGCCGCCGCTGCGCTGCCAGAAGTAGGCGAAGTGCGACAGCGTCTCGATCGTGGTGCCCGACTTGCTGGCCACCAGGAACAGCGTCTGGTCGAGGTCGAGCGAGCGGTCCACCGCCAGCAGCGTGGCCGGATCGGTGGTGTCCAGCACGCTCAGGTCGAGGAAGCCCGGGCGCACGCCGAAGGTGGCGCGCAATACCTCGGGGGCCAGGCTGCTGCCGCCCATGCCCAGCAGCACCGCGCGCCGGTAGCCGGCGGCGCGCACCTCGTCGGCGAAAGCGCGCAGGCTCTCCACCTGCTCCTGCATGCGCTCGACCACCGTGAGCCAGCCCAGCCGGTTGGCGATCACCCGCTGGTGCTCGGCGTCGAGCCCCCAGAGCGTGGCGTCGCGGCCCCACAGGCGGCGCACGGCATCGGCTTTCTGCAGCCGCTGGCTGGCCTCCTCGACCGCCGCGGCCAGCGGCCCGAGCTGCGCCCGCGGCCGGCGGTCGGCGCCGCGCTGGGCGCGCTCGCACTCCTGCCGCAAGCTGGCGAGCAGCTGGGCGAACGAGTCGGCGAACGCCTTGACGCCCTCGACCTGGAGCTGCTCGGTCACCGCGTCGAGGTCGATGCCCAGCTCGGCCAGCGCTGCCAAGTCCCGTCGTGCCTGCTCGACGTTCTCGTCCACGCTGCGGCGCACGTAGCCGTGGTCCTTGAAGGCGTCGATAGTAGCCGGCGGCATGGTGTTGACCGTGTCCGGCCCGATCAGCTCCTCGACGTAGATCACGTCGCGGTAGGCGGGGTTCTTGGTGCTGGTGCTGGCCCACAGCGGGCGCTGCACCCGCGCGCCGCGCGCCGCCAGCGCCTCCCAGCGCGGGCCGCTGAAGCGGGCGCGGAAGCGCTGGTAAGCCAGCTTGGCGTTGGCGATCGCCGCGCGCCCCAGCAGCGCGCGCAGCCGCTGGCGCTCGTCCTCGCGCGATACGTGCGCGATGCGCTCCTCCAGCAGGCGGTCCACCGCCGTGTCCACGCGGCTGACGAAGAAGCTGGCCACGCTGGCCACGCGGTCCACCGGCCGGCCGAGCGCTACCCGCTCCTCCAGGCCGCTGAGGTACGCTTCCATCACCTCCTCGTAGCGCTGCTGCGAGAACAGCAGGGTGATGTTGACGTTGATCCCCTCGGCGATGAGCTGGCGGATGGCGGGGATCCCCTCCGGGGTGGCCGGCACCTTGACCATCACGTTCGGCCGGTCGAGCTCGCGCCACAGGCGGCGGGCCTCGGCCAGCGTGCCCGCGGTGTCGCGCGCCAGCTCGGCGTCCACCTCGATCGAGGCGTAGCCATCGACGCCTTCGGTCAGCTCGTAGATAGGCCGCAGCTGGTCGGCGGCGTCGCGGATGTCGTCGATCCAGAGGCGGATGGCGATCTCGCGGGGGGAAAGCCCTTGTCGCGCGAGGCGCAGCACCGCCTCGCGGTAGTCCTCGCTGCCGCTGACCGCCTTCTCCAGGATAGTGGGGTTGGAAGTCACCCCGGTGATGCCGTCGCGGATGAGCTGGCGGAACTGGCCGCTATCGAGCAGGCCGCGGCGGATGTTGTCCATCCACGCGCTCTGCCCCTGCCGCTGCAGCTCGTAGAGGGGGAAGCGCCGCTCGAGGGCGTGGATCTTGGCCACGCGGCGGCAGTGGCGCTCCTCGCCGCTCCAGCGCGCCTCGACCCAGAGTCGCGTCAGCTCCCAGGCGAGCGCGGGGCCCAGCACGCGAGCGCCGAGGCAGAGGATGTTGGCGTCGTCATGCTCCACGCTCTGGTGCGCGGAGTAGGGGTCCATGACCAGCGCGGCGCGCGCCCCGGGAACCTTGTTGGCGGCGATCGCCGAGCCCTGCCCGGAGCCGCAGACCAGGATGCCGCGCTCGGCCCGACCGGTGACTACCGCCTCGGCGACGCGCCGCGCGTAGTCGGGGTAGTCCACGGGGGTGGCGTCGTGGGTGCCGAGGTCCTCGACCTGATGGCCAGCGGCGCGTAGCCGCGCGACCAGCTCATCCTTCAGCACGTAGCCCGCGTGATCCGCGCCAACGACCAATTTCATCGCCGTTCCCTCTCTACCCTCATCCGCAGTCCAGCGATCGTGCCACGGCGCTACCCCTCTGGAATGCCCCCCGCCGCACTCCCTACCTGTAGTGTGCGCCCCGCCGCCGACCCCGGACAAGGCGACTGGCCAGCGGCCCGGCCAGGGGCACCACGCCACACCGACCGCGCCGCGCAGCACCACCCCGCGATGCCTGTAGCAGCGCAGGGCATGGCCATTGGCATGCACCAGCGGTCATACAGCGGGGCCGCTCGACTCTAGCGCGATTTGAACACAGATCTGACTGCGTTCTAACAATCGGCGTAGTACTGTCCCAGGTGGGTGTCACGCTGCCATGACATTCTGTGACAGGAGTAAAAAGGCATGCGG
Source organism: Chloroflexota bacterium (assembly GCA_035294645.1). GTDB lineage: Bacteria > Chloroflexota > UBA6077 > UBA6077 > JAJPHF01 > JADGHJ01. Next base: position 10,798 of record DATGKN010000006.1, read on the forward strand.
CAGTTTGTGCGCGTCCTGGTTGTCGCAGGTCTGACCGTCCTGTTGCTGACGAGTCTCTCGGCCAGCGTGGCGGCGGCCAGCAGCGGCCCCGCTGACCCGGCAGTTAGTGCGCTGCTGCCGGTCCAGAGCGACCTGGCTCACCCGCTGGCGTGGTGGTGGTGGTGGGTGAGCTGGTGGTGGCCCTGGCCGTTCGTGAGCTTCACCTGGCCCTGGGTCGGCTGGTGGTGGCCCTGGCCGTTCGTGAGCCTGGTGATCTGGTAGGCGGGCCGGGCGGCACGTTTCGCCTCTAGCCCCTCGCGCGGCAGCGTGGCACCCCCTTCACCAGGCTCGCCATCACCCCCAGGTTCGGGGCGCGCTCGCGGCGTCGTCGCGCGCCGCATGCGCGGCGGCGCCGCAGACGCGCTTGCGCCCGGCAAGCTGGTGGCGAGGAAATATACGCTAGGCCGCCCTCAGAGCGTATCTACGGTCGCCTCGTAGGCAGCCGTGACCTCGTCGACGGGCCCCGCGGCGCGCACCAGGCCGTGTTCCAGCCACAGCGCCTGCTGGCACACGTCGCGCGCCTCCAGCATATTGTGCGTGACCAACACGACGACGGTGCCCGCAGCACGGAACTGCTCGAGACGCGCGCGGCACTTCTGTTGGAAGCTCTGGTCGCCTACCACGAGCAGCTCGTCGACCAGCAGCACATCGGGGTGCCAGCTGGTGGCCACGGCGAAGCCCAGCCGCGCGACCATGCCCGAGGAGTAGGTGCGCAGCGGCGCCTCGATGAAGTCCCACAGCTCGGCGAAGTCGACAATCTCCTCGAAGCGCTCCTCGATCTCGCGCCGCGAGTGGCCCAGCAGGGTAGCGTTGAGCCAGACGTTCTCGCGGCCGGTCATCTCGGGGTGGAAGCCCGCGCCGAGCTGGAGCAACGGCGCCACACTGCCGCGCACCCACACCCGCCCCACGGTAGGGCGCAACACGCGCGCCATCACCTTCAGCAACGTGCTCTTGCCCGCCCCGTTCGGGCCGACCACGGCCAGCCCTTCGCCGCGCCGCACCGTGAGGCTTACCTCGCGCAGAGCCCAGAACTCGCGGTAGCCAACCTCGCCCCGCAACCAGCGGATCGCGAACTCCTTGAACGAGCGGATGTGTTCAGTAGGCACGCGGTACTTCACGCCCACCCGGTCGAGCCGGAGCACCACCTCGTCCTGCGCGGTCGCCAGCTCGGGGGTGGTGCGCGCGTCTATCACCGCCACGTCGCGCTCAAGCATGTCGTACCTACAGCCGATAGACCATCTGGTCGGCGCGCGCGGTGAACACGGCCCAGCCCACGACCAGCGTCACCACGGCGGCAACAGCCGCGGCCAGCAGCGTCTCCAGCGAGGGCGCGGTGCCCGCGTATAGCGGGGTGCGGAAGGCGTCGACCAGATACACCATCGGATTCAACGCCAGCCACTCGCGATACCCTTCCGGCAGGATCGACGCCGGATACATGACGGGCGTGAGGAAGAACCACGCGGGCAGCAGCGCCTCGTACATCTCCTTCACATCGGGGAACAGCACGGCCAGCGAGGAGAGCAGCAGGCCTATACCGAGAGTAAATAGGGAGGCGAGCACCATGGCGGGCACAATCCACACCACCGCGGGCGTGATCGGCCACCCAGTCAGCAGCACGATCGCCGCTAACGGCACCAGCGAAAGCACAAGGTTGACCAGCCCAGTGCCCACGGCTGCCAGCCCGAACAGCGTGCGCGGTACGTAGATTCGGGTGAGCAACGCCCCTCCGGCCATCAGCTGGTTCATGGCCGAGACCGTGCTCTGGGAGAAGAACAGCCACAGCACATTGGCCGAGAGCATGTACACTGGATAGTTAGGCACATCGAAACGGAACAGATGTGAAAAGACGATAGTCAGCACCCCCATGGTGATTAGCGGGTTGACCATCGTCCAGGCGACACCGAGCAACGATCGCTTGTAGCGGACCTTCACATCGCGATCGACCAGCTGGACCACCAGCGCCCGGTAGCGCCACGCCTCGATCAACTCTTCCCAGAAGGGATCTTGGCGGCGCGCGGAGTCGTAGATCGGGGGCGCGCCACCACGAGGCTCCGGCGGGCGCGCCTCGGCAGGGGGGGCGGCCTCGCTGCGGTGCACATCGCTAATCACGCGCCGTACCCCCCTGCTAGCTAGCCTGCCCGAGTGGGCCGTGGGACGGCGTGAGGCCGTCCGGGAGAGTATACGACAGGGCCCTACCCCGCCGCGACGAACCCGCCCGCCACAAGTGGTCGGCTGCGGTTACTCGCCCGGGTGGTGCCCCTTCTCCCGGTGCTGCTTGAGCACCGTCCGCGCCGCCACCTCGGCCGCCCGCTTGCCGTAGCGGCCGCTGCGCTCCGCCGCCTCCTTGATATGCTCGTACTGGCGCTGCTCCTTGGCGCTCACGCCGCGCAGGTGTTGTCGTCGAGGCATCGCCATCCCTCCAGTGCAGGATCGTTTGGGCCGATGCACAGCCCGTGCCACGCCGGCCGGATTCGAGCGCAAGCCGCGGATAGCCCGGGCGCGTGGCGCGCGGTACGCTCCGGGCGAGCGAGGAGGAGCGACCATGCAGGCGAGCGTGGCACAGCCGTACCCTGACGAGGCGGCGCGCTGGCAGGCGGTGCTGGCGCGCGACCCCGCGGCCGACGGGGCGTTCTACTACGCGGTCCGCACCACGGGCGTGTTCTGCCGACCGACGTGTCCCGCGCGGCGCCCCCGGCGCGACCGCGTGGTGTTCTTCGACTCGCCCGCGGCCGCGCGCCGCGCCGGCTATCGGCCCTGCCGCCGCTGCGCGCCCGAGACCGAGAGCCGCCCGCAGCGACTCGTGGCCCAGGCGTGCGCGCTGCTCGACACCGCGGCGCCGGCGCCCTCGCTGGCCGCCCTGGCCGCGGCCGTGGGGAGCAGCCCCTACCACCTCCACCGCCTGTTCCGGCGCGTCGTGGGGCTCACCCCGCGCCAGTACGCCGCCGTGCGGCGCCGGCAGCGCTTGCAGACCGCGCTGCGCGCCGGCGAGGCGGTCGCCGTGGCCCAGTACGCGGCCGGCTATGGCTCCAGCCGCGCGCTGTACGCCGAGGCGTCGGCCGCGCTGGGGATGCCCCCGGCGCGCTACCGGGCCGGCGGGCGGGGCGAGCGCATCGCCTACGACCTGGTAGACAGCCCGCTGGGCCGGCTACTCGTGGCGGCCACGGCGCGCGGGGTATGCGCGCTGCGGTTCGGCGATGATGCCGCGCTGCGACGCGAGCTGGCCGCCGAGTTCCCCCACGCCGCCCTGGTCCACGACCCGGCGGCCGTGGCGCCCTATGTGGCGGCAGTGCGCGCCTACCTGACGGGGGCGCCGCTGGCGCCCGACGTGCCCCTGGACCTGCGCGGCACGCTGTTCCAGCAGCGGGTGTGGGCGGCGCTGCGCGAGATCCCCGCGGGCGAGACGCGCTCGTACGCGGCGGTGGCGCGGGCCCTGGGCCAGCCGGGCGCCGCGCGCGCCGTGGCCCGCGCCTGCGCGGCCAACCCGGTGGCGGTGCTGGTCCCCTGCCACCGGGTGGTGCGCGGCGACGGCGGGCTCAGCGGCTACCGCTGGGGCGTCGAACGCAAGCGCGCGCTGCTGGCGCTGGAGGGGGCGGGGCCGCCGCGCGGTGGCGAGTTGCCGCGCGGGCGCGGCGCGCGGTACGGTGAGTAGAACGGACCAGCGCACCCCCGCGACGCCCCCAGGCGCGGCGCGCGGGCGGGACCGGTGGCGAGGTGCAGCGTGCCGAACCGCTTGGCCAACGAGACGAGCCCCTACCTGTTGCAGCACAAGGACAACCCGGTCGACTGGTACCCGTGGGGCGAGGAGGCCCTGGCGCGCGCCCGCGCCGAGGACAAGCCGATCCTGCTGTCGATCGGTTACTCGGCCTGCCACTGGTGCCACGTGATGGAGCGCGAGTCGTTCGAGAACCCCGAGATCGCCCGGCTGATGAACGAGCTGTTCATCAACATCAAGGTCGATCGCGAGGAGCGCCCGGACCTCGACCACCTATACATGACCGCCGTGCAGCTCATGACGCGCCACGGGGGCTGGCCGCTGACGGTGTTCCTGCTGCCCGACGGCACGCCGTTCTACGGCGGCACCTACTTCCCGCCCGAGGACCGCGGCCAGCTGCCCGGCTTCCCGCGCGTGCTGCAAGCGGTTGCCGAGGCGTATCGCACGCGTCGCGCCGAGCTAGCGGAGCAGGGCGCGCGCCTGCGCGAGGCGGTCCAGCAGCTCATGGGACCGCCGCCGGCCGACGCCGCGCTCGACCCGGCGCTGCTCGACCAGGCCGTGCGCAACCTGGCGCCGCAGTTCGACCCCGCGTTCGGAGGCTTCGGCGGCGCGCCCAAGTTCCCACAGCCGATGCTCCTCGAGTTCTTACTTCGCCGTTGGCTCGCCACGGGCGACGCGCAGGCGCTGCACATGGTCGAGTTCACCCTCGAGCAGATGGCCAACGGCGGCATCTACGACCAGATCGGCGGCGGCTTCCACCGCTACGCGGTCGACCGCTACTGGCTGGTGCCGCACTTCGAGAAGATGCTGTACGACAACGCCCAGCTCAGCCGCGTGTACCTGCACGCCTACGCCGCCACCGGCAAGCCGGGCTACCGCCGCATCGCCGAGGAGATCTACGCCTACGTGCAACGCGAGATGACCGCGCCGGCGGGCGGCTTCTACGCTACCCAGGACGCCGACAGCGAGGGCGAGGAGGGCAAGTTCTACCTCTGGACACCCGCCGAGCTGCGCGCCGTGCTGGGCGACGACGCACCGCTCTTGGAGCGCTACTGGGGCGTGACCGAGCAGGGCAACTTCGAGGGCAAGAACATCCTGCACGTGCCGCGGCCCGCGGAGAACGTGGCGCGCGAGCTGGGCGTGTCGGTCGAGGAGCTGGACGCCGCCATCGAGCGCGCCGTGCCCAAGCTGTACGCAGCGCGGGCGCGGCGGGCCTGGCCGGCCCGCGACGAGAAAATCCTCACCGCCTGGAACGGCCTGATGCTGCGCAGCCTGGCCGAGGCCGCGCGGCTGCTCGACGAGCCGCAGTACCGCGAGCTGGCGGTGCGCAACGCCGAGTTCGTGCTCGGCCACCTGCGCCGCGATGGCCGCCTGCTGCGCAGCTACAAGGACGGGCAGGCGCGGCTGGCGGGCTACCTCGAGGACTACGCCTGCTACGCCGCTGGCCTGCTGGCCCTCTACGAGGCCACCTTCGACCTGCGCTGGTTCGTCGCGGCGCGCGAGCTGGCCGACACGCTGCTGGACCTGTTCTGGGACGACCCCATCGGCGGCTTCTACAGCACGCCGCGCGACCACGAGCCGTTGCCCGTGCGCCCGCGCGACTACCAGGACAACGCCACCCCCGCCGGCAGCTCGGTCGCCGTGCAGGTGCTCCTCCAGCTGGCGCTGCTGACGGGCGAGCAGGCGTACGCCGCCCGCGCCGAGCGGGTGCTGCGCAGCCTGGCGCCGCACCTGGCCCAGTACCCGCTCGCCTTCGGGGAGATCCTCTGCGCGCTCGACTTCCACCTCGCGGGGCCGTACGAGATCGCCCTGGTGGGCGAGCCAGACGCCGAGGACACGGCGGACCTGCTCGACGTGATCTACGGCACCTTCCTGCCCAACAAGGTGGTGGCCCTACGCCGGCCGGGCGACGTAGCGTCGGCGGCGGCCATCGCCCTGCTGGCCAACCGCGAGGCGATCGGCGGGCGCGCCACGGCGTATGTCTGCCGCCACTTCGCCTGCGAGCAGCCCACGACCGACCCAGCGGAACTGGCCCGCCAGCTCGGCCTGCCTGCGCCCGAGCCCACCGCGCCCGGATGACCGCCGCCCCGCAGCGCATCGTGCAGGTCATCGCCTCTTCGGACTACGGGGGGGCCGAGCAAGTGCTGGCGACGCTGCTCGGCGCGCTCGCCCCCCAGCGGTACACTTGCTGGGTCGTCTGCCCGCCAGACGGGCCGATGGTCGCCGCCTACGCGCGCCACGCGGCCGACGTGCTCGCCCTGCCGCTGGGCACGCGCGACGCCGCCAGCGTCCCCCGGCTGGTCGCCTGGCTGCGGGCGCTGCGGCCGGACCTGGTGCACACGCACCTGTGGACCGCCGACCTGTGGGGCGGGCTGGCCGCCGCGCTGGCCGGCGTGCGCGCGCGCGTGGCCACGGTCCACGGGCCGTACTTCCGCGCCGACGCCATGGCGGGGCTGGTGCGCGTGCGGCGCCGCGCGCTGGCCCGCACCTACCGCGCCGTGTACGCCCTCCACCACCGCGTGATCGCCGTGTCGCGGGCGGTGGCGCGCGACCTGCGCGCGCGGCCGGGCCTGCCCGTCGCGGCCGACCGGCTGCGCGTGGTCTACAATGGGCTCGACCTGGCGCGCGTGCAGGCTGCCGAGCCGCTGCCGCGCGCCGCGCTCGGCGTGCCCGCGGGGGCGCCGCTCGTCGTCTGCGTCGGCAACCTGTTTCCCATCAAGGGCCAGCGCCTGCTCATCTCGGCGTTCGCGCGCCTGCGCCAGCGCCTGCCCGCGGCGCACCTGCTGCTGGTAGGCGAGGGGCCCGATCGCCCGGCGCTGGAGCGGCTCGCGGCCGCCCACGGCCAGCAGGAGCACGTGCACTTCCTGGGGGCCCGGGCCGACGCGCCAGCCATCCTAGCGGCCAGCGACGTGGTCGCCGTGCCGTCGCTGGCCGAGGGCCTGCCACTGGTGCCCCTGGAGGCGCTGGCGTTGGGCAAGCCCGTGGTCGCCACGCGCGCCGGTGGCCTGCCGGAGATCATCGCCCACGGCGTCACGGGCCTGCTGGTGCCCCCGCGGCGGCCGGAGGCGCTGGCCGCCGCGCTGCTGGCGGTGCTGACCCAGCCCGCCTATGCCGCGGCGCTGGCCGCGCGGGGCCGCGCGCAGGTGCTGGCGCGGTTCACCCCCACGGCGATGGCCGCCGGGGTCACGCGCGTCTACGCCGAGGCCCTACATCCGTCGTCCGGCTCTCCCTGGCCCCCCTGAGGAGCGCACATGCTCAGCGGCCACGACGTGATCTGCATCTCGTCGATCGACTGGGGCTTTCTCTGGCAGGGCCACCAGGAGATCATGGCCCGGCTGGCCGCCGCCGGCAACCGCGTGCTGTTCATCGAGAACACCGGGGTGCGGCCGCCCGGGCGCCGCGACCTGCCCCGCCTGCTCCAGCGCCTGCGCAACTGGCGGCGAGGCCGCGGCGGTGTACGTCTGGAGCGGCCGAACCTGTGGGTGTGGGCGCCGCTGGCGCTGCCGCTGCCGTACAGCCCCGCGGCCGTGCGGCTCAACCGCGCGCTGCTGCTGAGCGTGCTGCGCCGCTGGCTGCAACAGCAGGGCTGGGGCCGGCCGCTGGTGTGGACCTTTTTGCCCACGCCGCTGGCCCGCGCGCTCATCCGCGCCCTCGATCCGCGGCTAGTGGTGTACTACTGCATCGACGACCTGGCCAGCAGCTCGCCGGCCGCCGCGCCCATCGCCGCCAGCGAGCGGCGCCTGTTCCGCGAGGCCGACCTGGTGTTCGTCACCTCGGAGCGCCTGCGCGCCCGTGCGGCCCGCGACGCCCGCGCCGTGCACCTGTTCCCGTTCGCCGTCAACTACGCCCAGTTCGCTGCCGCGCGCGAGGACCCGGCGCCCCCGCCGGCCGACCTTGCGCGCCTGCCGCGCCCGATCGTCGGGTATCTCGGCGGCCTCCACCAGTGGGTCGACCAAGACCTGCTCGCGGCGGTGGCGCGACGGCTGCCGCAGTGCAGCTTCGCTCTGATCGGGCCGGCGCAGGTCGAGGTCTCGCGCCTCGCCGCGCTGCCCAACGTCCACCTGCTCGGCCCGCGGCCGCACGCGCAGGTGCCGTACTACCTCAAGGGGTTCGACGTGGCGCTGGTGCCGTACAAGCGGGCCGACTACACGGCCCACGTGTACCCCACCAAGCTGAACGAGTACCTGGCGATGGGCCTGCCGGTGGTGTGTACCGACCTCGACGAGATCCGCCGCTTCAACGCCACGCACGGGCCGACCGTGGCCATCGCTCGCGACGCCGAGGAGTACGCCGCGGCGATCTCCGCCGCGCTGGCCCCCGCGGCGCCGGCCGTGGTGGAACACCGCCTAGCTGTGGCGCGGGCGAACAGCTGGGACGCGCGGCTGGCGGCCATGTCGGCACTGATCGCCGCGCGCCTGGCCAGCCGCCCGCCCGCACGCCCATGCTGAGCCTGCCTGCGGACGGCTCACTCGGCAGGCGGCGCCGGTGTATTGGGGCGGCCGCAGAAGCTCGCGATGGCGCCGGCCAGGAGGGCCGGCGCGACCATGAGGGCATGGAAGCCGATGGCGAACGCCAGCGCGGGCGCCGCCGGCTGGTCGAACGCTTGCAGCACGGTCACCGCCACGACCTGGAAAGGGCCGAGGCCGCCAGGCGCTGACGGTACGCTGAGCCCGAGTACCAGCGCCCCCCACAGCACCGCGGCCAGTGCACCCTGGGCTGCCAGCCCGAACGCAGCCAACGCCGCCAGCGTCATCAACCAGGTCGTGAGCCAACTCACCAGCGTGAGCACGGCGACCGCGCCCTGCTCGTGCCGCGGCAGTCCCCAGAGGGCGCGCACGCCGCTGCCGAAGCGTTCGGCAGCCGCGAGCCCCCGCGCCACCCCGCGTGCCAGCAGCGCGGCCGCCCGCGGGGAGAGCCAGCCCGGCGGCGTCCACGCCGCGCCGGGCGGCACCCAACGCGCCAGCGCTCCTAACAGCGCCCCGCCCAGAAGCAGCCCGGCGCTAACAACCAGCGCGGTGCCCAGCAACAAGTGATTGGTCTGCTCGTCCCGGAGGGCGGCCGCCCACAGCCCCAGCAACATGAGCACGAGCGTCAGACTGGTGTCCACGCCCTTCTCTAGCGTCACGGCGCCAAGCACGTAGGCCGTGGACAGCGCAGCCTGGCGACCGAGAACCACCGCGCGCACCAGCTCGCCGCTGCCAGGGATGATCACGGCGACCGCCACGCTCAGCGTGTACACCCGCAGCAGGGTGCCGAACGCGGGGGCCCCCGGCCCGAGCATCAGGCGGAAACGCAGCGCGCGCAGGACGATGTAGACCAGCATCAGCGCGGCGACGGCGGCCGCCAGCCGCCAATCGGCCTTCGTCAGGGCGGCCCCCACCGCCGACCAATCGAAGTGGGTCGCCAGCCACCAGAGGCAGCCGCCGCTAACTAGCAGGGGCAGGAGTCGTAGCCCGACCCACGCCGTGCGCCGCAGCGGCCGGCGCGCTGGCGCCGTGGCCGGCTCGCCCCCCATAGGCCCCGGGGGCTCCTCGACAGGGGAAGAGAACCTACGCAGGACAGCGCTCCTCGGCCCACCAGGGCCCGCGACCAGGGAATGGCACGGGCAGTGCGCCAATCTCCAGCCAGCGAGCCCGTCCCGCGGCCGCGGCGAGGACCTCTCCCCGGGCGAACCGCCCGCGCAGCGGTCCTAGGGGCAGCGCGCCGGGCCGCCCTAGTGTACGCCGGCGCCCCACCCCCGGCAAGCGATGCCAGTTACTACGTGGGGATATCCGGCCACTTGACAGGCCGCGAGCGGTAGGGTATGAATATCCGAAGCTCGGGACTGGGACCATCGCTCCCAGTCTCGTGCCCTTTTTTGCAGAAGCCCGTTGGGCGGCCCCACGGCGCCGCGCCAGGCGCGTGGTGCCGGCGGGGCGCGGATCGGTCGGTCCCCAACGGCAGGAGAACGCCATGCCCGAGAAGCCCGTCTATCTAACGCGAGAGGGCTACGAACGCCTCGACCGCGAGCTGCAAGAGCTGCGCACCGTGCGGCGTCCCGAGGTCGCCGAGCGGATCCGGCTGGCCAAGGAGTTCACCGACACGGTGGACAACGCCGAGTACGACGACGCCAAGCAGCAGCAGGCGTTCATCGAGGGCAGGATCCAGGAACTCGAACGGACCCTCGCCACCGCTATCATCATCGATGACCACCCGGCTGCCGACTGCGTCCGCCTCGGCTCGCACGTGGTCGTCGAGGACGACTCCGGCCAAACCGACGAGTACGTGATCGTCGGCTCGGCCGAGGCCGATCCGCGCCGGGGCAAGATCTCCAACGAGTCGCCGCTCGGCCGGGCCCTGCTGGGCAAGCGGGTGGGCGACGAGATCGAGGTCGCCGCGCCCGCCGGCAGCTACCGCGTGCGCGTCAAAGAGATCCGCTAGGCCGCGGGTAGCGCCGGGGCAGCTAGGCTAGGAGCCGGCGCGGCTGGCGAGCCCAGCTAGCCCCGCGCGCACCCGCGGCACGACCTCCTCGGCGAACCGGCGCAGGCTCGCGAGCGCAGCCGCGCGGGGCATCGTACCGAAGCTGAACATCCCGAGAAAGGCCTCCACGTCGGCGGCGCCCAGCAGCCGCCCCACCTGCTCGGCTACCCGCGCGGGGCTGCCGATCAGCACCAGGTCGTGGTCGATCAGCTCGTCGTAGGTCCAGCGGCCAAAGCGGCCCCCGAGCGCGGCCCCGGTCAGCTCGGCGTACGCCTCGTTGGTGGGCTCTACCCCCGAGCGATCGAGCCCCGCGAACAGCTGGAAGAAGCGGAACAGCCACGGCCGCGCGGCGGCGCGCGCCTCGGCGTCGGTCGGGGCGACGTAGATCTGGCGCATGATGCGCAGCGACGGCCGGCCCGCGTGCCCCGCCGCCCGGTACGCGGCGGTGTAGCGCGCCCACGCTTGGGCCAGCCGGGCTGCCGGCTCGGGGCCCCGCGCGATGCCGATCGCCTCGCGCGCCGCCCACTCGAGCGACTCGTCGCCCACCGTGGCCATCACCACGGGCGGGTGGGGCCGCTGGTACGGCTGGGGCGCCAGGGTCGCGTCGTGGCAGCGATAGTACCGCCCCTCGTGATCGACCCGGTCCTCGGTCCACAGCCGCCGCATGAGCGCGAGGGCCTCCTCGAAGCGCTCGCGCGAGGTGGCCTGGTCGATGCCCAGGCGGCGGTACTCGTCCAGCCGCGCACCGCGCCCCACGCCGACATAGATGCGGCCGCGGGTGAGCTGGTCCAGCATGGCGCACTCGCCGGCCAGGCGCAGCGGGTCGTGCAGCGGCAACACGTGCACGAGCACCCCGAGCCGCAGCTGGGGCACGCGGGCCGCCGCAGTCGCCAGGAGCAGGCTGGGCGAGGGCAGCAGCGAGTGCTCCCGGTGAAAGATGTGCTCCGCCACCCAGTACTCGCTGAACCCCAGCGCCTGGGCCAGCTCCATCTCCTCCAGATGCTGGGCGTAGAGGTCGGCGGTACTCACGCCCGCCCGCGCGTGGACTAGGTCCCACACACCAAACCGCGTCATGCCGTCTCCTTCGCGTCGATGATAGAGCAGGGGGCTAGGGGCGGTACGGCCCAAGCACGCCGAGCGCGTAGTCCACGAAGCGGCCGTCCACCAGCGACTCCATGTTCACAGGCTGGGCGACGAGACCCTGAGCAACATGCCAGGCCTGCTGGGCCTGGAGGTCGGCAGTGGTCACCCGGCCGTCCGGGTTTACATACGGCAGGCCCATGCGCTCGTACAGCGCCGGCTCCTTGACCGCCAGGTGCTTCGCGAGCTGCGCCACGGCGGCGGCGCGGTCGCCATCCCCGAAAAACGCCTGCACGTAATCGCGCACGCCCCGGAGGTACGCGACCATGAACGAGGTGGCGGCAGGCTGCTGGGCGAACTGCGGCGAGTACAGCACGAGCGTGATCTCGCGCCCGGGCGCGAGCTTTTCGGCCGATAGCAGCACCTCGAGGAGCCCCTGCTGCCGCCCCAGCGTGATGAACGGCTCGACCAAGAACCCCCCGGCCAGCGAGCCGCCCCGCAGCCCGGCGAGCGTGTCGGGGAACGAGAGCGTCTGTTGCCGCACGTCGGCTAGCGTCAGCCCCTCGCTGCGCAGTGCCGTGTCCACCAGCAGCTGCGCGAGCGAGCCCTCGGCCAGCACGCCGACCGGCTGCCCACGCAGGTCGGCCACCCGTTGCACCTGGCCGTTGTCCACGAGGGCCTTGGCCGCGACGATCGCGTAGTAGGGCCGGTCCGCGCGCGCCACCGCGGCGATCCCTTGGTTGGCCACGATCTTGATCCCGATCCCGCGGCCGATCGCGTTCAGGAATCCGGCACTCAGCGCGCCGTCGAAGGCGACGTCCAGCTGCCCCGTGCTCACGGCGGGGATCGCGTTGACCACCGTGTCGAACTGCTGCAAGTCGAGGCGGATTCCCGCCTCCTCGAAGTAGCCCCGCTCCAGTGCCATAAAGATGGGCGAATCGGTGAGCGCGTAGACCGCCCCGGCCTTGACGACCACGGGAGCGGCGGGGGCACTGGGCGGGGTGGCAGGGGGTGGCCCCGATGGCACCGGGCCCGGCAGACCGCTCGAGGCGGCGCCAGCGCCCCCCGTGGGCGACGCCGGCACTCGGCCCGGGCCGGCGCAGCCGGCCAGGAGCAGGGCCAGCGCGAGCCCGGGCACCCCCCGGGCCCAACCGCGGCGCAGTGCGCTCAGCATGTAGCTCACCTCCTCAGGCCGGCCGCCGGGGGGCGGCGCGGTGGGCGCTCAGTACGGGCTATACGCGCGCAGCGCCGGGATCACGCGCTGGGCGAACAGGCGCAGCGAGCGCATCAGGCGCTCCTCGTCGAGGTAGCCGATGTTGAACTCCGCGCACAGCGTGTTGAACAGCCCCTCGGCGGCGGCGAGCTGGATGCGCCGCGCGACGGTCTCGGGCGAGCCGACGAACACCAGGTTGCGGCGCAGGAGGTAGTCGACGTCGGCCAGGTGCCGCGCAATCTCCGCCGCGCCGTGCTCCCCGCGGCGCTCCAGGTTGTCCGCCAGCTCGGCGATGGCGATGCCGCCCACGTCCCCAAACCCGAACACTTGGGTGAAGGTATACACGATGTGCGGGGCGGCCTCGGCCAGCGCCTGCTCGTCGGTTTCGGCCACGTACACCAGCGACCAGTAGGCGATGTTCGGCGGCTGGGCGTGCCCGGCGGCGTGCCAGGCACGCAGGTAGGCGCGGTAGCGCGGCGCGGCCTCCTCGCGCGGGACCAGGAACAGATAGCCGGTGGAGACGCCCTCGCGGGCCAGCAGCGCGAGCGTGTCCGGGTCGCGCGACTGCACCCACAGCGGCGGGTGCGGCCGCTGCA
>DATGKN010000007.1:0-12030 GCA_035294645.1 Chloroflexota bacterium
GCGGTAGCTGGCGATAGCCGCGTCGAGGTCGGGTACGGCAATCACCAGGTGGTCGATGCCGGTGAGCACGGCCGCCTCCTAACTGGTCCGTGACTACGGGATGACCCTGTTCCCTGCTGCCGCGAACGGCGGGCCGCCCGCGAGGACGGCGGTGGACCGCTGCGAACCCCGGTGCCAGGCCCTACACGTAGGGCAGCACGTCGCGCATCAGCCGCGCGAGCTGGCCGCGCTGGTCCCAGCTCGCGGGGCGCAGGGTCACCTCGGTGAAGCCCAGTGCCTTGTAGCGCCGCAGGTGCTCGATGCACTGCTCGGGCGAGCCGGCGGCGGTCCAGCCGGCGATGTGCTGCGGCGAGAAGTCGGTCGAGTAGTAGGTGTCCAGGAAGCGTTTGGCCTCGTCGAGCGCGGCGGCGCGATCGTCGTTGATGTTGAAGTTGTGGTACAGGTGGAACTCGAAGGTGGCGGGGTCCTTGCCCTCCTCGCGCACTTTCTGGCGGATGTCCTCCAGCCGCCAGGCGAGGTCGTCCACGTCCCACAGGGAGGTCTCCCAGCCATCGGCGTGGCGGGCGGCGCGGCGGTGGGTGCGCTCGATGGCGGCGCGGTCGGGCAGGCCGCTGCGGCCGGCGTTGCTAGCGATCCAGATGGGCGGGCGGGGCTTGGCAGCCGGCTTCGGCTCGATGGTGATGCCCTCGAACTGGTAGTACTCGCCCTGGAAGCTGACGTGGTCCTGGGTCCACAGCAGCTTGAGGATCTTGATCCACTCGATCAGGCGGCGCACGCGATCGCGCGGGGTGACGCGGTACAGGGCGGCCTCCAGCTTGGCGCCCTCCTGCTCGACGATGCCGGTGCAGGCGACGAGCACGGTGCGGCCGCCGGCCATCAGGTCGAGGCTGGCCCACTGGTAGGCGAGCAGCACCGGATCGCGCAGGGAGAAGCTGGCCATGCAGGCCGGCCCGAGCCGCACGCGCCGGGTCCGCGCGGCGATGCCCGCCAGCAGCGTGAGCGCCTCGAAGCGCGGTTTGCCGAGCAAGCTGTCGCCCACCCATACGGAGGCGAACTGCTCGGAGCGGTCGGCGATCTCGGCCATCTCCAGCAGCTCGTCGGTGGTGGTGACCCCGAACAGCACGCCGCGGTTGGGCAGCGTGAGCCCGAACTTCATGGTCGTCTCCCCGTGGTAGCGTGATAGCGCGGCGCCAGAATATACCGGTCGCGCCGCCGGCCCCGTGGCGCGGCCTCTGAGTATACCGCGCCGCGACCGGCTAAGCGCGGGCCGGCGCGGGCGGTTTCGAGAGCAGCGAGATGAATACATCCTCGAGCGTGGGAGCGATGGGACGCCAGCTCACCCCGGTGATCCCGGCGGCCGTGAGCGCTTGCGCCACCGTCTCGGGCGCCACGCCCGGCGCGACGATGACGTGCAGCACCGAGCCGTACAGCACCGCCTCCTGCACGCCTGGCAGGCCCTGCACGTGGGTCACCGCGGCCAGCGGCTGATCGCAGGCGATCTCGAGGAGTGTTCCGTGCAGGCCGTGCGCGCGCAGTGCCGCCGGCGTGTCCAAGGCTACCAGCTCGCCAAAGTACATCAGCGCCACGCGGTGGGCGTGCTCGGCTTCGTCGAGATAGTGGGTCGTGAGGAAGATGGTCGTCCCCTGCTGCGCCAGGCTGTAGATCAGCCCCCAGAACTGGCGGCGGGATACGGGGTCCACCCCCGCCGTGGGCTCGTCGAGGAACAGGAGCGGTGGCTGATGCACGATGGCACAGGCCAACGCCAGCCGCTGCTTCCAGCCGCCGGAGAGCGTGCCGGCGAGCTGTCGCTCGCGTCCCGCGAGACCGGCCATCGCGATCAGTGCTTCGATGCGCGCTCGCCGTTCGCGCCGTGGCACATCATAGAGGCCCGCGTAGAAGTCGAGGTTCTCGCGGACTGAGAGATCCTCATAGAGCCCGAAGCGCTGCGACATGTAGCCGATGCGCGCCTTGATGGCCTCACTGTCCGTGGTGACATCGTAGCCAAGCACACGTGCTTGGCCGCTCGTTGGCGTGAGAAGGCCGCACAGCATGCGAATGAGAGTGGTTTTACCCGAGCCGTTGGGGCCCAGCAAGGCGAACACCTCGCCCGTGTTCACCTGGAAGCTCACATCGCGGACGGCCTGCAACTGGCCGAAATGGCGGGAGAGATGGGTGACCGTCACTGCCACCGCCGACGTATAGGGCTGCCTCGGCACCATGGCGCCGCCTCATGCCAACTGTTTGCGGAAGCGGAGGGCTGCCAGCACGAATACGACCGCGCCCAACAAGGCCATGGGCACGAGATCCCACCATAGCAGGTCGAGCCCGACGCCCTTCAGCATGATCCCTCGGATGATCTTCAGAAAATAGGTCAAGGGGATAGCGTAACCTAGATCGTGAAGGGGCAGCGGCATCGCATCGCGCGAGAACATGAAGCCCGACAGCAAGATCGCTGGTAACAGCACGAACATGGCGAGCTGGATAGCCTGCCCCTGGGTCTCGGACACCGTCGAGATGAGTAAACCGAGCCCCAGACTGCTGATCAAAAATATCCCCGAGAGTAGCAGCAGCAGGGGAACGCTGCCGGCGATCTCGACGCCGAACCACCAGGCGCCCACGGCCAGGGCTACCAGCACGTTGCAGAAGGACAGTATCGCATAGGGCAGGAGCTTGCCGAGCATCAGCTCCCACGAGCGCAGCGGCGTGACGATCAGCTGCTCCAGCGTACCGCGCTCACGCTCGCGAACGATGGCGAAGGCGGTGAGGATCAGGGTGATATTCTGCAACACGAGCCCGATCAAGCCGGGTATCATGAAGTCGATGCTCTGCATCTGCGGGTTGTAGAGCACCAGGGGCTGGACCTCCAACGGCATCTCGCCGCCGAGGCCGAGCTGCGCTAGGCGCGCGCTCAGTGCTTGGATGGCGCGCATCTGGCCCACGGCGACCAGGGCGTACAGCGCCGACTGGGCCGTAGTTGGGTCCGAGCCGTCGATCAGCACCTGCACTGCGGCGGGGCGGCTTGCCGCCTGGGCTCGAGCGAAATCGGGCGGGATGATCACCCCGACTCGAGCGGCGCCGCTGTCGATAGCCTGGCGCAGCGCCCCCGCATCGCGAGCCGTCGCGACCACGTCGAAGATGCCCGAGTTGTTCAACGCTTGGATCAGCTCGCGGCTAAGGCGATCGTCGGCCTGGTCGAGCACGATGGTCGGCAAGTGCTCGACGGTGGTGTTGATCGCGTAGCCGAAGAGGAGAAGCTGCACGGCGGGCAGGAGCAGCACCATCGCCAGCGTGCGGGGATCTCGCCGGATTTGGATGAACTCTTTGATCAGCACGGCCAGCACGCGGCTCGTCATCGCCTACTCCTCGAAGCGCGCCACGACGCTCATACCCGGCTTGAAGCGCGCGTCGGGCGCGTAGAGGCGGATCTTCACCGCGTAGACCAGGTTGAGGCGATCGCGCGGGGTCTGCACGTTGCGCGGGGTAAACTCGGCCCGCTCGGCGATGCTGCGCACCTCGCCATAGGCAGCGAGCTGGGGCAGCGCTTCCGCCTCGATGCGCACGGGCTGCCCCACATGCACTCGCGGCAGTTCGCGCTGCAACAGGTACACTTTCAGATCGAGGTACGACCGGTCGGCGAGCGTGAGCAGCGGCGCCCCGGCGACCGCGACCTCGCCCGGCTCGGCATTGCGGCGCAGAACGACCCCGTCCAGCGGGGCGACCAGTCGGTACTTGGTGAGTTGAACGCCCAGCACCTGTTGCTCGGCGGGCGTTGCCTGGCGATACTGCAGCGCGGGCAGCGTGTCGTCGAGCACGACCAGCAAGTCGTCCTTGCGCACGGCCTGGCCCTCGACGACCGCCACCTCGCGGATGCGCGCCGTGACTTCGGCGGCGATACTGACTTCCGTCGCCTCCAGCGTCCCGACCGCCACGAGCTGGGCAGCGGCAGGGGCGCCGAACCAGCGGTGTGCGACTAGCGCGCTCAGCCCGACGATTGCCACGAGCCCGAGCAACACGCGGCGGGACAGAGGCCGCCGGGCCAACCGCGCCACCACGGCTGCCACCAGCGCCGCGCGATGCCCGGCTGGCTGCTGGGGCACCTGCACTGGGTCGCGTGCGCCAGTCAGATAGCTCACTGCTGCCCTCCCCGGGCCCGTCGAGTCGGGGTTCCGCCCGCGGTGCCGACTGGCTGCTGGTTCACTCCCTGGACCGGGGGCCATTCAGCACGCCATGCAGGAAGATGCGGGTGAACTCCCCCGCGGCGGCCGCCCCGCCTGGCAGGGGCAGGCGGTCCCCGAAGGTGCGGCGGACCAGGTTGTAGTAGGTGATCATGCCCGCGAGCCCCACGATCCGCAGGAGCCCATCCCCGGGCCGCAGGTGGCCGGCGGCGACCTGGGCATCCAAGTAGGCTGCGAGCCGGGCCCACAGCGGACCGATCAGCTGATCGCCCAGCGCCGCGAGTAGCCGCGGCCGGCTGGTGCCCTCTGCCAACACGACGCGGATCAACTCGATCTGCTCCGCTTGCAGCACGATGGCGCGCGCGACCAGCCGCTGGATGCTCTCGGTGAGATCGCTATCCGGGCCGAGCTCCGCCAGCAGCGCGGCCTGGACCCGTGAGGCGAGCCGCTGGATCATGGCCAGAAACAGCTCGTCCTTGTTCTTGAAGTGCCAGTACAGGGCCGGGGCACTTACCCCCGCGGCCGCCGCGATGCGCTCCATGGTGGCGCCGTGGAGCCCATAGCGCACCACGACCGCCATCGTGGCATCCAGGATCTGGTCGCGCCGCGCTACCGCCTCCGCCGCCTCCTCGCTCTCCCCGCACGCTGCGGCCAGCAGGCTCCTTTTGCTCGGGAAGTAGCGATACAGCGTCGCCTTGGTCGTGCCGGCCCGGGCGGCAATGGCGTCGAGGGTGACAGACGGCGCCGGCGACTCGGCGAGCAGCGCACGGGCCGCCGCCAAGATCGCCTGCCGTCGCGCCTCGCCGGTCGCCGTTCCCATGGTGGTGATACTTTCCTGAATCGATGTTCGAGTCGGGGAAGTATAGCCGCGACCTGGCGCGCGCGCAACCGGGAGCGTCGCCGTGCTCCCCGCCGTCGCGCGCCGCCGGCCAAGCACGCCGCGGCGGGGAGTTGACACTCCCCCGGTCGGTCGATATCGTCTGGAGGGGCGGCATTAGGGAGAGACGATGTTCGTGGCGATCAATCGGTTACAGGTGCCGGCGGACTACGCGGCGCACCTGGAAGCGGCGTTCGGGCGCAGCGCCGGGATGGCCGGGGTGCCGGGGTTCATCAGCTTCCAGCTGCTGCGCCACACGCGGGAGGACGAGTTCCTGGTGGTGACGACCTGGCAGGACGAGGCGAGCTTCGAGGCCTGGCGGGCGAGCGATGCGTTCCAGCGCGCGCACGCCGAGACGAACCCCCAGAGCCCCGTGCGCTCGCGGCTGGACACCTACCGCGTGGTGCTCGACCAGCGCGGGAGC
Source organism: Chloroflexota bacterium (assembly GCA_035294645.1). Classification (GTDB taxonomy): domain Bacteria; phylum Chloroflexota; class UBA6077; order UBA6077; family JAJPHF01; genus JADGHJ01. Next base: position 5,477 of record DATGKN010000007.1, read on the forward strand.
TAGCCGGCCACGGGGCGGCCGAGCAGGCGGCGGTGCTCGATCAGCGTGCAGCGGTCCTGTACCACCTGGATGCCCGCGGCGGCTAGCGTGCGCGCCACCTCGTCGTGGCGGATGCCCAGCTGGAACCACACTACTCGCGGCCGCGCGGCCAGCAGGTCGTCGAGGTGCGGCGGGATGTCCTGGGGCCGGCGGAACACGTCGACCAGGTCCACGCCGCCGGGAATATCCTGCACGCGCCGGTAGACGGGCTGCCCCAGGATCCGCGTGGCCTCGGGGTAGTAGACGGGCACCGGCACGATCTCATAACCCTGGGCCAGCAGGTAGCGCGGCACCTCGATGGCCGGCTGGCCGGCTTGCGCCTCGGTCTTGATGCCCAGCACGGCGATGCGACGGCAGGTGCGCAGGATCTCGCGCAGCGTCGCGTCGTCGTCGACCAGGTTGCGCGTCCACTCGCTCATGATGCTCTCTCCTGGCCCGCGGTACACGGCGGCAGTGCGCTCGGCCGCACCAGCGCCCTATTGATAGGGTAGTGCATAGCGGCTCACGGGGCCGCGGCGGCGCTCGGGTCGAGCACGACCAACGGCGCCCCGCTGGCCACCGTCTCGCCCACGCGCACGCGCACCTCGCGCACGCGCCCGGGGGTAGGGGCGGTGAGCGTCTGCTCCAGCTTCATCGCCTCGAGGGCCACCAGCGGCTGGCCCGCGCGCACTACGTCGCCCGGCTGCACGTGGAGCGCGACTACCACGCCGGCCGTCGGCGCTCGCACTACGCCCTCATTGCCGCGCCGCGCTTCTTCGGCCGGGAGCGGCGACTGCACCGCCGGAGATCGGCTGGGCGTGGGGAGGTCGCCCGGCGGCGCGACGGGCAGCGCGGGCGGCGCCGGCCGGGCGAGGCGCCAGCGAGCCGCGCCGAGCTGCACGTCGAGCGCCGCGCCCTCTAGCACCTGCACCGTGGCGGCCAGCGGCTGGTCGTCGAGAAGCAGCAGGAGGCGGCCCGCGGCGCCGCGCGCTTCCAGGCGGTGCCAGGGGCCATCGGCGACGCGCGCCCGCCAGACGCCAGGCGCCAGCGGCTCGGCCTGGACCTCGTACCGGCGGCCGCCCGCCTGGTAGTGCAGCGTGCGGGGCCAGGCCGCGCCACGCCACGGCCCGGCGGCCGTCCAGGGATCGGCCGAGCCGGTGCCGGGCCAGCCGGCCAGGTCGGCGGCCGCGGCGGCCAGCAGCGCCTCCTCGGGCGGCGGGGCCTCGGCCCACAGCGCCGGGCGCAGCGCCAGGAAATCGGTGCGCAGGTGGCCGGCCTGGAAGTCGGGGTCGCACACCACGGCGTGCAGCAGCGCGAGGTTGGTGGTCACGCCGTGCACCACCGTGTGCTCCAGGGCCCAGGCCAGCCGCGCCAGGGCCGTCGGGCGGTCGGGCGCGTGGGCGATGAGCTTGGCCAGCAGGGTGTCGTAGTAGCGCGATATGGTGTCGCCGGCGCGCACGCCGCGGTCGCAGCGCAGGCCGGGGCCGTGCGGCAGCTCGCAGCGCAGCAGCGGGCCCGCCGTCGGCTGGAAGTCGCGCGCCGGGTCCTCGGCGTACAGGCGCGCCTCGATGGCGTGGCCGCGCGGGGCGATGTCGGCCGGCTGGAGAGCGAGCGGCTCGCTGGCCGCCAGGCGTAGCTGCCAGTGCACCAGATCCACGCCGTGCACCAGCTCGGTCACCGGGTGCTCGACCTGGAGCCGCGCGTTGACCTCCAGGAAGTAGTAGCGGCCGGCCGTGTCGCGCAGGAACTCCGCCGTGCCGGCGCCCACGTAGCCGGCGGCGCGCGCCAGGCGGGTGGCCCAGCGGCCGAGCTGGCGGCGCTCGGCGGCGCTGAGCCCGGGCGCGGGCGCCTCTTCGAGCACTTTCTGGTGCCGGCGCTGTACGCTGCAGTCGCGCTCGCCGAGGGCCAGGGCGGTGCCGTGGCGGTCGATGAGGAACTGCACTTCGACGTGGCGGGCGGGCGTCACGTCGCGCTCCAGCAGCACGCGCGGGTCGCCGAAAGCCGCCTGCGCCTCGCGCCGCGCCTGCGCCAGCGCCACGGGGAAGCTCGGGGCATCGGCCACCCGCCGCAGGCCGCGGCCGCCGCCGCCCGCCACGGCCTTGATCAGCAGGGGAAAACCGAGCCGGGCCGCGCGGCGGGCGAGCAGCGCTGGGGCCTGCGCGGCGCCCTGGTAGCCCGGCACGACGGGCAGCCCGCAGCGGCGGGCGAGGCGCTTGGCCGCCGCCTTGTCGCCCAGCAGGCGCAGCGCGGCGGGCGGAGGCCCGACGAACACGAGCCCGGCCGCCTCGCAGGCGGCGGCGAAGGCGGCGTTCTCGGCGAGGAAGCCGTAGCCGGGATGCACTGCCTCGGCGCCGCTGCGCCGCGCGACCTCCAGCAGGCGCTCAGCGTGCAGGTAGCTCTCGGCGGGCGGCGCGGGCCCCAGGTAGTACGCCTCGTCGGCCAGCGCCACGTGCAGCGCGTCGCGGTCGGCGTCAGAGTACACGGCCACGGCGCGCACGCCCAGCTCCCGACAGGCCTGGGCGATGCGCACGGCGATCTCGCCGCGGTTGGCGATCAGGAGTTTGCGGAACACCCGGGGTCCAGCGGCGCGGTCTTGGGCCCATGGTGCCGCGCGGGGCAGGCGGCGCGCAACTGGTGCGTTCGGTGGCGAAGGGGAGCCGGCGCCGAGTGGTCGTGGGGCTCAGCCCCAGGGGCCGAGGAACGGCTCGCCCTGGTAGGTGTCGGACAGCGGCTCCAGCACCTCGGGCCACTCGCCGGGCGTCACCGGGCGCCGCAGGTGGGCCGGGCGTGGGCGGCCGTCCCAGCCGATCTGCTCCATGTAGTAGTAGAGCTGGAGGCAGTGGCCGTCCGGGTCGAGCACGTGCGCCGCGTAGTCGATGCCTGGGTACAGCTCGGGCGGGATCGAGTCGACCAGGCGCACCCCGTGGTCGCGCAGGAAGCGCACGGCGTCGCGGAGCTGCTGGTAGCTGGCCAGTTGCAGCCCGAACGACATGGTCGTGGTGTGCGGGCTCAGCCCCAGCTGCTCCCGCAGCGCGAGGGGGAACAGGCCCAGCGAGTGGTGCTCGGTGTTGTTGCGCAGGAACACGCAGCGGTGCCCGCGCCACGTGACCTCCTCGGTGAACAGGAAGCCGAGCGTCTCCTGGTACCACTCCTGCGCCCGCTGGACGTCCCGCACGAACAGGTTCACCGGCCCCTGCCGCACGATCTTGAACGGCCGCGGCAGCAGGATGCCGTCCACGTCGTAGGTAGCGGGCAGCTGCTCGACGTAGCGGTAGCCGCTGTGCAGGTCGATGCCGCGCTCCAGGGCCTGCTGCACCTCGGCCTCCTCGGAGATCTGCGGCAGCGGGGGCGGCTCACGGAAGCCGCGATCGTACATGGCGCGCGGCTTGCTGTAGCCGTCCCAGCCGATCTGCTCGATGCCGTAGTACAGCTCGTTGGTGTGGCCGTCGGGGTCGTAGACGTAGGTGTGCCAGTTCGAGCCCGGCATGTCGCGCCCGGAGCGCTGGATCTCCACCCCGCGCTCGGCGAACCAGCGGATGGCGCGGCCGACCTCGCCGAGGCTGCCGACTTGCCAGGTGATCTGGTTGACCGTCACGCCCGGCGGGAAGCGGCGGTGGGGGTCCAGCGCCTCGCGGACGCGCTTGTTGAACAGCACAAAGGCGTGGTGGTCGGTGCCATAGCGCAGGAAGTAGCCGCGCGGGTCGCCCAGCCCGGCGAGCTGCTCGGGGCTGCGCGCGCGCTCCGAGAAGTCGATGGTGTCGGAGATACGGTAGCCCAGCAGGTCGGTATAGAACCGGACGCACTCCTCGATGTTCACGACGTTGAAGCCGAAGTGGCCGAGGCGGCGGATCTTGAAGGGCTGCTGGAGCCACACGCCGCCGACGTTGAACCGGGTCTGTGGAGCGGTCGCCGTCATCGCCGTTCCCCCCTTGGCGCGCACGTATCCGCGGCGCCGCCGTCGTCGCCTAACATCGCGGACCGTCCCTGATCATACACCAGATCGTGACGTGCCGCGGGGGTAGGGCGCTACATGCGGAACACGCCGAAGCGCGTGGGTGGGATGGGCGCGCGGGTGGCGGCGGCCAGGCCCAGGGCCAGCACCTGGCGCGTGTCCAGCGGGTCGATGAGCCCGTCGTCCCACAGCCGCGCCGTGCTGTAGTAGGGGCTGCTCTCGCGCTCGTACTTGGCCAGGATCGGCGCGCGCAGGGCCGCCTCCTCCTCGGCACTGAGCGTCTCGCCCCGGGCGGCGAGCTGCTCGCGGCGCACGGTGACCAGCACGTCGGCGGCCTGCTCGCCGCCCATCACCGCGATGCGCGCGCTGGGCCAGGTCCACAGCTGGCGCGGCGCGTAGGCCCGGCCGCACATACCGTAGTTGCCCGCGCCGTAGCTGCCGCCAATGATCACCGTGAACTTGGGTACCTGCGCATTGGCCACGGCCATCACCAGCTTGGCTCCATCGCGGGCGAGGCCGCGGGTCTCCGTCTCGCGGCCGACCATGAACCCCGTGATGTTCTGCAGGAACACCAGCGGGATCTGGCGCTGGCAGCACAGCTCGATGAAGTGCGCGCCCTTGAGCGCGCTCTCGGCGAACAGCACGCCCTGGTTGGCCAGCACGCCGACGGGATAGCCGCCGATACGCCCCCAGCCGCAGACCAGGGTGGTGCCGTAGCGCGCCTTGAACTCGCTGAAGCGGCTGTCGTCGAGCAGGCGCGCCAGGACCTCGCGCACGGGATACGGCTGGCGCGGGTCGGCCGGCACGATGCCGTACAGCTCGGCGGGGTCGTAGCGTGGTGGCCGTGGCGACCGGACTTCCCACGGCAGGTAGCGCGGGCGGTGCAGCCGGCCGACGATGTCGCGCAGCAGGGCGAGGGCGTGCGCGTCGTCCACGGCCAGGTAGTCGGCCACGCCCGACAGGCGCGTGTGCACGTCGGCGCCGCCGAGCTCCTCGGCGGTGACCTCCTCGCCGGTCGCCGCCTTGACCAGCGGCGGGCCGCCGATGAAGATCGTGCCGGTGCCCTGCACGATGATCGTCTCGTCGCTCATGGCCGGCACGTAGGCGCCGCCGGCGGTACACGAGCCCATCACCGCGGCGAGCTGGGGGATGCCGGCCGCCGACATCTGCGCCTGGTTGTAGAAGATGCGGCCGAAGTGGTCGCGGTCGGGGAACACCTCGTCCTGCAGCGGCAGGAAGGCGCCACCCGAGTCGACCAGGTACAGGCAGGGTAGGTGGTTCTGGGCCGCGATCTCCTGGGCGCGCAGGTGCTTCTTGACGGTGAGGGGATAGTAGGTGCCGCCCTTGACCGTGGCGTCGTTGGCGACGATCACGCACTCCTGGCCGCGCACCACGCCGATCCCCGTGACAATCCCGGCGCTCGGCGCCTCGCCGTCGTACAGGTCCCAGGCGGCCAGCGGCGAGAACTCCAGAAACGCCGAGCCCGGATCGAGCAGCAGCTCGATGCGCTCGCGGGCCAGCAGCTTGCCGCGGGCGCGGTGGCGCTCGACCGCGCGGGGGCCGCCGCCAGCCCGGGCCCAGGCGAGCCGCTCGCGAAGCACCTGCCGCTCGCGCTCCCAGTACGCCTGGTTGGCGCGGAACGCCGGGCTGTGGGGGTCGATGCTGGTGGGCAGGACGGCGCCTTCGTCGATCTCCACGTCGTCGCCCCGTGGCGGTTCAGACGGCGGTGACGCCGCCGTCGATGACCAGGATCTGGCCCGTGAGGTAGTCGGAGGCGCTGCTGGCCAGGAACACGGCGAGGCCTTGCAGCTCCTCGGGCTGCGCGACGCGGCCCAGCGGCACGATGCTCCCGAAGCGGGTGGCGAAGTCGGGCTCGTGCATGCGCGGGCTCAGATTCGTTTGGAAGAAGCCGGGCGCGATGGCGTTCACCGTGATCCCGTCGCGGGCGTACTCGGCGGCCAGCTCGCGCGTGAAGTTGACCACGCCGCCCTTGGCCGCCGTGTAGGCGGGCACGGGGTGGAGCTGGCTGCCGACCAGCCCCCAGATCGAGGCGGTGTTGACCAGCTTGCCCCGCAGCCCACGGGGCCCGCGCTCCTGGGCCAGCAGCACTCGCAGCGCGGCGCGCGCCATCAGGAACACGCCGGTGAGGTTGGTGTCCAGCACGCGCCGCCACTCGGCCTCGGCGAACTCGTGCGCCCGCGCCGGCGGGCTGGTGATGCCGGCGTTGTTGAACAGCACGTCGAGCCGGCCGAAGGCAGCGACCGTGGTGCTCACCGCGTGCTCGGCCTCCTCGGCGCGGGCGACATCGGCGGTGACCGCCAGCGCGCGGGCGCCTGCGGCGGCGAGTGCCCGTGTGACGGCTGCCGCGCGGTCGCCGTCGCGGTCCACGGCCACCACGCGGGCGCCCACCTCGGCCACCGCGTGGGCGATGGCGCGGCCCAGGCCGCTGCCCGCGCCGGTGACGAGCACCACGCGCCCGTCGAGCCGGAAGCGATCGAGCACGCTCATCGGCACCTCATCCATTGCGCACCTCGCGGGATCAGGCGAGCCGGCACTCGTGGGCGTTGGGGTCGGTCTGGTTCTC
>DATGKN010000008.1:0-6461 GCA_035294645.1 Chloroflexota bacterium
AGTGGCCGAATGAGCGCAGCCCCGCCTTCATGCGGTCGACCGACTCGCTCACCACGGCAATCTCCTGCACGAACGACGACGGCGACGGCTCCGGGGAGAGGGTAAACCGGCCCACCTGCGCCAGATCGCCGCTGATACGACGCAGCGGGTCGGCGATACTGTGCGCCAGCAGGTAGCCGAGGCCCAGCGCGGCCAGCAGGGCGAACACGCCCACTAGCAGCGTGCTGCGCGCGTTATCGTACACGATGCCCAGGAACTCGGCCTCGGGCACGAGCACAGCGGTTACCCAGCGCAGCCCACCTGCCAGCGCGAACTGCTGGAACACGGCGGCGTAGCGCATCCCCGCATGGTCGAACAACACCGAGTAGGGCTCGGTCAGCGGCAGCTGGACGAGCGGCTCCGGCAGAGCGGCCACCGCAGCGGCCAGCAGGGGGTCAGCCGGATCGCCCGCGCGCAGGCGTGGCCCCGCGATCATCTCCCCGCTGGGCGCCAGCACGTAGGTGCGGCCGGTGCGGCCCACGGTCAGCGCCGACACGAACGCCGCGATGTCGTCCAGGAAGAAGTCGGCGGTGAATACCCCCCGCACCTCACCGCTGCCCGGCTCGCGCAAGGCCAGCGCGGCGGTGATGCCCAGGCGCCCTTCGTGGAAGCGGAACGGCTCGCTCCACACCACCCCGCGGGTGGCGACGGCCCGCTGGTACCAGGCGCTGTGGCGCGGGTCGTAGCCCGGGGCTAGCGAGCGCTGCAGTGGGAAGCGCAGCCCCAGTGGCGTGACCAGCTCCTCGTAGGGGCGGCCCCCATCGACATCGGGTGCGGAGCGGTTGAGCACCACCGCGCCGTCGCCCCTGCGCCAGGCGCCCACGAAGCGGCCGGTGGCCTGCTCGCTGTAGCTGACCCAGGCGAGGCCCCGCGCGTAGCGCAGCCGCTCCACGAAGTGCTCGCCCAGGCGGTCCAGGTCGTCGATCGGCAGCAACCCGCGCTGCGTCTCGGCGCGAAACTCCTCGAGGATGAGCACCGCCGGCTCGACCAGCCCCCGCACCTGCAGCGCCGTGGCCCCCGAGATAGCGCGGAAGTGCGTGTCGGCCAGCTCTCGGATCGAGGCGCTCGTCTTCTGGTACGCCACCAGCCCAATGGTGCCGACGGTCAGTAGGAGCAGCCCTGTCAGCAGTACCAGCAGGGTCACCCGCAGGGGCAGGCGCCAGGGACGTCGCCGCATGGCTCCCGACCATCAACGCGCAGCCCGCCCGCGCGGTGAGCCACGAGGCAGGCACCAGCGCCGCGGACCGCGCGCCGGCCTCCGCGCCAGGGCCGGACGCATCGCGGCTGGGGGCAGTGTACCGCAGCACGCGATACGGTCACCACCGCCCTCGCCACGCGGGCGGCCGGCCCCCTGAGCCCGGCTACCAGCGAGATCGGTCTGCGATGCGCTGCCCCTTGCCGCCTGGCGCTCGCCCGCCGACGATAGCGATATGCTCGCCGGGCCCGCCATGGGCGCGCGGTGCAGGCGCTCGGCATACTCCGGATGAGGAGCAGGTCGCCGCGCGACGCGCCCCGCGGTATGGTCATCAATCGCACAGAGGCCAGCGTGCAGATCACGATCAACAGCCACAATGGATTCCTGATCGCCGATGAGATCGGCGACATCATGCCCGGCAGCGAGCAGGGCTTCTACCACCACGACGTGCGCTTCCTGTCCGAGTACCTGCTGGAGCTAAACGGCCGGCGCCTGCGGCCGCTGGCCACCCGCGTGCTGGAGCACTTCCACTCGGTCCACTTGCTGTCTAACCCGGTGGGGGACGAACTGGAGACGGAGAGCCTCACGCTCCTGCGCCAGCGCCTGATCGACAACGTGCTGCACGAGGACCTCGAGCTGCAGAGCTACGTCGATCGGCCCGTGCTCTTGCAGCTCCAGTTCACCTTCGCCGCCGACTTCCGCCATATCTTCCAGGTGCGCGGGCATCTCGAGCCGCAAGAAGGCGCCGGGCTGGTGCGCAGCGCGCCGGCCCGCCCGCTGGCCGACGGCTGGGGTATCTGCCTGAGCCCCCCCGACGGGCGCGAGTTCCCCTGCGTGGAGATCCGCTTCTCCCAGCCGCCCCAGTACCCGCGGCCCAACGTGGTACGGTTCGTGATCACGCTGCCGCCGCGCGGCAGCTGGCGCCTGTGTACCGACGTGCTGCCGCGCGCCAGCCGCGACGTGGCGCCGCGCGTCCACTTCTCCTGCGAGCGGCCGCGTACCACGCTGCCGCCGCGCACCCAACGCGCCGACTCGGCCCCCCTGCGCGAGGCGCCGCGGCTGGACACCGACTCCTACGTGCTGCAGGAGGCCTACGAGCGCGCCGTGCGCGATCTCTGGTCGCTGCACTTCGGCGGCGGCGCGCCGCAGCTCGAGGGCGCGGTGCTGGCCGCGGGCATCCCCTGGTTCATGGCGCTGTTCGGGCGCGACAGCCTCACCGCCGCCTACCAGGCGCTGCCGTACTACCCATATGTGGCGGCCGGCGTGCTGCGCGCCCTGGCACGGCTGCAGGGCACGCGCGTCAACCCGCGCACGGAGGAGGAGCCCGGCAAGATCCTGCACGAGCACCGCCCCGAGGCCCTCGGCGGCTCCAACTCGCCGATCCCGGCGTTCCCGTACTACGGGACGATCGACGCGACCCCGCTGTTCCTGATCGTGCTGGCGGCCACCTACCGCCACACGGGCGACGCCGCGCTGGTGGAGGAACTCTGGCCGGCCGCCGAGCGCGCCCTGGCCTGGATCGACCAGTACGGTGACCGCGACGGCGACGGGTTTCTGGAATACCAGCGCTCCACCGACGAGGGCCTGATCAACCAGGGGTGGAAGGACTCCTGGGACAGCATCCGCTTCCGCGACGGCCGCCTGGCCCAGGCGCCGATCGCGCTGTGCGAGGTGCAGGGCTATGCCTATGCCGCCCGGCTGGCCATGGCCGCCCTGTGCGAGGCCCGAGGGGATGCGGCGCGCGCCGCCCAGCTCCGCCAGGCCGCCGCCGAGCTGGCCGCGCGCTTCGACCGCGCGTTCTGGCTGCCCGACCGCGGCTACTACGCGCTGGCCCTCGACGGCCACAAGCAGCCGGTCGATGGGCTCGCCTCCAACGCCGGCCAGGCGCTGTGGACAGGCATCGTGCCGGCGGCGCGCGCGCCGCGCGTGGCCGAGGTACTACTCGGCCCGGAGCTGTTCAGCGGCTGGGGCGTGCGCACCATGGGCGCTCGCGAGGGCGGCTACAACCCCGTGGGCTACCACACCGGCAGCGTGTGGCCGCACGACAACTCGCTCATCGCCGCCGGGCTGGCGCGCTACGGCTTGTTCGAGGAGGCCGGGCGGATCATCGAGGCCCAGCTCGCTGCCGCCGCGCACTTCCCCAGCTACCGCTTGCCCGAGCTGTTCGCCGGCTACGGTCGCGATGAGTTCAGCTTCGTGGTCGAGTACCCGGTGGCGTGCAGCCCACAGGCCTGGGCCGCGGGGGCCATGCTCTTGTATGTGACCACCATGCTCGGGCTGGAGGTGGATGCGCCGCGACGCACGATCCGGCTGCGGCCCTTCCTGCCGCCGCACATCAACCACCTGCGCCTGCGCGGCGTGCGGCTGCCGGAGGGCGAGCTGGACGTGGAGCTGGTCCGCGAGTACGGCGAGCTGCAGAGCCGGCTGAACGACGCCCCGCGCGGCTGGCGCGTGGAGGGCGCGATGTGGCGCGACACCCCCTTCTGGTGAGCCCGCGACGGCTCAGGCGGGCGGCGCCTCCCCCTCGGCCGCCGGGGGCGCGAGCGCGGGGATCACCCCGCGGCGCTGGGCGCTGGCCAGCCAGGCGTCGAGGTCCGCGCTGGTGTACACCCAGCGCCAGCCCTGGGCCCAGCGCCCCACGACCTCCCAGACGAACCGCACCCATATGGCCCGTGGCACCGGCCGCCCGAGATGGTCGGCGAGCAGCGAGCGAGCCAGGTCCGCGGCGCCCGGGCCACCGTAGCCCCAGCCCCAGCCCTCGGCGCTCTCGTGGCTGACCCGCGGCAGCGGCCGCCACCCGGCGGCGTCCTGCACCAGCACGATGCAAGGCCCCAACCCATGCAAGCTATCCGAGAAGCCGCGGTAGATCTTCACCCTGGCCCGTTCCATCCGCAGGCGGGGCACCGGTCCCCCCCGGCGCCCTGCTCCAGGATAGCCGCTCGACGCGCCCGCGCTCCCGTCGCCAACGCCGCGCCTCCCCACTGGGCGGCACGCTGGATGCCGTATGCTTAGTGAGCAGCAGGTGTGCGTGTCCGGGCCGTGGGCGCGGCAGCGGAGCCGCGTAGTTGCGCGCTCCCACGCGCCGGTCTTAGCATGAGGCACGACCCGTCGTCGTGTCGGAGGCCGCCACACGTGCAGCGCCGAGGAGGTCGCATGCCCGAGATTACTACCTCTGCCGCCACCGCCACCAGCCACCTGACCGTGCAGGATTCACGGACCGGCAAGACCTATGAATTGCCTATCCGGGAGGGCGCTATCCGCGCCACCGACCTCCGCCAGATCAAGACGGACGCCAAGGACTTCGGGCTGCTGAGCTACGACCCCGGGTTCGTGAACACGGCCGCCTGTCGGAGCGCCATCACGTTCATCGATGGCGAGGCGGGCAAGCTGTGGTATCGCGGCTACCCGATCGAGGAGCTGGCCGAGAGCGTGTCGTTCCTCGAGGTCGCCTACCTGCTGCTGCACGGCGAGCTGCCCACCGCCGACCAGCTCCAGGCCTGGACGCGCGCCATCCAAGCCGAGAGCACCGTGCCGGAGGGCATCATCGCCCTGGTGCGCTCGTTCCCGCGCGACGCCCACCCGATGTCCATGCTGCTATCGGCCGTCGGCGCCCTCGGCGCGTACTACCCCGAGGCCAAGGCGATCCAGGAGCCGGAGCAGCGCCAGCGCGACATCCGCCGCCTGATCGCCGTGATGCCGGTCTTGGCGGGCCTGATCTACCGCCAGACCACCGGCCGCGAGCCGCGCGTGGTCCCGGCCACGGGCGACTACGCGCGCGACCTCCTCACCGCCCTGTTCGCCGACGACGCGAGCTACGCGCCCGACCCGCGCGTGGTGCGCGCGATGGACGTGCTGCTGATCCTGCACGCCGACCACGAGCAGAACTGTAGCACCAACACCGTGCGCGGCATCGGCTCCGCGGACACCGACCCGTACTCGTGCATCGCCGGCGGGGTGGCGGCGCTGTACGGGCCGCTGCACGGCGGCGCCAACGAGGCGGTGCTGCGCATGCTCCACCAGATCGAGACGGTCGACCACGTGCCGGGCTTCGTGGAGCGCGTCAAGCGCGGCGAGCGCCGCCTGATGGGCTTCGGCCACCGCGTGTACAAGAACTACGATCCGCGCGCCCGTATCATCAAGCGCACCGCCGAGGAGGTGTTCGCCGCCCAGGGCATGAACCCGCTGCTCGATGTCGCGGTCGCCCTGGAGAAGGTGGCGCTGGAGGACCCCTACTTCATCGAGCGCAAGCTGTACCCGAACGTCGACTTCTACAGCGGGCTGATCTACGAGGCGCTGGGCCTGCCGCCCGGGATGTTCACCGTGATCTTCGCCGTGGCGCGCACCAGCGGCTGGCTCGCGCAGTGGCAGGAGCTAGTCGAGGACGAGGAGCAGAAGATCGCGCGCCCGCGCCAGATCTACATCGGGCCGGGCCTGCGCCACGTGCCACCGCGGCGCTAGCGCGATCGGCGCAGCCCTGGCGCCGGCGGCGGGTCGGGGCGCGCCGCCACGCGCCCCACGGGGCATGTGCGGCGCCGCCGGGGGACCGAAGGGGAAGACCTGTGAACACGCGGCAGGCGTATGAGCAGCGGCTGCGCGAGGGGCTGGGGCTCACCACCCGGCCGGTCGGCGTGGCGTACCTCGACGCGCCGCCCGCGGGCATCGCGCCGTTCCAGGGCCGCGCGCCGGCGGGCTGCCGGTTCTGGCGCCTGGCCGCCGAGGGGCGCGTCTTCTACACGGTGCCCGCCGATCACTACCACTGCCCCCTCGGCAGCTACACCCACAACCTGCCTCTGCCCCCCGAGCGCGCGCCAGAGCTGCAGCAGACGCTCGACTGGATGGCCGCGCTCGGCTACCTTGCCCCGGCGGAGGTGCCGGGCCTGCCACGGCTGGCGCGCTCGCCCGGGGCGATCGTTTACGGGCCGCTAGGCGAGCTGCCGCTCCCGCCCGACGTGGTGGTCGTCGTCGGCCGCCCCGGCCGGCTGATGCTGCTGCACGAGGCGGCGCTGCGCGCGGGACTGGGCGCCGCGGCGGCGCTGCTGGCGCGGCCCACCTGCATGGCGCTGCCCGCGGCGCTCGACCGGGGCCTAATGCTCAGCGCGGGCTGCATCGGCAACCGCATCTACACGGACCTCGGCGACGACGAGCTGTACGCGGTGCTGCGCGGTGCCGATCTGGAAGCGCTCGTGGTGGCGCTGGACACCGTGGCGGCGGCCAACGCGGCGCTGGC
>DATGKN010000009.1:0-3971 GCA_035294645.1 Chloroflexota bacterium
ACACGCACGCGGCCGGAGGAGGGCGCGAGATGACCGCCAACGTGGAGACCGCCGCCCTGTGGGACCTGTTCGCCGCGAACGCCGCCCTGCTGCGGGCCGACCTGCTCCGCGCCGCCGCGGTCGAGGAGGCCGGCCAGCTCATCGCCGACGCCGCGGGCAGGCCGGCCTGGGTGCCGCCACTCGACGCGCGCTTCCCGACTCTCGCCCAGCGCTGGCCGCCGGCCTCACGCGGCGAGCCGCCCGTGGCGGAGGTGGTGACCGCGGGCGCGTTCGCCATCGCCGAGACAGGCAGCGTGGCGGTGACCGCGCCGGCAGCCGCGCGCGCGGCGTGCTTCCTCGCCGAGCGGCTATGGCTGCTGGTACCCGCGTCCGACATCGTGCCGACGCTCGATGCCGCCGTGGCACGAGTGGCCGCCCTCGTGCGCGACGGCGCGGCGCACGTGACGTTCATGAGCGGGCCGAGCCGCACCGCCGACATCGAGCGCGTGCTGACCATCGGCGTCCACGGCCCGCGGGCGCTGGTGGTGGTCGTGGTGGGAGGGTGCTGAGATGGCCGCGACGCTCGCCCCGTTCGCCGAGCGCTACCGGCGGGCGCTGCACGACGCGCGCCTGGCCACCAACCTGCTCCAGTTCCAGCGCGCCTGGCGCGCCACCCGCGACGGCGCGTTCGCCCGGCTGGCCGCCGCCGCCCCCGCGCTGGGCGCCGCGACCCCCGACTTCGCCAGCGCGCGCGCCCGCCTGGTAGCCGCCAAGGACGCCGTGCTCGCCGACCCCCAGGCCGCGCGCGAGCAGTTCATCCGCGCCGCCACCGCGACCGGCGCGGTGGTGCACGAGGTGGCCACGGCCGCCGAGGCGCGCCTGCTGATCCTGCGGCTGCTGCAAGCGCGCGGCGTGCGCCTGCTGGCCAAGGGCAAGAGCATGGCGGCCGAGGAGATCTTCCTGAACCACGCGCTGGAGGCGGCCGGCATCCGCGTGGTGGAGACCGACCTCGGCGAGTGGATCGTGCAGCTCGCCCACGAGACGCCCAGCCACATGGTGATGCCGGCCATCCACAAGAGCCGCCAGCAGGTGGCCGCGCTGTTCACCGCCGAGACCGGCCGGCCTGTGCCCCCGGACGACATCGCCGCGCAGGTGGCGGTCGCCCGCGCCGAGCTGCGCCGCGTGTTCCTGGAGGCCGGCGCGGGGCTGATCGGTGCCAACGCGCTGATCGCCGAGAGCGGCACCGTGCTGCTGGTGACCAACGAGGGCAACGGCGACCTGGTGAGTACCGTGCCGCCGCTGCTGATCGTGCTGGCCGGCTGGGAGAAGCTGGTGCCGACGTTCGCCGATGTGGCCGCGCAGCTGCGGCTGCTGGCGCGCTCGGGCACCGGCCAGGAGATCACCAGCTACACCAGCTTCCTCACTGGCCCGGAGCCGGGCCGCGAGCTGCACCTGGTGCTGCTGGACAACGGCCGCTCGGCAATGTGGGCCGACCCGGAGTTCCGCGCCGCGCTGCGCTGCATCCGCTGCGCGGCGTGCGCCGATGTCTGCCCACCCTACCAGGTGGTCGGCGGCCACGTGTTCGGCTACGTGTACTCCGGCGCCATCGGGCTGGTGAACACGCCGTTCCACCACGGCCTGGCCGCCGCGGCCGGGCCGCAGTCGCTGTGCGTGCAGTGCAACGCCTGCGCCACGGTCTGCCCGGCGGCGATCCCGCTGCCGCGCCAGATCCTCGCTGTGCGGGCGCGGGTAGCGGCCGAGCGCGGCCTGCCGTGGCCCAAGCGCGCGGCGCTGGCCCTGTGGGCGCGGCCGCGCTGGTTCGACCTCGCCCTGCGCGCGGCGAGTCTGTTCCAGCAGCCGTGGCAGCGCGGGCGGCACCTGGCGTTGCCGCTGCCCGCCGCCTGGCGCTGGCGCACGCCCCCGGCCCTGGCGACGCGTCCGGCCCGCGACCGGCTGCTGGGCCGCACCTTTGCGGGCGCCCAGCGCGGCCCCTGGGCCCACAGCCGCGCCCGCGAGCTAACGGTCGCCTACTTCCTCCAGTGCCTCGCCGACCGCTTCGCGCCGGAGCAGGCGCTCGCCGCCGTGCGCGTGCTGCACGCCTGCGGGGCGCAGGTGACGGTGCCGCGCGCCCAGCACTGCTGCGGGCTGCCCGCCCTCGACGCGGGCGACACGCCGCGGGCGCGCCAGATGGCGAAACAGACGATCGCCGCGCTGGAGACGGCGCCGGCGGATTACGTCGTGACCGCGGCGGCCAGCTGCGCGGTGATGCTGCGGCACGACTACCCGCACCTGCTGGCCGACGAGCCGGCCTGGCGCGCACGGGCGGAGCGGCTCGCAGCGCGCACGCTCGACCTGCTGAGCTTCGTGGACCAGGTGGCCGACCCACCCGCGCTGCCGCCAGCCAACGGGCCGGCGGTGACCTACCACCCGTTCTGCCAGAGCACGCACGTGCTGGGGCTGGGCGACACGGGCGCGCGGCTGCTGGCCCGCGCCGGCTACGCGGTGGCGCCGCTGGAGGAGGCCGAGGTGTGCTGCGGGTTCGGCGGCAGCGCCTCGCTCGACCATCCGGCGGTGGCGCGGGGCATCGCGACACGCAAACTGGCCAACGTTCGTGCCACAGGTGCCGCCGTGCTGGCAACCGACAATCCGGGCTGCGTGCTGCACCTGCGCGGGGCCGCGCACGCCGCGGGCGCGCCGTTCGCCGTGCGGCACGTGGCGGAGCTGCTCGCCGACCGGCTGCGCGCGCTGGGCGAGCCCGCCACCCAGGGCCAGCCGGCACCTGGATGACCCGCTGCTACGAACGACGCGCCAGCTAGCGGGCCGCCGGCGCCGCCCGGTCGCCGGCCGCTCCCAGCGCTGCCTGCCCCGCCAGCACGACGCCGGCCAGCCAGTCGGCCCCCGAGGTCGCCCCGTACGCCAGCACCCGCGCGACGGCCGCTTCCAGCTCGGGCGCCTCCTCGCGCGCGAGCAGGCGAGCCAACAGGGCGCCCTGCGGCTCGCTCACCTCGCCGCGCGCGGCGTGGGCGAGCCAGCCGGCCCCCAGGGGCGAGGCGCGCGGACCGGCGGCAGTCGCCAGGACCGTCGTGAGGCGCCGCGCGGCGCGCCCGTCGCGGCCCAGCGCCCGTGCCGCCAGCAGCCAGGTCGCGGCGAATCCCGCCAGCAGATCGTCGCCCGCGGGCGTCAGGCCAGGGCCGAGGCCCGCGAGCCCCCGCGCCGCGGCGGCCGCCGCCAGGGGATCGCCCGCGCGCGCCGCACGCTGCAGCTGGTGCATGCAAGGGAGCGCGCGGCGCGCCAGCAGGGCGTCCGGCGCGGCCACGGGAGCCGCCGCGCGGGGCTGAAGGAGCGGCGCCAGTCCCGCGCGCGCCGTGCGCAGCAGGACGGCCTGGAGCCGCGCCAGCCGCGCCGCCAGCCGCGCCGGGGGCAGCCCCGGGCGCACCGGTGGGCGCGGGGTCCAGCACGGCGCGTCGGCCCAGTCGATCCGCAGCGGCGCCAGCGGCAGCCACAGGCCCGCGCGGGCCAACGCGCATGGCTGCCCCACCCGCACGCCGAGCGCCGGCCACGCGCAGCCGGCGGGCAGCGCCACGGCCACGCCGTTGGCGGCGAGCGGCAGCTCGGCCGCGGTCACGCTCACCCAGCCGCCGCCCTCCAGCCGCAGGTTGACCGCACGAGCGAAGACGCTGTGGACGGTGCCGTGCTGGATCCCACATCCCGCGCGAGCGAGCGCGAGCACCGCCCGGCTCACGCGCACGGGCACGGGCCGCGACACGGCGGGCGAGAGCGAGCGCGCGAGTGGCAAGTAAGCGGGCATGGCGGGGCGCTCAGCGGACTTGGGTGACAGTGTCCACCAGCGCGGGGCGGCCCTCTTCCCGGACCACGCGGGCGGCTCGCGCGACGGCGGCGCGCACGGCATCGGGGTCCTCGATCGGCCCCTCGGCGTACCAGCCGAACGCCTGGGCGAGCTTAGCGAAGTCCGGCGCGGGACGGTCCAGCTC
>DATGKN010000010.1:0-13748 GCA_035294645.1 Chloroflexota bacterium
CAGCTGCTTCAGCCCCACGTGGTCGCCGCGCCACAGGGGCACGCGGTCCAGCTCCAGCCGCAGCCGCACCCCCGCTAGCGCCGTGAGCAGTAGCTCGTCGTTGCGCAGCCGCTTGCTCGCCCGCACCGCCAGCGGGTCCTCATGCTGAGCCTATGTCCAGCGAGCGGTGGTCGCAAGGCCAAGACAAGATGGGTAGGCCATCTGACGGCGGAATCCGCCGGCATTGCTGCGCGGAGCTGAGGACGCTCTTCTGACACCGTCGGGTGCACTACCTGGTGATGCATGACGCGCGGCTCGGCGCATTGCCAGCACCCCGCATGCCGCGGCGTGCTAGCGAGATCGGGGTGTGGCCGGGAGCGCATCAGCATCGCCTCGCGCCTCCAGAACCTGCATGGCTCGCCGCAACGGGGTGAACTCGGCCGACTCCAGCCACCGCTCCCAGCTCGTGGCGCCTTCCGCCACTGCCAGGTGCCAGATCAGCGGCACGCGCGGCCAGCCCTGCTGCTCGGCGAGCCGGCGACACGCGGCGATGGTCGCCGCGTCATCCCGCGCACTGATCCGCGCTGGCCGCGGCGGCGTGTCGGCAGGAGGATGGCAGACTGCACACATCGCCCAGGCGTCGGCGTGCGGCGGGGCCCACCAGCGCGTGCTTCCGCAGGTAGTGCACCGCGGCGGCTGGCGGAGGTAGGCGATCACGGCCGCCCGCTGTGCCCGTAGCTGCGCCCGCTCGGCCTTGCTGAGAGCGCCCGGCATCGACACCTCCAGCACGCCCCCGCGCACGCGCAGGACGATGCCACGGTAGGCGAGTTGGCCGAGCAGCGCGATCAGACGGCGTCCCACCGCGCGGTCTCCTCTGACTCCACGCCATTACGCGCCATGGGCTCGGCCCCGCGACGGCTATCGCGCGGGTCCGGTGCATCCGCCAGTGCCCGTTCGCGCGGCGCCCCACCGTCTGGCCGCGCCTGCACGGGTGGCCTCCCGACCGCGCCGTCCGGCAGGGCCGTAACGGCGTGTTGGCCCGCCGCCTGCTCGGATGCCAGCGCCAGCGGTCGCGCCACGGCGACCACCATCACACTGTCGTCCCCTCCGCCCGCCACGCCGCTGCTCGCCCGCTACTGCTCGTTCGCCGAGACCGACATTCTCGTTCTCTGTCTGCCCGTCACGCCCGAGACGCGCGGCGTGATCGACAGTGAGGCTCTGGCAGCGCTACCGCGCGGCGCCTATCTGGTCAATGTCGCGCGGGGGCCGCTGGTGGACTACAGGGCGCTGCACGCGGCCCTCAAGCGAGGCCACCTGGGCGGCGCGGCGCTGGACGTGTTCGGGCAAGAGCCCACGCCGCCCGACGACCCGCTGCTGGCGCTGCCCAACGTGGTGGCCACGCCGCACGTGGCCGGGGTCACCGAGCGCTCGTATCAGGGGATCGCCGACGCCGTGGCGGCCAATATCGAGCGTCTGCGCCACGGCGCGCCGCCACTGTACCGCGTCGTCTAGCCGCGCGCCGGGCGGTGCGTCGCTCACCAGCGCGCGCCGCCCAGGACCATGGCGTCGAGGTCGTCGAAGTAGCGCTGCCGCAGCGTCAGGCTCATCGCCACCGCGCGCCGCGCCCGCCGCTGGCGCACCTCGCTGGTCGCTAGCCGCGCGATCACCTCCACCGGGTAGCTGCCGTGGCCCTGCTCCTCGGCGTGGATCGCACGGTACGGCTCCTTCAGCCACTCGGGCACGGAGGGCGCCGCCAACATCCGCTCGATCAGGTAGTCGGCCACGCCCTCCCCGGCCAGCGAGAACGCCGCCACCCGCTCCACGGTGTCCTCCAGGGCTTCGAAGGCGTTGAACATGGCGATCTGGCCCGGGGGCGGCTCGTAGGCCAGCGGGTCGCCGCCCAGCGCGCGGATGCGCTCGGCCAATAGCCGCGCGTGGCGCGCCTCCTCCCCGATAGCATCCATGAAGTGCAGCTTCACGTCGAGATCGTCGAAGCCCTTGAGCCAGCGACCGAACACCTCCGCGGCGCGGAGCTCGTTCCAGTAGCGGCTCTGCAGGATGATCAGGCGCTGCGCGTCGCTGACCAGCGGCACATAGCTGTACGCCGGCAGGTGCGCGTCGAGCGCGCGACAGAACGCCTGGACCTGGGCCAGCAGCTCGTCGGCCAGGGCCTGCGGCGGAACCAAGGTGGTAGCCATGACAGCCTCCCCGCGCGTGGTGCGCCGGTCGCCCACGCCCTGCTCGCTATAGTAGCGCGCCATGGCAGCCATGCGCTCGTGCTTGACCCCGCGGGAAGCGGCTGATTTAATGTAGCGGCCGCTGGGTTCATCCGCGGCCGCCAGCGGCCGGCCCCCAAGGGCATGGGCCGCATGCGAGGCTCCCATGCGCATCGTGGTCGGCATCTCCGGCAGCACCGGCGCTATCTACGGTGTCCGCCTGCTCGAGGTGCTCCACACCGACCCCGCGATCGAGACCCACCTGGTCGTCAGCGATGCGGCGAAGAAGACCATCGAGTACGAGACCGGCCGCCGGGTGGCGGATGTGCTCGCCCTCGCCTCGGTGGTGCACGACATCCGCGATGTCGGCGCCGCCATCTCCAGCGGCAGCTTCCCCGTCGCCGGCATGATCGTGGCGCCGTGCTCGATCAAGACGCTCTCCTCGGTCGCCAACGCCTATAACGACAACCTGCTCACCCGCGCCGCCGACGTGCAGCTCAAGGAGCGCCGCAAGCTGGTGCTGATCGTGCGCGAGACCCCGCTCAACCGCACGCACCTGCGCCTGATGCTGGAGGTCACCGACGCCGGCGGGGTCATCCTGCCCCCGGTGCCCAGCTTCTACCACCTGCCCAAGACCGTCGACGACATCGTGAACCAGACGGTTCAGAAGGCGCTCGACCAGTTCGGCCTCGAGAAGCACCTGTTCCAGCGCTGGCGCGGGATGGAGTAGCGACGGCACCGCGGCCCCGGGCTAGAATCCCGGGCGAGCCGGCGCGCAGGCCGGCGGGAGTCTGGCGATGACCATCGTGCAGCCTGGCGCGGTCGCCCGCGGCTACCCCGATCTGCACGAGCACCTCGCGGCGCTCGACGCGGCGGGCTTGCTAGTGCGGGTCACGCGCCCGATCAACAAGGACACCGAGCTGCACCCCTTGGTACGCTGGCAGTTCCGCGGGGGGATTCCCGAGCCCCAGCGCAAGGCGTTCCTGTTCGAGCACGTGGTCGACGGCCGTGGGCACCGCTACCCGATGCCGGTCGCCGTCGGCGTGCTGGCTGCCAACCGCCAGATCTACAGCCTCGGCATGGGCTGCCCCGCCGAGGAGATCGGCCGCCGCTGGCAGGCCGCGCGCCAGCACCCCATCCCCCCGCGGCTGGTCGCGAGCGGCCCGGTGCACGAGGTGGTCCGTACGGGCGCCCAGCTCGACGAGCCCTACGGCGGCGTGGACGGCCTGCCCGTGCCGATCAGCACGCCCGGCTTCGACATCGCGCCGTTCCTCACCTGCGCCAACTGGGTTACTCGCGACCCGGACACGGGCGTGCAAAACATCGGCAACTACCGCGCGCACATCAAGGGGCCGCGGCGCGTGGGGCTCAACGCCTCGCTCGAGCTGAGCCCCGGCATCTACCAGCACTGGCTCAAGGCCCGCGCGCGCGGCGAGCCGCTGCCGGCCGCCATCGTGATCGGCGGGCCGCCCGTGGTCGCCTTCGCCGCCGTGCAGAAGCTGCCGTACGATCTCGACGAGCTGGCCGTCGCCGGCGGGCTGGTGGGCAGCCCGATCAACATGGTGCGCTGCCAGACCGTGGATCTGCTCGTGCCCGCCGAGAGCGAGATCGTGATCGAGGGGTATATCGACACGCGCTGGCTGGAGCCGGAGGCGCCGTTCGGCGAGTCGCACGGCTACGTCAACCTCCAGGAGTACAACCCGTTCCTAGAGGTCACCGCCATCTGCCATCGGCGCGACGCCATCCTGACCTCGCTGATCAGCCAGGTGACGCCCTCGGAGAGCAGCCTGATCAAGCTAGTCGGCTACGAGCCGCTGCTGACCAGCTACCTGCGCGACCAGCTCGGCATCCGCAGCGTGGTGCGCGTGGGCCTGCACGAGCCGCTGACCAACATCCGCAAGGTGGTGGTGGTCCAGATGCGCCCGGCGCCGGAGGCCGAGGTGTGGCACGCGCTCACCGCCGCGGCTAGCTTCCAGCGCAGCGTGGGCAAGCTAGTGATCGCCGTGGACGAGGACATCGACCCGCACAACCCCGACGCCGTGCTGTGGGCGCTGAGCTACCGCATGAGCCCGCACCGCGACGTGCAGATCCTGCGCGGGCGCGACCCGGGCCACGGCCCCAAGCCGCGCGGCGGCGACGCGGCCGAGCTGGATTCGGCACTGCTGATCAATGCCATGCTCAAGACGCCGTTTCCGCCCGTCTCGCTGCCCAAGCGCGAGTACATGGAGCGGGCGCGCGCGCTGTGGGAGGAGCTGGGCCTGCCGCCGCTGCGCCCCGAGGCGCCGTGGTACGGCTACTCGCTGGGCGACTGGCACCCGCATCTGGATGAGCTGGCGCGGCGCGCCGCTGCGGGCGACTACTGGGCCATCGGGGCCGAGCTGGCACGGCGCCGGCGCGACGACGTGGCGCCGAATACCCCCGTGCGCCCGGAGGACCTCTGAAGCGCGCGTAGCGACGGAGGCCATGCTGTGTCCGTCCGCGCCACGCCCCGACCGCGCCTGCCAGCGCCGCCCGCGCGGCCAGCGGTCCCGGCGCGCCCGCGCGGCCGAGCAGCCCGACGCCTGCTGGTGGGTGCCCTGGTGCTCGCGCTCGCCCTCGTCGTGCTCCTGCTGGTCGGCACCCACGCCGGCCGCACCGCCGTGCGCACCCTGCTGTTCCTGCCGGACATGTTCCCCGGCGCCCCAGTGCGCCCACTGACATGGATCACGCCGCCGCCGCACTGCGAGGAGGTCACGGTGCACTACGCTGACCGCGACACGGTTGGCGACCTCTGCTACCCGTCAGGCGCTGGCCGCGAGGGCGGCGTGGTGCTGTCGCTCGGCGTGCATCCCCTGCAGCGCGACGACCCGCTGCTGGTGCAGGTGCAAGACGGCCTCGCCCGCACCCAGCTGGCCGTACTGCGGCTCCAGTCGCCCGACCTCTCCGCGGGCCGCATCGAGCCGCGCGAGATCGACGCGCTAGTGGCGGCGTTCGCGCTGCTGCGCGCGCACCCAGCGGTCGACCCCGCGCGCGTGGGCCTCGCCGGCTTCTCGGTCGGCGGCTCGCTGTCGCTAGTGGCCGCCGCCGACCCGCGCATTCGCGACCAGGTGGCGCTGGTGTACAGCTTCGGGGGCTACTCCGACGCGCTGGCCGTGCTCGACGCCATCGCCACGCACCGGATCCGCCGCGACGGCGCGCTGGTGCCCTGGGAGCCACATCCCTGGTCGGTGCGCGTGTTCGCCGAGCAGCTCATCCACGCCTTACCCGACGACGCCGCCGCGGAGCGCGACTGGCTGTTGGCGTTGCTCGACGATCCCGAGGCCGCTGAAGCGGAGCCGCCCGACGCGCCCGCGCGGCTGTCCCCCCTGGGCCGCCAGATCCGCGCGCTGCTCACGACCGAGCGCCCGGTGGACAGCGAGGCGCTGCTGGCCGCGCTGCCCGAGCCCAGCCGCGCGCGCTTCCGCTACCTGTCGCCCGCCAGCCATCTCGCCGAGCTGCGCGCGCCCGTGTACCTGATGCACGATGCGGGCGACCAGCTGATCCCCCACACCGAGTCGCGCGCGCTGGCCGCACACCTGCCCCCCGGGCTGCTGGCGCGCTACGACGAGTTCCACATGTTCGAGCACGTCATGCCTCGCGACCCGACAGACCTCGTGCAGTTCGTGCCCGACCTGGTAGCGCTGTACCAGCACCTGTACGCCATCTTCCTGCTGCTGACCGAGTGAGAGCGCGGCGATCGCGGCCCCTGGCCGCTGGGAGGCGCGGACACCGCGCGGGACCGCAGAGCCGCTCGGCCTTTCCGCCAGCTGTTCTAGGCGAGGGGGGGCAGGCGTGCCTCGAGGCGCTCCAGAGCGGCAGCGAGCGTCCGCTGCCGCAGGGCAGTAGTCAGGTCGCCGCGCGTGCGCTCCACGATCCCGCGCACGCTGTCGGTAGTGCGCCGCAGGGCGCCGGTGAGTGCGTCGGGGTAGTCCAGCGTGACCAGCAGGCTGTACACCTCGTCCATCAAGGCTAGCAGCTGTTCACCCCGCGCGGGGTCGGCGTCGCGGCGCAGCAGGTCCAGCACGTAGCGGCGCAGCTCGCCGACCATCTCGCCGAGCCCGTTGAGGAACGCGGCGGCTGCCACCCCCAGCTCGGCGGGCGTCGGCAGCGGCTCGCCCCGCACGGCGCGGTACACGCAGCAGGCCTCGACGTACTCCTTCAGCGCGTCCTGGACGTAGCCGGTCCAGTAGAGGTCGGGGTGCGGCGCCAGGTCGTCGGCCAAGCGCAGGGCGGCGGCGCGCGCCTCGGCCACCAGGGCGGCCGCCTGGTCGAACTCGTGCCGGTGGACGGCGCGGATGGCGATCGCGCAGGTACGGATGAGGGCGCGCGAGTCGGCCAGCGCCCGCTCGCGGGCCGCGTGCTTGGCATCGAGTTCCGCCCGCGCGGCCACCTCGATCGCGGCGAGGCTAGCGGCGGTGGGGTCCTCGGCCACCCCCTCAGCCCCCGGCGGCGACCGCCACGCGGCGCGCGGCCCGCGGGCCGGCCTCGCCGGCGCGGCGGCGCAGCCCGTACTCGATGCTGTCTACCAGCGCCTGCCAGGCGGCCTCGAGAATGTTCTCCGATACACCCACCGTGCTCCAGGTGCCCCGCTCGTCAGCGCTGGTCATCAGCACGCGCACCTGCGCGGCCGTGCCGTCCTGGGCGTCGAGCACGCGCACCTTGAAGTCGGTGAGGTGGATATCGGCCAGCGCCGGGTAGAACGGCAGCAGCGCCTTGCGCAGCGCATTGTCCAGCGCATGCACCGGTCCGTCGCCCTCGGCCGCGGTGTGCTCGTGCTCGCCGTCCACGCTGACCTTGATCGTCGCCTCGGCGTAGGGGCGGTCGTCCTCGCGCTTCTCCACCGTGACGCGGAACCCTTCCAGCTGGAACAGCGGCTGGTACAACCCCAGCGCCTTCTTCATCAGCAGCTCGAGCGAGGCATCAGCCCCCTCGAACTGGTAGCCGCGGTACTCGAGGTCCTTCACCAGCTGCAGGATCTTCTGCCACTCGGGCGACTGCTCATCCAGGTCGAGCTGGAAGGCGCGGGCCTTGTACAGCAGGTTGCTGCGGCCCGCCAGCTCCGACACCACCACGCGGCGCTCGTTGCCCACCAGCGCGGGATCGATGTGCTCATAGGTGCGTGCCTCGCGCAGCACGGCGCTGACGTGGATGCCGCCCTTGTGGGCGAAGGCACTGCGGCCCACATAGGGCTGGTGGTCGTTGGGGGCCACGTTGGCCACCTCGCTGACGTACCACGACAGCTCGGTGAGCCGCGCCAGCACGTCGCGAGGCAGCACGTCGTAGCCGAGCTTGAGCATCAGGTTGGGGATCACCTGGCAGAGATCGGCGTTGCCGCAGCGCTCGCCGTAGCCGTTGATCGTGCCCTGCACATGGCGCGCGCCCGCGCGCACCGCCGCCAGCGCGTTGGCCACGGCGTTGCCGCTGTCGTTGTGCGTGTGCACGCCGATCATCGGGCCGAGCCCGAGGCCCACCACCGTGGCGGTGATCGCCTCCACGTCCCAGGGCAGGCTGCCCCCGTTGGTGTCGCAGAGCACCAGCACGTGGGCGCCCGCCTCGGCCGCGGCACGCAGCACAGCCAGCGCGTAGTCGCGGTTGGCGCGGAACCCATCGAAGAAGTGCTCGGCGTCGAAGATCACCTCGCGGCCCAGCGCGACGAGGTACCGCACCGAGTCGCGCACCATCGCCAGGTTCTCCTCCAGCGTGGTGCGCAGCGCCTCGGTCACATGCAGGTCCCAGCTCTTGCTGACCAACGCCACCGCGGGCGTGTTGGCCTCGACCAGCATGCGGAGGTTGTAGTCGTCCTCCGCGCGCGTGTGCGGCCGCCGCGTGCTACCGAAGGCGACGACCTTGGCGTGCTGGAGGCCGAGCTCGGGCACGCGGCGGAAAAACTCGATATCCTTCGGGTTGGAGCCTGGCCAGCCGCCCTCGATGTAGTCGATGCGGAACTCGTCCAGCTTCGCGGCGATCTTCAGCTTGTCCTCGACCGACAGCGAGATGCCTTCCCACTGCGTCCCGTCGCGCAGCGTCGTATCGTAGACGAGTACTCTGGCCATCACTCCTCCGGCGCTGCCCCCAGCTGCCCGCTCCGAGTCACGCGGCGGCCATGGGCGGGCCGCGAGAAAGCGTGCTCGCTTGTCGCGCCGCCCCGCCGCGCCCCACAATTGGACGATAGAAGTTCGGTGAAGTATACCGGCGGCTTCCCGCGTGGGCAAGACAGCCGCCGGCCCGCGGAGAGCCGATGCGACCCGCCGCCATGCGCTCCCCGGCTGGCTTGCTCGCCCTCGTGGTCCTGTTGCTACTGAGCTGCGCCGGGCCGGCCAACCAGGGCCTGCCCGCGACGCCCGGCGCGTACGACATCCAGACCCGCTCGGTCAGCTTCGACGGCCAGCAGTACCGCTTCTACTGGCGCGCGGCGGATGGCACCCTACACCAGGCCCGCGCGCGCGACCTCAAGCTCGTCCAGGACGAGCGCTCCTATCTAGAGATCGGCGGCGACGGGCCCGTGCTCCACCTCGCGCCCGACGAGCCGATCACCGTCCAGCACAGGAGCGGCGGCAGCGCCGTCTGGCTGCCGTTCGTCGTCCCCATTCCAGTTGGTGGGCCAGTCGCCTCCGGGCCGCCGCCCACCACGCCCTCCTACCGCTACCCGCCCACCGACCGCTTCGGACAGGGCGACACACTGTACGGCAGCGCGGCCACCACCCGTCCGGCACCGCCCGACTATAGTAAAGTACGGCCCGCGCCCGGCGCCGTCAGCGGCCAGAACGCCGGCACGGGCGACGGCACGGCCGCCACCAACCGCACTGGGACCGGCGCCGTGTCGGGCCAAGCCGGCGGCACGGGCAGCGGCAACGCCATCACCGACAAGGCGCGCGCGGGCAGCGGCGCGATCTCGGGCCAGGCCGGCGGCACGGGCAGCGGCAGCGCCGTCACCGACAAGGCGCGCGCGGGTACGGGGACAGGCGCCGTGACCGAGCGCCAACCATCCGGCGGCAGCAGTGTGGCGCCCTACACCAGCCGCGACGCGCCCAGCGCCGGCCGCAGCAGCAGCAGCGGCGCGCGGGCGGGCGCGAGCGGCGGAGCGCGTGGCCGGCGCTAGGCCCCGCGCCGCCCCACGCCGGGCGAAGTCGACCCAGGAGGCAACGTGTCCGCGGAGATCGTTCTGGTCGTGCTGGTCATCTTGCTGGTGGCGGGCTTCCTGGTCTACCGCAACGTGCGCCAGTCGCCCACGGGCGAACGGGCGACCCGGCTCGTCCACGCGGTCCGCGACGACACCGTCCCCTCCGCGGCGCGCGAGCCCACGCTGGAAACCCTGGCTCCGGGCGACGCCATCGCCTTCTGGGACGGCGAGAACGCGGTGGTGGAGTGCATCCTAGAGTGCGAGGAGCTGGTCGATGGGCGCCGCACGGGCTGGCGCTGGCACCTGCTCAGCGGCGGCCGCCTGCTGGAGGTCGCGCCCGACGGCAACGTCCTGTACACGCGGGGCGAGGTCATCTACCAGGGCTCGGCCGTGTTCGACCAACTCACCGGCCCCCCCGCGGCGGGCGGCGTGCTCCAGCTGTTCGAGGCGCGCGTCCGCGCCCGCACGCTCGGTGCCAACCCGGTCACCTTCGCCTACCAGGGCCGGGAGTTCACCGTGCGCAGCACGGGCACCTTCCGCGCCACGCCCCTCGGCCCGCCGCCGCGCGGTGAGGTCTGGCGCGATATCTCCGACGACCCCCGCCAGAACACCTACTTCGAGCTGGAGGCCGCGGACGGCACGCAGGGCCTCGGCATCTGGACCACCCACATCCTGCTGCTGCTCGGCGAGCGCCTGCAGGCCTCCGACATTCGCGGCCTCTACCCCGCGCCGCCCGACTAGCGCCCTGCGCCCCCGGGGCACGCGTCCCGGCGCCTGAGCCCATCAGGAGCCAGGGCCGCCGACGCGCCGCAGCGCCTCGTCCAGATACGTCCCGTCCAGGAAACGCTCGAGGTCCGGCAAGGGCTGCGGCACGTTGCCCGTCTCCTGCATGATGTCCAGCAGCGCCGTGAGGTGCTCGCGCGTGGCGCGCAGATCGGGCGGGTAGGCGCGCACCCGCTCCACCACCAGGTCGTAGGTGGCGCTCGCCTCCTCGGCACTCACTCGCCCCATGTCGGCGAGGATGGCCACCGCCTCGTCGCGATTCGCCGGCTCGTATAGCCAGCGCACGCTCTCCAGCATAGCCGCCAGCCAGCGTACCGCCGCGTCGGGATTGGCGCGCGCCCAGTCGCGGTTGGCCACCAGCCCGTTGGCCGGAAACGGCGGCAGGACTTCCGTGAGATCGGCGAGCCAGCGGTAGCCCTCCCGCTGGGCGCGGAAATCGAGCGGCGGAATCAGCAGCACGCCGGCTACCTGGCCGCTGGTGAGCGCCGCGTAGCGCTCCGGGGTGCTGCCCGCGCTGACCAGGTCGTAATCCGTGGGCGCCAGCCCGTTCAGCCGCAGCACGCGGCGCAGCATCCCAGCCGTGGCGTCGTTGATGGCCCCGACGGCGAACGTCTTGCCGCGCAGGTCGTCGAACCGTGTGATGTCGGGCTGCACCGTGAGGTGGTACACGGGGCGCCCCGTCTCCACGCCCACCAGCACCAGCGGCGCCCCTTGTGCCGCGGCGAGCAGCGCCGAGTCGGGAATGAACGCCCCCACCTGCAACGACCCCGCCGCTATGCCCCGCACGATGTCCGGGATACGCGGCGTGATCGACACCTCGAACCGCACGCCCCAGCGTTCGAAGAAGCCCTGGCTGCGGGCCACCATCGTGGGCCACGAGGTGAAGCCGGTGGCGGGCGTCGAGTAGGCGATAACGACTGGCGCGGGCGGCGCCGCGGGTGCGCCCGCCGCAGGCGCCGGCGGTACCGTAGCGCGCCCCACCGGCGCCGTCGTGGCGGGGGCGACGGGACGCTCGGGCGCAGGGCCCCCGCCGCCCGGGGTGCAGCCCAGCCCCCCAACGAGCAGCAACAGGCCCACCAGAGCGTGAGCAGTCCCACGCGGCGCCCCCCACATGGCGTTCCCCCTGGTGCAAGGCAGGCCGCCGCGCGGAGTGCCTCGGCGCCCAGTCGCCCGCGTCGTCGCGCGCGAGCCGCGCACCGGCCCATGCCCCTGGGCAGAGGACATCCCCGCGGCGACGAAGAACGGTGGTTGGCAGCATAGCACAGCCCTCGCGAGCCAGCAATGCATGCCGCGCAGTGCGGCTTGCACCTCGCGCGGCGATGTCCAACAATCCGAGTACGCGCGGCGCGCCCGCGCCCACCGTCTAGCGCCGCCCCGCCCGGCCCGGGCGGCGGGAGGAGGCAGCCTCATGCTCACCGAGGAGCAGAACCGCGCGCTGACCCAGGTCGGCCCCGGCACCCTGATGGGCGAGCTGCTGCGCCGTTACTGGATGCCCATCGCCGCCGTCGCCGAGCTAGACGATGCCCCCATCAAACCCGTGCGCCTGCTCGGCGAGGACCTGGTACTGTACAAGGACCTGACCGGTACCTACGGCCTGATCGAGCGCCACTGCCCGCACCGCCGCGCCGACCTCAGCTACGGGTTCGTCGAGGAGTGCGGCCTGCGCTGCAACTACCATGGCTGGCTGTTCGACGAGCAGGGCCGCTGCCTGGAGCAGCCGTTCGAGGAGGTCGCCCACCCCACCGCCCGCTTCAAGGACCGCATCCGCGTCAAAGCCTATCGCGTCGAGGCCAAGGCCGGGCTACTTTGGGCGTATCTCGGCCCCGAGCCCGCGCCGCTGGTGCCCACCTGGGAGCCGTTCACCTGGCCCAACGGCTTCGTGCAGATCGTGTTCGCCGAGATCCCCTGCAACTGGTTCCAGTGCCAGGAGAACTCGATCGATCCAGTCCACTTCGAGTGGCTGCACTCCAACTGGTCGCGCGTGCTGGCGGGACGCCAGGGCCCGCGGCCGCCGACGCACCTGAAGATCGCCTTCGACGAGTTCGAGTACGGCTTCCGCTACCGCCGCATCCTGGAGGGCCAGCGCGCGGACGACGAGCTGTGGACCGTCGGCCGCGTGTGCCTGTGGCCCAACGCGCTGTTCACGGGCACCCACTTCGAGTGGCGCGTGCCGATCGACGATACCCATACCCTCAGCGTGGCCTGGTTCATCCACCGCGTGCCGCGCGAGCGCGAGCCGTACCACCAGGAGCGCATCCCTTACTGGTACGGGCCGATCCAGGACCCGCGCACCGGCCGCTGGATCACCTCGCACATCATGAACCAGGACTTCGTGGCCTGGATGGGCCAGGGCACGATCGCCGACCGCACCCGCGAGCACCTGGGCGAGAGCGACCGCGGCATCATCCTCATGCGGCGGCGAATGCTGGAAGAGGCGCAGCGCGTCGCGGCCGGCGGCGAGCCGAAAGGCCTGGTGCGCGACCCGGAGCAGAACCGCTGCATCCGTCTGCCGATCATCGACCGCGACCGCTGGCTGGCGGGCTACTCGCTAGCCGAGCTGGCCACCACCCAGGAGCCCCCGGGCCGCGCCCTGTACCCCAAGGAGTTCCCTTTCCAGGCCGAACAGCCCGAGGCGGTCCGCCGCGCCTATTGGGAGGCGATGGGACTACCCGAGCGCGCCGCGGCCCCGCCGCCTGCCGCGCCGGCCGTGTTGGCACCGCCCGCGGGCCGCAGGGGCAACGGGGCTTCGTAGCCCCAGGGGGGCAGCGCATCCGTTCCAGGATGCCGATGCACGCGAACTGATGTAAGGAACGCGAGACCGAGCGAGCGGTTGGCCCGGCGCCCGCGCGCCGGGGGCCGCCCGATGCCCGTGGCCTGCCCGATGGCGGGATGCCGGGCGATAGGGGGGGAGGAGCGCGCATGGCCACGCTGCGGCACATCGCTATCCGCACGGCCGATCCGGAGGCCACGGCCGCCTGGTACCGCGCGGCATTTGGCCTGACAGAGGTGGGCCGCGCCCGCAACGGCGTGTACCTCTCCGATGGAGACATCAACATCGCCATCCTCCGCCTGCGCACCGAGCACTCGGGCGCGAGCGCGCAGCCCGGCCTCGACCACTTCGGCTTCGTAGTCGACGACCTGGAAGTGACCGCACGTCGTCTGGCAGCCATGGGAGCGGAGCGGCTGCCCAACGCGCCGCTGCCCGGCAACGAGTTCGAGGTGAAGTACCGCGGCCCAGATGGCCAGGTGTTCGACATCAGCGCCCACGGCTGGGCCGGCGCGCGCTGCAACCGCGGCGCCCTCAGCGAGTAGCCCGCGCCGCCGCCATCCCCTCGGGCCTGCCAACGGCGTGGCTCGCGACGGGCGCGCGATCGCGCGTGGGATCAGGAAAGCGCCACGGCGGGGCAGCAGCGTGCCCACATGCCGTGGCGCCTCGTCGCGGGCGGGCGCTAGCTCAGCGGCGGCGCCAGGCGGCCCCGAGCGCCAGCGCGACCAACCCGCCGGCCAGCAGCGCCAGGCTGTCCGCCTCGGGAATCACCGGCACCTCCGCGCCCACCGGCGGCGCCGCCGGCCCACGCGGCACCGGCGCTCCTACCGGCGGCGCCAGTAGCGGCGGCGGAGGCGGCGGCAGC
>DATGKN010000011.1:0-37586 GCA_035294645.1 Chloroflexota bacterium
TCGTGACCGGCGCGGCGGGAGCGACGCGCCTGCCCGCGGCGGTGCGCGCTCGCGCGGAGCTGCTCGTGACGGGCGAGGAGGCCGTGGATCTCCCCGCCGCGCTGCGGGCGCTGCGGGTGGAGCGCGGCGTGCGCTGGCTGCTGTGCGAGGGCGGCCCGCGGCTGGCGCACGCGCTCCTCGCTAGCGATGCCATCGACGAGCTGTTCCTCACGCTGGCGCCGCGGCTGGTGGCGGGCGACGGGCCAGCGCTGCTGGTAGGCCCGCCGCTGCGCCCGCCGCGGCCGCTGGCGCTGCTGACCGTCCACGAGCGCGCTGGCGAGCTGTTCCTGCGCTACCGTGTCGGGGGGGGCTCGGGCTGAGCGCGCCGTGGGCCGGTGCGGCAGGCGTTCACCGGGCCGTCGTGGCGCTGACGGGCTGGAGCGATCGGCTCGCGGCGGGTTCGCTTAGAGCGGGGGCAGGCGTTGGCCGCCCTGGAGCACCGGCGCGAATAGGTCGCCCCGCGCTCGCACGCGCGCCGGCACCGTGGCTAGCGTCAGGTCGGCGGGGCGCAGCTCGCCCGCCGCGACCTCCTCCCAGGTGAGCGGCGTGGACACCGGCGCGCGCGGTAGGGCGCGGACAGTATAGGGAGCGGCCGTGTTGCGGCCAATGCTGTTCTGTGCGTGGTCGATGGTGACCTGGCGGCCCCGATGGGTGGCCCCGCGCGCCACCGCGATCAGCTCCGGGTGCGCGGCGGCGAGCCGCTCGGCCAGCGTCCGGACCCACGCCCGCACGCCGTCGAACGTGTGGCCGGGCGCGAGGGGCAGGTACACGTGCAGGCCGCGCCCGCCGCTGGTCTTGGGATACCCCCGCAACCCCAGCCGCTCCAAGGCCGCGTGGAGCCGCAGGGCCGCCTGCAGGACGTCGGCGAAGGTGGCTTGGTCGCCGGGATCGAGATCGAAGATCGCCTGGTCGGGCTCGGCCAGGTTCGGGAGCCGGGAACTCCAGAGGTGGAACTCGATGGCGCCCGTGTTGGCCAGCCAGATCAGCCCTGCCGCGTCGTCGATGAGAATGATGTGGATACGATGCGCGTCGGTGGCGGTTTGGTAGTCGGCCGTGCGCAGCCAGCGCGGCGCCCGGCTGGGACGGTCGCGCTGGTAGTAGGAGTGCCCCTCGATGCCGTTGGGGAAAACGCGCACGGTGGCCGGTCGGTTCGCGCAGTGCGGTAGCAGGACCGGCGCGATGTCGCGGTAGTACCGCAGCAAGTCCCCCTTGGTGAGGCGGTCGCCGGGCCAGTAGGGCTTGGCGAGGTGCGAGACGCGCACGGCGCGCCCGTCCAAGCGCCAGGTGGTAGAGCTAGCAGCCATCTTTCCCGCGCTCACCGGTTGGGTACCGCGCCGAGCACGTGCTCCTGCGGCTCCCCACGGCCCGATCACATCTCCACGCAGCGATATCCCCACGAATCCGGGGGGCGAGAGCGCATAATGGTTATAGAGGCGCGGCAGGTGGCGCTGCTGGCCGGCGCGGCTTCGCGCCTGGTGCAAGCGACGCTGGCGAGTATGCGGGTGCGCACTGCTGCGCGTCCAGCGCCCAGAGAGGAACTGCGATGCGGGCACTCGGATGGTCGGTGGTCCTAGCGCTGGCGGCGGTGGCCTGGCTGCCGACCGCCGCGGTGGCGCAGAGCGGGGGCTGCCGGTGGATCGGTGAGGGAGAGGCGCTGTTGTGTGCCGCTCCGGGCGACGGCCCGGCTACCCTGTCGGCCTGGCAGGGGGGCGCCTGGGTTACTGTTCCCGCGCCGGCGGGCTTCACACTGCCGGCGGCGCTGGGCGGGCTGTCCACCTACGGGCGCTCGCAGCCGCCGGGCCCCGTGCCGCCGCTGGCGAGCGCCTACTCGCAGAGCTGGCAGGACCACACGCTCACCCAGACGGCCGTGGTGTACGGCCCCGGGGAGACGAGTCGGTCGATCACCTGCACCACCTGGTACTCGGGCTACGCGGGCGGCGTCGTGTACCAGGCGTGCCGCTGAGCCACGGGGTACACTGCGCTCAGAGCGTCTCCCGGCGGGCTCGCAGGGCGCCCAGCCGCGCGGCCAGCACGGCCCGCGCCGCGAGGTAGCGATCGACCTGCTCGCGCAGGCGGGCCAGCATCTCGGGCTCGTCGAGGTTCATCACCTCCGGCCGTGGCTGGAGCGTGTCGTTGCACCAGGTGTGGCCCTCGGCGGCGTGGCTGCGGTGCGCGCCGAACTCGCGCGTCACGAGCAGATCGGCCAGGGGATCGGGCGCCGGCGCGATAGCGCAGAAGACGTACCAGCCGCGCGGCATGGGCACGAAGCTCCAGCGCCGCTCCGGGAAGTAGGTCTGGATCTCGTGGATCAGCCGGCGCGCGGCCGGGCTGACGTTCTCCTGCACCAGCAGCCGGAAGCCGCGATACTCGCAGTCCGCCACCAGCCGCCAGACAGGTGTGTGGCCGTCGTCGCTCACGGCGCGCTCTCCACCCGGAAGGGGATCGGCGCGGTCCAGGGACTGTTGCCCGCCGGGGTGCGCGCCTTCACCCGCCAGCGATACTCCCCGGCCGGCAGCGGCTGAGGCACGGGCAGCTCCGTGTCCGTGGTGCTGGTATCGACCAGATAGTAGCCGAAATCGAGGTCCACGATGCCGTCCTGGAGGGTGTAGAGCGCCTCGTCGAGCAGCTGCACGTAGTAGCCGAACGCCGCGGGCACGGGCTCCCAGCGCAGCACGACCGGCGCGGCGACCGCGGTGGCGGGCGCGGGCGCCAGCGGGCGCGGCGGGGCGAGCGCGCGGGGGCCGTAGGCCTCCCCATACAGCGCGCGCAGCGCGTCGCGGTCGGCCGCGCTCGGCGCCGGCTGCTGCGCCGCCGGGTGGAGAGCCGAGCCCGGGTCGTCCGCCGGGCCGAGCCCGGCCGCGTGGCCCAGCTCGTGGACCAGCAGCGCCGCCAGCGTCACCGGCTGGCGCGGCCACCGCTGGCGTTCGGGGCGCAGGCGCTCGGGGGCGATCAGCACCTCGGCACGCGAGAGGTACTGCGGCGCGAACTGGTACACGAAGGGGTAGGTGCACGCCACGGGCTGCCACTGCCCGCCGCAGACGTGCAGGGGGCTGGCCGGTCGCAGGCGCACGGCGTTGGGCGGCGCGGGGCCGTCGGCCTCCACGTACCAGAGGCGCGCGCCCGCGGCGTTCCAGGCGGCCAGCGCCGCCCGCGCCGCCGGCTGCCACTCGGCGGGCAGCTCGCTCAGGTCGACGACCACGGGCAGCGAGCGGTCGGGCCAGGCTACCCCGGCCACCAGCGGCTGCTGGCCGGCGGGGGCGGCGCGCGCCACGGACGCCGCGAGCGCGAGCGCGCCGAGAGCGGCCGCGACGGCGTCCCGCCCGCGGTACGGCCCTTGCGCGGTGCGACGCCGGGCGACCCGCCAGTATACTGCTGCACACACCATCCGCCAGCCGCCACCCGGGCGAGAAGGAGCGAGGCGAGCATGGTCCTGTACGTGATGACCTGGGACTTGCCCACCCACCGCGAGCAGCTCCGCGTCTACGCCAACAAGGCGCGCAACGACTGGATCCCCACCGTGCTCGCGCACCGCGGCGTGGAGGAGTTCCGCACCTTCCGCAACCCGATGGAGAGCACGCCGCAGGTGATGGTGACCATCGAGTTCGACTCGCTCGACTCCTGGCGCGAGTTCGTGGAGAGCGACCAGAACCGCCGCATCATGCGCGAGATCCGCATCGTGGGCGTGACCAACGTCAGTGCCCAGGTCTGGCTGCCCTCCAACATCACGCCGGTCACCGAGCGGCCCCAGCGCTAGCCAGGCGGCGCAGCAGGCGCGTGCGCTGCCAGGCGGCGTAGGCCAGGTAGCCGGCTAGCACGAGTCCCAGCGCCCCATCGCGGTAGCCGCCGAGGGTCACGTAGCGACGCCAGAACTCGCGCAGCGGCTGGCCCACGAGCGCCCGCGCTCGCGGCGGCGGCTGGCCCTGGCGCCACCAGGCGTAGGCCTCTAGGACAGCGTAGCGCCGCTGTTTGGCCACGAACTCCGCCAGCGTGTCGTAGTTGTGGTGCAGCAGGGGCTCCCGCAAGTGTCGCGTGGGGCCGTGGACGCACGCGACCTCGTGTACTAGCCCGTCGGGCTCGAAGTACACCGCGTCGCGCCGCAGCAGCCGCAGCTGGTAGTCCGGCCACCAGCCGGCGCCGCGCATCCAGCGCCCGCGGATGCGGTTGCGCCGGGGCAGCCAGTACCCCGCCACGCCCTCCGCCTCGGCGCGCGCGAGCACGGCCCGGATCTCGGCGGCCAGCGCGGGGGGGACGCGCTCGTCGGCGTCGACGAACAACACCCACGGCGTGGTGGCCAGCGCCAGCGCCCGGTTGCGGAACTGCGGAAAGCTGCGGAACGGCTCGCGGTGGACGTGCGGCGTGTAGCGGGCGGCGATCGCTGCGGTGGCATCGCGGCTGCGCGCGTCGACCAGCACCAGGCGCGCGTCGGCCCAGGCGAGGCTCTCCAAGCAGCCGGCGAGCAGGGCCGCCTCATCGCGCGCGATCACCGCGGCGGTCAGCGCCGGGCCATCCGCTGGAGGCCTGGTCATCCCGGCCCGCCCCACTGGCGCCTAGAAGCTGATCTCGATCTGGGTGCGGCCGACGCCATCGTCGTAGTAGCGGTGGCCCTCCTGCACCAGCCCGGCGAACAGCAGCACCTTGGTAACTCGGTGCAGCATCTGGATCGCGCCCGTGACGGTGACCTCCTCGCCCGGCGCCAGGTCGTGGCCGAAGCCCCAGCGGTACGGGAAGCGCGCCCCGGCGGTGGTCGGCGCCCCGGTCCAGTCGATGCCCACGCGCCAGAAGCCCGCCCGGTCGATGTAGGCGCCGCCGGCGATCGAGCCGAAGCTCTCGTAGCTGTTGTACACGAAGCCCGGGTCGGGCCCCTGCGTGCGGATGATCGTGTCGCCGATGTTCTTGACGCCGATCTCGACCTGCACGCTGGCACCTAGCAGCACCTGGCGCGGCGCGATGTACACGTGCGTGATCTTGGCCTTGGGCACCCCCCCGGCGGCGAGCACGATGGGGATGCGGCGGATGGTCACGTTGCCCGCCTGGTCGCGGGCCTCCACCGTGTAGTAGTAGCGGCCGTCGGGCAGCGGGTGCTCGTTGACCAGTCCATTCCACGTCTCGGCGTACTCGCCCGCCTCGCGCTTCTCATCGCGCGTGCCCACGTACACGCGGCGGCCTTGCTCATCGACCGCATACAGGGACACCCGCGCCGGCTTGCTCAGGCGGAAGCTGATCTGGGCGACATCGTCGATGGCGTCGAAGTTGGGGGAGATCACCTCGGGATAGGCCACCAGGTTCTCGATCCGCGGCGCCTCGGTGTCGGCCTGGAGCACCGCCACGGGTTCCGTCGCTTCCTCGCGCCAGCCCCGCTCGTCGGTCGCCTCGATCGTCAGGCGGTACTCGCCCGGCGGGACTACCCGCCGCTCGGGCGGGTTATCGGTGGTGGCGTAAGTCCCATCGAAGGGGAGCTGGTAGTCTTGGCCCGCGGGGCGCGGCTGTCGCTCGCGCAGCATCCGCCGCTGACCGGCGCTATCGATCAGCCACACCGAGATCGCGGCCGGCCGCGCCAGGGAGTAGTGGAGCAACGCGGGCCGCTCGAGGCTCGGCCCCGTGGTGGCTAACGCCCCGTCGGTCAGGTACACGTCGTACAGCAGGCTGCCGCTGGCCCGGCAGCTGCCGAGCGCCAGCCCGAGCAGCAGACTCAGCGCCGT
The DNA here is from genome assembly GCA_035294645.1 of Chloroflexota bacterium. Classification (GTDB taxonomy): domain Bacteria; phylum Chloroflexota; class UBA6077; order UBA6077; family JAJPHF01; genus JADGHJ01. The sequence continues at coordinate 5,739 of DATGKN010000011.1, forward strand.
GGCGCTCGCTCGCCACCAGTTCGCGATGAACACACGCTCCTCGTCCGCAGCCATGGCCCCGGGGCAGACTGTAGCAGAGCGCACGCGGGGACTCAATAGCGCCGTCGCGCGCTAGCGGCGCTGGAACAGCGAGAGGAGATCGGCTCCCATCAGCGTGGCCAGCAGCACCAGCAGCGATAGGAAGACCAAGCCAGCCAGCACGGCCACGACCAGCGCGAGCACGAAGCCGCAGCCGAACTTGAACCCATCGCCCACCGAGAGGCTCACGGGGTGGCGTGGCGGCAGCGGGCCCGGCGCGGGCACGCCGCGTGGCAGGTCGTTCGGTCCGGGCGCGAAGGCGCGGCCCAGCATAGCGACGCTCCCAGACGGCGCGGTCCGTTCGGGGGACCGACGCGCGGTGCCCCGCGGGCGCGGCGCACTGGGCCGGCGCGGCAGCTGGGGCAAGCAGCGGGCGCCAGGGACGCGATCCCACGTGCTGGCGCGCACGCCGCGCTATTGTACCGCCCCCCTAGAGAGCGGGCAAGCACGAGCGCGGGCGGCGTGCAGCCATGGGCGCGCGTGCGCTAAGCTGCAAGGCACCGGGCGACCGCCCGCTGGACCGCACAGGAGGAACCGATGGCCAAGCTGCGTCACATCGCCATCTCCACCGAGGACCCCGAACAGACCGCCGCCTGGTACAAGGAGGCGTTCGGCCTCGTCGAGGTCGGGCGCTCCCCCGCGGGCGTCTACCTCTCCGACGGCGATATCAACTTCGCGGTGTTGCGCCTCCCCGCCACCGACGACCCGACGCGCATCCACCGCGGCGTGCACCACTTCGGCTTTGTGGTGGAGGATGTCGAGGCCACCTACCGCAAGCTAGAGGAGATGGGGGCGCGGCGCCTGCCCGATGTGCCGCTCGGCGGGCAGTACTTCGAGGCCAAGTGGCTCGGGCCCGATCAGCAGTGCATCGACGTGGGCGAGCACGGTTGGGTCGGCGCCAAAGGGCTGGGGGACATCGCCGCGGCCGCGCACCCCTAGCGCCGCGCCTCGACGGGCGCCGGGCTAGCGCGCGGCGCGGCTGACGTCGTCCTCCGGGTCGACCGCGATCCCGTAGCGCCGCGCGGCGGCCAGGATGCGATGCGCCGCGCGTTGGCGCGCCTCCCAGCTCTCGAAGCGCGTCTGCCCGAAGCGGGCGATGGCGTTGCGCACGTGCTCGGCGTCGCCAATCGGTAGATGGCGGCCCCCCTGCGAGTCGATGTAGGCGAACGCCTCGTCGGGCAGGCGCTCGCGCTCGGCCGCGCTCAACTCGGGCATCAGCATCTCTCCAGGGCAACAGGGCGGGCGAGAAGCAGCCCCCGAACCGCTTCCCGCCCGGCCGCGGGCTACACGCTCTGGATGGGCAGGCCGGCGTTCTTCCAGCCGGTGGTCCCGCCGTCGATCATGGCCACCTTCTGGAAGCCCATGTCCTTGAGCAGCTTCGCCGCGAGCGCGGCCTGCCCCCCACCGCCACAGGTGGTGATCACCGGCCGCGAGCGGTCTTGGAGCCGCGCGTCGCGGAACTGCTCGGGCAGCTCCTGGTCGGCGCGCAGGGGCAGTACCCCCAGCGGGATGTTGATCGCGCCCGGGATCACGCCCAGGGGCATGAGGTCGTCCGGCTCGCGCACGTCGACCAGGAGAGTGTTCGGGTCCTGCTGCAGCCGCTGCTGTGCTTCCTGGGGGCTCAGCACCTCCACCTCGCTGCGTGCCTCGGCTACCATCTGGCGGAACGTCTTGGCCACGTTCGTCCTCCTTCGCGCGCCCCCGGCGCGCCAACGCCGCTCCTTGGCGGGCGGTAGGCCGCCCCGGCGCCGCCCGCCGTTTTAGAATACGCCACAGGCGGGTCGCGCGCACCCCGCGGCGTGGGCCACGGGCGGTCGCCGCGGCGGCCTGCGGGAGGCAGTGATGGCGACGGTTCCCCTCACCCCGGTCGACCGCGTGGAGATCCTCTCGCTGATGGACAACTCGCTCGATGTGCTCATGGCTAGCACGCCCGTGGCGCGGCGAGCGAAGCTCGGGCCTGATCCGTACCTGCGCCCGCAGCTGCGCGCCGAGCACGGCGTGAGCATGCTGATCACGGTCGCGCGGGCGGGCCGGCGCGATGCGCTGCTGTTCGACACCGGGGTGAGCCCCGACGGGGTGTTGCACAACCTGGAGGTGCTGGAGCGCAGCCTGCACGATATCCGCGCGCTGGTGCTCAGTCATGGGCACACCGACCACACCGGGGGCATCCAGGGCATGCTGGCCCGCTACGCCCGCTGGCGGCTGCCGATCCTGGTCCATCCCGACGCTTTCCTGAAGCGCCGGCAGGTGCGCGAGGGGGAGATCACCAACCTGATCCCGCCCAGCCGCGCGGACTTAGAGCGCGAGGGGATCGAGCTGGTCGTGGAGACCGGCCCCACGTTCCTGCTGGAGCGGCAGGTGCTGATCACCGGCCAGATCCCCCGCACCACGCCGTTCGAGCAGGGCATGCCGACCCAGCAGGCCTGGGTCGACGGCGAGTGGCGCCCGGATCCCTGGATCCACGACGACCAGGCGATCGTCATCCACCTGCGAGACAAGGGCCTGGTGGTGCTCACGGGCTGCGGCCACGCCGGCGTGATCAATACGATCCGCGCGGCGCGCCAGCTGACCGGCGTGGAGCCGGTCCACGCCGTGATCGGCGGGTTCCACCTGACGGGGAGCCTGTTCGAGCCGGTCATCGAGCCCACGGTGGCGGCGCTGAAGGCGATCGGGCCGCGCGTGCTGGTGCCGCAGCACTGCACGGGCTGGAAAGCTCAGCTGCGGCTGGCGCAGGAGCTGCCCGAGGCCTATATTCCCAACAGCGTGGGCACCACGCTGGTTCTCGACGCCCAGGCCCCCTGAGCGGCGGGGGCGCTGGGCGCCGCGCACAAGCGTCTGTGCTACACTAGCGCTCAGCTACAACTTGTTGCACCAAGCCGCACGGCGTCGCGCCGGGGTCTGTCCCCTCTCTCTCGACGCGCACCCTGGCTTGGGGGGAGGGTCACGTGTCGCAGGAGCTGGCGTACCCGGTGGCTTCCGCACCGTCCCGCGCCGTGGTCGAGCCGGCGCCGCCCGCCTCCGAGCGTGGTTTGGCCATCTGGGTGCTGAGCATCTCCCACGGCCTCAACCATGTGCAGGGCAACATCGCCAATCTCCTGTATCCCCTGATGATGGCGGACCTGCACTTCGGCTACTTCCAGATCGGCCTGCTCAGCACGGCCTACGTGGTCACCACCAACGGGTTGCAGGCGCTGTGCGGGCTGCTGACGCCGTACGTGCGCCGCTCGGTAATTCTCGGGGTGGGCAACTGCTTGCTGGCGCTGGCCACCGCCGCCGCTGGCCTGGTGCAGAGCTACAGCCAGCTCCTAGTGACCCGCCTCCTAGGGGGGGTCGGCTCTAGTCCCCAGCATCCTATCGGCTCGTCCCTGCTAGCCACCCTCTATCCCCAGGCGCGCGGCCGCGTGCTGGCGCTGCACACCACGGGGGGCAACGTGGGCACGCTGGCCGCGCCCCTGATCGTGAGCGCGCTGGTGTTCTTCTTCGACTGGCGCACGATCTTCCTGATCGTGGCGGTCCCCAGTCTGCTGATGGGGCTCGCCTACTTCCTGCTCCGCGACCGCGTGCCGCAGACGCCGCGGCAGCGGGGTGCCGCGCATGCCGCCACGTGGCGCAGCTACCTGGCCTGCCTGCGCAACCGCAACTTGCTGCTGGTTTCTGCCATCCAGATGGTGGGCGCGGCGGGCCGCGGCCAAGGGAACGACATCGCGTTCTTGATGCCGCACTTCGTCAACGACTTCCACCTGGACCAGGCGGTGGCCGCCCTGCTGATCACGGTCATGCAGGTGGGCGGCCTGTTCGGGCCGCTGGCCCTGGGCTGGATCTCCGACCGCTGGTCGCGCAAGAAGGTGCTGATGCTCTCGCTAGCGCTGGCGGCGCTGACCACCTGGGCGCTGGCGGCCATCGGGGCCCCGGGGCCACTGCTGCTGCTGAACCTGCTCGCCTACGGTGTAGTGGTCAACTCGCGGCTGACCCTCACGCAGGCGCTGGTCGCCGACGCGATGGGGGTGGAGCACGCCGATGCCGCGTTCAGCCTGTACTACTTCATCGGCTTCATCTCGGCGCCGCTGTGGACGCTGCTCATCGGCTGGGTGATGGAGGCGCACGGCTTCGCGGCCGGCTTCACGCTGATGGCCGCCAGCTATCTGGCCGGGATGACGCTCATCGGGCTCGTCCAGGAGACGCGCCCGCCAGCACCGCAGGCCGCTTGAGGTGGGGCACGACCGCGCTCACTGCGGCGAGACGTCGCCGCCGCTTGCGAACGGTGTGTTATTGGCCTCGACGAAGCCGACGCCCGTGGTGAACGACGACTGGGGCGTGTAGGGGGCGGGCGTCGGCGGCGGGACAGTAACGATCCCCGGCCGTGCCGGCGCGGGGGGACCGCTTACCGCAGGGCTCGGGGCAGCGCTGCTGCCAGCGCTCTGGGCGCGCGCCGCCGTTGGCGCGAGTAGCAGGAGGAGGCCGAGCGCGATCGCGCACAGGGGCTTACGCATAGCATCCATCCTCGATTCCGGCGATTCGAGGGCCGCAGGCGGGCAGCGGCTCCACGATTATAGAGCGGCCGGGCGGTAGGTGCCTGACCACCCCACCCGGCCGCTGCTCGTTATAGGCCCCCCTCGCTACCGCTGGCGAACGGCGTGTTGTTCGCCGCGAAGAACGGGGTCTCGTCGGTGAACGACGACTGGGGCGCGAACTCGTCCGCCGGCGCCGCGCTGGGCGGTGTGGGAGCCACCACCGTCTCCGCCGGCGCTGGCGGTGAGCCCGCGTCCTGGGCCCTAGCGCTGAGTGGGAGGGCCGCTAGGCTCACGCTGAGGCCCGCGGCCCAGAGTAGCTGACGTAGCAAGAGCCACCTCCGAGTAGGGTCGCCAAGTAGTAGGGTCCGCGCGGATCCCACCGGAGAGTGTAGCGAGCGGGTAGGCGGCGCGCGGGAATTTTCAGCCCGCGCGGCGCTGGGCGCAGGCGGCCACGAAGGCGCAGAACAGGCGTGCGCTGGGGGCGTGAGCAGGTACTAACTCCTCGGGGTGGAACTGCACGGCCAGGGCGAACGGATGCGCCGCCACCTCCACGCCCTCGATGACCCCGTCGGGCGCCCAGGCTACCGCTCGCACGCCGGGCGCCAGGCGGGCGACTGCCTGGTGGTGGATACTGTTCACCCCTAGCGCGACCGCGCCGAGCACAGCCGCCAGTCGGCTGTCGCCCGCCACGGCGATCGGGTGGACCAGTTCGCGGCGTGCCTCGGGACGGCGATGGACGAGGCTGCCGGGCGCCTCGCGGGTGATGTCCTGGAGCAGCGTGCCCCCAGCCGCGACGTTGAGCACCTGCTGGCCGCGGCAGATGCCCAGTATGGGCAGGCCCTCGTCGAGCGCCCAGCGCGCCAGTTGCAGCTCGACCCGGTCGAGCTGCGCGTCGACGCCCTCGACGGCGCAGTCCGGCCGCGGGACCTGGCCGTAACGCTCGGGAGCGACATCGCCGCCACCGGGCAGTAGCAGCCCGTCGAGCCGCGCGTAGAGCGCGCGCAGCACCACGGCATCGTCGAGTAGGGGGAGCAGCACGGGCAGCCCGCCGGCCGCGGCGATCGCCTGGGCGTAGGCGCGGTTCTGGCGCAGGCCCGCCGAGTACGGAGGCCGTGGCGGCAGGGGACCGGTAGTGATGCCGATCAGTGGGCGCTCGGGCGGGGCCGTCATGGGCGCGGGGCGCTAGCCGGTCGCTTGGGAGACCGGTTCCTCGGCTCGCACGCGCCGGCGCCGGCGGCCCGGCTCGATCTTGCGGAGCTGGTCCAGGCTGTCCAGCCGATCGACGTACAGGATGCCGTCCAGGTGGTCGATCTCGTGCTGGAGCGCCTGCCCGAACAGGCCCTCGCCCTTCAGGCGCACGTCGCGGCCCTGGCGGTTCTTGGCCTTGACCCACACCGCCCACGAGCGCCGCACGTTCGCCACGTAGCCCGTCACGCTCAGGCAGCCCTCCTCGGGCTCCCACTCGCCCTCGCGCTTGACGATCTCGGGGTTGATGAGCACGGTCATCTCGCCATCGATCTCGATGACCATCACCCGCAGGGACACGCCGATCTGCGGCGCGGCGAGCCCGATGCCCGGTGCGGCGCGCATCGTGTCGATCATGTCCTCGATCAGCGGATCGAGCGAGCGATCGATATGCTTGACCCGCTTCGCCTTCTGGCGCAAGATCGGATCGCCGATCTGCACGATGGGGCGCACCGCCATGTTCGCCTCCCGCGAGCTGCTCCCGTTGCGGCCCACGGCGCCCAGCTGAGCGTGCGCCATGGGAACCGTGCTACATCATAGCATACTGCCCCTTAGCGGCCGTGCGCGGCGGCTGGCCTGTAGCGACCCGCGAGCAGCAGCAGGGCGATGCCGAGCCCCAGGACCGCCGTGGTGGCCAGGCTCGCCTCAGGCCCGAAGCGGCCGCCGCTGAGCGGCGCTGGCCCCGTCGTGGACAGCGCGAGTAGCGACGGGCCCTCGCTCCAGCCGCTGACTGACAGCCCGAACACCGCGCCCTGGGTCCAGTTCCACAAGGCGTGCCAGGCGCTCACGCCCCACAGGCTGCCCTCGGCTAGCGCCCAGAGGGCCAGGAACACCCCGACCAACGCCAGGTTGACCAGCGCCAGCGCGCTCAGGCCTGGGTTGAGCCCGTGGAACAGCGCGAACAGCGCGGCGCTGCCCACTATTCCCACCCACGGTCGCGTGCGCGCGCCGAGTGTCGGCAGCAGCCAGCCGCGGAACAGCACCTCCTCGGCCGGCCCTTGCACGCCGTAGCCCACGAGCATGGCTAGCACCGCACCCAGTGCCGTGGGGCCGGCCCCCTCGCGCTGCGGATCGGCGACAATGGCCCCCATGGTGGCCTGGAGCGCAACGACCGCCGCAAACATGCCGGCGCCCAGCATCGCTCCGACCGCCAGCTTACGGACCACACCGGCGCCGGTGAAACCCAGCGTGGCGAACGGGCGGCCCTCGACCCAGGCGAGCCAGGCCCCCAGCAGGAGGTAGATCGGCAGGAACACCGCCCCCAGCGCCAGGGGCTGTGCCACCGCTGGCGGGGCGACCAGCAGCAGCGGCAGGGCCACCCCCGCGCCCACCACGGCTCCGAGCCCACCGACCGCGACGGCGACTACCACGGCCAGCAGCGGCGGCGTCTGGCGGCGGCCACTGTTGGCTAGCGTGAACAGCGGGTTGTCCGATCGGGCGAATGGTACGATGAGCAATCGCTCCTTGGGGTCAGGCCAGTGGGGGGTCGGGTGTCTCGGCGCGGCCCAGGGCCACCCGAGCCTCGGCCACCACGTACAGCGAGCCGGCCACGACCACCAGATCGCGCGGGCCCCGCTGGCGCTGCGCGTGGCGGATCGCCGCGTCGACCGTGGGGATGCTCTGCGCGCGGACACCCCTGGCGCGGGCGACCTGGTAGATGCGCGCCCGCGCGAGCGCCCGGGGCTGCCGGGCCTCGGTGGCATAGAGCCGGTCCACGACGGGGGCGAGCGCCGCCACGATCCCTTCGATATCTTTGTCGGCCGACACGCCCAGGACCAGCAGGCGGCGCGTGCCGGGAAAGTGGCGCTCCAGCGCGGCGGCCAGTACGGCGGCGCCCGCGGGGTTGTGCGCGCCATCGGCCAGAACCAGCGGGGGGCCCGGGGCGAGCACCTCCAGGCGGCCCGGCCAGCGCGCACAGGCCAGCCCCGGCGCGACGGCCTCGCTCGGCACGGGGACCCCGCGCTCGGCGAGCGCCTCGGCGGCGGCCACGGCCGTCGCGGCGTTGAGCCACTGGTGGTCGCCGAGCAGGCCCAGCCGCAGCTCGCGGTACTCGGCCCGCGGCGTGACGATCGCCGTGCCCTCCACGCGCGCGGCGCCATCGCCCGCCCATCGCAGCGCGGCCCCGCGGGCGGCCGCGGTCGCCGCGATCACCGCGGCCACGTCCGGCCGCTGCGGCGCGCTGATGGCGATCGCGCCCGGCTTGATCACCGCCGCTTTCTCGGCGGCGATGGCCGCGGGCGTGTCGCCCAGCACGCGCGTGTGGTCGAGATCGATGGGGGTCAGCACGGCCACTTGGGCATCGACGGCGTTGGTCGCGTCCAGGCGCCCGCCCAGCCCGACCTCCAGCACTCCCACCTCGACCGCCCGCTCGGCGAAGTACCACAGCGCGAGCGCGGTCGTCGCCTCGTAGGTCGTTACGGGCCCTAGCGCTGGGGCTTCCTGGGCCAACCGCGCGATCGCCTCCCGCACGCGCGCCGCCCCGGCAGCGAACGCCTCCGGCGCGATCGGCGCGCGGTCCACCTGGATCCGCTCGCGGTAGGTATGTAGGTGGGGTTGCGTGTACAGCCCCGTGCGGCGGCCCGCCTGGCGCAAGATGCTCTCCAGCATCACTGCTGTGGAGCCCTTGCCGTTAGTGCCCGCGATGATCGCCACCGGGTACGGCGGCGGGAGCAGGTCGAGCACGCGGAACAGCGCCTGCGGGCGGGCGAGATCCTGGCGTGGTGCCTGGTCGGGCAGCGCGGTCTCCCAGTTGGGCAGTGCGAGCAGCCAGCGCAGCGCGGCGGTGTAGTCCCACACGAGCCAGCGGTCCCTTTCGGCCACGGACGCCCCGCTTCCCATTGTAGGGGATCAGGTGCTGGCCGGCGGCCCGCCGCGGGCGATGGCGTCGCTCAGCCGTGCCACCCGTGCCATCGCGTGGACATCGTGTACCCGCACCACATCCGCCCCCGCGCGGATGCCGAGAGCCACGGTGGCCGCGGTGCCCTCGACGCGCTGATCTGGCGGGAGGTGGAGAGTGAGCCCGATCACCGACTTGCGCGAGCTGCCGAGCAGGATGGGGTGCCCGAGCGCCCGCAGCTCGCCGAGCCGCGCCAGCAGGACGAGGTTCTGCTCGCGCGTCTTGCCGAACCCAATGCCGGGATCGACGAGGATCTGCGTTGGAGGTACCCCGGCGCGCACCGCGCGGGCCACGGCGGCCCGCAGGTCGGCCAGCACCTCGCCCAGCAGGTCGTCGTAGGCCACGGCGGGATTGTGGCCACCCAGCGGCCCGATGGCGGCCGGGGCCGGCCGGTTGTGCATCAAGACTAGCGCCGCGCCGTGGCGGGCGGCCAACGCCGCGAGCGCCGGCCCCGCGCGCAGGCCGGTGATGTCGTTGATCATGCAGGCGCCCGCGGCCAGCGCCGCTTCGGCCACCTCGGGCTTGTAGGTATCGACCGACAGCGGCAGCGCCACCGCCTCGCGCAGCGCGCGTAGCACGGGCAGCACGCGCGCCCGCTCCTCCTCGGCGGAGAGGGGCGTGAAGCCGGGACGCGTCGACTCGCCCCCGACATCGAGGAGGTCGGCGCCCGCAGCGGCGAACGCCCGTGCTTGCGCGACCGCGTCCTCGACCGTCGCCAGCCCGTCGCCGGAGAACGAATCGGGCGAGACGTTGAGAATACCCATCACATAGGTACGGCGGCCCCACTCCCACTGCGCGGCGCCCAGGCGGGTGGGCGGGGGCGGTGGCCCGAACTGGTGCTGCCAGGTGCCGGCGATCGCCTGGCCCAAGCGAGAGGCGGGCGGCGGCCGTGCGGCCAGCTCGGCGGCCAGCGCCACGTGCTGGTCGGGCGTCCCGCGCACCAGTGCCCCGCGCGGCCCCACCAGCGCGGCGGCGCCCACGGTAGCGGCGGCCTCCTGGAGGGCCGCTGCCTCAGGGGGCTCCAGCGCGTCCAGCCGCAGCACGGGCGCGGCATCTGGCGGGGTGGTCACGTGCGCCAGATAGCGCGGGTTCCACCGCTGGCTAGCCTCCAGCATCCTCCGGTCCCAAGCGCTCATAGACGCGTTCCACCGCGCGCCGCAGCTGCTCGGGCGTGATCCCCGCCGCCAGAGCGGCCGCCACGGCGGCCCCGCCGGCTCCCACGCCCTCTTTGACCAGGAACTCCTCGTAGCGACGCAGCGCCAAGTGGCGCGAGCGGGCGAAGCTGAGCGCGGTGCCCAACACGGGATACGGTCCGAGCGGCGCGACCAGCCCCGGTAGGTCGGCCGTGGGGTCGGCCAGCACCCAGCGGGTAGTGGCGATGGCCACCCGGCCCGGGGCCAGCCGCTTCCCCGCGTGCTGGGCCAGCGCACAGGCCAGCGCCAGCACGGCTGCCATCTGCGTGCCGCCCGCCAGCAGCACAGGCACGCGCGCCACCGCGCCCAGCAGCAGGCCGGCCACCGCCGGCTGCATCGGGTCGCCCACTGCCACCACGGCGTGCAGCGGGTCGGCGGCTACCGCCGCAGGCGCCAGGTGCGCCAGCCCCGCGCGGGCTGTGGCTTCTTTGAGCGCGTGCGCGTTCTCGGCCATCGAGCTGCTGACGCGGCCCGCGGCGTCGATGCCCAGGGCGAGCAGCACTGCAAGGGCGGTGGTGGTGCCGCCCGGCACGCTCTCGGCCAGCACCAAGTAGTCGGCCAGATGCGCGAGCTGCTGCCCCAGCAGGCGCCCGCGGGCGACCAGCTCGTGCGCATGGGGCACCGCCCGGCCGGTCGTGATGCAGGCCCCCGGCCGGTCGCCCAGGTGGATCACCGGCGCTTGCGGGCGCACGCGCGTGCCGGCGTCGACGACCAGGAAGGGGATCCGCGCCAGGCGCAGGGCGGCGATGGTGATGATGGCGGGGCCGGGCGGCCCGAGCGGGTTCGATGGCACGCCGTGCAGGCAGCGGGCACGGCCGTAGAACAGGGCCTCAGCATCGGCAGCGGGCGTCAGCTCGCGCAGGGCCGGCGTGGCCCCTGCCGCCGACAGGCCCGGGATGCGAGCCGTGTCGGTAGAGGCGATGGTACACACGAACAGCGGCCGCCGGCCACGTAGCCGAGCGGCCAGAACGCGGCCCGCGCGCGGCGCGTGAGCGTACAGCAGCGGGCCCCTCGCGCCGACGCGGCTCCGCCCATCCCACGTGCGTCGGACCACCGTTGGTTCCCGTGCCGCGGCTCTAGCCGTTGTGCTCGTGCGGGAGCTTACGGTCATGCCCAGGGGGCCGTCAACCGCCGCACCCGCTCAGGGCTGCCATAGGGCCCGGGCACCCAGCAGGAGCAACGCCAGCAGGCCGAGGGCGGGCAGGACGGCCCATAGCATCTCCCACGCACGGCTGAGCCGTACGGACAAACGCGACTCCTCGCCCGGAGGGGGCGCACTGGTGCGTGGGCGCCAGGCTGTTCGGAGCAACAGCGCCTCGATCACCAGGAACGTTGCCGCCACGGCCACGAGCACCGCCACGCGCAGGCTGCCCAACTCCTCGCTGCCCATCGTCCTTGGTCCACGTCGCGCGGGGAGGGTCGCGGACCAGTCTACCAGGTGCGGCGCCCCACGGGCGGCGGAGCGGCCCCTTGACCGATCGCCCAGCCGGGCGGATACTGAGGGCTCGGGGACGGTGCGGCGGTTCAGCCGCGGCCGGGAGTGTGCGTATGGTCGCCGTGCGCGGGATCGATCACATCGTACTCACCGTGGCCGACATCGATCGCTCGCTGGCCTTCTACCACGGCCTGCTCGGCCTGCCCGTCGAGCGGCTGGCGGAGTTCCGCGCGGGGCAGGTAGGGTTCCCCTCGCTGCGCGTGGACGAGCGGTTCGTCATCGATCTGTTTCCCCGGCGCGACGGGGCCGCGCCCGCGGGGCGAAACATGGATCATTTCTGCCTGGTGGTGGAGGCCGACGCGCTGGAGCCGCTGGTGGAGACGCTGCGGCAGCACGGCGTGCCGATCCTCGGCGAGCCGATGCCGCGATGGGGGGCGCAGGGCACCACGCTCTCGGTGTACGTGCTCGACCCCGATGGGAACCAGGTCGAGCTGCGCAGCTACGCGCCCGCCCTGCGCGCCGAGGCCGAGCGGCGGGTGGCTGCGCCCCGCCGCTAGCCTGTCGGTCGCCCTACGCGGAGTACGCCGCGTGTACATGGCCGCGGCCGCTCCGCGCGGTGTACTTCGACCGGCTGGCACGCGCCGTGCAGAGGCCGGCCGGCAACGCGCGGTGCCTGGGGGGGGGTGCTCGCGCTGCCGGCTCCCGCCCCCGACGCCGCGCCAGCGCCCGGGGCCAGCCCGCGCAGGTAATGAGGGACCATGAAACTACTCAAGCTGCTGTACCCTGGCATGCACCTGAAGCGGTGGCTGCTGGTGCTGATGGCCGGCATGCTGATCTTCGTGCTGGGGGTGGCGTATCTCCTTGTAGAGATCTACCGCACGGCCCCGTTCCCCGAGGAGGTGTTCTGGCTCACTCTCCAGTTCCTGCCGCGGCCGGTGCGCGCGGCGCTGTTCGCCACTATCGGTCCGGGCCTGATCGCCTTTGCGCTGTGGAAGCTGAACCGCTCGCTGATCGATGCCCTCGCCCCGGGCCGCGAGAACATCGTGGACGCGATCTATAACTACCGCGCGCGCCAGCGTGGCCCGAAAGTGGTAGCCATCGGCGGGGGGACCGGGTTGTCGATGCTGCTGCGGGGCCTGAAGGATTACACCAGCAACATCACGGCGATCGTCACGGTCGGCGATGATGGCGGCAGCTCGGGCCGCCTGCGGCGGGATCTCGGCATCCTGCCCCCGGGCGATTTCCGCAACTGCCTGGTGGCCCTGGCCGATGTCGAGCCGCTGATGGCCAAGCTGTTCCAGTATCGCTTCGACCAGGGCTCCGAGCTGGATGGGCACAGCTTCGGCAACCTGTTTCTGGTGGCCATGATGGGAGTCACCGGCAGCTTCGAGCGGGCACTGCGCGAGTCCAGCCGCGTGTTAGCCGTCCGGGGCCAGGTGCTGCCCTCCACGCTGGTGCCGCTGACGCTGCGTGCCGAGCTAGACGACGCCGCGATGGTAGAGGGCGAATCGAAGATTAGCCAGATGGGGCGCCCAATTCGCCGGCTCTACCTGGAGCCGGCCCACCCCCCGGCGTATCCCGAGGCGATCAAGGCGATCCTGGAGGCCGACCTCGTGGTGCTCGGCCCGGGCAGCCTGTTCACCAGCCTGCTGCCTAACCTGCTGGTGGAGGGGATCTACCGCGCCCTGTTGGCCACCAAGGCGCTGCGCGTGTACGTGTGCAACGTGGCGACCCAGCGCGGCGAGACGGACGGCTTCGGGGTGCGCGAGCACGTCGAGGCGCTGCGCCGGCACCTGCCCGAGGATCCGTTCGACTATGTCCTGGCGAACAGCCGCACTGACGTAGTGATTCCCGAGCGCTACCCCTCCACCGTGGTGACCGCGCATAGGGAGGACGCGGAGGCGCTGGGCTTCCACCTCGTGCTGGCCGATGTGGTGGATCCGCACGCGCCCTTGCGCCACGAGCCTGCCAAGTTGGCGCAGGCGCTGATCCGCCTGTACTACGAGAAGGCCGAGCCGCTGCCCGGCGCGCTGAGTGGGGCCCACGCGGCGCACCCGCTGTGAGGCCTGCTATAATGCGGGCGCAGTGCACGGGAGGCGTGTTGTGTCGTTTTTGGCCCCCTACGTCGAGTTCGCGCAGATCCTTCTCGCGGTCGCCCTGATCGCGGTGGTGCTGCTGCAGAGTCGCGGTTCGGGCTTCTCCTCCACGTTCAGCTCCGACTCCTCGATCTATCGCACGCGCCGCGGCATCGAGCGGCTGCTGTTCCAGTTCACCATCGGGCTGGCGGTGGTGTTCATCCTCATCTCGCTCGCCAGCGCCAAGCTCGCCGCCAGCTAGCGTGCGGTCCGCGCCTCCAGGCGAGAGGGCGGTTTGGCGGGGGGTGGCGCACGCCACCCCTGCGGGACGCCGAAGTCTGCCGCGCCATCGCTCCCCGCGCCGCTGGCCGCGCGTGGTAGGGGCGGCGGTAGCACTGCTCGCGCTGTTCGCGGGGGCCTGGCAGCTGTTCCTCGCTTGCACTACCATCGTTCCCGCGGCCGGGGGGCGCTACGTGGAGGCAGCGCTGGGCCAGCCCACTACGCTCAATCCGCTGTTGGCTGCCGACGATGCCGCCGACCACGTCTGGCTCCCGCTACTGTTCGCCGGCCTGACGCGCGTGGAGCCGGATGGGCGCGTGGTCCCCGACCTGGCCGAGCGGTGGGAGCGCAGTGCGGACGGACGGACCTACACGTTCGTGCTGCGGGAGCGCCTGCGGTGGTCCGATGGCTCGCCGCTCACTGCCGCTGACGTGGTGTTCACCTACGAGGCCCTGCGCGATCCGACTTTTCCAGCCGACGCGGACCGCCTGGCGCCCTGGCGCGAACTGCAGGTCGAGGCGCTCGATGACCGCACTGTACGCATCGTCTTGCCGCGGCCCTGGGCCGCATTCCCCGAGGCGGCGGCGCTAGGCCTCGTGCCGCGCGCTCGGCTGGCCGGCACGCGCGGCACGGCCTGGCTGACCCACCCCTTCAATCTAGACCCGATCGGTGCGGGGCCGTACCGCCTGCTCGACCTCACGGCTCAGGAGATGGTGCTGGCGCCCAACCCCTATTACCACGGGCGCGCGCCGTACCTGGCGGAGCTGCGTTTTCGCTTCTACTCCGACCTGGCGACGGCGCAGGCGGCGCTGCAAGCCGGCGCCGTCGATGGCCTGGCCGCCGTGGGACAGCCGCTCGCCCCGCCGCCAGGCGTGCCGGTGGTCAGCTACGCGCATCCCGACTACAGTCGCGTCACCATACTGTGGCTCGACACGACAGCGCCGCCATTCGACGAGCGCGCCGTCCGCCTCGCCGTGGCGCATGCGATCGACCGCGAGCGGCTGGTCGGCGAGGTGCCCGGGGCGGCCGCCCCCGCGTGGGGCCCGCTGCCGCCCAACTCGTGGGCTGCGGCCGCTGGCGCCTGGCCGAGCTACGCGCCCGATCGCGCTCGCGCTCTGCTCGACGGCGCCGGCTGGCGTGCCACCGCCGGGGGCGAGCGCCAGCGTCAGGGGCGGCCCCTGGCTATCAGCCTCGTGACCAATCCCGACGCGGGCCGGCAGCGCGCTGCCGAGGCGGTGGCGCGCGATCTGCGCGCGGTGGGGTTCCGCGTCGAGGTCGTGCTGCGCCCGTGGGACGAGCTGGCGCGAGAGGAGCTCGCCGGCGGGCGCTTCCAGGCACTGCTGGGCGGCTATTGGACGCCCCGCCGCGACCCGGATCTCCTGCGCGACTTGTGGAGCACCGAGGGAGCCGCCAACCTCGCGGGGTGGCACCAGCCCCGTGCCGACGAGCTGCTGGCGCAAGGCGCGGCGAGCGATGACCCCGCCACCCGTCTGGAGGCGTACCGCGCTTTCCAGGCGTTGTGGGCGGCCGAGCTGCCCAGTGTGCCGCTGTACTACCCACTGAGCAGCTGGCTAGCGCCCAGCCGTCTACAGGGCATCGAGCCCGCTGCCCTCACCGGCCCGGCCGCCCGCCTCGCCCAGCTCCCCGACTGGTACCTGCGCACCGGCCGGGTGCTGCGGGGCTGGTAGCGGGCCGCTCAGCTACCACGCTCGTCGATCTCGATCGAGACGATGCGCACGTCCTGGGTCGGCACCGATGGCTCACCGCGCGGGTTCGGACGCACAGGCACGTTGGCGATCCGGTCAACGACGTCCATCCCCGCGATCACGCGGCCGAAGATGGTGTAATTGGGGGGTAGCGTGCGCGCCTGCGGGCCGTGCACGATGAAGAACTGGCTGCCGTTGGTATTCGGGCCGGCATTGGCCATGGCCACGATCCCGGGCTCGTAGGCGCGCCGCACCGGCTCGTCCTCGAAGCGGTAGCCCGGCCCGCCCAGGCCGGTGCCCTGCGGATCGCCCGTCTGGATCATGAAGTCCTTGATGATCCGGTGGAACTTGACGTTGTCGTAGAAGCCCTCGCGCGCCAGGAAGACGAAGTTGTTCACCGTCTTCGGCGCCTCCTGGGGGAGCAACTCGATCGTGATGTCGCCCATGGTGGTGTGCAGCGTGGCGATGTACTCGTGCGCGGGGTCGATGGTCATGGGCGGCGGGGCCGGCCACTGCTTGGCGGTAGCGGCCGCGGTCGGAACCGCTGTGCGCGGCGGCACGGTGGGCGGCGGGGTCGGGCGCGCGGCGCTACTAGGCGGGCTACAGGCTGCTAGCAGCACCACCGCGATCGGCAGGACCCACCTCTGCAACGCACACCTCCGGGTTGGTATCAGCCTCCCGAGTGTCGCACGCCGCTTGCGGATGCGGCAACCATAAGGGCTGCGAGATGGCATACTTTCTGCACCAGGAGGAGGCGCCGCTAACGACGGCGCGCGGGTGAAGGAGCGGAGACGATGTTCGGATTCTTGGTGGGTGTGGCCGTGGGGATCGCGGCCAAAGTCGCCTACGATCGCTTACAAGCCGAGGGGCTGCGCCCCGACGCGCGGGAATACCAGCGCCGGGCCGCCGCCCTGCTGGAAGAGACCCGGCAGTTGCTCAAGGAGATCCGCGAGGAGGTGGCTAGCGCCACCGAGAGCGCCCGCGAGCGCGCCGGCAGCCGCATTGAGCGCCTACGCAGCATCGCGACCAGCGCCGAGGTCCCCCCGCCCGCGACCGCTGCGCCGGCGGAGGCCACCGGGGGGGGCAACGGCGCGCAAGCGGGCGAGCCAGGCGCTAGCCGCCCGGCTGAACCGACCAGTCCAGCTAGCCCGGCCTCCCCGCGCGAGACATCATCGCCCAGCGGGGGCACCACGCCAACCAGCACGAGCACGCCGTAGCGCGGCATGGGTGGGACGCGCCCCCTGCTGTCTCGCGGCCACGCACTTTGGGATGCTTGCTACTGCACGCTGGCAAGGAAGTCGAGCGCCTTGAAGCGGACCTCGTCGCTCACTGCGTGATCCATGCCCTCGAACACGTTGAGCTGCACCGGCACGTCGAGTTCCGCCAGGCGGCGCGCGAAGGCCTGCGCCCGCTCGACCCGTGTCGTACCGAGGTAGGGATCCCACTGGCGCGGCAAGTCTGCGGGGTTGTTGTCGTTAGCCCCCACGCCGACCCAGAAGGGGATATTGCGCAGGGCGGTGACATCGAACGCGCGCCCGAAGCGCTCCTGGAGGTCGGCAACTCCAAAGGGATAGGGCAGCCGGACTGTGCGCCCATTGAGCTCGAGGCTACTCAGGGGCAGCGTGTACGTGCCGGCCGAGATGAGCGCCACCGCGCGCGTCTGCTCGGGATAGACCATGGCGAAGCGCTGGGCCAGCTGCGCCCCGCGCGAGTAGCCCAGCAGCACCGCGCGCGGCTCCAGGTCCAGCCCAGTGCGGGTCGGCAGGTCCAGCAGGAACTGGTGCAGGCGCGGGATGAAGCGCGCGCTCTCTTCGCGCGTCACCGTATTCGGGTCGCGCCAGTCGCCGTACTGGTAGGTCGGCGCGACCACCAGCCACTGCGCGCCATCCGTCCGGGTCAGCAGCGTCTCGCAGAACGTCTGGCCTGCGCCGCCCATCCCGTGCAAGGCGACCAGCACATGCAAGCGCCCCTGCACCGACGGCGGGACATGCACGAAAAACTCGTTGACCGTGAGGTTCTCGCTCGGCTGCACGCGCGCCGCCGAGCGGGCGGCCGAAGCGACGGGCGCCCCGAACTGGGGAATCGCCGCCTCGGCCACCGGCGCGGTTTGCGCGGGCGGCGCGGGGGCGCCATCGCGTGCCAGGAGCTTCGCGGCCAGCCCATCGCTGGACACGGCCGCCGCCACCGCCGGGGCGACGCGCGCCGGCTGCCCAAGCGCCAGCACCCCGCCGGCCACCAGCAGCACACCGAGTACGAACAGGCCCCAGCCGCGGCGTGTGCCTCGGAGAGCCCGCCGCCCGTGGTGTGCCGCCATCACTCCGCCCCCTCGCCCCAAGCTAGCAGCATAATAGGCCTCTTAGAGAGATCTGTCAATCGGCGAGCGCACCGCAGTGGGCTTGATCGCAGGCGGCGTCACACCTCCAGTAGCTCGCCCTGCTGGCGCAGGCTCGGTTCCGGGAACAACAGCGACTTGACCACTACCGGTACCACGTTCGCGGGCTCCACCACTCGCCCGATGTCGATGTAGTCCAGCTCGCTCAGCCGCACGCCGTCGATGCAGATCAGTGGGGTGGCTACCCCCAGCTCCTCGCGCAGGATACCGCCCACCGTGCGGCCGACGTCCCCGTCGAACACCAACGTCAGCGGCAGCCCGCGCTGGAGCGTGCGCGGCAGCGCGGCCACGATCCCCTCGGCCAGCGCACGGAGGGCGTGGTAGTATGGCAGGCCATCCCAAGCCAGCGCTACTGCCACGGGCGCGGTGCCCTCGGCGATGTCGGCCCGCTGGAGGCTGCGCCGCAGCGCGGCGGCCACCGCGGCGGCCGACGGGTTCTCGCCTAGCGCCGGCCGCAGCACGGGCAGGTTGTGCAGCGGCAGGATATGGGGATCGGTGATCGTCACGGTGTTGCCGCTGAGCTGCACCGTGAACTGCGAGGCGCCGATCACCGTGGCGCGGATGCGCTCGGCCGGGGTCGCCACCGGCGCCGGCAGCTGTCCGGCCGCCTGGGCGCGACGCAGCGCGGCGGCGAGCGGGCGCGCCAGGTCGCCGAACTCCTGCGCCGGCTCGCCGTAGAGGTACTCGGCTACCCCGCCGGAGAACACGATCGTGTCGATCGGCCCCCGGTAGGCGAGTGGGGGCGTGAGTAGCAGCGCCTGGGCCAGGCGGCCGGCGGCCGTTGGAGCCGCGGCATCCTGCTCACCGCGCACTAGCGCCACCAACGCATCGGCCAGCGCCGCGGCGAGCCGGTCCCGCGCGGCGGGCGGCAGCGGGGCGCCCAGCGCGAGCGAGATTCCCAGCAGGGCCGCGGCGGCGCGCGCCTCGGCCTCCAGGCGCACCACGCGGCCCGCGTCGTCCAGCGCCACCAGCCGCCCGCCTACGCCGATGGCTGCCGTGTCCAGCACCTGGCCCCGCTGGCAGATGGCCAGCTTGCTGGTGCCGCCGCCCACATCGATGTTCAGCACCGTGCCGCCTTGCCGCGACAGCGCCACAGCGCCCGAGCCGTGGGCGGCCAAGATCGCCTCCAAGTTGTGTCCCGCCGACGCGCACACGAAGCGGCCGGCCTGCTCGGCGAACAGCTCGGCGATGGCCCGCGCGTTGGCGCGCTTGAGCGCCTCGCCCGTGAGGATCACCGCCCCGCTGTCCACCGCGTCTGGGGTTAACCCCGCCTGGGCATACGCCTCGGCGATGAACGCCCCCAGCCGCTCGGCATCGATGCGGTTGTCGGCCCGGTACGGCGTGAGCAGGATCGGCGAGCGGTACAGCGTGGTGCGCTCGACCACCACGAAGCGGCTGGACAGCAGCGTGCTCAGCCGCGCCAGTCGGAGGCGCGAGAACATCAGGTGCGAGGTGCTCGACCCGATGTCGATGCCGACGGTAACCAACTCGACGTTGTCGCTGTGCCAGATGGCATCGTCGAGGTGGTTACCGTGCTCGTCGTGCGCGTGGTCGTCGCCGTGGTGGTCGGGGAAGCGCAGGTCGTTCAGGTCGTGGTCGCACACGGCTCACACCCGCGCGGGCACCGGCGGCATGCGGCACGCCACGCCGACCTTCGCCAGCTCGGCCTCGAACATCTGGCGGATGCGCGGGTCCTCGTCCTCGTACTCGATCTGGCGGCCGCCGCTTTTCACGCTCACGTCCATCCCCGTGAACGTCGCGCGCTTGCTGGCGGTGAAGGGGTAGCGGAGGTTGCCGAACGCCACCGCCAGGTAGCGCGAGGGATAGGGGCTGGTGTTGAAGTGCTGGTGGAACACCATGTCCGGCGGCGCGTAGACGCAGCCGTGGCGCCAGTCGAAGCGGTGGTACTCTGTATCGCCCTCGTTCCAGAACAGGCTGTAGCCGTGGCCCGTCACGGGGAAGATGTGGAAGTCGGCCTCGTGGCGGTGCGCCTTCTTGTAGGTGCCGACGGGCATCTCGCTCATGTGAGCGTGCATGGTGCCGTCGGCCAGAATGAACATGATGTTCGAGCCCCCCGCCCCGCGCTCCTTCCACTCGTGCAGCTGGAACGTGCGCAGGTCGGGCACGAAGTTGGTCTCCCACATGTGGCGCCCCGGCCGCATGGGGATGAACTCGCCCTCCCCCCGAAAGTAGCGCTCATCGCCCAGCCGCTCGTGGAACTGCCACGGGTTCTCGAACACGAACCGCTCGTTGTGGAACACATTCAGCATCAGCGGCAGGTTGGTGACGCTGGCGAACCGCGCCGGGGCGCGGCCCTGGGCGTTGAAGTGGCGGTAGCGGACGTTGAGCGGGATGGCGATCAGACTGCCCGTGCCCCACTCGAAGGTGTGGCGCCGGCCGTCGGGCGTCTCGATCGCGGTGCTGCCGCGGCCGTCGAGCACGTAGATCACTTCTTCGAACAGGTGTTGCTGCGGCTCGGTGGCCCCGCCGCCTGGGATCTCGCAGACGTAGACGTTGAGGTAGTCGCCGCGCCCCTTGACGTGCACGAACGCGCCGTTGGCCCCCATGCGGGCCCAGGGCTTGGTCTCCACCTGGAGCAGGTCGACCCCGAAGTCCTCGATGACCGGTAGCCCCTCGCGGGCGACCCACTCCAGATACGGATCGGTCAGGAACTTGGGTTGCGTGGTCATGCGCTTCCTCCCCCCACGCCGCGTTCAGCGGCTCGCCCCTGGTCCATCGCGATGTCTAGGCGCAGGGTAGCACTGGGCAACGCATGCCTACAATAGCCAACCTGGTGGCATTATCGATAACTACTGCTATCTATCAGGGGGCGCGCGGACGCGTCGCGGGTGGCCGCGTGCAGCGCCTGACTCAGCCGCTCCACCACGGGGGCCATGGGCGGGTCGGGGGGGCGTACCAGCCCGAACGGCACCGCGCCCACCGCGCCTGCCACCGTCAGCTCGCGCAGCAGCCCCAGCCGCAGCTCGCGCTCCACCGCGCGGTAGAAGGCCAAGCCGACCCCGTACCCGGTCTCCACCAGGCGCTTGAGCCCCTCTACCGCGCGCAGCTCGCGGTGTCGGTAGGGCACGAAGGCGTCCGCTCCCAGTCGGCGCAGCATCTCGGGCCAGGTCGTCTCGCTCTGGCTGGTCACTAGTGGCTCACGCGCCAGGGCATCCCAGGTGAGGTGCTCGACGCGCGCCAGCGGATGGGTGGGGCCGACCACCAGGACGATGCGCTCGGCGTACAGCGGCGTGTAGCGGAACGGTGCCGGCGCGCGCTCGGCACCCACCAGGGCCAGATCCGCAGCGCCGCGGTGCAGCAGCTCCCAGACGCGCTCCAGCGGCGCCACCGTCAGGGTGACCTCTGCGTCGGGGGCCTCCTGGAGGAACCGGCCGAGCACCGCCGGCACGACGTAGTTGCCGGGCGTGCTGGTCGCGGCCAGGGCCACCCGCCCGCTGAGCCCCGCGCGAAACGCTGCCAGGCCGCCCTCGGCGCGCTCGGCCGCGCGCAGCACCGCCTCGCCCAACCGGGCCAGCTGGGCCCCGGCGGCGGTGAGCGCCAGGCGGCGGCCCTGCCGGCATACCAACGGCACCTGCGCCTTGCGCTCGGCCGCGCGCAGCAGCTTGGTCACCCCGGGCTGGGTGAGGCCCAACTGCGCGGCGATCTGGCGCAGGGTGGCGCCCCGGGCCAGGCCCGCGAGCGCGGCGTACTCGACCAGCGTGTAGGTCAGCATGGCACTCAGCGGTGGCGCGGCAGGAAGCGCACGCGGGGCAGCAGATCGTCGAACAGCTCGCGCAGCACGTGGTGGGCCGCCTGCTCGACGGTGGCCAGGTGCTCCGGCGGCGCCAGCACGTAGATCGGCGCCTTGTACAGCAGGTAGTTGCGCTGCACCGGGTTGGTCACGCGGCGGTCGGTGACGTCCGGCAGCCAGCCGGAGAAGATCGTCGGGTGGCGCGCCGGCTCGCCGGGGGCGGTGGCGATCACGTGGTGGTCGGTCACGCGCGGGACCACCGCCGGCCGCACCCACAGGTCGCCGGGCCGCAGCGTGGGCAGCTGGCGACGCACCGCCTCGAAGATGTGCTGGCGGACCTGCTCGGCGTGGCGGCGCACGGCGTCGGCGTAGTCCAGGTAGGTGTCGTCGTCGAGGTTGGTCACCGTGTCTCGCTGGAGCACGAACGCGCGCTGCAACAACCGGCGCGTGCGCAGGCGGTGCAGCACGTCGGCCACGTACGGGTCGGCGGCCGGCGCGTGCAGCAGCGCCTCGTCGCCCAGCCGCAGGAAGTCCACCACGCGACGGAAATCGACCACGCTGGCCGCGCCGGGCGGCTGGCTGTCGAGCGTGGCGACCACTAGGCCGCTCTGCGCGGGCGGGGTCCCGAACGCCGGCCCGACGATCGCCTCGATCACCGCCTGGATCATGCAGTCGGCCGTCTGCACCTTGTGGTGGTTGTATAGGGCGTGGTACATGGTGAGCCGGTTGAACAGCAGCTTCTCCAGCTCCGCCGCGCCGGCCATCGACAGTTGGATGCCGTGCTCGCCGATCACCAGGCTCTGCAACAGCCGGTCGTAGTCCAGGATCGCCGGTACCCCCGAGAACAGCGAGTCGCGCGCGAAATAGTCGAGCTTGTCGGCGTCGATCGGCCCGCTGATCACCCCGGCCAGGTACAGGGGGAAGCGGCGCGCGCGCAGGGCGTCGAGGTCATGGGTGACCAGCGCGACCACGATCTCGGGGTCGATGTCGGCCTGCTCGAACAGCCGCCGCATGGGAGCGCTGCGCAGCAGCAAGGCCCCGACCTTCTCGTGCGGCTGCTGGCCCGGGAGCGCCGGGTCGAGCTGGGCCGCCAGCAGGGGCGTGGCGGCGATCACCTTCTCGCTGGAGTGCGAGAAGATGCCATGGCCGATATCGTGCAGCAGCGCGGCTAGGCGCACGGCGCGGCAGTGGGCGGCGGGCAGCGTGGGGTCCAACTCGGCCAGCCGGCGCACCATCCGGCCGGCGAGGTGCATCACGCCCACGCCGTGCTCGAAGCGCGAGTGGCGTGCCGAGGGATAGGTGAGGAACACCGGCCCGGTCTGGAAGATGCCGCGCAGACGCTGGAACAGCGGGGCGTCGACGAACGGCACCTCGTGTGGCTCGACCACGATCGATCCGTGCAGCGCGTCGCGCAGGTACTTGGCGCGCCGCGGCGGCGTGCCGGCGTAGCCGCGCATCACGTCCTCGGCGAACTGCTGGATCTGCGCCGTCAGCGCGTCCGCCGCCGCGGCGCGCTCAGGCGCCCGCGCCGGTTCCACGACCATGGTCTACTCCGCGTTGCCTCTGTTTCCTTCCATCATACCCGGCCGGGGCGTACAACTGTTCTGAGCTGTGAGGCCGCGTGCGCCGGCCGCAGCGCGCCCTGCCGGTGGAGCTACACACCGCTACGCATTGCGGTAAACTCCGGTACACACGCAGGCCATGCAGGGCGTGCGGCGAGGTGGGGTTGCACGCCGCGGAGGTGGTGGGACCATGGGTTCCGGCTTGTTCCAGCCCGCGCATCTACTGCTCATCCTGGTGATCGTATTGATCGTGTTCGGTCCGGGCAAGCTACCCGAGCTGGGCAGCTCGTTGGGGCGCGGTATCCGCGAGTTCAAGCGCGCGGTGGAGGGAACGCCCGAGGAGCACCCGGCGCCACCGGCGCTGCCCACGGCTCCCGCGGCGGCCACGTGCCCGAACTGCCAGGCCCCTGCCGCGGCCGACGCGCGGTTCTGCACCCGCTGCGGTACGGCGTTGAAGGCGGCTTGACCGCCGCGGCGCGGGACAAGGAGGCTGCTATACTTCCAGCGCGCGCGGCGCCTGCGCCCCGGGACCGGCCGCGCGTGGCCGGGAGCCGCGCGACCGGCTCCCGAACTGCTGGGAGGAGTCATGAGCGACGAGGCAGTGATCACCGTGCGCGCGGACGGGCCTTATCTGGTCAAGGGCGTCAAGCTGGTCAACCACGAGGGCAAGGAGATTCCCGCGCCCGAGAGCTTTGCGCTGTGCCGCTGTGGGCAGTCCTCCAATAAGCCGTTCTGCGACGGCACGCACCGTAAAGTCGGCTTCCAGCACGCCGTGCATCTGTAACGTCAGCGCTTGCGCCGTGGTGGTTGGCCCGGTGGCTCCCCCCGGAAGGGGCTGAGCGAAGAGCGCCACGGCGGGCGCGGCGCTTCATCGGGCGCGCGGCGTGGCCGAGGCGTCCAGCCCTCGTAGTCGAGCCGCGCGCCCCGGCGGTCGCCTCCGCGCGGCCGCGGCGTGGGGGCCGGCCGCACCTGCAAGGCCCGCAGCCCCCGCACGTCCTCGCTGGGATCGAACTGCACCTTCTGGCCCGTTCGCAGCTGATCGAAGCGGATGCCTACTACCTCCGAGCGGTGGAAGAAGCGGCGGCGGCCCGCGCTATCTTCCAAGAAGCCGTAGCCATTGGGTTTCAGCTCGCGGATGGTCCCGAGCGCGGGGTAGCGCCGGCTGGGCCGTGCGGCGCGGGCCTGCTCGTCCATGCTCGGGCGGCGGCGCGGATCGACGATCGGCCCGCGGCGTCCGCGCTCCGGCTCCGCCACCGCACGTCGGGTAGGCTGGCGGCCCGCTGGCGGCTCGCCGCGCGCCTGCCGGCCGGCTGGCCCGGGGCGGCCGCGCCGCGCGCGCCCGGTGGTACCTGGGGCCGCGGGGCGGGGCGGGGAGGCGCCTCGTTCGAGCGCGGGGCCTCCCGGCGAGCGTGCCTCCGCGGGCGGCTCCGCCTCATCCACGACTGGCTCCGGGGGAACTACCGGCGCCGCGGCGCGGCGTGGGCGGGCGGTTCGCACGAGCGGGCGCGGAGCGGTGTCCGCTCCCGTGCCGGCGGGTTCTACGCTCGCGGCGGGCTCCGTGATCGCGGGGCCTGTCGCTGGGCCCTCGGGCGCCGGCGGGCCCGCTGGCGCGGGGGCGGGCGCTGCTGGGACAGGAGCCGTCGTCGTGGCGCTGGCGGGGGGCGGCGCGGTCGGCAGCTCTGTGGGCAGGGCGTCCTGCTCGGCCGGTGGCGCGTCCACTGGGGTACGCTGCCGGGCGCGGCGTGCTCGCGCGGTAGGCGTCGCGGCCGGCGCGGTGCTCGCGTTCGCCGCGGGCGCGGGCGGCAGGGCGCCCGTCGCCTCGCTGGCGGGGGGCTCGGTGGGCGCGGCGCGTCGGGTCCGCTTGCGTCGCACGGGAAGCTCGGCAGGCTGCACGGCGGCCGCGTTCGCAGCGGGCGTCGCGCTCGCTGCCCCGGCGACGCCGTCGCCGGCGCGGTCGCCCGCAGGAGCAGCGGGCTCCACAGCTGGGCTGGCGCTTTCGTCCTGTCTACGCCTCACCCGGGTGGGGCGGCGTGGCGGGGCGGGCCCCTCGGCGGCAGGGGACGGCCGGATCGCGTCGGTATCCGCCATGCTCATCGTTCTCCTTGGCGGCGAGGTAGTAGGGCGTGGACCCGCGCCTCGGCCCCGCCGCGGTCTCGACGCGCGGGCCGGCGGCATCCACTCGCGGTTCCTGGCCGGCCCGGCGGCCGGAAACTCTTGTGAGCTGCGGAGATCGTGGTGGACGTGACTCGGTTGCTCCTGAACCTTAGCATGGTGCCGCGGGAACAGGCTAGCGCGCTGTGCAGCACCGCGTGGGGCGCGAGGGGGCGCCACAGGCGTCTCGCAATTCCCGAGCCATGCCTACACCCGGTTGTTGCTCCGTGCCCCGCGCGACCAGCGGGCCGCGATGCGGGGCCGCCGTTACTGGTGGATGTATACGATGGTCCCGATGTTCGCCCAGTCCCAGAACCAGCGCGAGTCTTCGAGATTGAGGCCTAGGCAGCCGTGACTACCCGCGTAGCCGAACTCCCCACGCCAGTAATTGTAGTGGATCGCCGCGCCGCTGCTGTGGAAGTACTGGGTGTAGAGCACGTTGCGCAGGTAGTAGCCCCCGGGGCCGTTGCGCGGGATGCCGATCGTCGAGCTATCCATGGTCTCGTTGTACACGCGCCGCAGGATGCGGTGGACGCCCAATGGGGTGGGCGAGACCAGGGAGCCTTTGATCGCCAGTGCCGTGTACACCACCTGATCGCCCTCGTAGGCGGTCAGCAGGGCCGGCTCTTGCAGATCGGCGTCGATCCAGCGCCCCGGAAACGTCTGCTCGGGCGGCCGCGGCAGCCGCACGCCGTCGTGATGAACGTATTCGTCATCGCCAATCCGGTACCAGATCTCGCCGTCGTCGCCCAAGACCGCCTCGTAGACCGTGACCGGAACGTTATGCGCCAGGGGGCGGATGCGTGTCTCGGGCGCTTCCGACGGCCAGGAGCGCAGGTTGTAGCCGCCGAGGGTGCGCCCGGGCTTGTTGATCACTTCCACGACCTGGGGGCCGCGCAGCTCCTCGGGCGAGGGCGCGGGCACCGGCCCCACCGCCGCGGCGTCTACCCAGGCGTAGTTGCTGGTGCGCGGGTTGAACACGTATAGGCGCCCGTCGGCGGCAAGGCCCGTCCACTGGAGGTAGGTCCAGCGGCGCACGGGGCCGAAGCTCACCCCGCCCTCGGAGTCGGACCACAGCTCTGTCGGCTGGTGGGTGGCGACCCAGGAGCCCGCGGGGCTCTCGGGAGAGGGCTGGTCGCTGGGGGCCGCTGGGCTTTCGGCACCCGTCGGAATCGTCACCCCGTTGCCCGTCGTGCCCGGCTCTTGCCCTCGCGCCAGCGGCGCTGCGACGCTGGCCAATACCGCGCAGACCAGCAGGCCCACCAACCACCGCATGCGATGATCCCTCCCCTGTTCTCGGAGTGGCGGCTACCAGAGCATGCCCGCCGGCACGGCCGCACCCGCGGCGTCGAGCGGGCCGCGCTCACCCAGGGCCCACAGCGTGGCGGCCGGCACTGCCACCATCGCGCGGTCGAACACCGCCCCGAACAGCCGCGCGGCCGCCGTGGCCGCCACAGCGAGCGGCAGCCGGCATCCGGTAAGCTGGGCGACCGAGGTCACCCCGCGGTCCGCCAGGCCGCAGGGCACGATGAGCAGGAAGTGCGCCAGGTCGGGCTGGAGGTTCAGCGCGAAGCCGTGCATCGTCACGCCGCGGGACACCGCCACGCCCACGGCACCGATCTTCTCGCTGCCCACCCAGACTCCATGGTGGCGCGCATCGCGCCCGGCGGCCACGCCCTGCTCGGCCAGCAGGCGCAGCATCACCTCTTCGAGCCCGGTCACGTACCGGACCACATCGCCGCCGGTGAGGGGGCGGAGGGCGGCGATGGGGTAGCCGACGAGCTGCCCAGGTCCATGATACGTCACCAGCCCCCCCCGGTTGGTAATACGCACCGCGATGCCCCGCGCGGCCAGGGTGGCCGGGTCGGCGCGCAGGTCGGCCAGCGAGGCCCGGCGGCCCAGCGTGATCACCGGCGGGTGCTCGACCAGCAGCAGCACATCGGGCACGCGCTCCGCGGCGCGAGCGGCGAGCAACGCGCGCTGGAGGGCCAGGGCCGCGTCGTATTCTACCTGCCCTAGCCAGGCCCACAGGCACGGGGCGCTCATGGGTTAGCCGCCATCCGCTGCTCGCGCGGTTTGAGCAGATGCAGGGCCAAGCCGCGGCTGGCCAGCGCCGCCTCGGGCAGCGCCTCGGGCCAGGTGGGATGCGCGTGGATGGTGGCGAGGAGGTCGTCGACGGTCGCCTCCAGCTGCAGGGCCAGGGTCGCCTCGGCGATCAGGTCGCTGGCCACCGGCCCGATGATGTGCACCCCCAGGATCTCGCCGTACTTGGCCTCGGTGACGACCTTCACGAAGCCCTCCGTGTCGCCGTAGGCCTGCGCGCGCCCGAGCGCGGCGAGCGGGAAGCGGCCCACCCGCACGTCGTAGCCCCGCGCGCGCGCCTGGGCCTCGCTGAGCCCCACCGACGCCACCTCGGGGTGGGTGAACACGCAGTTCGGCACGCGGGTGTAGTCGAGCCGTCGCTCGTGGCCGGCCATGCGCTCGACGGCCACCACGCCCTGGTGCGACGCCACGTGGGCCAGCAGCTGGTGGCGGGTGATGTCGCCGATGGCGTAGATGCCCTCCACGTTGGTCTGGAGGCCGTCGTCGACCGGCACCCAGCCGCGGTCGGTCCGCACCCCAGCGGTCTCCAGCCCCAGGTCCGCGGTGAGCGGCTCGCGGCCGACCGCGAGCAACACCCGCTCGCCGCGCGCGGTCTGCTCGGTGCCGTCGGCGGCCTGGTAGCGCACCAGCGCCCCGCCCTCGGGCCCGGGCTCGATGGCCAGGACGCGGGCGCCGGTCTGGATAGTCAGCCCGCGCCGGGTGAGGATGCGCGCCAGGTGCCGGCCGAGCTCCTCGTCCTCGCTCGGCAGCAGCGTCGGCATCATCTCCAGCACGGTCACCGCGCTCCCGAAGGCGTGGAACATCACCGCCCACTCGATGCCCACCGCCCCGCCGCCGACGACCACCACGCTCGGCGGCACCGCCGTGAGCTGGAGCGCGTCGTCGCTGGTCAGCACCAGCGCGGGGTGGTCGGCGCCGGGGATCGGCGGGGTCGCGGGGCGGGTGCCCGTCGCCAGCAGGATGCGACGCGCCTCGACCGGCGTCTCCTGGCCGTTGTGCGCGACGACCACCGTGCGCGCGCCGGCCAGCCGGCCGTGGCCGGTGAGCACCTGGACGCCCTGGCTCTTGAGCAAGCCGGCCACGCCGTTGCGCAGGTTTTCTACCACGCGGTCGCGGAAGCGCAGGGCGCGGCGGTAGTCGAGGCGCAGGTTGTCGGCCAGGATGCCGAACTCGGCGCCGCGCTGGAACGTCGTGTACAGCTCGGCGACGCGCAGCAGCGCCTTGGTGGGGATGCAGCCGCGGTTGAGGCACACGCCGCCCAGGTGCTCGCGCTCGACCAGCGCCACGCGCATGCCGAGCTGCGCCGCGCGCAGAGCCGCCACGTAGCCGCCCGGCCCCGCGCCGATGATGCAGAGATCGACAGGGTCCGCCATACCACCTCCGGAGCGCTGTCAGGCTTGGGGCGCCGACCGCGGCAGGGCGGGCGACGCGACAGGCGGTGATATAATCCCGCAAGCCCAGCCGGGAGAACCACGTGCTCGACCTGCCCCGCTTCGAACACGACGCCGAGGCGTTCTGCCGCGCGGCCGCCGCCGAGCGCTTTGCCACCGGCGCCGGCCTGCAGGCCGTACCAGCCTGGGTGGCCCTGTTCGACGACTTCGGCCACCTGTTCCGCGACGATACCTACGGCGAGCTGCTCGACGCCGACCTGCCGCCACGGCAGAAGCAGCTGTGCCAGGAGTTCGTCGCCAGCGGCTTCTTCGGCGAGCGCACCGCCGCCCTGGCCGAGCGGTTGGCCGCGCGCGAGACGGCCGCCACTGTGCCGTGGGACGACCAGGCAGTGCCGCTGCGGTGGGTGCCCGTGCTGCTGGCCAACGAGCCCGACGCGCAGCGGCGCCACGCCTTGGCCGCGGCCTACCACCGCGCCGTT
This sequence comes from Chloroflexota bacterium, assembly GCA_035294645.1. Classification (GTDB taxonomy): domain Bacteria; phylum Chloroflexota; class UBA6077; order UBA6077; family JAJPHF01; genus JADGHJ01. The sequence continues at coordinate 34,986 of DATGKN010000011.1, forward strand.
GACGACCTCAATTCACTGTACCAGGAGCGCCACCGCGTCCTGGTGGAGAACGCGGGCAAGCTCGGCGCCGACTACACGACCCTGTTCGCCACCATCCGTGGGCTGGACCTCGCCGATGTCGCGCGCGCGGCGCAGCGCTACCTCGAGCTATCGGCGCGCCCCTACTTCGATGCGCTCGACGACCTGCTCAGCGTCATCCGCCTGACACGCGAGCACGCCTGGCTGTGCGACCTGATCTGGCTGCTGCGCGGCCGCTGGTTCGACCGCGCGTTCGGCGCGCGCGCGCTGCTACCGACCCTGTATCGCGCGGCGCGCGAGCTGGGCCTCGACCTGGAGGTGCAGAGCGCCATCCGCGTCGATCTGGAGCCGCGGCCGCTGAAGGGCCCGCGGCCATTCTGCGTGGCGCTCGACGTTCCTGCCGATGTGCGCCTGGTGCTCCAGCCCCACGGCGGCCGGCTCGACTACACGGCGCTGTTCCATCTCGCGGGGCAGGGCGAGTTCTACGCCAATCGCGACCGCACCCAGCCGTTCGCCTACCGCTGGCTGGTCGACGATGCGCTGCAGGAGAGCTACGGGCTGCTGTGGGCCTCGCTGCTGTGCGAGCCCGCCTGGCTCAGCCGCTATCTCGACCTGGAGGCAGCGGCCGACGCGGTGCGCGTGGCGCGGCTGGAGCGGCTGTACGGCGCGCGCCGCGCGGCGGCGATGACGCTGTGGGAGTCGATGCTGCATCGTGGCGACGACTACGACCGCCTGGCGACGCAATACGCCGAGCTGTTCACGCGCGAGCTGGGGGTGGAGCACGCGCCCGCCCTATTCCTGGCCGACACGGCCGATGGCCTGGCGGGCGCGCAGCAGTTCCGCGCGTGGATCTTCGAGGCGCAGCTGCGGCGCTATCTCCAGCGCGAGTACGACGCCGAATGGTATCGCCTGCCGCGCGCGGGCCGCTTCCTGCGCGACCTGTGGCGCGAGGGCAGCAAGTACCCGCTCGAAGAGCTGGCCCGCTACCTGGGCTACAGCGGCCTCGACTTGCGGCCGCTGGCCGATGAGCTGCTGGCGGGGGTGGTGTGATGCTGACCGAGCAGCGCATCCTGAGCGTGGACGAGGCGCTGGCGCGCATCCTGGCCCAGATCCCCGTGCTGCCCGCCGAGGAGGTGGTGCTTACCGAGGCGCTGGGCCGCGTGCTGGCCGAGGATGTCTACGCCGATATCGACGTGCCGCCGTTCCACAACTCGGCGATGGACGGCTACGCGGTGATCGCCGCGGATACGGCCGGCGCCAGCCGCGCGCGCCCGGTGGAGCTGCGCGTGGTCGCCGACCTGCCGGCGGGCCAGGTGCCGACGGTGCCCGTGCGGCCCGGCGAGGCGGTGCGCATCATGACCGGCGCGCCGTTGCCGGAGGGCGCCGACGCCATCGTGCGCGTGGAGGACACCGAGCGCGGCGCGGGCACCGTGCGCGTGTTCGCCCCCACGCGGCCGGGCCGCGATGTGCGCCTGGCGGGCGAGGACGTGCGCGCGGGCGACCTCGTGCTGCCCACCGGCACGTTCGTGCGGCCCGCCGAGGTGGGGATGCTGGCCATGCTCGGGCGCCGGCGCGTGCGGGTGGTACGCCGGCCGCGGGTGGCGGTGCTGACCACCGGCGACGAGCTGGTCGACGTCGACGAGCCGCTGACGCCCGGCAAGATCCGCAACATCAACCTCTATAGCATCTGCGCGCAGGTCGCCTGGTGCGGCGGCGAGCCGGTGCCCCTCGGGGTGGCGCGCGACACGGTGGAGGAGCTGGAGGCGCGCATCCGCGAGGGGCTGAGCGCGGACATGCTGATCACCTCGGCGGGGGTATCGGTCGGCGACTACGACGTGGTCAAGGCCGTGCTGGACAAGCTGGGGCACATCGACTTCTGGCGGGTGAACATGAAGCCGGCCAAGCCGCTGGCGTTCGGCCGCATCGGCGGCATCCCGATGTTCGGTCTGCCCGGCAACCCGGCCTCCTCGATGGTCGCCTTCGAGCAGTTCGTGCGGCCGGCGCTGCTGAAGATGCAGGGCCGCCGCGCGCTGCACAAGCCCACGCTGCAGGCGACCGCCGAGGTGGCGCTCGACAACCGTGGTGGCCGGCGCGCCTTCGTGCGCGGCTACGTCCACCAGCACGAGGGCGCCTGGCGCGTGCGGCCCGCCGGCCAGGAGGGCGCCGGCATCATGACCACCATGGTGCGCGCCAACTGCCTGATCGTGATTCCCGAGGCAGTCGAGCGCGTGGCGCCGGGGGAGCTGGTGACCGTCGAGCTGCTCGATGCGGCGGTGGCCGAGGAGCCGGTGGCGGGTAGCGCCCAGCCGGGGGCCGCGGGCGGCGACGACTGCTGCACCTGAGCGAGTGCGCGATGGAGCGGCTGACTCACGTCGACGAGCAGGGCCGCGCGCGGATGGTCGATGTCGGCGCCAAGCCGGAGACCGAGCGCGTGGCGGTCGCCCGCGGGCGCGTACGCATGCAGCCCGCTACCCTGGCCCTGATCCGCGCCGGCGAGGTCGCCAAGGGCGATGTGCTCGCGGTCGCGCGGGTGGCCGGCATCCTGGCCGCCAAGCGCACCGGCGAGCTCATCCCGCTATGCCA
>DATGKN010000012.1:0-4447 GCA_035294645.1 Chloroflexota bacterium
GCGGCCTGCGCGGCGCCGCGGCGGTTGAAGAACATCCACAGCGCCACGGGCCAGAACAGCAGCGCGGCCAGCATCCATGACGGGGTGTCCTCGCCGTCGGCGGCGCGGTTGAGCAGGCCCACCACGGCCGCGCTGAGCCCCGCGAGCACCCACCAGACGGCCAGCACCGCACCCGTGGACACCCCGGCGATCGACGGGTTCTTGCCCACCTGGTCGAGCACCGTCACTGTCACGAAGAACAGGAAGAACAGCGACGCCAGCGCCATGACGATCTCGCGCCACAGCGCCGGGCGCAGCTCCGCGGGCAGGAACTTGCGGTTGACGTACAGCGTGTGCAGGCCCAGCACGATGAAGTTGAACCCGGCCATGTTGGCGCCGAGCAAAATGAGGATCAACGGTTGGGTCAAGTTGATGGCGATGCACCCCCAGATGATGAACACCAGCATCGCCCCGTAGTACACCTTGCGCACGTCGCCGCCGCTCGCCTCGCGCGCATGCGCACTGCTGGTCCAGATGATATCGGTTACCAGCCGCACGAAGGCGTCGGTGATGCCCAGCTGGGTGCTGAACAGGATCCAGAAGCCCGTCAGCAGCGTGAGGAACCACATGATCGGGCCGAGCCGCTGCGACAGATACTCGGCCTGGTAGGCGGCCACGCGAAAGCCGGTGATGTCGGTGCCCGGCGGGATGAACTGCACCGTGATCAGCGCAGGCAGCCCCATGCCCAGGAAGCACCCGATCACCCAGACCCAGTACTGGTCGGCGCCCGCGTACTTCCACCACTCATCCCAGCGGCGCTTGTTCTCGGGTGTCACGGGGAACACCTTGCCGGTATGGGTGAGGTGGATCTGACGACCACCGACCAGGGCGGGGATAAAGCCCACCGCGCCGCCCATGCCGAAGCCCTTGTCGCGGAACCAGTTGCTGATCGCGGCGTTGATCACCCCGCCGGCGCCCGCGTAGGCGGCGAAGCCACCCAGTAGCAGCCAGTCCGCGCCCTCGGGCAGCGCGCCGAAGGTGACGAAGCCAGTGAACACACGTCCCCAGGTGTCCAAGGTGACGAAAAACACGCCCACGAAGATGAGAAAGATCAAGATCATGGCCACCATGAACCACTCGGCGATCTCCATGGTCTGCTCGATCTTGGCGCCGAAGGCCACGATGGCAATGGCGAGGAAGAACGTGACATAGCCCCAGAAGACGACCAAGCCGCGGTCGGCGTCGTTCGGGAGCCGGCCAAGGAAGGCGGCGGCGATCGCCGTGGCGGCGGACAGCGCCCAGCCGGGCCACCCCACCTGCAAGAACGCCAGGATACAGTACACGATGCCCCAGAAGCGTCGGCCCGGGCTCGTGCGCAGGAACCCGGTGAACACGGGCTCGCCCGTGTACAGCGTGTAGCGGGCGAACTCCATGTTCATGATCACTTGGAGCATGATCGAGACGGTCGCCACCCACAGCAGCGCGGCGCCGTACTTAGCGGTCAGTGCGGGCCCGATCAGCCACTCGCCGCTGCCGATCGAGGTGCCGAGGAGGATCGCGCCGGGGCCGATGACGAGGATCGCGTTGCGCAGTGAGAAGGGCGGGGGGCGGGTAGATCCGACTTCTCCCAGGCCGGCAGGCTCCGTGTGTCGGTGGCCATCGCTTTTCCCTCCAGCCACGAACACCGCGCGCCCTACGCTTGCTGGGGCGCGCCACGAGGGGGGCTCACCACGTACACGATGCAGTAGGCGACGTAGCCCAGCGCGATCGCGGCGGAGAGCCACCCGTATAGCCCGAACCAGAATACGAAACTCCCGAGCAGCGACGGGCCATTGACAACGAGTTGCAGCAGCGGACCGAGCACGAGCACCGCGATACCGACCACACGCCCGGCCAGAGTTGGGGCATCCATACCTATGCCGCGCCTCCTCCCCTTTGCGGAAACCGCGCGGCCAGCGGCCCGCCGAGAAGTCATCTGTTGTGCCGCTGCGCACGTCCCCGCACTCCACCTACTTTCCGCGCGCACGCGCCAGCGGAGCGCACCGGACCCACGCCCGCCGAGCGATTGCCAGCGCTACCGATGTGGCGCTTAGTGTACGCGCGCTGTTGTCTGCTGTCAATAGGGCGTGTGGCATCGGAAAAAGGCTGCGTTTTTGCATCCCTTCGAGGGGCTTGCAGGGGAAGCGGCCACCGCGCGGCGCCGGCCCCGCGCCTGCTCGCCTAGGCCGCGCGCCGGCGCCTGGCGGGCGCGACGGCCGCCGGCTACAGTGGGGAAGCGGACGCTCCGGGCAACAGCCCGGAGCCGCGAGGAGGAACCACCATGCCTGGCGGCGCCGTGCGCTACGGCTCGGACCTGATCGTCGATCTGTTGCGGCTGTACGACATCCCGTATGTCGCGCTCAATCCCGGCTCCAGCTTTCGAGGCCTGCACGACTCGCTGGTCAACTATGGCGACAACCAGCCGCCGCTGATCGAGTGCACCCACGAGGAGATCGCGGTCGGCATCGCCCACGGCTACGCCAAGGCCACCGGCCGCCCCATGGCCGCGATCCTCCACGATGTGGTGGGCCTGCTCCACGGCGCCATGGCCATCTACTACGCCTACCTCGACCGCGTGCCGGTGCTCATCCTCGGCGCCACCGGGCCGATGGACGTCGCGCGCCGGCGCCCACATATCGACTGGATCCACACCGCGCTCGTGCAGGGCAACGCCGTGCGCGAGTTCGTCAAGTGGGACCACCAGCCCACCGACGCGGCGGGGGTGGTCGACGCCTTCGCCCGCGGCTACCGGGCGATGATGACCGAGCCCCGCGGGCCGGTGTACCTCTGTTTCGATGCCGCGTTCCAGGAGGATCCGCTGCCCGCGCCGGTGCCGCTGCCGGACAAGCACAAGGCGCTCACGACCACCACCCTGCAAGCCGACCCCGCGGCGCTCCAGCAGGCGGCCGAGTGGCTCGTGGCGGCCGAGCGGCCGGTGATCCTCGCCGACTACCTCGGCCGCCACCCCGAGAATTTCCACACGCTGGTCCGCCTCGCCGAGCTGACCGCGACGCCCGTGATCGACCTCGGCGCGCGGCTCAACTTCCCCAACCGCCACCCGCTGTGCCTTACCGGCGCGCGTGTGCTGGAGCAGGCCGACCTGATCCTGGCCCTGGACGTGCGCGACCTCTACGGGCCGCTCACGCGGCTGGACCGCGTCACCCGACGCACCGAGTACGTCATCCCGCCGGACTGCAAGCTGGTCGAGATCGGCCTGGGCGATCTGCACATCAGTAGCTGGTCGCTCGACTGCCAGCGGTTCCAGCAGGTCGACCTATCGATCCTGGCCGACACGCGCCTCGCCCTGCCGGCGCTGGTCGCGTGCTGTGAAGAGCTGGTCGCGCGCGACGCGGCTGGCGCGGCGCGGCGGGCGGCGCGGCGCGAGGCGCTGGCGGCGCAGCATGCCGCGCTGTGGCAAAGCTGGCGCCAGCGCGCGCGCGAGCAGTGGGACCTGCGCCCCACCAGCCTGCCACGGCTGGCGGCCGAGGTCTGGGAGGTCATCAAGGACACCGACTGGGTGCTGACGGCCAACACCCTCGAACAGTGGACCTACCGCACCTGGGACTTCGACCAGCCGCACCGGCACCCGGGCAAGAGCCTGGGCACCGCCACCCAGATCGGCATCGCGCTGGGCGTGGCGCTGGCCTACAAGGGGACCGGCAAGCTGGTGGTCGATATCCAGCCCGACGGCGATCTGCTGTTCGATGCCGCCGCGCTGTGGATCGCCGCCCACGACCAGCTCCCGCTGCTGGTGGTGATGTACAACAACCGCGCCTACTACAACGACTGGGAGCACCAGATCCGCATCGCGCGCCAGCGCGGTACCGACGTCGAGCGCGCCTACATCGGCCAGGAGCTGGACCGTCCCGCGCCGGACTTCGCTAAGCTCGCCCAGGCGTTCGGCTGGTACGCCGAGGGGCCGATCGAGGACCCCGATGCCGTGCGCGCCGCCGTCGCGCGGGCCGCGCGCGTGGTCCGGGAAGAGGGCCGCCCCGCGCTGGTGGATACCGTCACTCAGTTCCGCTGAGCGCCCCGCCATGCACGCCCACCTATCACTCGTGCGCCCGCTCACGACCGACGTTTCGGTGCTCGCGCCCGTGCGCGTGAGCCGCGCGGTGCTCGCGCTCGCCCGCACGGGGCCTGGGATCCAGCACGGCACCGTCCACAGCGTCTTCGCTCGCGCGGTCAACCTACGGCTGGCGCGCGGCGGCTGGGTGAGCGTGACCGCGGCCGAGCTGCCGTTCGCCGCCAACGGCGTGGCCGTGGCGCTGCCCGCCGGCTGCGCGTGGCCGGCGCTCGGCGTGCGGGTGGGGCAGCCATGCGCGTTGGACCGCGCGGGCCTCTGGCTGCCGCTGGCGCCGCTGCGGATCGACTGGGCCGACGCGCCGCGCTGGACCCCGCGCCCACCGGTGCGCCCAGGACTGCCCCC
>DATGKN010000013.1:0-60375 GCA_035294645.1 Chloroflexota bacterium
TGCTCGGTGTTGCGCAGCAGCAGCTCGCGCTCGCTCTCGTAGCCCACCAGGTCGCTCAAACGCACGGGGTCGGGGTGCGCGATCCCTTCCAGGTGGCCGCGCCCGCCGGCGCGTACCCAGCGGAAGGCCCGGTAGCGGGCGAACAGGCCCGTACCCGTCTGGGCATAGTAGGCGGCGAGCTCCGGCAGCAGGGCGCTCCAGTCCGGCGCTGTGGCGAGCGCGCGCTTCAGCGCCAGGACCGCGGGCGTACCCGCTGTCTCGGCCAGCGGCCGGAAGCCATCCCACCCGGGCCAGGGCGCGTCGGGCGCGCGGGCCTGGACATGCTCCTGTAGCTGGCGGGCGCCGAGGCGGAACAGCTGCTGCAGGGCACGCAGCTCGGCACGCGCCTGGCGGACCAGCGCCTCGCCCATGGCCGCCAGCGGTGCCCGCTGCGCCTTCTGGCTGAAGGGGTTGTCGTCGGCCAGGAGCCGTTCGAGCAGGTGGTCCTGCCAGGCGTCGCCCACCAGCGCGTGGTCGGCTAGCTCGGCCTCGGCGGCCAGCAACCCGAACAGCCGGCTCCAAGCCGCGCGGACGTCCGCCCGCGGCGCCTCGCGGGCGAGCGCGTCGAGCAGCGCCAGGAATGCACGGCCGATCTCATCGGCCAGCACGCCCCGGAACAGCGCCAGGCTGGCAGACAGAACCGCTGGGTCCGGCAGCGCGCCCAGCGGCGCGGGTGCGATTGGCTCGACCACGCTGACCGTCGCTCCTAGCTTAGTCGGCGCGCCCCGGCGGCGCGTCGCCATCCTGCTGGCGCTGCTGGCGCAAGAACTCCTCCAGCTCCCGTAGCACCACCTCGGGCGAGGGGATTGGCGACGGTTCACCGGCTGGCGACTCGGGCACGTCCTCCGGCTCGGCTGCCTCACGCTCCTCGAGCTGGCGCACGTAGGCCTGCAACTGCTCGTTGTCGGCCAGCAGCCGCTCCACGCGCAGCTCCAGCGCGCGGGCCGCGCCGCGGATCTCCTCCAGGTCGAGCGGCAGGTCGAGCAGCGCTGCTAGCTTGCGCAGCACACCGTAGCAGACCTTCACGTTCGGTGCCGCCTGGAGATAGTGGGGCGCGTGGCCCCAGAGGCTGCCAGCCGGCACGCCCCGACGCCGACAGGCATCGAGCAGGGCCGAGTTGATGCTCGTCGGCCCCTCGTAGGTGGAGGGGCGCACCCCGAGCGCCTGGAGCGCCGCGCGGAGCTGGGGGTCTGCCGCCGCCCCGCTCACCCGCGGCTCGCCGCGGTGCGGCACGCTGTCGAACGTCCCGCCCAGGGTCACCACCTGGCGCACGCCGAGCCGGTCGATCAGCTCGAACAGCGTGGCGATGTAGGTGCGCCAGCGCAGGCTCGGTTCGCGCCCCAGCAGCAGCACGAGGTCCGGCCCGCCCGGCCGCTGCCAGTAGTGAAACTCGTTGCTCGGCCAGGTGATCTCGCGCACCCACGGGCGGACCAGCGTCGTATGCGGGCGCACATCGGTGAAGTCGTAGAACTCCTCCGGATCGATGCGCGCGAACGGCTGGGCGCGCAGTTTGCGCAGCAGGTAGCGCATCGAGCCCGTCGCTACCTCTCCCGCATCGGGCCAGCCGGCGAACGCCGCGACGAGCGTCGGCTCGCGCAGCTCGGGATGCTCGTCGATCGTCAAGTACGACACGATCGCTCCCTCGGTCGCCTCGCCGCGGCCGCCAGCGGTGGGCAGGCGGCACGGCGGCTGACGGCCTGGCGCGCTCGGGGGGACACGGCCCGCGCCCGGCATGGCGGACACAGGCACCATTCGGAGCATACCGCCAGGGTGCGCCCTGGAGCAACCAGCCCGCGCGCCGGCACATGGCGGGCCAGGGAGCATCCTTACCCTGGCCCGCGGGCTCGCGCGCGGCGCCGCGTCAGCTGGTGGTGACCGGTGCCTGCAAGCCGTAGAAGCGCAGCGCGTTCTCGCTCAAGACCTTGCGCTTGAGCTCGTCGCTGAGGTCGGTGCGCTCGCGTACGGTCTTGACAGTGTGCGGCCAGTCGCTGTCCCAGTGCGGGTAGTCGGAGGCGTACAGCAGGATGTCGTCGCGCACCATCTGGGCCACGATCGGCAGCAGCTTCTCCTCCGGCTCGCAGCCGATGTAGATGCGCCCGCTGCGCACGTACTCGCTCGGCTCCTTGGTCAGTAGCGGCGCCTCGTGCTTGCGCTTCTCGTACTCCTCGTCCATGTGCTCCATCCAGAACGGGAGCCAGCCGCAGCCCGCCTCCATGAACCCGGCGGTCAGCCGCGGGAACTTCTCCAGCACGCCGCCGAGGATGAAGTTCGTCAGGCTGATCATCTGCTCGGGCACGTGCGAGAACAGGTGCAGACCGAGGAACGTGTCGAAACGGCACTCGCCGCGCTCACCGCCGGTGGCGTGGAACGCCACGGGCACGCCCAGCCGCTCGCAGGTCGCGTAGAACGGGTCGAAGTATGGGTCGCCGCAGCTGCGGGTGGCGTAGCGGAAGTAGGTCGGGAACATCACGCCGCAGAAGCCGAGGTCTTTGACGGCGCGCTCCGCCTCCTCGCAGGCGGCCTGCACGTCCTGCAGGGGGACCAGCGCGATGCCCTTGAGCCGCTGCGGGTCGGTCTGGCAGTAGTCGTGTAGCCAGTTGTTATAGGCGCGCGACACCGCGATGGCGAAGTCGCGGTCGCGGATCTCGCCGATGAACAGGCCGTTGGTGGGGTACAGGATGGCCATGTCGATGCCCTCGAGGTCCATGTCCTCGAGCTGCACCTTGGCGTTGACGTTGCGCTTGCCCAACACGCCGCCCAGGTCGCGGTCGTGCGCGTCTTTCGGGAACAGGAAGATCCGCCGCGCCCATTGCGGTTCGAGGTAGCGCTTCAGTTCGTCCTCGTTGTCGCGGACGTGCCCGTCGGCATCGACGATATACAGCCCCTGCATCGGCCTCTCTCCTCCCCCATGAGCTACGCGCGTCGCGTGCGCTCGCAGCGCCTGGTTGCTGGGCTGGCGCCTTGGCCCCAAGGGTAGCACAACCCGGCCGCCCACGCGAGGCACCGGAGCCTCACCGCTGCAGGGCGTGCAGGCGCGCGAGAGCGGCCTCCGCCTCGGCCACCAGCGCGGCGACGATCTCGGCCGCGGGCCGGATGTCGCGCACCAGCCCGCAGCCCTGCCCGGCGTACAGCGCCGCCGCCTCGGGGTTGCCCTGGGCCTCGGCGACCGGCGACCGGGCATCGTAGCGACGGACGGCCTCGCCGGTGCGGGCAAGCGTGTAGATCACCTCGTCCTCGCCCGGCCGCGCGCCCGGCGCGGGGCGCCCGGCCGCCTCCCAGGCGCGGACCGTCGAGTTGCGCAGGGTACGGTGCGGCGCGTCCGGCCAGCCCCGGTCGAACAGCGTCGAGTACACCGTGTCGGTCTCGCGGGCGGCGACCACCAGCTCCTTGTACACGGGGTGCGCGTTGGCCTCGCGGCTGGCCACGAAGCGCGTGCCGACCGACACCCCGGCGGCGCCGAGGGCCAACGCCGCCGCCAGCCCGCGCCCGTCGGCGATCCCCCCAGCCGCGATCACCGGCAGCGGCGCCACGGCATCGACCACCCGGGGCAGCAGGGCAACGAGCCCGATCGTGCCGCGGACGTGGCCGCCGGCCTCGAGCCCCTGCGCGATCACCGCGTCGACGCCCGCGGCGGCCGCGCGCTCGGCCTCTTCCACGCTGCCCACCTGGGCGAGCACCTTGGTGCCCACCGCGTGCGCCGCCGCCACGTAGGGGCTGGGGTCGCCCCAGAAGAAGCCCAGCACGGGGACTCGCTCGGCCAGGCACAGCGCCACCCGGTCCTCTTGCGGCGCGTGCAGCACCAGGTTGCACATGAACGGGGCGGCGGTCTGCGCGCGCACCGCCTGGATCGCCTGGCGCAGCCGCTCGAGCGGATAGTTGGCCACGGCCATGCTGCCCAGCGCCCCCGCGGCCGAGACGGCGGCGGCCAGCGCGGGGCTCGCCGTGCCCCCGATCGGCGCCTGGACGATCGGGTGGCGCAGGCCCAACAGGTCGCAGAGGGGGGTGTACAGCATCGGCGGGCACCTCCAGCGTCGTGGCCCGCATTGTAGCGCCAGCGCGCGGTCAGGCGCCCAGCACGCGGCGATACACCTGCTCCAGCCGCGCGGCGCTAGCCTCCCACGAGAACAGGCGGGCCGCGCGGGCGCGCAGCGCCAGCCCCCGGGCGCGGGCCGCGGCGGGCGCGCGCAGCACCTCCAGCAGGCGGTGGGCCAGTGCGGCCGCGTCACCGGGCGGCGCGTACAGGCCCAGCTCGCCCAGCAGCTCGCGGTTGACCGGCGTGGCGAACGCCACCACAGGCAGGGCCATGGCCATGTAGTTCAGCACCTTGCCATTGCCCTCGGTCGCCGACAGCTTCGGCGCCACTGCCACATCGCCCAGCGCCAGGTAGTCCGGTGCCTGCTCGTAGGGCACCCGGCCGGGGAAGTGGACGCGCGGCGCGATGCCCAACGCCTCCGCGCGGGCGCGGTAGCGCTCCTGGCCCGGGTAGCCGAGCAGCAGGAAACGGACATCGGGCTCGACAGCCAGCACCCGCCGGGCCGCCTCCAGCAGGTGGGAGAGGCCCTGGTACTCGGCGAGCAGGCCCAGGTAGACCACCACCGGCGTGCCAGGGGGCAGGCCGAGCCGCTGGCGCAGGGCAGCGACCCGTGCTGCGCGCGCCGAGGCAGGCGGCGGGGGCGCGAAGTGGGCGCAGTTCACGCCGTCGGGTACCACCGTGATGCGGCGGGCGGGGCAGCCGAACTCGCGGCACAGCAGCTCCGCGCCGTGCCGTGTACTGGTCACCACCGCGTCGGCCAGCCGGTTGATGAGCTCCTCCAGGCGGCGCAGCGGGCGGTACCAGCGACTGCCCGGCCGCAGGAAGCCGTGGTCCAGCATCTCGGCGGTCATGCTGCCCTGGAAGTCGAGCACCAGCGGCCGCCGCGCCAGGCGGCTCAGCAGGTAGCCGATCAGCGCCCCCTCGTGCAGGTGGCCATGCACCACGTCGGGGCGGTAGGTCGCCAGGGCAGGCAGGGCACTGCATGCCAGCAGCGCGTCGAGGTACAGCTTGTGGCGCGACGAGCCGGGCCGCGCATGCCAGTGCCCCGGCGGGCGTGGTGCACGGCGCACCGCCAGCCCCGGCACGGCGCGCCCGTAGGGATAGGTGCACAGCAGCCCGGTGTGCCCGCGGGCGTGCAGCGCGCGCAGCTCTTCGAGAATGCGCACATGGCAGCCGTAGTCGCCGAAGAAGGGCGTGGGGGCGATCGCCAGCAGGCGTAGGCCGCGGCGCAGAGACGCACAGGCCGCGGGCGGCTGCGGCGCCTCACCCGTGAGAATTGCCCGCGGTCTCGCGACGCTGAGCCGGCTCAATCGCGCTCCAGGCGGGAGAGATCGTCTGGCGCCGGACAGGCTGGCGGTGCAGGCGCAGCCGCAGGCGGAACAGGTCGCGGAACGCGCGCGCGATCACATCCGGCCGCGCGCCAGTCGCCCGCCCCGCTGGCCGCGGCAGGTGGGTGACCCGCCGCTCGACGATCCGGTAGCCGGCCCGCCGCGCCTTGATGAGGAACTCGGCGCTGAAGGTCGCGCCGCCCGACTCGACCTCCACCGCCTCCCACACCTCGCGCTTGAACAGCTTGAACGCGCAGTCCACATCGCGGGCCACGTACCCGAACAACAGCCGCACGAGCAGGTTCCAGCCCCAGCCGTTGAGCCGCCGGAGCAGCGGGTCACGCCGCGGCTGCCGGTAGCCGATGCACAGGTCCGCCCCCGCGAGCTGCGGCAGAAACTCGCGCAGCTCGCGCACGTCGAACTGCCGGTCGCCGTCGGTCAGAAAGATCAGCTCTTTGGTCGCTGCGTCGAAGCCCGTGGCCAGCGCCGCGCCGTAGCCGCGGTTGACGGCGTGCTCCACGAGGCGCACGCGCGGGTTCTCCGCCGCCACCGCGCGCACGCGCTCCGCCGTGGCGTCGCGGCTGCCGTCGTTGACCACGATCACCTCGTAGTCGTCGGCCAGCTCCTGCAGGATCGTCGCCACGGCGCGGGTGGTGTCAGCGATGATCGCCTCTTCGTTGTAGGCGGGAAGCACAGCGGAGATGCTAGGCACGGGAGGCCTCCTGGGCCGCGGCGGCATTGTAGCGCCGCCCTGAGCCGCCTGGCAACCACGGCCAGGGCGTGCCAAGTCCTAGGGAGCGCGCGCTGTCTCCAGGCCGCGGCAGCGCGCGAGCACCGCCGCGGCCTCCGGGGTGGCCTGGAGCCGCTCGCGCGCCAGCTGCCGCACCGGGGGCAGCAAATGGTAGCGCGGCGCTGCGGCCAGCCCCTCACGCGCCACTAACGCCCGCGCCTGCAGCACCGCCAGCGCGGCAGCCGCCTCCTCAGGCGAGAGGCGGCCCCCTGCGGCGACAGCCTGCGCGTCGGCCAGCGTGAAGCGCCCCCGAAACCCCGCCAGGCGGCGCAAGACCAGCCGCTCGGCCTCGGTGAGCTGGCCGTAGCACCATTCCATTATGGCGCGCACGACTTGCTCGCGCGACGGGGGTAGAGCGCGTTCTACCGGTGGCGCGGGCTCGCCGGCCGTCATGCGCACGCGCAGAAACTGACTCGGCGGATCGTCCAAGCGTAGCGTGCGCTGCAGCGGCCGCAGGCGCTCATCGACTAGCGCGAACAGGCGCTCCACGGGTAGCAGCGGCGTCCAGGCTGCTACCAGCTCGATCGCCAGCGGCAGGCCATCGAGCCGCCGGCAGAGCTGCACCGTCGGCAGCAGGTTGCGACTGGTCAACGTGAACGCCGGCAACGCCGCCCGCGCGCGGAGGCAGAACAGCTCCACTGCTTCACCATGCCCCGCCGCGCCGGCGGCCCCGCCGATCTGCTCGGCGACCGCCAGCGCCGGCACCGGCCATACCACGCCGCCCGGCACCCGCAGCGGCTCGCGGCAGGTCGCCAGCACACGCACCCCGGGGCAGGCCGCCTGGAGAGCCGTCAGCACCGCGGCGCTCTCGGGCATCCAGGGATCACAGTGGTCGAGCACCAGCAGGAGCTGTCGCTCCGCCAGCGCCTCCCCCAACGCCAGCGTGGCGTCGGCCCCTGGCGGGAGCGCCAGCCCGAGCGGCGCAGCCACGGCCCGCGGTAGCGCGGGGCCATCATGCACCTCGTCCACGGGCACCAACCAGCAGCCGTCCGGAAAGGCGGGCAGCAGGGCGGCGGCCAAGCGCAGGGCCAGCCGGGTCTTGCCTACCCCTGCCGTTCCCACTAGCACCACGGCCGAGGCAGTGGCCAGCAGCGCCTGTAGCTCGGCCAGCGCGCGCTGGCGGCCCACTAGCGGCGTGGCCTGCACCGGCAGGTTCGTGGGGTAGCTATACAGCGCGCGCGGTGGTGAGCTGGCAGCCGCCAGCGCCGGGTGCACGAGCTGGTAGACCCGCTCAGGGGGCTCCAGGTCGCGCAACGCCTGCTCGCCCAGGTCGTGCAGCGCCGCGCCCGCGGGCAGGCTATAGCGCGCCAAGTCCCGCGCCTGGGCCGAGAGCAACACCTGGCCCGGGCCCGCGATGTCCAGCAGATACTCAGCGCGCTCCAGCGCCCGTGCCGCGCTGGTGGGCTCGCCGTCGGGCACCGCGTGTAGCGCCGCGCGCAGTTGGAGCAGGCCGCGGCGGCCCCAGACGGCCTCGCGATACGCCTGCATCGCCTCGACCACGGCGGCCAGCGCATCGGTGATCCGCGCGAAGCCGATACGTATCGCGGTGCCGGCCGCTGGCAACGCGCTGCCGCTGCGGGCGGCACAGGTGGCCACGAAAGCCTGGCGCTGGTGCACGGCTAGGGACTCCAGCGCCTCGGCCGGGACCCCCGGGTGTGCAAGCGGCCACACCTCGGCGCACAATAGTGCCACCGTACCGCGCGGCAGCGCGCTCACCGCGAGCCTCCCGCCGGGCTCACCCGTGCGGGTACACGCCAGGCCGCGAGCAGTGCGCGCAGCTCCGCCGAGACCGGCGCCTCGACCAGGGGCAGCAGGTCACGAGGTTCGTCGCAGTCGAGGGCCAGCCGAGGGCGCCACAGCAGGCGAGCCCGCACCCCGTGCTCGCGGGCCGCCGCCAGATGGCGGTACGCACTGTCCGGACCGAAGCAGGCGGGGACCGCGGTGGGCGGCGCGCGCAGCAAGGCCCCGGTGCCGCCGTCGGCGGTCGGCACCAGCACCAGCGTGGGCGCCGCCGGCAGCGCGGCCAGCACCGCCGCGACATCGCTAGGCTGGACCAAGGGCAGATCGGCCGGCAGCACCAGGAGGGCCGGCGCCCCGGCCGCGGTGGCCTGGCGCCCCACCGTGTCGAGGGCCGCGTTCAGGGCCGCGTCGGCAGCGTCGCGCACGGTGGGCGGATCGGCCAGGGTATCGACGCCGTGGGTCGCGGCTAGGGCACGCGCGGCAGGGTCGGGGCTGACCACCACCACCCGTGCGATAAAGGGCACCGCGCGCAGCGCCCGCAGCACGCCGGCCAACAGGCAGGCGCTCAGCGCAGCGCGCTCGGCCGGGGTGAGCAAGGGGGCCAAGCGCCGCTTGCTTCCCCACAGGGACCGAACCGGGACCGCGGCCCAAATGCTCATCGTCGCCGCGCCTCGGCGAGCGCCTCCAGCACCACGCGGGCCAGCGCGGCCTTCTCGGCCGGCCCGCGCATGATCGTCTCGGCCACTACGGGCCGCACCCCCACCGCCTCCACCTCGGGCGCTGTAGCAGCATCGACCCGGTCTAGCACGAAAGCATCCAGCAGGTCGGCGAACAGCCCCGCCACGCCCGCAGGCGACACGGCGTAGCCCAAGCCGCGCAGCATGCGGTCCGCTGGCCCTTTGATAGGGGCGCCGCCGACGATGGGGCTGATGCCGACCACCGGCGCCGCCGCCGCGCGCAACGCCGCGCGCACCCCGGGCACGGCCAGGATCGGCCCGAGGCTGACCACGGGGTTGCTGGGCGCCAGCACGATGCCGTCGGCAGCGGCCAGGGCGTCCAGTACCCCCGGCGCCGGCCGCGCCTCCTCGATCCCACGAAAGCGCACCCCGCGCACGGCATCGGCAGCGCGCCGCTGCACGAAGTACACCTGGAACGGCAGCCACCCGGCGGGCGTGTCGATCTCGGTGGCCACCCGCGCGTCGGTCATCGGCAGCAGCCGGCTGGCGACGCCCAGCGCGCGCCGCAGGGTGTCGGTCACCTGGCTCAGTGGCTGGCCCTCGCGCAGCAGCCGGGTGCGCAGGAGATGGGTGGCCAGGTCGCGGTCGCCCAGCTGGAACCACGTCTCCGCCCCGTAGCGCGCCAGCATGCCCAGCGCGTGGAACGTGTCGTCGCGCACGCCCCAGCCGCGCGCCTCGTCGGCCAGCCCGCTGAGATGGTACAGGACCGAGTCAATATCCGGGCAGACGTATAGGCCGTGCACCTCGCAGTCGTCGGCCGTGTTGATCACGACCGTGATCTCCTGCGGCGGCACGACCTGCACGAGCCCTTGCAGGAACCGTGCGGCGCCAACGCCCCCTGCGAGCACCACGATCATGGGGCCTCGCCCTTTCCCCGCTACCCGGTGCCGGCAGGATACTGGAGCGGCGCCTGCAAACTCAACGGCCTTGGCGCCCGCGGCCACGGCGGCTAAATTGGAGACGGACGCTGTCCCGCAACTGTCCGCGGAAGGAGTGTGCCGATGGCTGGCCAGATGGTCGCGTTTCCTAGCAACGGTGGCACGGCACAAGGATACCTGGCGAAGCCCGCCAGCGGCCGGGGGCCGGGCGTGCTCGTGATCCAGGAGTGGTGGGGGCTGGTGGACCACATCAAGGACGTGGCCGAGCGCTTCGCCGCCGAGGGGTTCGTCGCCCTGGCACCCGACCTGTACCACGGGCAGGCCACCAGCGAGCCCGACGAGGCGGGCAAGCTCATGATGGCGCTGAACATCGACCAAGCCGCCAGGGATCTCCGCGGCGCCGCCCAGTACCTGCTGCGCGAGGGTAGCGTGACCAGCCGCCAGGTCGGGGTAGTCGGCTTCTGCATGGGCGGCCAGCTCGCCCTGTACGCCGCGACCGTCGCGCCGGACGAGATCGGCGCGGTGGCCGACTTCTACGGCATCCACCCCAACGTGCAGCCCGACCTGAGCAAGCTCAAGGCGCCCGTGCTCGGCGCCTTCGCCGAGCAGGACGGCTTCGTGCCGGTCCAGGCGGTCCGCGAGCTGGAGGCCAAGCTGCGGGCGCAGGGCGTCGAGACCGACTTCAAGATCTACGCGGGCACGCAGCACGCCTTCTTCAACGACACGCGCCCCGAGGTGTACAACGAGAGCGCCGCGCGCGATGCCTGGGGCCGCACCGTGAACTGGTTCCGCAAGCATCTGCAGTAGCGCCGGCCAGGTGGCGAGACGACGCGGGTGCAGCAGGCCCAGTCGCCCGCTCAGCACCGTGGACCGCGTCGTGGCTGGCACGGCCCTTGCCTCGGGCCGTAGCGTCACCGCAACGCGACCACACGGGGAGCGAGCCGCATGCCGCAGCCACGGCCCGAGGCTACCTGCCCGCCACACCATTGGCTCATCGCCGCCGCGCGTGGGGGCGAGCACTGGACTTGCCATCGCTGTGGGCTGATCCGCCAGCCAGAGCGCAGGGTGGTCACCACGCGGCGGCTGTCGAATCGCTCCACCTGGGCCCGCGACGAGATCGCCCTGCTGGAGAGCGCCGGCGGGGCCGAGACGTCAGCCGTCCTGTAACCCGCGGGCGCGAGCGGGCACTTTATGTACACGATGTACAACACGTCCGCTCGTAGGAGCCGGTAGGCAGCCAGCCTACTGGCTACGGCGCTTTTCCGGCGTTGCTCTCTTCTGTGATGGCTCCGTTAGCACGGGTGCCTTCCCGCGGACGGCCCTGGGGTTTCTAGACTCCACCCTGTGAGCACACACGGAGAGGAGGTCTGTGTACACCGTACTCGCCACAGGGGAGGGGAGACGTTGCGTGGATGGGTGATTCGCATCGCCGCACTGCTGACCGGCTTGTTACCGACGATGGTGCATGCGCAGGGCACCACCTCTAACACGGCCTGCCAGCAGCTGATCTTCGCCAGCACGCTGCCGCTGTTGCAGTACGCGACCCGGTTTAGCCCCTCGGGGTTCTTCCCGTACGGTTACGCCCCGTTGGCCCAACCGTTTGCCACCAATCCGTTCGAGGGCGCACTATACGGCTATCCGTCGGCCGCGTACTACACGAGCTATGCCTTGCCCGGCTTCGCCGCGCGGCGCCCGATGCTGTATCCGGCGGGATACCCACAGGCCAGCGTCTATCCTGAGCTGTACCCGCCGGACGGCGTGCCCGTGCCGGCGGTGCAGCCGGATCCGGAGCTGTCGTCGTCGGCGATCTTGGAGCAGCTGCGGCGCGACGGCACCTGGGATCAGCTCAGCTCGACCGAACGCGCCAACTTCCTGATGCAGCTGGCGAGCCTGCAGCAGACCGAGATCGGCCAGCGCATCGCCCAGGCGAGCCTGCAGCAGAACGCCCAGGCGAACATCATCAACTCGCGCCGCGTGCCGTTCGAGCTATCGGCGACCTACCAGTCCAATGCGCGGGACTGGTTCCAGAGCTACCTGCTCTACGCCCAGGTGTTGCAGAACCTGCTCCAGGCGACCTGTAACCCCTCGACCGGAACGGTCGGGTTGACCCCGTTTGGGGGCAGCCTGACCAGTCTGGCGTTCTTCTGCGCCTTCAACACGCTGAACTTGCCGATCTGCGCTGGGCTGCGCTGACCGTCCGCCGGAGGCCGCGCCGGCGCGGCCTCCGGCGCTTAGAGCCACTGGAACTCGAGGCGATGCTCACGCGCGCTGGTGAGCCGCACGTCGATGCTCTCCAGCGCGCGAATATCTTCGGACAAGGCCAGGCCCGCGACGTGCTCCACGTCGAGGACCAGTCGCCCCCGCTCGAACTCCCGCAGGGTGCAGGCGCGCACCCCAGCGAGCCCCCGTATCGCCGCCTCCACCGTCGCCGCCGTGCGGGCGTCGGGCACGCGCAGGAACACGACCTCGGTGCTCGCTACCTCGGCCGCCGTGGGCAACGGGGCAGCTGCCGGGGTGGCGGCCTCGGCGGCCGCCGGCGCACTCGGAAGAGCCGGGCCGGTCTCGGCCCCACGCTCGCCCTCGCGGGCGGCCGCGGGTGGGGCTGGCAGCGCCTCGCCGGCCAGCTCGGACCGCGGCAAGCTAGCTAGCAGCTCTGTGCGGCGCCGCTGCGCGTCCGCCAACAGCGCGGCGGCCTCGCGCTCGGCCTCCGCGCGGATGCGGCGCGCTTCCTCGCGGGCTGCGGCGCGCTGGGCCTCGAGCTCAGCGGCCAGCCGCAGGCGGGCTTGGTCGACCTCGCGCTCCCGCTGGTGCAGCTCCCAGGCGGCCAGCTCGATCCGCTCGCGCTGCTCGGCAAGCTCGCGCTCCAACCGGCTGTGCTCGGCACGCGCCGCGGCGATCTCGCTCTCCAGACGCAGGCTCTGCAGCTGCAGGCGCTGCAGCAGCAGGGTCAACATCTCCGAGAGCTTGCGCAGGTCTGCCGCCCGCTGCAACGCCTCGTGTAGGGTGCGGTCGATCAGTCGCTCCAGCGCGTCATCGCCAGCCCGGCGCTCCTCGCCTGCGGCGGCGCTAGGCCCGGCCCCGGCAGCTGACGTCGGCAGCAGCGAGCCCCGCTCGCTCGACTGCAACGGCTCGTGCACGATGCTTCTCCTCGCCCGCGCGGCCCTCCGACCGCCAGCCGCGGCGAGGCGTGCCGCGCACGCGCAACGGAGGCCGAGGGTTCCCGATAATCCGAGCGTCTGGTATTGTGCATAAGGAGACCGATAGTCAGCTAGGATACCATGCGGGGCGCCGCCCCTGGAGCGGCGCGGCCCTGCTCTTTCCAAGCTGGCTGGAGAGCGGATGGCCACGAATGGGGCCCGGGCAGCCGTTCAGGCGGACGGCACGGCGTTCGCGGGAGCTGGCGCGCACGAGGGAAGCGTGGGTGACTCGCGGCAAGCAGACACGGGCATCGAGGCGGTCGTAGCAACCGCCATCGGCACCGAACGGCGGCTGCTGGCACGCGAACTCCACGACGGGCCAGCGCAGAGCCTCTGGGCGCTAGGCGCAGAGATCCAGCAGCTGGAAACCCTGGCGCGCCAACGAGCGCCCGCCTTGCAGCCTCGCCTGCAGGCCCTCCGCACCCTGTGGGCGCAGGTGTACGACGAACTCCGTCGTGCCATCGCCCAGCTCCACGACCCACTGCCGCCCGGCGAAGCACTGGTCCCCGCCCTGCAGCGCGAGCTCGCGCGACTGGAACGGGACTGCGGGCTCATGCCCCGCCTCGACGTCGACCCCCGATGGACCGATGGGCTGCTCGGTGCCGCGCGCGAGGCGCAGCTCGTCCGCATCTGCCAAGGGGCGCTGGCTAACGTCCGCCGGCACGCCGCGGCGCGGCAAGTCACGGTCACGCTCCGCCTGGACGCCCAACAGCTCGTGCTGACGATCGCAGACGATGGCGTGGGCTTCGCCCCTACGCGCCCCTCCCCGGCGGCCGGCGAGCAGCTGGGCCTGACCAGCATCCGCGAACGCGTCGCGTTGCTGGGCGGGCAGCTGGTCATAGATAGCGCCCCGGGACGCGGGACCCAGCTGCGTGTCTGCGTGCCCCTAACAGAGCCGCCTGCCAACCACTGAGTCTCAGAGGCTGGCGCCAGCACCAGGGAAAGGAGCGGCGGGCTTGGCCAACCGACTGCGGCTACTACTAGCCGACGACCACACGCTGTTCCGCCAGGGCCTGCGCCGGCTACTGGCCGACAATCCCCGGCTCGCCGTGGTAGGCGAGGCCGCGAGCGCCGAGGAAGCGGTCCGACAGGCGCACGCCCTGCAGCCGGACATCGTGCTCATGGACCTCCACATGCCCGGGGGGGGGATCGAGGCCACCCGCCAGCTCCGCGCCGAGCTGCCCCACATCCACGTGTTGGTACTCACGATCTCCGAAAACGAGGAGGACCTGCGGGCGGCGCTGCTGGCCGGGGCCAACGGCTACCTGCTCAAGTCCGCCGACTTCGACCAGCTGCTGACCTCGCTCGACCGCCTCGCGGTAGGCCAGGCGGCCGCCAGCCCGGAGATCCTCACCAAGCTCGTCCAGCAGCTCCGCAACGACGTAGCGGCGCCCCCGGGCTCGCACCGGCGCGGCGAGCCGCACCGCGAGCTGAGCGAGCGCGAGCGCGAGATCCTGGCCCTGGTCGCCCAGGGCGCCAGCAACCGCCAGATCGCCCAGCAGCTGTACCTCAGCGAGAACACGGTGCGCACCCAC
Source organism: Chloroflexota bacterium (assembly GCA_035294645.1). Lineage (GTDB taxonomy): Bacteria > Chloroflexota > UBA6077 > UBA6077 > JAJPHF01 > JADGHJ01. Next base: position 14,278 of record DATGKN010000013.1, read on the forward strand.
CTGGCGCACATTCTGGAGAAGCTGGGCCTGGAGAACCGCGTGCAGGCCGCCGCCTACGCGCTGCGCCACGGCCTGGTGAGCTAGCCGATGGCCACCACGCGCTCGGGCCGCCCGCGCCCCACCGTGGAAGCGCGGCCCTCCTACGCCGAGCTGCTGCGCACCGTGGGCGCCCTGCTGGATAGCGCCGGCAGCCAACTCGCGGTGATCGAACTCACACGGCGCCGCGTGCGCGTGCTGGCGGTCGGCGCGTTCGGCGAGCAGGAGCTGACCCTGCGCTACCTGAGGCACTGTATCGCGGCGCAGCGGCGCCTGCGCGGCCGCCTGCCCCCGCGCGACCCGCTCGACCTGGCGCGCCTGTCACCCACCCTGCGCGCCGTGGGCAGCGAGCTGGACCGCCAGCAGCGGCGCGCCTACCGCGTGGTCGTCACTCCCGGTGCCGTGATCATCACCGGCAGCCAGGGCTATCGCCGCCTGCTCGCCGTCGACACGTTGGCCGCGCTGCTGCGCGCCGCCTTGGCCCTGCGCACGCACCCGGCGCCTGAGCCGCCCGCCAGCGCGCATCCTCCAGATGGAGGATAGCAGCCGGTCATCCGTTTGGGGGGGAGATCGTCTACGCCGCGTAGCGGGCGCGGCGGGGAAAATCGCTCAAAAAATACCGTGCTTTCGGGGACGCCCGCGCACCGGCGCGCGGGCAACAATAACTTTCGGGCAGCGCCTAGCGAGGAGAGCGATGGCCAAGCGAGCGCCCACGCGGCTGGCCCTACTGTACCACGACCCGTTGCTGCGCGATATCGTGCGCCACGTCTTGGGCAACGATGGCACCATCGAGATCGTGGCCGAGTGGCCGGCCGCCAGTACGCCGCTCGCCCAGCTCGTCGCTTTGGCGCCCGACGTGGTCGTCATCGACCGGCGGACGCTCGGCGACGAGCTGCCCGCTGCGGTCGCCTCGCTGCTCAGCTCGCTGGCCGCGCACCATCCCCAGATTCGAGTGATCGCGCTCAGCCTGGCGGAGGCACAGGTCACCTTGTTCAGCGGCCAGCAGCTCACCGATATCACGGTCGAGCAGCTCGTGGAGTACGTCCACGATACGGGGAACCGCCGGCGACCCCGGCGCGCGCGGCGGCGGGGCCCCTCGGAGTCCCTCGGCTGAGCCCCGGGGGCTGGACTGGGATGGAGAGGAACACGGCATGGACAAGCATCGCGCCGCGCTGTTGTTGCGCCGCTGGGGGTGGCTCGTCATCCTGGGCACCCTGCTGACCGGCGGGGTTAGCTTCGCCGTCAGCCGCGCGCTGCCCCCTACCTACGCGGCCACCGCCACCCTGCTGGTGCAGCAGCAAGCGTCCTCCGTCACGGGGCCACAGTACCAGGACGTGCTCACGAGCGAGCGCCTGGCGCGCACCTACGGCCAGATGATCCTCACCGAGCCCGTGTTGGAGCAGGTGATCGCCAGCCTCGGCCTCGCCACCACGCCCGAAGAGCTGAGCAAGCGGCTGAGCACCCGGCTGGTGCGCGAGACGCTGCTGATCCAGATCACGGCCGAGGACCGCGACCCGCGCCTGGCGCAGCAACTCGCCAACAGCGTGGCCCAGACGTTCATGGAACAGAACCGGCGGTTGGTGGTGGGCAGCTTCGCCGCCTCGAAGGAGAACCTCGCTCGCCAAATCCAGAAGCTGAGCCAAGAGATCGACAACACCTCCGCGATGGTCGACCGGCTACGGGCCACCGTGATGGGCATGCAGGGCACGCCCCAGGACAACGTGATGCTCCAGCAGCTGCAGACGGATCTGAGCCAGGCCCAGGTCACCTACTCCAATCTGCTGAAGACGTACCACGAGATCGAGCTCGCGGAGAGCCGCGCGGCGGACGGCCTGCGCCTCATCGAGCCCGCGACAGAGCCCTCGCGGCCGGCGCGGCCCAATATCTGGCTGAACACGTTGGCAGGCCTCCTGGTCGGCTTGGTCGGCAGCCTAGGGCTGGTGGCCCTATTCCAGTACGTCGACGACACCTTGAAGACCAGCGAGGACACCACCCGCGCGCTCGGGCTGGCGGTGCTGGGCGTGGTCGGGCGCTTCCGCACCGCGCCCGACCACAGCCGCGACCTCATCACCCTCGACGCGCCGCGCTCCGCCTCGTCGGAGAGCTACCGCACCATCCGCACCAACGTCCAGTTCTCCGCGCTCGACGTGCCGATCCGCACCATCGTGGTGACCAGCCCGGGCAGCGGCGACGGCAAGAGCACGCTCGCAGCCAACCTGGCGGTCGCGATGGCCCAGGCAGGCAAGCGGGTGCTGCTGGTGGACTCCGACCTACGCCGGCCGTCGCTGCACCAGGTGTTCGGGGTGTCCAACCGCGTAGGGCTCACCACCCTACTGTTGGACGAGACCCTGGAGCTGGACGATGTGGCACTGGACACGCACGTGCCAGGGTTGCAGATCCTGCCCTCGGGCCCCCAGCCGCCCAACCCCTCGGAGGTGCTCGGCTCGCGGCGGATGCGCCGGGTGCTCGACCAGATGCGCGCCCGGGCCGACGCCGTCGTGCTGGACAGCCCACCGGTGCTCGCCGTGGCCGACAGCCTGGTACTGGCTGCACTGACCGACGCCACCCTGCTCGTGGTGCGCAGTGGGCACACGCGACGCGCGGCAGCCGTGCGGGCCAAGGAACAGCTGGACCGCGTGGAGGCCCGGCTGCTGGGCGTGGTAGTCAACGGCACGCCCCGCGACGCCGAGCCCATGGACTACGCCGCGTATTACCTCGAAGAGATGGCGCCCGACGCCACACGCAACGGCCGCGCGCTGCCAACCGCCGCCGGGCAGCGCGGGAAGGAGCGGCCGTGATGGCCCGCGTGCCGGGCGAGCTACGGGTACCCGAGCCACGGTGGCCGCTGGACGCTGGCGCGCCCCTGCTGGCCTCGGTCCCACACCCTGCCGAGGAGGGCGGGGCGAACGCGCCCCGCACCGCGGCCCCGCTCGCCCCGCGCCTCGATGCCGCGGCCAAGCGCGCGCTGGATCTTGTCGGCGCGCTGGTGCTGCTGATCCTGCTCGCGCCCCTGCTGCTGCTCATCGCGCTGGCCGTGCGCCTCGACTCGCCCGGGCCGGCGCTGTTTCGCCAGACACGGGCCGGGCGCCACGGACGGCCATTCCAAATCCTGAAGTTCCGCTCCATGTACGTCGACGCCGACGAGCGCGTGCACGCGGCGTACATGCGCGAGCGCATCCGCCACGGGCTACCCCTGCTCAAGCTCCAGCACGACCCGCGCATCACACGCGTGGGCCGGTGGTTGCGAGCGACCAGCTTGGATGAGCTACCGCAGTTGATCAATGTCCTGCGCGGCGAAATGAGCCTGGTAGGCCCGCGGCCCGCGCTGCCCTATGAGGTCGAGCTATACGACGACCGCGTGCGCCGCCGCCTCGAGGTACTGCCGGGCATCACCGGGCTGGCGCAAGTCTGCTCGCGCGGGCGGGGCACGCTGCACGAGTACACGCGCTACGACCTGGAGTACGTCGAGCGTCGCTCGTTCTGGCTCGACCTATGGATTCTGGCGCGCACGATCCCCGCCGTGCTGCGCCGCGACGGCGCCGGCTAGCCGGCTCATGCGACCCGAGGGGGTAGGCCGAGCTTACCCATGGGCGTCTAGCAGAGGAAGGAGACAACGCGGCATGGTAACCATCCCTGAGCGGGCCCTCACGACCGAGCGGTTGGCAGCCGCCGATCGGCCGGCCGATGCCCGGCGCATTCGCGTGGGCGTGGTCGGTGTAGGCTACTGGGGCCCTAAAGTGATCCGGAACTTTGCCGCGCTGCCCGAGGCGGAGCTGGTCGCGGTCTGCGACCGGGTGCCCGAGCGCCTGGCGGCCGTCGCCGCCCAGTATCCCGGGGTTCACGTCACGCCCAGCTACGCCGAGCTATTGGCCACCGACATCGAGGCAGTCTCCATCGTAACCCCCCTGGGCACGCACTACGAGTTAGTCAAGCGGGCGCTGTGCGCCGGCAAGCACGTGCTGGTCGAGAAGCCGCTGGCTGCCACGGTACGCCAGGCCACTGAACTCGTGGCGCTCGCCCAGGAGCACGACCGCGTGCTGATGGTCGGGCATACGTTCCTCTTCGAGCCTGCGGTCGAGGCCTTGGGCGCGCTGGTGCGCGGGGGCGAGCTGGGCGAGATCCGCCACATCACCGCCCAGCGCCTCAACCTCGGGTTGGTGCTGCAGGATGCCAACGCGCTGTGGGACCTCGCGCCGCACGACGTCGCCATCCTACTCGACGTGCTCGGCGAGCTGCCAGAGGCCGTCAGTGCCCAGGGCGCGGCGTTCCTGCACCCCGGGGTGCACGACGTGGTGCACGTGGACCTCTGGTTCCCCGGCGGTCGGCTGGCGCACCTCCACCTGAGCCGGCTGGACCCGGTGAAGGTACGCCGCATGACCGTAGCAGGCAGCCAGAAGATGGCCGTGTACGACGACCTCGCCCCCGACAAGCTGGTGGTACACGACTGTGGCGTGGTCCTGACCTCCAATAGCGAGGGCCGCCTGGAGGCGCTGTATCGCCTGGGCGAGGCGCAGCCGCAGCCCTTGCCGCGCACCGACGAGCCGCTGCGCCGCCAGTGTGCCTACTTCGTCGACTGTGTGCGCCGGGGCGCGCAGCCGCAGCCGGACGGCCGGCTGGGCCTGACGGTCGTGCGCATCCTCGAACAGGCCAACCGCTCGCTGCACAACCATGGCCGCCGCGAGCGGCTCTACTGGGACGGGGCGGACTCCGAGCTGTGGCGGCGCGGTGGTCGCCTGGCCGCCCGGCACGAGCCGCCCGCGCGCTCCGGCGTGCGGGTGCGAGAGGCAGCGGGCTAGTCACCGCCAGAACGCGAGGCCGGCCGCGCCCGGCCCGAGGAGGAGGAGAGCGACGATGACCACCACCGCGCCCGAGCGGACCGCGCCGCTACCGCTGGTCGACCTGCACGCCCAGTACGCGGCAATCCAGGCCGAGATCCAGGCAGCGATCGCCGAGGTGCTGGACCGCATGCAGCTGATCCTCGGCCCCCATGTCCAGGCGTTCGAGGCGGAGTTCGCGGCCTACTGCGAGGCGGCGCACGCGGTGGGCGTCGGCTCGGGCACAGAGGCCCTGGTGCTGGCACTGCGCGCCGCCGGCATCGGGCCCGGCGACGAGGTAATCACCGTGTCCCACACCTTCTTCGCCGATTGCGAGGCCATCGTCCAGGTCGGCGCGCAGCCAGTGTTCGTCGACGTGCGGCCCGATACCCAAACGATGGACCCCGCCAGCTTCGCCGCGGCCATCACCGCGCGTACGCGCGCAGTGATCCCCGTGCACCTGTACGGCCAGCCGGCCGATATGGACGAGATCGCGGCGATCGCCCGGCGGCACGGCCTGTTCGTCCTGGAGGACGCCTGCCAGGCCCACGGCGCGCGCTACCGTGGCCGGCGCGTGGGCACGCTCGGCCACGCGGCGGCGTTCAGCTTCTACCCGGGCAAGAACCTGGGCGCTTACGGTGACGGCGGTGCGGTCGTCACCAACGACGCCACCCTCGCCGAACGCATCCGGCGTCTGCGCGACCACGGCACCGTGCGCAAGTACGAGCACTACGACATCGGCAGCACGGGCCGACTGGACGAGCTGCAGGCCGCGGTGCTGCGAGTGAAGCTCCGCTATCTGGACACCTGGAACGCGCGACGGGCGGCCGCCGCCGCGACGTACACCGCTGGGCTCACGGGCACGGAGGTGACCCCGCCGGCAGTGCGCGACGACCGCACCCACGTGTTCCACCTCTACGCCGTGCAAGCGCCGCGGCGCGATGCGCTGCGCGCCTACCTGGCCGAGCAAGGCATCGCCACGGGGATGCACTACCCGATCCCCTGCCACCTCCAGCCAGCGGCGCGCGAATGGAGCGCCGGGCCAGGCTCGCTGCCGGTGACCGAGCGGCTCGCGGCGCATACGCTGTCGCTGCCGCTGTTCCCCGAGATCACCGACGCCCAGCTCGCACGCGTGATCGCAGCGGTGCGGGCGTTCAGCGAGGGGACAGGCTAAATGGCCGCCAGCCTACCGTCCGGCGAGGCAGTCGCTGCCCGCTGGAGCGCTCTCGCAGCGGAGCGCTGGCGAGCCTGGCGCGGGCGGCTGGGGCCGGCAGCGGCCTTAGTCGTGCTGGCCGCCGGGCTCGGGCTGGCCGCTGCCTGGCAGCCGGTCGCGGCGCTCGCAGCCGTGGCCGGCGTGCTGCTGGTAGCCACGCTCCTCGCGCGCCCCGTGCGCGCCGCCTACCTGTTCGCCCTGCTGGTGCCGCTCGTGGTGGGGGTCAGCCGCGGGGCGGTGGTGCCGGTGCTGCGCCCCAACGAAGCGCTGATCGTGCTCGGGCTCGGCATCGCTCTCCTGTACGCTACCTGTGGCCCGCGCGACGGGGCGGTGCGGCGAGGCCCGCTGACCAGCGTGGACCGGGCGTTCGGCTTGCTGTTCGTCTGCGGCTCGGTGCTACCGCTGGCCGTGTTGTTGTTCCGCAGCGACATCCCCTCCGCGGAGGACACGTTCCAGCTGCTATCGCTGCTCAAGCTATACCTGGGCTACCGGCTCGTGCTGGCCCTGGTCCACACCGAGCCGCAGCGGCTGCTGGTCGTGCGCCTGATGTTGGCGGCAAGCGTGGTGGTCGCCTTGATCGGCCTGCTGCAGGTGGCGCGCGTGGCGGATGTGCATGAGCTGCTGGCGCGCTACTACTCGGCGGGGCAGGTGCGCGACTCGCTGGAAGTGCGCCGCGCCACGTCCACCCTGGGCGTCTGGCAAGCGCTGGGGGTGTACCTAGCGATGCACGCGGCGCTGGCGCTGGCGCTGCTGCCCACCGCGGCCGCGCGCGGCCGGTGGCGGCTGTTCCTCTGGGGGACGGCAGTGTGCACCACTGTCGGGAGTCTCGCGACCGTGACACTCACCGCCGCGCTGGCCCTCCCGCTCGCGCTGGGCGTGGTCGCGCTGTTCACGCGGCGGGTACGACGGACCCTCCTCATCGGGCTGCCGGTCGTCCTGCTGGCCATCGCTTTGTTTTGGCCGGCGATCGAGGAGCGGTGGGCGTACCAGTTCTATCAGTACGGAACCACGCTCACCGTACCGGTGAGCTGGGAGGGGCGCTTGACCAACCTAACCCAGGTGTTCTGGCCGGTAGTGCGCGAGAACCTGCTGTTCGGCGTGGCGCCTAGCGTGGACCCCAACCTGCCGTGGCTGTACCCCGAGAACCAGGTGATGTACCTGCTGTACCAGGGCGGGTTGCCGTATGTGGCCGCGTACTTCGTATTCTTAGGGGTGCTGATGCGCGCGCTGTGGCGCGCCCTGGGGCGCCTGCAGGGGGTCGACCGCGCTATCGCGCACGGGGCGTTCATCGCGTGGGTGCTAGTGTTCAGCATGGGCGTGCTGGATATCCACCTCACGATGCCCGGCGAGGCCGAGACCGCCTGGACGCTGCTGGCCCTGACCCTCGGCGCGGCCGCGCGCGGGGGGGAGCCACTATGACCCGCTTCCGCCAGCGTGGCCTGGTGATCGCCTGGGCGCCGTACCAGGAGTACTGCGCGGGGCTGGCGCGCCAGCTCGACCTGCCAGTGCGCTGGGTCCACTATCTGGGGTTCCAGCGCCCGCTGGTGGCGCCGCTCAAGCTCCCACTCCAGACCGCGCGCACGGCCTGGCTGCTGTGGCGCGAGCGCCCGGCGGTCGTGGTGGTGCAGGTGCCACCCGCCTACGCGCCGCTAGTACCCGCGCTGTACGCAGCGCTCACTGGCGCGGGGTTCATTATGGATACCCACTCCCAGACCTTCCTGATCGCTCGCTGGCGCTGGGCCCTGCCCCTGGTGCGCTGGCTGGCACGGCGGGCCCTGGCGGTGTTGGTTACCAACGCGCACCTGGCGGCCACGGTGCGCGCCTGGGGGGCGCGGGCGATCGTAGCCGTGAGCCCCCCGCCCCCGCTGCCCCCACTGGCGCCGCGCCGTCCGGCTGCCCAGTTCACGGTAGCGTTCCCCTGCTCCTTCGAGCCCGATGAACCCGTGGAGGCGGTGCTCGGCGCCGCGCGTGCGCTGCCCGATGTCCGCTTCGTGATCACGGGCAACCACCGCAAGCGGCCAGGGCTGCGCGCCAGCGCCCCGCCGAACGTGGAGCTAACCGGCTATCTGCCGCGTGCGGCGTTCTACCAGCGGCTGCGGGACGCCAACGCCCTGCTGGTGCTCACCACGCTGGAGCACACTATCCTGCAGGGTGCGCTGGAGGGCCTGGAGCTGGGCCAGCCGCTGATCCTCTCCGACACGGCGCTCCTGCGGGCGTACTTCACCGAGGCGGCCGTCTACGTGCCCAACACCGCCGATGGGATCGCGGCCGGGGTGCGCGCGGCGCGGGCGCGCGAGGCGCAGCTGCGAGCAGCGGTGCAGGCTCTGCGCCCACAACGGCGCGCCGAGTGGGAGGCTGCTCGCGCCGCCATCGCCGCCCTCATCGACGCCCGCTGGGCAGCGGCGCCCCCGGCGCGTCCCGCGCTGCAGAGGACAGCCTCATGAGCGCGCCGCCCCTGCCCGCCGTGTGGCCACTGCGCCGGCTCAGCCTGCGCCTCGCTCGGGGCGAGGCGATCTGGGCGCAGCTGGTAGTGGCGGGTGGCGGCAACGCGCTGGGCCGCGCGCTGGGGCTCCTGTTCAGCCTTGCCCTCGCCGCCCTGTTCGCGCCGGCGGAGTACGGCTACATCCGCTGGGCGATCAGCGCCGCCATGTTGGGGGCAGTGCCGGCCGCTGCCGGGCCCTACGCGCTAGCCTGCTTGCTGGGAGCGGCCCGTGACCACCCCCTGCAACGGTGGCGGACCGCCAGCGTTGGAGTCCTCGCAGTCGGTGGCGCGGCGCTGCTGTGTGGTGCACTCACCGGCGCGGCGCTGCAACTGGGAGGCCGGCCCGCCGGCGGCGTGCTGGCCGTGCTGGTGGGGATGACGTGGTTCAACACCGCGATGGCGGTCTATCGGGGCGTGGGCGCCGCGTGGCACATGGCGGCGCTGTACGTGGGCGGCAACCTGCTGCAGCTCGCGCTGGTCCTGGTCCTCTGCGGCGCGTGGGGCCTCGCCCTGCCCGACCTAGCCCTGGTGGCCTACGGGTTCGCCTGGCTGGCGCTGCTGGCGCTGCTCGAACGGCGGCGGCTCGGGCGGCTGGTCCACAGCGTGCAATACCTCGCCAGCAGCGGCGCCGTGCTGCTGACGCTTCGTCGCCTGGGGCGACTGTGGGCGCCCTTGGTAGTTGCCCAGGTCGGCTATACCGTGTGGTCATGGGCGGACGTCGTGCTAGTGGAGAGCTACCTGGGCTTCGCGGCCGCCGGCCAGTACGCGCTGGCAAAAACGCTCAGCATGGTGTTCATCTTGGTGCCCGAGGGCGCAGCGTTGGTACTGCTGCCCGATGTGGCGGCGCGCGGCCGGGCGGCGACGGGCACCACCTGGCGGCTCGCGGCGCTGACCGCGGGGGTGAGTGTCGGGCTGCTGGCAGTGGTGCTCCTGGCAGCGTCGCCGCTGCTGGCACGGCTGGTCGAGGGGCGCTATGCGGCGGCGGCGCTGCCGCTCCCCGGGGTGGCTCTGGGAATGGCGCTGTATGCGATCTACCTGGTGCTCGAAGGCCACGTCGTCGGGCTTGGGCGGGCTGGAGCGCACGTAGCAGGGATCCTGGTCATGGCGGCAGTCCTGCTCGGTGGGAGCGCCCTGTGGCTACCCGCCCACGGCCTCGCGGGCGCTGGGCTCACCTACGCGGCGGCAGCGCTGGCTGGACTGCTCGCACTCGGGCTGGTAGGCTACCGCCAGCGACAGCGGGAGGCATAGCGTAGATGTGGCGAGCCACGACCGCCCGCTCGCGGCTCGGCATCGTGGGCAGCTTCTACTACCGTGCGAACCCCGGGGTGCGGCGAATGGCCGAAGCCCTCGCGGCGCACGGCTACGCGGTGGAGGTGGTTAGCCAAACTGAGCCGGATGCGCCCGCCCACGAGACCGTGGCAGGGGTACAAGTGCACCGGGTGGGACCGCCGCGCTACCGCGGGGCGAGCCTCGGGCGCTACGTCACCACCTACGCGCGCTTCTTCGTGCAGGCCGCAGCGACGCTGACACGGTTGCACGCGCGGGCCCCTTTCGCGGCCGTGCAGGTGTTCAGCATGCCCGAGGCGCTGACCCTCGCCGCCCTCTGGCCGCGCCTGCAGGGCACGCCGATAATCTACTACGCGGGCGACCTCACGCTCGATGTGTACACCAGCAAGTTCGGCGCGCGCGGGGGGCGGGCGGTCGCCGCCCTGCTGCGGCTGCAGGAGCGGGTGGGCCTGGGGCTAGCCGACCGCGTGATCGGGGTGCACGAGGAGTACCGGCGGCGGTTGCTAGCCCGGGGCGTCCCAGCCGAGCGAATATGGGTGCTGGTCAACCTACCCGACGATACACGCTTCGCGCCGGCCGTGCGGGAGGCGGCCCGCGCGGGGGCGCGACCAGATGAGTTCGTGCTGGTCTACCACGGCTCGCTAGTCCGGCGGTATGGGGTCGATCTGCTGGTGCGGGCCGTGGCGCGGTTGCGGGAGCGCATCCCCGCCCTGCGGCTGCGTATCTACGGAGACGGCGACTTGCGACCGCATCTCGTGGACCTGGTGGCCGAGCTAGCCCTGGCCGACCGCGTGACGCTGAGCGATGGATACGTGGCACTGGAGGCGATCCCCACGCTGGTGGCCGCCGCCGACGTGGGCGTGGCGCCGATGCGGCGCGACGAGTTTACCGACACGGTGTTGCCCACCAAACTCATGGAGTACCTAGCGCTGGGCATGCCAGCCATCGTCAGCCGCACGCGCACGGTGGCCGAGTACTTCACCGAACGCGAGGTCGAGTACTGCGTCCCGGACAGCGTGGAGAGCCTCGCCAATGCCATCGAGCGGTTGTGGGCGAATCCCGCGCGCCGGGCCGCGCTGGAGGCGGGCGCTCGCGCCTGAAGCGCGGCGCACCGCTGGTCCGACGCGGCAGCGGCCTACTGCGCGGCGATCGATACGCTGGTGGCCCGCCGCAGGCGCCGTGCCCCGTGCGTGGCGGTGGCCGAGTTGCCGCGAGGAGTAATCCAATGAGCCCGCCCCTCCCACGCCCCGCCCCTCCCCCGCGCCACCTGCGCGCGCTCCTGGTGGCGACCCTCACCCTGGGCGCCTTGGTCGTCGCGCCCGAGCTGGGCCGTGCCTTCGACCGCCTGGGAGCCGAGCGCGAGCTGGTGGTGCTGACCAACGCCGCGCGCACCTCCAACGAATTGGCCTCGCTGCGCCCGCACGACGGCCTGATCGGCATCGCGCGCACGCGCAGCGAGGACATGGCCGAGCGCGACTACTTCAGTCACGAGATCCCGCCGGAGAACTACTACTTCGACCGGCTGCTCGACGAGCAGGGCATCGCCTACACGCGGGCGGCCGAGAACATCGCTCGCAACAACCGCAGCGACGCCGAGAGCGTGCGCCGTGCGCAGGCCGGGTTCCTGAACAGCCCAGCCCACCGCGCCAACATCCTCGACCCACTGTTCCGCGAGATCGGCGCCGGCGCCTGGGATCGCTCCGACGGCATGAAGTACTTCACCGTGCTGTTCCTGCTGGAGCCCCCTGCCGCGCGACCGACCACGCCCGCAGCGGGCTGGCTAACCGCGGCCACAGCGGTCCCCATGGCCAGTGCCGCAAGCCAGGCGGTGGGCGCGCCCCTGGACGCGGTACTTGGCCCGCCGCGTACCGCTCATGCTCAAGGCGCCGCAGACGAGGTAGCCGAGGTAAGCGACACGCGGCGCATCGAGGGCGCACCTCCAACGCCCGCCGTGGCCATCACGCAGTACGTGCGCGGTGCCGTTACTGCCGCCCCGCCGGCCTCGCTCGGCCTGCTAGACAGCATCATCACGCGGGTGCTGAAGCTGTACTTGAGCCTGTAAGCATGCGGCTGCCTTGGCTCGCGCGCCGGCCGGCCACGCCGCCCCGAGGAGGCTCGATGGGCGCTGCTCCTGAGGGCGCGCTCTCCGCCGAGCGATCGGCCGATGGCACGGTTGCTGCGCCGGCCTCCTCCGCCCCGCGGCTAGCTCTGTACTGCGAACAGCTGACCAAAGTGTACCGCGGCCCGCGGCCGGTGCAGGCACTGCGGGGGGTGAGCTTGCAGGTGGCCGAGGGCGAGTTCGTGGCCCTGATGGGGCCAAGTGGCTCCGGCAAGAGTACCTTGCTGCACATCCTGGGCGGCATCGATACGCCGACCAGCGGCCGCGTGGTGCTCGACGGGATCGACCTGAGCACCCTGGATGCGGAGGCGCTGACCCGCTTGCGCCGCGACCGCACGGGGTTCGTGTTCCAGTTCTTCAACCTGCTGCCCACGCTGACCGTGTGGGAGAACGTCGATCTGCCGTTCGCGCTCGGCGCCCCGCACAACGGCTACCGCACCGAGCGGGTGCGCCACAACCTGGCCCGCATGGGCTTGTTGGGCTACGAGCACCACACCCCCCAGGAGCTGTCGGGGGGCGAGCAGCAACGCGTGGCCATCGCCCGCGCGCTGGTCACGCGGCCGGCTATCGTGTTCGCCGACGAGCCGACCGGGAACCTCGACTACGCTACGAGCACGGAGATCCTGCATCTGCTGCGCACCTGTGCGCGCGAGTACGGCCAGACGATCGTGCTGGTGACGCACTCGGCGGCGGTCGCGGCCTACGCCGACCGCGTGCTGCTGGTGCGCGACGGCCAGATCCACGACGAGATTGTGCTAGGACGCCGCGAGGAGCACAGTGCTACCGCTCTTATCGCTCGCTTGGCGGAGCTTGGCCTCTAGGCCACTGCGCAGCGCGCTCACGGCGCTGGCCGTCGCCCTGGGCGTGGCCATGCTGGTGGCCGTGCTGGTGGTCAGCGCCACGCTCGATGCCAGCCTGGAGCGCGCTGCCCTGCGGCTCGTGGGCCACGCGGACCTGGAGATACGCAGCTTCGGCACGCGCGGGTTCACCGCTGCCTCGCTGCACCAGATCGCCGCGGCGCCCGAGGTGGCGCTGGCTGCGCCAACCGTGCGCAAGCGGGTCTTCTATCGCTACGGGGACCATCAGGGGTTCGTGGAGCTGATCGGCCTGGCCCCGGCCAGTGCGCGGCAGCTGGGCGACTACGCCATGCGCGCGGGCGCCTTTCTGCCCGACGAGAGCCTGCACAGCGTGATGGTGCTCGCCACCTGGGCGCGGGCGCGCGGGCTCCACACGGGCGACTACCTGGAGCTGATGAGCTACGAGGGCCTGCAGCCGTTCCAGGTGGTAGGGCTGCTCGACGATGCGGGGCTGGGAGAAACGGGGTACGGCCAGGTAGTGTACGTGTCGCTGCAGGCCGCGCAGCAGCTGTTCAACCTGGGCGATCGCGCCGAGCGGGTGGCAGTCCAGCTGCGCCCCGGTGCCACGGTGGCCGCGCTCGAGGCGCGGCTGCGCGACACGCTCCAGCAGGACTACCAGGTGGTGCCGGCGGTCGAGCGGGCCCGCGTGTTGCGCGAGTCCACCACGGCGCTGCAGCAGAGCCTGCGGCCGTTCGGCCTGGTGCCGCTGCTGGTCGGCCTGTTCTTCGTGCTCCACAGTTTCCTGCTTAGCATTGCCGAGCGCGTGCGCGAGCTGGCCCTGCTGCGCATCGCGGGGGCCACGCCGCGCCAGATCCTGCGCCTGGTGCTGGCCGAGGCGCTGCTGCTCGGCGCGCTGGGCGGCGTGGTCGGTACGGCGCTGGGAGTCGCGCTCGCCGCTGGCCTGGCCCGCGCGCTGGAAGCGGCAGGGGAGCTGCGGCTGCTGGCCTGGCGCGTGCCGCCGGCGCTCCTGCTGGCGGCACCCCTCGCGGGCACCCTGGCCACGCTGGTAGCGAGCCTGCCCGCCGCGTTGCGCGCTGCCCAGGTGCCCCCGCTGGAGGGCCTGCGGCCGGCCGGGCCGCGCGGCAGCGTAGCGCTGGCCCGGCCCCCCCTGCGCTGGGCGACCGCGGGGCTGACTACGGTCGCGCTGCTGCTGGCGGCCAGCCTGCTCGTCCCAGCCTGGCGCGGGCTCGCCCTGGGAGCGCTGCTGCTCCTGTTCGCTAGCGCGCTGGCGCTTACCCCCGCGCTGCTAGTGGCCATGGGCCAGCTCTTGCTGCGCCTGGGGCGGCGGCTCCCAGCCGTGGTCGGGCTCAGCGCGCGCAACCTGGAGCGCAACCGCCAGCGCGCGGCCGTGACCTTGGCGGCCCTCGTCGTCAGCGTCGCGTTGACGGTAGGCATCGGCGGGCTCGCCGCCAGCGCCGCGCAGATCGGACGCGAGCGCGCGGAGGCGCTGTTCGCGGGCGACTACGCGGTCGTCTCGCCAGTCGCCCAACCAGCGGCCATCGCCGCCGATTTCGCGGTATTGCCCGGGGTGGGGCGGGTCTCGCCGATCGCTCGCTTCCAGGCTCTGCACGACCGCGAGATCGTCGACCTCGTCGCCCTGGAACCCGACGCCTACATCGCCCAGCCGGCGCGCGGCCCAGCGGACAGCGCGTGGCGCGAGGCCTTGGCGGCGCTGGCCCGCGAGCCCGCGGGGGTGATACTGTCGCCCGAGCTGGCCGCGGCGTGGCACACCGGGGTGGGCGAGCGCGTCGTTCTCCGCGCCGCCGAGCACCCCATCGAGCTGGTGGTAGTCGGCGTGGTGGGCGCGGTGTTTCCTTCTGACGACGACCGCGGTGCGGCGGTGATCCAGCGGGCTACCCAGCGCGCGTGGACCGGCGAGGAGAGCTGGCAGTACCTCAACGTGCTGCCCGCCGAGGGGGCGGCCGCGGGGTTCGCCGAGCGCCTGCAGGACGCGGCCGCGCTGTACGGCCTCCAGGCAGTGAGCACCGAGCAGATCGCCGCGGCGATCCAGCGCTCCCTGGGGCGCGTGCTGGGCCTAGTGCAGGCGTTGCTACTGGTGAGCGCGATCATCGCCGCGCTGGCCATCCTGAACACCATGCTGCTGAACGTCTACGACCGGCGCCGCGAGATCGGCCTGCTGCGCGCGACCGGCATGCTGCCGCGCCAGGTGGCCACGATGGTGTTGTTGGAGGCCGGCAGCCTGGGGCTACTGGCCGCGCTGGTCGGCGGCAGCCTCGGCCTCGCCCTCGGGGCCATCACCTTGCGGGTGGCCCAGTCGCCCGAGCTGCCGGCGCCGTATGTCTTCCCGGGCGAGGTGCTCCTCCTGGTGGCCCTCGGCGCGCTGGGGCTCGTGCCCGCCATTTGTCTGTACCCCGCGCGGCGCGCCGCGAGCCTGAACATCGTGCAGGCGCTCAGCCATGAGCACTGACCGGGAGACACCCGTGGGCCACCGTCAGCTTGGTCTCCTGCTCACCCTGCTGGTCGCCCTGCTGTGCCTCCAGGGCGGCCCAGTCACGGCCTCGCCCCCCCCCCAGCGGGGGCCACGGTTGGACCGCGTGAGCTGGCTGGACGGCGACTGGTTCCTGCTGGGCTACAACTACCCCTGGTACGACTACAACCAGGACTTCCTGCCCGACTCCCCGCAGAATGTCCGCGCCAACTACGCACGCATCGACACCCAGCTCGCCGACTTACGTGCCAACGGCACTCATGTGACCCGCTGGTACGTGTTCAACGATGCCGCGGCGTACCCGGAGTTCGACGCGCAGGGGCGGGTCACGGGGCTGTCGCCGCAGTTCCTACAGCAGTTCGACGACGCCGTGGCCCTGGCCAGCGCGCACGGCATCTACCTGATCCCCGTGCTGCTGGACGGCACGCCCCTGACCCAGCGCACCAATCGCGCCGCGCGCCCCCGAGTGCTCACCGACCCCGTCGTGCGGCAGACGTTCCTCGAGCGCGCGGTGCGGCCGCTCGTGGAGCGCTACGGGCAGCATCCGGCGATCCTGGCCTGGTCGGTGCTCAACGAGCCGGAGGATTTCACGGCCGAGCTGAACGCGCAGCCCGAGCGCCTGCGCATCCCCCAAGCCCAGGTGGCCGCCTATATCGCCGAGGCCGCCCAGCTCATCCATCGGTACGCGCGCCAGCCTGTGGCGCTGGACACGGGGTTGCGCTGGGTAAGCGCCTGGCAAGGGCTGGGCCTCGATCTCTATCTGGCCCACTGGTACCCTTGGATGGCGCAGTACTGGCCCGAGTTCTCACCGTACTCCCGGCCGGCCAGCACCTTGGGCGTCGACCGGCCGGTGGTCATCGGCGAGTTCGCCACCGCCAACACCCCGTACTCGCTCACCGAGAGCCTCGACCGCTTCTATGCCAACGGCTACGCGGGCGCCCTGGCCTGGAGCTACACCAACAACGCCGACCGCTGGGCCGACTACGCGGGCACCCATGACGCCCTGCGAGCGTGGGAGCAAGCGCACCTGGCCGAGGTAGATATCCGCCCCCCGGACGACCGCCTGGGCGTCGCCGCCCGCGAGCCGCGAGTGCTCGCCGACTGGGAGACCGCCGCGGACCGCGAGGGCTGGACGCTGGAGTGGGGCGGCGGGCGCGGCCTGCGCCAGACCGACCGGCAGGCCCGCCAAGGTGGCGGGGCGCTAGCCGTGCGGGCGACTTTGGCGGGGCCGGGCTGGCGCGACGTGGCCATCGCACGCTGGTTCGCGTCCCCGCAGGACCTTTCCTATGGCAGCAACACCCTGCGCTCCTGGGTCTGGCTGCCGCCCGAGGCCCCCCAGGCACTGTATGGGCAGGTCGGCGTGATCGACGCCCAGCGGCGTGTCCAGCTCGGCCCGGAGATCCCGCTGGCCCCCGGTAGCTGGACCACGGTGCTCTGGGCGAGCGCCCCGCTGGCGGGCGTGTGGGGGCTGGTCATCGCGGTAGGCGGCCATGACCCGCGCTTCACCGGGGACTTGCTGGTCGACTATCTCACGGTGCAGTGATGGTGGCTGCGCCGACCGGACTAGGCGGAACGGATGACGCTACTCGCGAGAATCGTCTGGCCCTCCGATTTCCGGTCCGCCTGCGGGGCTTTATGATCGAAACGACAAGGGGCAATGGTCTCCGCACGGGACAAGGCAGGAGCACATGCGGCTGTTCCTCGTGAGCGTGGCGACCGGCCTGGTGCTGGCGGGCATCGTGGCTGGGGCGGGCGAGCTGCTGCGCCTGCGCCAGGTGGTCGCCACCGGCCAGGAGGCGCTGGCCAGCGCAAGCGCGACACTGGCGGGCGGTAGTGTGGAGCAAGCGGTCAGCGGGCAGCTCGACCTCGACCGGTCGTGTGCCGAGCTCAGCACGGCCGCCAACGCCTTTGGGGAGGCCGCCGACAGCATCGGGCGGCTCGGGCCCCTGCTGCGGGTAGTGGAGAGCGTGCCGCCCCTGCAGGCGGACGCGCGGCTGGCGCTAGTCGCGCTGGCCAGCGAGGTGAGTGCCGCGGGCCGGAGCCTCTGCGAAGGCATCTATCCGGTCGCCGACCTCCTCCGCGCCACGGGTGCGGAGCGGCCGGGCCCTGAGGCACTGTTGACCGCGCTGGCCGCCGCGCGACCGCAGCTCGACCAGGCACGCACGCGGCTCGCCCGGGCACAGGGCGCGCTGGCCCGCGTGCCGCCCGACGCCCTCGATGCGTCCCAGCGTACCGCCGTGGCTGCCTTGGGCGCCCGGCTGCCCGCGCTGCGGGTCACGGTCGATACGCTGCTGCTCGCGCCCACCCTGCTGGGCGCAGACGCCCCGCGTACCTATCTGGTGGTAGCCCAGAACCGCGACGAGCTGCGGCCCACCGGGGGATACGTGGGCACCGCCGGGATCGTGCGCTTCACGGGCGGGCGCCCGGAGCTGCTGGAGTTCGGGACCAGCGCGGCGTTCGACCTTCCTCCCGACCGGCTGGTCCCGCCCCCGGAGCCGATGGCCCGCTACTTCCGCGCGAGCTACTGGCAGCTGCGCGACGCCAACTGGTGGCCCGACTTTCCCTCGTCGGCCGAGCAGC
Organism: Chloroflexota bacterium; assembly: GCA_035294645.1. Lineage (GTDB taxonomy): Bacteria > Chloroflexota > UBA6077 > UBA6077 > JAJPHF01 > JADGHJ01. The sequence continues at coordinate 32,115 of DATGKN010000013.1, forward strand.
TCGCGTACTTCTACAACCAGGTGCGCGGCGATCCACCGCTGGATGGCGTGATCGCCTTCGACCAGCGGGCCATCGAGCTGCTGCTGGCGCAGATAGGGCCGGTCGAGGTGCCCGAGTACGGCGAGACGCTGGATGCGGATAACCTCCAGGAGCGGTTGAGCTTCTACGTGCACGATCCCCGCGTGTGGGACCAGGAGTACCAACGCAAGGCATTCGTAGGCGCTGCGGCGGCCGCGGTGCTACGTACCATCGGCGCGGCGCCCGTGGACCAGCAATTGGCCTATTTGGCCGCGCTGGGCCAGGCACTCGCCGGCAAGCACCTGCTGCTCTATGTGGGGGCGCCGGAGGCCGCTAGCCTGCTGGCCGGGCTCGATTGGGATGGCCACCTGTACCGCGGCAGCGGCGACTACATCTATACCGTGAGCACCAACCTGGGGCAGAACAAGGTCGATCGCTACGTGGAACGAGCGGCGCAGTACACGGTGGACCTCACCGCCACGCCCCCTCGCGCCCGCCTCACGCTCCGCCTCCAGAACCACTGGGACCCGGCCTGGCAGGCCCCCTGGCGGACCACCGCCTATCGCGATTACCTGCGCGTGTATGTGCCATGGCAGAGCGAGCTGCTGGCCGCCGACGGCTTCCAGGACCCGGTAGAGACGCACGTCGAGTGCGGCCGCACCGCGTTCGCAGGGGTCGTGGAGGTGAGCCCGGGCGAGCAGGCGGTCGTAACGCTGGAGTACGCGCTCAACCCCGCCGTGCTGGAGCGCGGCGACTACACCCTAGCCGTCCAGAAGCAGCCAGGCCTCGACCCCTGGCCGCTCCGCATCGAGGTGCGCACGCCCCACGGCACGTGGCAGCTCGCGGAGCCATTGGCCACCGATCGCCACTACCGCCTCGGCAATGAGGGCCTGAGGGGCAGTCCGCTGCCCGCGCCGCCAACGACCGACCTCGCCTGCGCCACGCCAAAGCCCGAGCCGCAGGCGCTGGCCGCGCCGGTGCGGCTCGCCATCCCGCGCTTGGGTATCGACGGGCCGATCGCCCCCATGCGTGTGCTGCCCAACGGCGAGATGGAGGTGCCGACCGACGGGGCGCACATCGGCTGGTACGTCGACAGCGCGCGGCCGGGCTACGCGGGCAACTTCGTGGCGACTGGGCACGTGGACTGGGCCGGCCGCACGGCAGTGTTCTGGCGGTTGCACGAGTTGCAGCCCGGCGACCAGATCGTGGTGACCGACGAGCAGGGCCAGCAGCACGTGTACGCGGTGCAGTGGAACCGGGCGGTGCGGCCGGAGGACGCGCCGCTCCCAGATCTCGTGGGGCCGAGCCACGACAAGATCATGACGCTGATCACTTGCACGGGCAACTTCAATCGCTTGACGCGCGACTACAGCCACCGCCAGATCGTGCGCGCTCAGCTCGTGGAGCGCGGCTCGTGATGGCACCCGCCCATCCGGTGGGCGAGAAAGGAACAGGAGCGATGCACGCACCTCTGCGCTACGCTCTGCGCATCGCGACCGGGGCCGGCCTAGTGGCCGGGCTGCTCGGCGCCGCCCCCTTGGCCGCGCAGGCCCAGAGCTACGGTGGCGGCCCGGGAATCACGATCATCGGGGGCGGCGGCTCGTCCGTCTCGGTGAGTACCAGTGGCAGTAGCGTCAGTTCGTTCGTCCCAACCTCCAACGTCAACCCGGTGTCCATGTCGGTCAGCCCGGTGAACGTGGCGCCGCGGGTCGCGCCCCCGGCCCCGCCCGCGCCAGTGGTGGTGCAGCCCCCGCCAGTGGTCGTGAATGTGGCTCCGCCCGTCGAGGAAGTGGCCGGCCGCGTGGCAGCCCCGCCCGCGCCGCCGGAGGCGCCGGCCGTGGTAGCCCCCCCGCCACCGGTCGAGGAGGCCCCCCCCAGCATCGTGCGCCCCCCCGCACCACCGGTCGAAGAGGTGGCAGGCCGGCCGCCAGTGGCCCCCGGCCCGGGCCTGACGATCGCGCGGGTGTTGCCGCGCGCGGGCGACGGCCCGCTGGCCACGCTGCTGTGGCCGCCCGCCTTGCTGGTGCTCGCGGGCGCCGCCCTCGCCTTGCTGGCAGTGGGATGGCCGCGCGGACGCCGTGTGGAGCGGCATGAGTGAGCCCTACAGTACGCGCCCCCGCCAGGTAGGGCCGTCGCTCCCTAGCCCGCTACAGCGGCGCCCCGCCCAGCGGGCAGCGCGGAGCGCTCGTGCGCTCGCGCGTCTCCTAGTGCTCGGGGGGCTGCTGGCCGGCAGCGTCGCGCTCGTCGTCGCTCCGGCCAGCGGCCAGGGGCTGGATACCCCACGGGCAGAGTTCGGGATCGACAATCCCATCGTCCGCGAGAACGCCCAGCCCGGGGACCTCAACTGGCAGCTCCCCTCGGCACCGCGGGTAGAGAGCAAAGTATCCACAGCGGACCAGCCCGATGCGACCCATGAGGGCATCGCGCGCTGGGACCCGCCCCCGATCAGCGGCTACGCCGATCGCACCAGCGTCGCGCCGGGCGAGGTGATCCGCTTCTATGTCTCGACCACCGCCCCCCTCTACGACCTCAACATCTCGCGCATGGGCTGGTACGGGGGCAAGGGAGGCCGCACCGTGCACACGGTGTATGGACTCCCGGGAGTGTGGCAACCGGTGCCGGCCCCGGATCCGGACACCGGGCTGATCGTCGCCGACTGGCAGCCGTCGTACTCGCTGACTATCCCGCTCGGCTGGCCCAGTGGGGTGTACCTCGTGCGACTGCTAGCCACCAACGAGTACCTCGACGCGGCGTACATTATGTTCGTCGTGCGTGACGACAACCAGGTGGCCGATTTCGTATACAAGGTCGCGGTAAACACCTACCAGGCGTACAACAACTGGGGTGGCAAAAGCCTATACGCGTACAACTCCGTAGGGCCGCCGGCAACCAAGGTCTCCTACGACCGCCCATACAGCCAATGGCAAGGCGCTGGGCACTTCTTCGACTGGGACTACCCGATGATCCGCTGGCTGGAGCGGGAAGGCTACAACGTCACGTACATCACCGACATCGATGCGCACACCGATCGCGCCTACCAACGCAGCCGGCGCGCCTTGCTGTCGGTGGGCCACGATGAGTACTGGACCTGGGAGATGCGCGCGGCTTGGGAAGCCGCCCGAGATGCCAACCGCTCGCTGGGCTTCTTCGGGGGAGACACGATCTACTGGCAGGTCCGGCTAGAGCCCTCGGCCCGCGGGGTGCCCAACCGCGTGCTAGTATGCTACCGCGACCCGGCGCTCGATCCGCTGGCGGGCATCGACGACCAGCGGGTCACCGTGCGGTGGCGCGACGCGCCGCTGGGGCGGCCGGAGAACGCGCTGGTCGGCGTACTGTTCGACAACGCGATCCCCTGGGAAGAGGACTTCCCCTATGTGGTCAAGGCCGCCGACCATTGGATCTTCGATGGCACCGATGCGCGGCCCGGCGACGCCTGGAGCCGCATCGTGGGCTACGAGTATGACCTGGCGTACAACAACGGGCACTCCCCGCCTAATCTGGTAGTCCTCTCCGAGTCGCCGGTGGTCGGCGCCAATGGGCGCCCCTCCGTGTCGCACTCGACGTACTACCGGCAGGGCGGCATGGTGTTCGCCGCGGGCACCATCGACTGGGCATGGGCGCTCGACGACTTCCGGCAGCAGTGGGGGGGCACGCCCTCGCGGGTGGACTCACGGCTGCAGCGCGTTACGGCCAACGTGCTGCGCGCCTTCCGCCAGGGTGGCCCCCCCGTACGGCCCAGCACGCCGCGCGAGGAGGGAAGCCCGGGCTGGTGGCTGGCGGGGCTAGCGCTGAGCGCCGCCGCGGTGCTGGGAGGCGGCACTGCCTGGCTGCTCCTGCGCCGCCGCAGCCCGCAATACGATCCCTGGCCGGAATGAGTCGCCCACGGGACAGCGAAGGAGGCGTGATGATCCACCCCACCGCCGACGTCTCGCCGGAAGCGCGCATCGGCCCCGGCACCGTGATTTGGAGCCATGCCCAAGTGCGAGCGGGCGCGGTGATCGGCGCCGAGTGCACGCTAGCGCGCAACACCTATGTCGAGGGCGGGGCGGTACTCGGCGACCGCGTGAAGCTCCAGAACAATGTGTCGGTGTATGCGGGTGTTACCCTGGAGGACGGGGTGTTCGTCGGCCCCAACGCGACGTTCACCAACGACCTCCGGCCGCGCGCAGTCACCCCCGACGGCCGCCGGGTGGGCCCCGACGACTGGGAGGTAGTCCCCACGCGCGTGCGACGCGGCGCGACGATCGGGGGCGGCGCCACCATCGTCTGCGGGGTCACCATCGGAGCCTACGCGCTCGTGGGCGCCGGCGCCGTGGTGGTGCACGACGTGCCACCCCACGCGCTGGTGGTAGGTAACCCGGCGCGGGTGATCGGCTACGTATGCGTCTGCGCGCAGCGGCTGCGCCCCGTGACCGGCCCGGACGGCCGCCCCGCCCTGCGCTGCGCGCAGTGTCGGCTCGACTACGATCCCGTCGTCCCCGACCGCGCCACCGCGCGTCCCGTGCCGGTCGAGTGAGCCGGCGTCGTAATGCGTTCCACACCCCGCGCGCGGCGCCACGACCGCGCGGGCGGGTACAATGAGGCGTCGAGAGCAGGCGGCGGGGAGCAGCATGAGCACGGCCCGGGGCAGCGGCGAACGCGCGATTCTGGTGGGGACCGACACCATGCGGCTGCTGCGCCTGGCCACTGAGCTGGAGGCGCGCGGGCTCGAGGTGGCGGTGTTTCGCGACCTGGGCCGCGGGCTAGCCGAGTGCGCGAGCGGCCGCTGCGCGGTGCTGGTCGCCCTCGGGCAGCCGCCGAATCGGCTCGCAGAGGCTCAGCCCGTGCCGGTCCCGCTGGTGCTCATCGACGTGCCCGAGCCGGCGGTGCTGCCGCTGCGCTCGACTGGCCCGCGGACCGTCCTGCCCGCATCGATGCCGCCGGAGCGCGTGGCGGATCGCATCCTGGCGCTGCTAGCCGCCCGGGCCCCCGCCGGTCCACCACTCGCCCCGGCCCCCGAAACGGCCCCGCCAGCCGAACGCCTTGCGGCCCCCGCCCACCCTGCCCCGGCCACACTGGGCCGCGAGCCCCTCGCCGGCGGCACAGCGGCGGTCGCCCCCACGCCTCGTGCTCGCCGCCGCTGGCTGAAAGTAGTGCGTTGGGCGGTGGTGGTGGCCGCCGGGCTAGCCGTCGGCTACCTCGTCGGTATGGCCTGGTTGAATAGCACGCTCGCGCGCTGACCCGACCACTCACCCGTCCGACGCGTGGGCCTCGGCCGGGCGGACGAGGAGCAGACGATGACCACGCCAGACGAGCGCCTGGCCGTACCCGTGCCCGGCTCGGAATGGTGCTTCGGCTGCGGCCGCCAGAACCCGTTCGGCCTGCACCCCCGGTTTCGGCGCACGGATCGCGGCATCGAGGCCGAGTTCGTCGCGCGGCCCGAGCACCAGGGCTTCCGCGGTTTGGTGCAGGGGGGCATCCTGGCCGCCATGCTCGACGAGGCGATGGCCCACGCGCTGTGGGCCGAGGGCGTGTTCGCGGTCACTGGCCGCCTCGAGGTGTTCTTCCGGTATCCCACGCCGATCGGCGCGCCGCTGCGCGCGGGCGCCGAGATAGTCGCCCGCGCCGGGCGCAAGTACGAGCTGCGCGCCTGGCTAGCGCTGGCCGATGGCCGCCGCACGGTCGAGGGCAGCGGCACCTTCATCGAGTTACCAGAGGGGCGCTTTGGGCAAGCCGACTAGACCGGCTCGGGGGAGGAGCGAGCCGGCGCCGCCCGCGCGGAACCGGCACGCGACGCAGGGTGGCAGGCCCACTCGGCCCCCCGGCTTCACGGTTGCCGCGGCCGCCGCCACAGGGTGATCAGCATCCAGCAGCCTACCGCGACATACGCCAGGCTACCGAGCGCCAGGAGCAGCGAGCGGCCTGCCTGCCAGGCGATCACCAGCAGCACCAGCCCCATCGCGACCAGCACCAGGCCCAAGCAGGCCATCGCACCTCCCACGGGGCCAGCATACCAGGCCCTCGCTCGCCACGACAGCAAGCGCCGCGCTGTAAGGCCCTTCATGGGCCCGAAGTAGCCGGGTTCACAGAACCTGGGAATACTGGCCGCTACACTGCGCAGCAGGTACCCTGCCGAAGACAGGCAGAGGGCAGGCAGACCCGGCGCGCAAGGAGCCGCGCTGGAAGGGGAGGGAGACGATGCAGCGGGTCATCATCGCGCTGGCGCTGGTCGGTGTGCTAGTAGCCACCCACTTCTCGGGGGCGCGGGCTCAAGCCCTCGAGCCCCAGGGCCTGGTGCTCACCGCGAGCGAGGTGCCAGCCAACCTACGCGTGGCGCGCAGCGAGACGGTCTCGCGCGGTGGCGGGCCGGGCTACCAGGTGTTCTTCGAGGTGGCCGACCCCTTCCGCGTGGGCGACGATTCCATCGTGCAGGTAGTCAACGTCGTGGCGCTGCCGTCCGATCCCGCGGGCGGGCTGCGCGAGTTCATCGGCAACACCCAGGGCGTGTTCGGCGGGCTGACCGAGCAGGGGCCCGTTCCCGTGGGCGATGAAAGCCGTGCTTACACCAGCAGCGTGAGCGTCGGGCCGTTCACGGGCAGCCGTGCGGTCGTGCTGTTCCGCCGGGGGCCGGCGGTGGTCGGCGTCACGGTGAGCAGCACCAGCGCCACGGCCCCGCTGGGAGAGGCGGTACGGATGGCCCAGATCGTGGATGCCCGCCTGCTGGCCCTGAGCAGCGGCGCTGCCGAGTAGCCCCCGGCAGCGCGCGGGGCCGATGGGACGACGCCCCACCAAGAGCCGCGAGGAGAAGATCCCCGCGGCTCTTGGCAATCGCGCACTTTCAGAACACCACCGTGCGCTCGGCAGCGGTCATGCGGGCCGCGGCCCCGCGCGGGTCCACGAATTGGGCGCCCCGCGCGGCCAGGTGCTCCTCCGTGACCCCCCGGGCCCGGGCACAGCCGGTTCAGATGTAGATCGGCACGCCCGCGGCGGCCACCGCGGGAAAGATCTCGCGCAGCGGGGGCGGCCCGGCAGCCTGGATGCTCTCCAAGACCCCGGGGCGCATCAGGTCGGTCGCCTCGCCCATGAGCAGCAGCTCTGGGGCATCGCCGTTTTCGAGAGCCCCGCGCGCCATCAGAAAGGGGAATGTGGCGCGATTCGGGTCCTCGGTACCGGCGGTGGCCACGAACAGGATGCGCGTCATTGCCTCACCTCGCGCCACATTCCCCTGCTACTGGGCGATCTCGCGCACGGCGGCGAGCACCTCGCCCGTGTGCCCGTCGACCTTGACATCCTCGAAGATCTTGCGGATCACGCCGGCCTTATCCACCACGTAGGTGGTGCGCTTGGCCACGCCGCGGTCGTTAAGGATGCCGAGCTGCTGCGCCAGCTTGCCACCCTGATCGGACAGCAGGGGGAAGTTGGCGCCGCAGGCCACGGCATGCTTTTGCTGCTCGGCAGGGTCGTCCACGCTGACCCCGATGATCTGCGTGTTGAGCGCGGCGAACTCGCCGGCACGCCGACCGAAGTCGGTCGTCTCCATCGTTCACCCCGGGGTGTTCGCCTTCGGGAAGAAGAAGATTACCAGGTTCTTCTGGCCCCGGAACTCGCCGAGATCGAGCGTGCGGCCCTCGTGCGTGGGCCCGGAGAACGCGGGAAACGGGTCGCCAACTCGCACAGCCATGGTCTTCCAGACCTCCCGCGATCGCTGGGGCGCGCGAACCATATGGGTGCGGCTGCCCAACAGAGTATACGGGCTAGCCCCAGATAGCGTGGGCTACCTCGACGAGGCGCTCCAGCTTGGCCCGCTGCGCCTCGGGGGTGATCAGGTTGCCCGGCAAGGTGGAGGCGAACCCGCACTGCGGGCTCAGCGCCAACCGCTCCAGCGGGATGTACTGCGACGCCTCCTCCACCCGGCGCTGGAGCAGCTCGGCGCTCTCCAGCTCGGGCTCCTTGGTCGTGATCAGCCCGAGCACCACCACCTTGTCCTGGGGCACGAAGCGCAGCGGCGCGAAGGTGCCGGCGCGCGGCGTGTCGTACTCCAGCAGCAGGCGCTCGGCCTTGATGGTAGTGAACAGCTGCTCGGCGATCGCGTCGTAGCCGCCCTCGACCGACCACATGCTGCGGTGGTTGCCGCGGCAGAGGTGCAGCCCGAACGTGACGTTCGGGAAGTCGGCCATCAGCGCGTTGTCCAGCGCGATCATGTCGGCCAGCCAGGTTTCGGGGTTCAGCCCTAGCCGCCGGAAGTTCTCGATCCCCGTCTCGCTGACCAGGTGGGTGTAGCGCGGCGCGTCCAGCTGGATGTAGTTCACCCCGCTGTCCACCAGCTGCTGGACCAGCTGCCGCGTGAGGCGGACCGCATCCTGCATGTACTCGTCGCGATCGGGATAGGCGCGGTCGGACACGCCCGGCACATACAGCACGCTGGCGTAGCTGAGGCTGGGGAGCGTCGCCTTGACAGGGCGCGAGGTGTGCTGGCGCAGGAAGGTCAGCTCGCGCAGCGGCAAGTTGCGCTGCAGCGACAGCCGCGCGGTCACGGCCGGCAGCGTAGGCAGCTGTTGGGCAGGTGCCTGGCCGGAGGTGAAGATGGCGGGCGCGGGCGCCTTGGGATCGTAGCCCGCCAGGCTGGCGGTGAGTGGATCGAACCAGTACTGGCGGCGCATCTCGCCGTCGGTGATCACATCGAGGCCCACGCTCTCCTGGAGCGCGATCGCTTCCAGCACGGCGCGATCCTGGGCCGCCTCGAGTTCCGCCGCGGAGATCTCGCCGGCCTCGAAGCGGCGGACCGCCTCTTTGAGATACTCGGGCCGCAGCAGGCTGCCGATGACTTCGCTGCGGTAGCTCAGCTTGGTCGGGGCGCTCATATGTTCCCTCCCTGCGCGGGCAATGCGAGTCAGGGCCGCCACCGGTAGATCGTTCTTGTTGTACCACGGCCGCCCGCGCGCCGTCCGCCGGCCGGCAGGGTAGCAACGGCCCCCCGGGAGCCGTCACGGGTAGCACAGCAGGCCGCGGCACGGTAGCCTGTGGGCAGGAGTAGGCCCCCTACGACGGGGCCGCAGGCAGGGGGAGCCGGCCGATGGGCTGCTTGGTGTGGTACGTCTCGGCGCACGGCTACGGCCACGCCGTCCGGTCGGCGCTGGTGCTGGCCGAGCTGCACCGACGGGCGCCCGCCCTGGCCCTGCACGTGCGCGCCGCCGCACCGCGCTGGCTGTTCCCGGAGGCGGTCCGGTACGCACCGCTGGTGGCCGACTTCGGGCTAGTGCAGCACGACAGCGTGACCATCGACTTCGCCGGCACGCTGCGCCGCGCAGCGGAGTTCGCCGCCGCCTGGCCCGCGCAGGTAGCCGCCGAGGCGGCGTACTTGCGCGCCGTGGGAGCCACCCTGGTGGTCGGCGACATCCCCCCCTTGGCCTTCGCCGCCGCCCGCCAGGCCGGGCTGCCCGCAGTAGGGCTGGCCAACTTCTCGTGGGACTGGATCTACGCCAGCTACGCCGACACCTGGCCCGACTTCGGGCGGCTGGCCGCCGCAGCCCGCGCGGCCTACCAGGGCGCCGCGCTGCTGCTGCGGCTGCCGTTCCATGGCGACCTCAGTGCGTTCCCGCGCCAGCTCGACCTCCCGTTGGTAGCGCGCGTCGCCCCCGGGCCGCGGGCGTACTACCGCCAGCGGCTGGGGCTGCCCCTGGACCGCCCCTGCGTGCTGCTCAGCTTCGGCGGCCTCGGCTTGGAACGCTTTCCCTACGCCCGTCTGGCCACTTGGCGCGACTACCTGTTCGTCAGCACGGAGGCGCCCGCCGCAGCGCCCCCGCCCAACCTGCGGGTGCTGCCGGCGCGGCAGACTGCCTACCACGAGCTGGTCCGCGCCTGCGACGCGGTGGTCACCAAGCCGGGCTACGGCATCGTCGCCGACTGCCTGGCGGCCCGCACGCCGGTGCTGTACACCGACCGCGGGCCGTTTCCAGAGTATCCGATCCTGGCGGCTGCGCTGGAGACGAGCGGGCCGGCGCTGCACCTGCCGCGCGCGGCCCTGCTGGCCGGCGAGCTGGGGCCCTACCTGAACCGCTTGCTGGCGCTGGACCGGCCGTGGCGGGTGCCGCGGCTCGACGGCGCGGCGGTGGCCGCCGCGCAGCTGCTAGCTATGCTCGGCGGGGGCCCCTTGCTTGACACCCACGGCGCGGGCCCGTAGCATTCCCAGCCGGCGCAGTGCCCCCTGCGCCGCCGCCGCGCGCCATCGCACCGCGGCGAACTCGCTGCCGGGGGAGCCGCGTTGGCTAGCCACCTCGACGCCCCGCGCCCCACGGCGCCCGCCCAACAGCCGGTGCTCGGCGCCACGGGCGAGGCGTTCCCGCCCGCCGAGGCGCGCGCCGCCCGCACGGCTGAGGCCGCCCAGCGCCTCGCCTGGCGGGTGCTGACCGCGGCCTTCGCGATTTGGCTCGCGCTGGCCGGCGGCGCCGGGCTCGGGCTGGTCCACTGGGTGCAAACGGCCACGGTCGGCGCGCCGGCCACCCTCCATGTGCAGCAAGGGATGGTGCTGTTCCGCGAGCGCGATGGGGCACCGCTCCAGCCCGCTCGCGATGGCCTGCCGGTACTCGAGGGGGACCTGCTGGAAGTAACCGACGGGGCGCTAGCCGAGATCGTACTGCCCGACACGGGCCGCCTGTCGCTGGGGCCGGGCACGCGGCTGCGCGTCCGCGACCTGCGCGCCGGGCGCTTTAACCCCAGCATGGCGCGCGTGGCGTTCCAGCACCTCGCCGGTACGATCCGCCTGCAGGTCGAGACCGAGCACCAGCAGGCACCCAGTGTAGAAACCCCCTACGGTACCGTGGCCATGGCCCCGGGCGACTACCTCATCGCCGTGCAGGGACGGGAGGCGCTGGCCCTAGTGCGGGCGGGCGAGGCACGGGTCAGCGTGGGAGCCGACACGCGCCCCCTGCGCGCCGGCCAGCGTATCCACCTCGCAGCCGGCGCGCCGGCCGACGGGCCGTACGATGGCGCGCCGAACTTGGTGCGCAACGGCGACTTCCACGACGGGCTCGCCGCGTGGCAGCCCCACGACGAGCTGGAGCGCACCCCGCGTCTCGACCGCGGCGGCGAGCGCGAGGTCGTTAGCACCGAGATCGGCGAGCGGCAGACCACCGCGCTACGGGTGTGGCGCACGAGCTTGCTCCAGACGCACAACGAGACCGGCGTGATGCAAGAGATCAACGCCGATGTAGCGGTGTATCCCGAGGTGCGCCTCTCCGCGCTCGTGCGCGTGCATTACGCCAGCCTCTCGGGCGGTGGCTATCTCGGCACCGAGTACCCCGCTATGCTGCGCCTGCACTACCGCGACGCCGCCGGCAACGGCCGCACCTGGGTGCACGGCTTCTACTACCAGAACCCCGAGGAACGGCCGGTGGAGCGGGGCAGCCAGATCCCGCGCGACACCTGGGTGCGCTTCGAGGTCGACCTCGCCGAGCTGCGCCCGCGCCCCATTACGATCTACGCCCTGGAAGTGCTGGGCGCGGGGCACGACTTCGACGCGGCGATCACCGACGTGCAGCTCGTGGCCCGCTGAGCACTCGCGCGGCCCCGTAGCGAAGAGGCGTGCACCGCGCGGCGTGGCCCGCGTGGTGCGCGCCTCTTCGCTATCGCGTTAGGGGGCGCGAGTCGGTGATCAGTAGGGGCCGAGGTACGCCGCCGCGCGCTCGGCGAACGAGAGGTCGATCAGCTGCGCGACATCGATCGGCTGCTTGAGCAGCCCTTGCTCATAGTAGAAGCTCGCGTCGGCCGCCACACTCGCCGGGTTGAAGCGGCCGTTGGGATCCAGCCCCGGCGGCACGATGCGCTGGTAGGTGGCGGCATCGATGCCCTTGATGTTACGGGCGAGGATCTCGATGATCTGGTCACGCTGGCGGCCGCGCTGGAAAGCGTCGTTGTAATCGCGCACCCCCTTGAGGTAGGCGATCATCCAGCGCAGTGCCGCCTCGGTGCGGGCGAAGGTGGGGCTATACAGAATCGCCGCGGTGAGCTGCTCCGGATAGATCTCGTCGCTGCCCCGCCAGCGCACGGCGATCCCGTCATCCACCATCTTGGTGATGAACGGCTCGATGGCCAGCGCGGCGTCTAGCGAGCGGTTGCGCAGGCCGACCATCTGGTCCGGGAACGGCATCTCGACGAGGTGCGCATCGCTGGGGCCAAGGCCACCGAGGGCCAGCGCCTTGGCCACCGTGTGGTGATCGGTGATGCCGAAGGACACCACGGCGATGGTCAGCCCGCGCAGGTCGGCCCAGTCGCGCACCTGGCCGCTGTCGATCAGGTCCTTGCGCACCACCAGCGCCATGTAGCCGAACCCGGGCGGCTGCGACCCTTTATCAGCGACCACCTTGATCGGAATATCGCGGTTCCAGGCGTTGAACAGGCCGGCACTAGTGGCCCCAGCCGCCACATCGATCTGATCAGCAGAGAGGGGCGCGATCATGCGCGAGCCGGAATCGAAGTTGATGTACTCGACCTCCAGGCCCTGCTCTTGGAAGTAGCCGCGGTCCTGCGCGATGTAGATACCCGCATCGGACATGCTGGCGCCGAGCTTGATGCCCAGGCGCACGGGCACCGGCGGCGCCAGCGGGGCGAGCTGGCCCCCGGCGGCAGGCGCCACGCTGGCGGTGCCGAGTGCGGCCTCGGGCGACTCCGGCGGCACCGCCGAGCCGGCCGTGCGGCCGGGCGCGCAACCGAGCAGCAGGCTCCCGATGCAGGCGAGAAGTCCTAGGGTGCGGAGCGGTTGCATGGCCTTCCTCCCACCTCGTGCGGCGCCGCCCCCACCAGAGGGCGCACAGGGAACCGGCGCCGCAGAACCCAGTCCGCGGGCCGGGCGGCCGACTACGCGCGCAGCGCGGCCTCGAATGCCGCTAGCGCCGCCTCCGCCACGGCCGTGTCTTGCTCGCCGTTGCCGCCGCTGATGCCGATGCCGCCGACCACCTGGCCGTCGACGCGGATGGGAAAACCGCCGACGAAGATGGCGAAGCGGCCCGGATGCATGGCGTGGATGCCGAACGCCTCCCCGCCCGGCAGCGCGGGCCCGCCCGGCTGATTGAAGGCATGGGTGGGCCGCTGGTGGCCCGCCGCGGTGAACGCCTTGGCCATGGCGATTTCCACGCCCGTGATGCGGGCGCCATCCATGCGATGCAAGGCGATGGGATGGCCGCCGTCGTCGCACACACAGATGGTCTGCGCCACGCCCAGCTCGCGGGCACGGCGCTCCGCGGCCTCGATCATCAGCAGGGCATCGGCGAGCTGGAGCCGTTTGACGGTGATCACTCCGCGTCCTCCTCCGTTCCTGGCGCGGGTGTGGGCGGCCCGACGGCAATCAGGTCGCCCGCCACCCAGACGGCATAGCGTGTCAGGCCGCGCGGTATGCCGCGCGGGGCCCGGACGGCGCCCGTGGCCGGGTCGTACACCCAGGCGTGCCAGGGACAGACCAGGCCACCGCCACGCAAGCGCCCCTGGCTGAGCGGCGCACCGCGATGCAGGCAGCAGTCGGCCAGCGCGTGAATGCTGCCGCCGAGATTGACCAGCACCACCGCCGCCCCGCCCACCCGCACGCCGCGCAGCGTTCCGGGCGGCAGCTCGGCCCGCCGGGCGACGATGACGTAGCCCGGCGGTGCCTGGACCGCGGCCTCGGAGGGCATCTACAGCCGCTCCTCGCCCAGCACGAAGCGCCGGTACAGCCCGCTCATGTATTGCCAGCGCATGGCGGTCGCCTCGCGCACGGTGCGCACCGCCAGGTCTTGCAGCTCCGGCGTGGTGGCATGGCGCATGACGATCTGGTAGCCGCGCTCGCCGTGGTCCTCGTCGGCCACCTGGTGCACCAAGAAGAACTCCACCTCCTCCTGGGTGAAACCGTACTTCTCCAGCAGCGGCGGCGTGTTGCGGCGGTAGATGCCCGGGGTCTGCGACTCCAGGCCGACCAACAGCCCGGCGGCCGCCTCCAAGAAGCTGCGCGCGGTGGCCACCTCGTAGCACCAGGCCGTCAGCGCGCGCGTGCTAGGCAGCACCTCGACGTTGAGCACGTCGTCGCGGCTGAACCCACACGCCTCGGCGAAGCGGATCAGCAGGTCGGAGTGGCGAGTGCCCATCTCCTCCTCCCACATGTTCTCGAGGAGGAAGTCGCGAGCCTCCTGGTCGTCGCAGCGGCCGTAGACGAGCGCGCACCAGCGGGAGAAGTGGCCGACGTAGTGGTAGTGCTGCCGCGCCCACTCGCCGAGCTGACGGCGGCTGAGCGCACCGCTGACCCAGGCCTCGGTGAACGGGTGCAGCTGGCTGTGGCCGCCGCGTACCGCCTCCTCGAGGCGCGCACGAAACGACGGAGCGGTGGCAACCATGACGCCTCCTCCGCGGCCCCCGCGATGATGGGGTAGCCGCCGCAATTTGTTACGGTCGTTACAGTAACATGGGGTAGGAGAGGTGTCAAGCCCTGCGCAGCGCGCCGGGGCTCGCGTGGGCCACGGCCCGCTTGGTGCTGCCGCGGACGCGGTGGTATGCTGGCTGGCGAACGGGCTGGAGGCGGTGCGCGTGACGCACGAGGGCGAGATGCGGGCAGCAGCGGGCGACTGGCTCACGTTGATCTACAAACTGCCGCCAGAGCCGGCGCGCGAGCGCATTGCCATCTGGCGGCAGCTCAAGGCGCTGGGGGCCGTCTACCTCCAGCAGGGGGTGTGCGTGCTGCCGCTCACCCCGGCGCACCGCGACCAACTCGCCGCGCTGGCGCGTCGCATTCGGGCCGCGCAGGGAGAGGCCGCGCTGCTGGAGGCGCGGCTGGCCGATGCGGAGACGGCGGCGGCGCTGCGCGAGCGCTACGCGGCGGCGCGGGCGCACGAGTACGGGGAGATCGTCATCGCCGTGCGCCGTCTGCTGCGCCACCTCGAGCTGGACGAGCCGGCCGAGCGCGAGCTGAACGCCGCCGAACTGGAGCGCCTCAAGCGCTGGTACACGCGGGTGGTGGCTCGCGACTGTTTCGGCTGCCCGGAGCGCGACACGGCCGCCCACCTACTGCAAGCGGCCGAGACGGCGCTGCGCGGCCAGGCCCAACGGACCGACGCCGCCCGCGACTGAGCCCGCCGGGCGAGGAGGAGGCCGTGAAGCTGCAGGACCTGCCGCACTTCCTCCCCTGGGAAGCGGACGACGAGCGGGAGCTGCCCGAGCTGGTGTACGCGGTCCACGACTGCCCTTTATGCGGCGCGCCGGCCCCGGCGCGCGGCCTCGCGGACCTCGGCCCGGCGCCGCAGATCGTCTATGAGTGTCAGGCCTGCGGGGAGATCACGCTGCACCCGTGCGCGCCGTGAGTCCTAGCGCGGCGAGGGGAGCTGTTCGCGCGCCACGCGCAGCACGTCGCGCACGGCCTCCAGCCGGTGCATCACACGGCTGAGCCGCTCCAGGCTATCGATCTCCAGCGTGGCATGGGCGGTGGCGATGCCGTCCCGGCTGGTCGTGACATTCAGCGCCGCGATGTTGATCTTCTCGTCAGCCACGATCGCCGAGATGTCGCGCAGCAACCCCTCGCGGTCCCACGCCTCGATGCGGATGGCCACGGGGAACACGCGCTGCTGCACGTCGCCCCAATCGACCTGGATGAGCCGATCGGGCTCGTCCTCGCGCAGCACGCTGGGGCAGTCGGTGCGGTGCACACTTACCCCGCGCCCGCGGGTGACGTAGCCGATCACCGGGTCGCCCGGCACGGGCGAACAGCAGTGGGCCAGCCGCGTGAGCATGTCGCCCACGCCCTTCACCCGTAGCCCGCGCACCGGGCCGTCGGCGGGGGCCGGGGCAGGCGGCGGCGCGGGCAGCGGAGCGGGTGCCAGCTCCTGGGAGAGCTTGGTCGCGATCTGCTGCGCATTGATATCGGCGTAGCCGACCGCGGCCAGGAAGTCCTCGACGCGCTCGTAGCGGAACGTGCGGGCGAGGTCCTCGAGCTTGACCAGGTGCTCGAGGCCCAGCCGGTGCAGCTCCTTCTCCACCACCTCGCGCCCGCGGGCGATACTCTCCTCGCGCTGCTGCTTGCGGAACCACTGCCGCACCTTCTCGCGGGCGTGGGCCGTCTTGAGGTAGCCGAGCGCGGGGTTCAGCCAGTCGCGGCTGGGACCGCGCGAGTGCTTGGCGCGGATGATCTCCACCACGTCGCCATTGCGCAGCGGCGTGTTGAGCGGCACCAGGCGGTTGTTGACTTTGGCGCCCACGCAGCTATGGCCGATCTCGGTATGGATGCGGTAGGCGAAGTCGAGCGGCGTGGCGCCGGCGGGCAGCTCCTTCACCTCGCCCTTGGGGGTGAACACGAATACCTGATCTTGGAACAGGTCGGTCTTCAGCGAGTCGACGAACTCCTGGGCGCTGCCGACCACGTCCTTCTGCCAGTCGATGAGCTGCCGCAGCCAGGCGATCTTGTTGTCGAATTTCTCGTCGCGCTTGCCGCCCTCCTTGTAGCGCCAGTGAGCCGCCACTCCGTACTCGGCCACGTGGTGCATGTCGTAGGTGCGGATCTGGATCTCCAACGGGCGCCCGTCGGGCCCCAGTACCGTGGTGTGCAGCGACTGGTACAGGCTCTCCTTCGGGCTGGCGATGTAGTCGTCGAACTGGCCCGGCAGCGGGTGCCACAGCGCGTGCACGATCCCGAGCACCTGGTAGCACTCGGCCACCTCGCGCACCAACACGCGCACGGCCAGCAGGTCGTAGATGTGGTCGAGATCGACCCCGCGCCGCTGCATCTTGCGGTAGATGCTGTAGATGTGCTTGGGCCGGCCGGACACCTCGGCTTGGATCCCGTGCCGGGCCAGCTCCGCCTGCAGGATAGCCTTGACCCGCTCGATGTACTCCTCGCGCACGGCGCGGCGGCCGAGTTTCAGGCTCTTGCCGATCTCCTTGTACTTCTCGGGCTCCAGGTAGCGGAAGGCGAGGTCTTCCAGCTGCCACTTGATCTGCCAGATGCCCAGGCGGTTGGCCAGCGGCGCGTAGATATCCATCGTCTCCTGAGCGATGCGGCGCTGCTTGTGTTCCGGCAGGTACTGCAGCGTGCGCATGTTGTGGAGCCGGTCGGCCAGCTTGATGAGCACCACGCGAATGTCCTCGGCCATGGCCAGGAACATCTTGCGCATGCTCTCCGCCCAGGCGGTCTCCTCCGCGCGGCTGACGTACCCATCGCCACTCTCATCGGGCCGCCACCGCATCTTGCCCAGCTTGGTCACCCCATCCACCAGCCGCGCCACCTCGGCGCCGAACGCGGCTTCCACCTCGGCCAGCGACACCCCGGTGTCCTCCGGCACGTCGTGGAGCACCGCGGCGACCAGCGCGGCGCAGTCGAGGCGCAGCTCGGCCAGCGTCTGCGCCACGGCCAGCGGGTGGGCAACGTAGGGGTCGCCAGAGGCGCGCTGCTGCCCGGCGTGCGCGTGCGCGGCGAAGGCGCAGGCGCGCCGCAGCGTCGCCAGCTCGTCGCCGCTGAGGTACTTCGCGGCCTCGGCCAGCAGTGGCTCGGCGGCGTCGGGCAGGTCCGTCTCGGGACTAGGCACCAGCTGTTTCATGCCAGTAGTGTACCACCGGCGGTTCCGGGCCCGTGGCCGCGCGGGCGGTCACAGCGCCTCTGCCAGCGCGGCCGGCCGCGCCAAGCGTACCAGCACCAGGGCCACCACGGCCAGCACCGTCATGGCAAGCTTGCCCACCACCTGCCCCGCCAGTAGGTCGAGGCTGCCGAAGGCCAGGGCCAGGAACAGGACCGAGTCGATCACTAGCCCCACCGTGTTGGACAGCAGCACGGCGAGCAGAAAGTGGCGCGCGCGCAAGGGCGTGTACACCGCGAAGTCGGCCAGCTCGCTGAACAGGAACGCCGCCCCACTGGCGAGCGCCAGCTGCGGCGAGGCCAGCGCCGACAGCACGGCCCCGACCAACACCGCGGCCACTGTCCAGGCCCGGCCCAGCGTGTCCTGGGTAAGGTCGCGCAGGGTGAACGCCAGCCCGGCGAACAGCGTGCCGGCGGGCACCCCCAGGCCCCAGACGGGCAGCACGCCGAAGGTGCCCAGCGCCCAGTTCGCGGCGAAGATGGTCCCGATGTAGCCTGCCAGCCAGCCGATCCCCCAGCGGTAGCGGCGAGGCGCGCGAGGGCTCTCCCAGCCCCCCGGGTGGCGCGAGAGCCACGCACGCATCAGTAGCCCGCCGCCTTGTCGACCTGATGCTGCAGTGGCTCGCCCGCCAGATAGCGGCGCAGGTTGGCCACGAACTGGTCCACGATCTCCGCCCGGAACTGGTGGGGGCGCACGCCGCTGTTATGCGGGGTGAGCAGCACGTTGGGAAAGCCCCACAGGGGATGGTCGGCCGGCAGCGGCTCCTGGTCGAACACGTCGAGCGCGGCGCCGGCGATCCACCCCTCGCGCAGCGCCTGGAGCAGCGCCGCCTCGTCGACGACGGGGCCGCGGCCAACGTTGATCAGCCAGGCGGTCGGGCGCATGGCGCGCAACTGCGGGGCACCGATCAGCCCACGCGTGGCGGGCGTCAGCGGCGTCACGACCACGACATAATCCGCCTCGGCCAGCAGCCGCTCCAGGCCGTCCGGCCCGTACAGCGCGTCCAGCTCGGGCGCGGGCTGCGGCCGGCGGCGCAGGCCTACCAGGCGGAAGCCGAAGCCGCGCGCGCGGCGGGCGATGGCTTGGCCGATCTCGCCGTAGCCGACGATCCCGAGCGTGCGCCCCTCGAGGCTGGCGGGCACGTCGAGCGGCTGCCAGCGCCGCGCGTCCTGAGCGCGGACGAACTCCGGCAGCCGCTTGCTCACCGCGAGGATCTGCATCAGCACCCACTCGCTGACCGGGATATGGTGCAGGCCCCGCGTGCGCGTGACCAGCACGGGGCTGTCCACGATTTCGGGCACCAGTTCCGCGTCGACCCCGGCCGACATGGTGTGGATCCAGCGCAGGCGCGGCAACCGCGGCAACAACCGCCGCAGCTGCGCCGGCAGGAACGGCCCGGCGCGGAACACCACCTCCACACTCGATAGATCCCCCTGGGGCTCGCCGTCGCCTCCCACCCAGACCAGTCGCACGCGGGGCGACACGGCCGCGATCCGCTCGGCCTCGCCCCCTCGATAGTCCTCGCTGAGCAACACGCCTACCGGCTGATCCATGCTCCTCCTCGTGCGGCCCCCGGCTCGCGCGCGGCGGCCGGCCAGAGGATAGCAGACGGGGCGCGCGGCGAACAGCAGCGGCCACCGTGCCCGGCGCCCCGGTTGCTCAGCGAACAGCGGGCCCCCTATAGTGACGGGCGAGCCGTCACACGCTCCTGACCTGGAAAGGGCCATGGCGCCTGCCCTGCCACGCCCCGAGCCGCCCCGGCCCAAACCGGCGCGGCGCCCCGCGCGCCGCACCCGGCCGGCCGCCGCGGCCCCGAGCCCTTCGCCCGCGAGGCGTGACGAGGGCACGATCGCCGCGCGGCGCGCCCGGCTGGCCGATCTGGCGCGGCGCGTCGCGGAATCCTTGAAGTCGCACCAGCAAGCGAGTGTGCGGCTCTCGGCCGCGTTCCTCATGGCCGCGGCGGTGGCCTGCACCCCTGCGCCGCCCTCGGGCGATACGGCGGTGCCCACGGCGACGCCGACCACAGCGGCGGGGGGGCGCAGCGGCGGCACGGTCAGCTCTACTCGCTCGACGGGCGGCTACAGCTACCGCGATGGTCCGCGCCCTGGCGATTACCGCGCGCCGCCGGCGTCCAGCGGGGGCGCCCCTTCTACGGATGGGCAGCCGGCCGGATCCAGCTCGGGGCGCGGCAGCAGTGTGAGCGGCCAGGCGGGGGGGACAGGCGCCGGCATGGCCGCGAGCGGGCGCGGCGATGCCGCCAGCGGGCAGGCCGGCGGGACGGGCACCGGCGGCGCCGTCACCGGCCGCGCGGGAACGAGCAGCGGCGCTGGTAGCCTCAGCGCGCCGTCGTCCGGCGGCTTCAGCAGCGGGCGGGGCAGCGCGAGCGCGAGCGGCGGCGCCGCTGGCTGAGGCGCCTACTCATGGCGGAGGGACGCGCGGTGGCGAGCAGAGCGCGGCGGGCCGAGATCCCCCACGCCCCCAGCGACGCGCCAGCCCCCACCAGCCAGGCGCCCACCGCGCGCGCACTGCGCGAGTGGTTGCGCCGCTCGCCGCTACTCAGCCCCGTCGAGCGCGCCCACTGGCTGCGCCTGCTCCCGTACCTCACCGCAGACCAGCGGCACGAGCTTGCCGAGCTACTGGCGCCTGATGCCGACCTCGCGTCCCGTTGACGCTGCAGCGCTCTATCGCGCCTGGTACGCCGCCGCCGGCCCGTGGGCCGGCTACTGGCGCGCGGTGCCCCTCATTGGGCTGGCACGCGGGGCCGCCCGCCCGGTGCCGCGGGCCGCAGCACCGGCGCGCGCCACCGCGCCCGCGCTCGCCGCGGAGATCGTGGCCCGCGGGGGCACGGACGGCTGGCTCGGGCGTTCCCAGGTGCTGGTGGTGCTCGACCTGCCGGCGGCCGAGGGGGTGCTCGTCGCTTGCGCCCTGGCGGCCTGGAATGTGCGGCCGGTGCTGGTGTTCCCCCAGTGGCCCGCCCCTCGCGCGACCGTTGCTTGCGCGGCGCTGCTGGCCGTTCTGGCAGCCCCCCCACCGCCGCTGCCCGCCGTGGCCTCCGCGCAGTACGCGTTCGTCCTGGCGCGCGAGCGCGCGGCGGCGCTCCCCGCGGCCGTCCTCGCCACGCGGCTCGACACGCGCTATGCACTAGGAACAGCCGACCTGCCGGACGCCGCCGCCCTGGGCGCCGCAGGGGTCACCGCCCTCAGCATCGTCCGTAGGGCAGCGCTACCTTGGCCCGACGACCTTGCGGCCTACACGCAGCAACTCCGCCGGCACGGCCTGCCGGTGCGCGACGTTCCGCTGCGGGGCCCCGGCGCGCTGTGCTAGGAGGGCACGGTGGCGCGAGCTGGCCGGCTGCACGCTCGCGCGGCGGCCTGGTACGCCACGGCGCCGGCCGCCTACCCGCGCCGCTGGGACGAGCACCTGCACCGCGCCGCGTTCCGCTACTACCTGTACGACAACACGGTGGCCGGCGAGCGGTACTTGGCGCTCGACGCGCTGACCCTCTCGCCCGCGCTCCACGCGCGCCTGGTAGCCGCCACCGAGACGCTGGCACGAGTGTTCCAGCGCGCCGTGCACGCCGTGCGGCGCGAGCGCGCGCTGGTCGAGCGCCTGGGTTTCAACTGGGCGGTGGCAGAGATGCTCGCCCACGAGCCTGTGGGGCCCTGGCTGTCGCCCATCGGGCGCTTCGACTTCCTGCTCGATCGCACCGGTGAGTGGCGGCTGCTGGAGTACAACAGCGACACTCCCTCGGGGATCCGCGAGGCACTGGGGGCAGGCCATCTGCTGGCCACCGCGGTGGGGCACCGCTGGCCGCGCCCATCCGCCGTGCTAGGCTACCGACTGCGGCGGGCGTTCGCGCGGCAGCTCGCCGCGGCGCCGCGGCCCGTGCGGCGCGTTGGCATCGTGACCGATGCGGGCTATGCCGAAGACTTCGCCCAAGCCCTGTTCCTGCGCGACCTGCTAGCTCCGCTGGGCCATGAGGTGGTCGTGGGCGACCTCGACAATCTCGCCGCGCGGCGCGGCCGCATCAGGCTGCTGGGACGCCCCTTGGACGCCCTGTATCGTCTCTACCCGGTGGAGCGCCTGTACGGCCATCCGCTGTTTCCCGACCTCATGGCCGCGGTATTGGACGGTCGGCTATGGCTGCTCAACCCGCTGGTAGCCCTGCTCGCGCAGGACAAAGCGCTGCTGGCCTGGCTCTGGGCCCATCGCACCGACTCGCGGTTCCCCCCAGCCGAGCAGGCGGCGATCGCCCGCCACCTGCCGGAGACCTACCTGGTGGAAGCCCTGCCCCCAGGGCTGGACTTGAGCGCGTTCGTCGTGAAGGAGTTTTTCGGGCGCGAGGGCGAGGAGGTGTATTTTGCCGACGCGCTCAGCCCGGAGGACTGGGCACGCTGCCAGCAGTGGCGCACGTTCGTGGTACAGCGACGGGTGGCCAGCCCGCCGGTCCCGCGGCTGGTACGCGCGCCCGGGGGCTGGCGTGTGGCGTCGGGCGTGGCGTGCATCGGCAGCTACGTGGCCGGAGCGCGCTGGGCCGGGCACTATGTCCGGCTGGGCGACGCGATCACGACCAACCGGGCGTGCCACGCCCCCCTGTTCGTCGCCGGGTAGCTGTCGAGCCGCCTCAGTGAATCGCGGCCTGGATGATGATGGCCAGCGCGATCAGGAAGCCACTGAGCACCACCGCCGCAGCCAGGTTCTTGTCCGCGAAGATGGCGTGGCCCAGATCGTGCGGGGTCGCCCAGTCGAGCACTTTGTACGCGACGAGCAAGAGTACGCCCCCCAGCACGGCGTACACGATCGATGCCCCGAACAGGAACAGCTCGCGCCCCCAATCAATCATCCACTCGCTCCTCACCCGATCGCCAGCCTGGACAGATGGCCCCGATCGCCGGGAGCGGCCGCGGCACCAGCACGACCGCGCGCACGTGGCTGCCCCATGCCCCCAGGCACGACCGACCAGTTTGCTACACTAGCATATGCCGCCCCCGCCAGAGGTCGCTCTGCGCTGTCGCGCTGCCGCTTGCTGGGTGGGTCGTCCGTCTGTGCCCCTCGCGTTGCACACGGGGGAGCGGGCACAGGGAATGCATAAACGGATATATGTCCGAACTCTCGCCACCCGCGTGACAAGGGGAAGCGCCGTGCGGACAGCATACGGGGATCTGGGGAAGGGGATGGAGTCTGGTGCTGATAAGCCTGACGAGCTGCTCTTACTGCAGCCCGACGCGGAGCCGCTACTCACCCGGCTAGCGAAGGGGATGTGCGAGCGCGTGCGGCTGCAACTGCTCGCGGCGCTCCTGCACGGGGAGCGCTCGGTCACCGAGCTGACGCGGGTGCTGCAGCGCAGCCAGCCGAGCGTGAGCAAGCACCTGCGCGTGCTGCGGGAGCAGCAGCTGGTACGCACCCGGCGCGACCGCAACCGGGTCTTCTACCGCCTGGCGAGCGAGGATGCCGCAGGGGAAGCGGTGCGAGCCCTCGTGGAGACGCTGGAGCGCGCGCTGCGCACCGATCGCCCTCGCTGAGCGCCCCCCCACGGACACCACGTGGCGTGCCTGCGCGCCGCTTTACGGGCAGCGGCCGAGTCAGTATACTCGCGGCGTGAGAGCGCATGCGCCGCACGGGCGCGTCCCCGGCGAGCGTCCACCGCACTCGCGGGGGGCTCGGGGGCTGGTGGCTGGCCGCGCACGGAGCGGGTAAGCAGGTAGCGGTACGCGTGCGACAACGTCGGCAGCGGGCTGCGACTGCCTGCCAGGAGGAGATCGATGGCCGAGAACACCAAGTTCCTGCTCGACGAGAGCCAGCTCCCCAAGGCCTGGTACAACATCATGGCGGACATGCCCCGCTTGCCCGCCCCGCCGCTGCACCCGGGCACGGGCCAGCCCATCGGGCCGGAGATGCTGGAGCCGTTGTTTCCGCGGGCGCTGATCGAGCAGGAGGTGAGCCGCGAGCGGTGGATCGAGATCCCCGAGCCGGTGCGCGAGGTGTACCGGCTCTGGCGGCCCTCGCCGCTGTATCGCGCGCGGCGGCTGGAACAGGCGCTCGATACCCCCGCCCACATCTACTACAAGTACGAGGGGGTCAGCCCCCCGGGCTCGCACAAGCCCAATACGTCGGTGCCCCAGGCCTACTACAACAAGATCGAGGGCACGCGGCGGCTGAGCACCGAGACCGGCGCGGGGCAGTGGGGCTCGTCGCTGGCGTTCGCCTGCGCCCTGTTCGGCCTCGAGTGCACCGTGTACATGGTCAAGGTCTCCTACTACCAGAAGCCGTACCGCCGCTCGATGATGGAGGTCTGGGGGGCCACGGTGTACCCCAGCCCGAGCGACAAGACGGAGGCCGGCCGCCGCGTGCTGGCCGAGGACCCCGACTCGCCCGGCTCGCTGGGCATCGCCATCTCCGAGGGCGTGGAGGACGCGGCCACGCACCCCGACACGCACTACTCGCTCGGCTCGGTGCTCAACCACGTCTGCCTCCACCAGACGATCATCGGGCTCGAAGCGCTCCAGCAGCTGGAGATGGCGGGCGAGTATCCGGACATCGTCGTCGGCTGTTTCGGCGGCGGCTCGAACTTCGCGGGCATCGCCTTCCCGTTCGTGCGCGACAAGCTCGTCCACGGTCGCACCACGCGCATCATCGCCGCCGAGCCCGAGTCGTGCCCCAGCCTCACCCGCGGCGAGTTCACCTACGACTTCGGGGATACCGTCGGCTTGACGCCGCTGCTGAAGATGTACACGCTCGGGCACAGCTTCATCCCGCCGGGCATCCACGCCGGTGGGCTGCGCTACCACGGGGCGGCGCCCCTGGTGTCCCAGCTGCTCGCCGACGGCCTGATCGAGGCCAAGGCGTTCCACCAGCTCGCCTGCTTCGACGCCGCGGTGCGCTTCGCTCGCGCCGAAGGCATCATCCCCGCCCCGGAATCGTCGCACGCCATCCGCTGCGTCATCGAGGAGGCGTTGGCGGCAAAGGAAGCTGGCGAGCGCCGGGTGATCCTGTTCAACCTCAGCGGCCACGGCCACTTCGACATGGGCGCCTACGACGCCTACTTCGCCGGCAAGCTGGAGGACTACGCCTACCCGCGCGAGAAGGTCGAGGAAGCCCTTCAGCACTTGCCGAAGGTGCCCGCCTGACAGCAGCCTCCCGCAAACACCCCCAGGGAGGGAGCCGGCAGGGCTGCCGGCTCCCTCGGTGTGTCACGCCCTGGCCCGTCGCCCCGCGCCCGGTGCGCCCTCGCCTCTGCCCAACCACGGTGCCCGGAAGGGATGCGCCGAGTGCCGCCCATGGCGCGGCGCCGGCCAGCGCGGGGGAACCAACGGGTGGGGTCAGCGCTCGCCGCGCGGCGTGTCGATGGTCGGCTTGGCCCAGATGCCCATATCCTGCATCTGCTTCACCTGCCGGTCGATCACCTCGCGGCGGTACTCGGCATGCTTGTACGGCACCCGGTCGAGGTACAGGTTCTTCGGGTAGATGGGCCGCTCGTAGATGAGCTGGTAGAGCTCCGTGCGCAGATCCTTCATCCAGTTGGTGTGCAGGGCACGCGCCCGATGGTCGCGCAGCGCCTCGATGTCGATCGGCCCCGCCACGTAGGTCGACACGCCGCCGTACAGGTTCTGGCCGACGATGCGCCCCTTGTAGTCGACGATCATCGACCGGCCGCCGAACGTGTCGATCGGCGTCTTCGAGTCCGGGTAGAGGTAGTACGTGCCCACGTTGGGCGCTAGCACGTACATGTTGTTGTCCAGCGCGCGAGCGCGGTTCTGGATCTCGAAGAACTCGTTGCCGGTGGCCGGGTGGGGATAGGAAGCGCGGTAGGCGACCTCGCAGCCGTTCATCGCCAGGCCGCGGGCGTTCTCGGGGTACGACGCCTCGTTGGCCATCATGATCCCCAGCCGGCCGAGCGGCGTGTCCACGACGGGGTAGAACGCCTCCAGCGAGCGGCCGTACAGCTCGATCCACTTGTCCCACACATCGTGGGGGGTCACCGAGTGCTCGACGGGGTACAGGGTGGCCAACTTGTAGTGCTTGAGGATCACCTGGCCCTGGTCGTCGATGATAAACCCCACGTTGAAGAAGCGGTCGGGGAACGCCTCGTGACGCGCCTTGGCCTGGGCCATGATGTACACGCCCCACTGGCGCGCCATGTCGCCGAGTGCCTGCGTCTCGGGCCCTGGAATGTCGATCGCCACCGTGCGGGCGAACTCCACGTGGTCCAGGTCAAGCACCTCGTCGTTGAACCCCTGCAGCGCGCCTTCGGGCACTACGACGAGACGCACGGGCAGGTCGAGACTCGACAGCCACGAGGCGGCCACGATCAGGTGGCTGATCTCTTCCAGGTTGTACTGGATGTCGGCGCGGGTGCGGCAGCCGCGCATGGTAGGGATCAGCCCCACGGCGGTATAGGGCTGGATGCGCGTGTGCTGCGAGGTGGTGCCCTTGACGGCTTCGATCTGGCTCATGGCCCACCAACTCCTCTTGGTGAACAAGCTGTGGCCGTGGCGGCCAGCGCCCGCATTGTAGGCGCGCCGCCGCCCGCGGCGTAGCCTAACGTCTCCAGGTCCCGGCCCCGTACAGCTCGAGGCCGATGTAGCCCCCGAGCACTGCCAGCGGCAGCGCGAGCGCCGCCAGGCCCCACTGGGGGACGACGCGGGCGGCGGCGGCCGCCCCCAGCACATAGCCGCCCCAGATGCTGCCGAGCACCGCCAGCTGCCCGGTGCTGCCCCGTGCGGGCGCCGGGCGGCCACGCGCACGACCCCATAGCCACAGGCCATACTGCACCGCCTCCTCGCCCAGGGTGGCCAGCACGCCCGTGACGAACGTGGTGCGCACGGTGAGCCGACCAACCCGCCGTAGCGCCGCCGTCTGCAACCCCATCGCTCCCACGGTACAGGCCACGAGCAGGGTAGACTGCCACGGCGCCTCGAGCGGCAGCGCCCCGTCGCGGCTCAGCTGGCTGCCGGCGGCCCAGAACGTCGCGAGCAGCAGCCACTCCACCCCCAGGGGCAGCACCACCGACATCTGTCCCTCGCAGCGGCGTGCGGCCAGCTCGCAGAGCAACGCTCCCCCCATCACCCCGAGGAGGAACAGGGGGATAGCCTGCACGCCCTGCGCCGCCAGGGGCCACTGACCTGTACCGATCGCCAGCCCGACGCGCACGGTGTTGCTGGTCATGGGCGCGGCCAGCAGCCCCGCCAGGTAGAAGTAGGCGACCACATCCACGAACCCCGCCACCGCCGCCAGCAGGACGGCCAACCAGGCGCGCACGGTGGCCCTGGGCTCGTCGGGCATGCCACCTCCCGGCTGGTCGGCACGCTAGCGGGCGGCCATGCCGTGCCAGCCGCGCCTCACGCCCCCCCGCTCGCGCGTCCGCGCCGACCGGTGCCCGCGCGCCGGCCAGCGGCGGCCCGCCCGTTGCGGCCGCGGCCGTTGCGCGTGCCGGGGCGCCCCGGCGTCGGGGCGAGCTGCTCGCGGGTGTGCAGGTGCGGCGCCATCTCCGCGCCCCACGGGTCCCATAGCAGCTCGCGCATGCGCGCCAGCGAGCGGTCCTCCGGGTTGGGGATCGGGTGCAGGAAGCGCGCGCCGGGGAAGTAGGCCGAGGGCGGCGTGTAGGTGCCGCGCTCCTGCAGGCGCCGGATGTTCTGCCGGTACACGGCATCGAGCGCC
Organism: Chloroflexota bacterium; assembly: GCA_035294645.1. GTDB lineage: Bacteria > Chloroflexota > UBA6077 > UBA6077 > JAJPHF01 > JADGHJ01. Next base: position 59,345 of record DATGKN010000013.1, read on the forward strand.
TCGTGGCCCAAGGGGTCCTGGTGCAGCCACATGTTCTTGGGCATGATCGGCTCGGCGTACATCTTGGCGAAGATCTCGGTGCGCAGGTCCTTCAGCCAATTGCCGCGCAAGGTACGCTCGCGGAACAGGCGCAGCTGCTCGATGTCGATCAGCGCGGCCACCACCGTGTCGGCACCGCTGGCGCTGCGGCACACCACCTTGCCCGTGTAGTCCACGATGTGGGCCATGCCGCCCGCCACGTCGTAGGGATGCTCGACCCCCGGGGTCAGGTAGTACGGCCCGATATTCGGCGCGATCACATACACGTTGTTGAACACCGCGTGGGCGCGGTTCTGGATCTCCCACGTGCCGTTGCCCGTCATCGGCTGCGACATCGACGGGCGATACACCACCTCTGCGCCGTTGAGCGCTAGGGCGCGCACCGCCTCGGGGTAGTGGCCGTCGTTGCATACGATGGTGCCGATGTTGCCGATGATGGGGCTCTTGTAGACGGGGTAGAACGCCTCCAGGCCGTCGCCGAACACCTCGACCCAGCGATCGTAGATGTCGTGCGGCGTGCAGGAGCGCTCGCGCGGGAACACGTGGTTCTTGGCGTACTTGTGGACGACCTTGCCCTCCGGGGAGATGATGAACGCCGTGTTGAAGAAGCGGTCCTTCATCACCTCCGGCCAGCGCGCCTTGCACTGGGCGATGATGAACGTGTCGAACTGCTTCGCCAGCTCGCCCAGAAAGTCGGTCTCCTCGCCCGGGATGTCGATGAACAGCTCGCGCGCCGCCACCACGTGGTCGACGTCGAACGCCTCGTCGGTGAACCCGGTGATCGCGCCCTCCGGCAGCGCCACCAGCTTGATCGGGTGGTTGATGCTGCACGTGTAGAACGCGCCGCGGATCATGTTCGCCAGGTGCCGCAGGTTCACCCAGCAGTCGGCGCGGCGCGCTACCCCGCGCACGGTGGTCGACAGCCCGATGGCCAGGTACGGCGGCACCCGTGGAGGCCGCTCGATAGCGCCGAACACGGCGTCGGCCGGGTG
>DATGKN010000014.1:0-13231 GCA_035294645.1 Chloroflexota bacterium
GGTCGGATCGACGCGCACGCCCTTCATGCGCGAGAGGTCGATCACCAGCCCGTCATCGCAGACGCCGTTACCGGCCAGGTTGTGGCCCCCGCAGCGGACGGCCAGGGACAAGTCGCGCTCCCGCGCCAGGTTCACGGCCGCGATCACGTCGGCGACGCCGGTGGGCCGCGCGATCAGCGCCGGCCGCCGGTCGATCATCGCGTTGAAGATGCGGCGGGCCTGGTCGTAGCTCGCATCGCCGGGCCGGATGAGCTCGCCGCGGAAGTTCCCCCGGAACGCTTCGATGGTGGCATCGCTCAACCGGGTGGTCATCAATGAGGTGGTCATATCCTGAGTCCTCACTTTTCGTGGCAGCATCGCACGGCCCTCTTCCAGCCATGGCCGAGGCGATGCCATTGGCAGTCTCTAGCCGATAGCGCACACCACGGCCACGCCGTCGATGATGGCCGGTGCAGGGGCTCCTGGTAGTCGGCCCACTCCTGTGCCCGGGCGCCCCACAGCTCGCCCTGGCCCCTGGCCGATCCCTGCTTCTGGTCGGTCGCTGCCATCGCCGTCGTGTGCCTCCTCCAGTGTGCCGTCTTCCGCCAGCATAGCCGCGATGTCCGCCACCGCCATTCGAGAAACCTGGGATCTTGCACCGGGCCGCGATAGGGCACCCTGAGAGAAAACCCTCACGGAGGCCGTGAGGGAGATTGAGCAGCGAGTCGATCGGGGGTGCTAGCTCAACCCCCGCTTCAGCGCGAAAGCCGTCGCCTCGGCCCGGTTGCGGACGCCGAGCTTTGTGTAGATGTGGGTCAGGTGGCGATCGACGGTGGAGACGGAGACGACCAGCTCGGCAGCGATCTCCTTCGTCGTGCGACCTCCGGCGAGCAGGCGCAGCACCCGGATCTCTGCCGGAGTCAGGTCCTCAAAGGATCTCCCGCTCGGAGAGCCCGGGCGGGGCGGGGGCGCAGCCTCGACAGCCAGCGCTTCGGCAATGGCCTGGTCAAGCGACATCGCCGCGCCCTCAGTCCAGGCCACCGCATAGGCCGCTGGTCCGAGCCGCTGTCTGGCCACATGCAGCGCCTCCCTGAGGAGCGCCTCGCTGAACGGAATCAGCAGCGTGTGGTTCGACTCGCTGACTGCCGTGGCCAACGCCCCCAGCCGAACGGCTCGGATCGGCTGTCCCAGGGCGGCCGCCAGACGGGCGAAACTCGCCAGGAGCGGGGCCAGGCCCCACGGCCCGACCACCGTCTGCATGACGGTCAGCGCTTCCTGGAGCCGTGCGTGCGCCCGGCGGAGCTCGCCCTCCCGCAGGGCGACCATGCCCAGGAGGCCCAGCAGGACGCCGATGCCCTCCTGGTAGCCAAGCTCCCGCCGTATCGCCAGGCTCCGCTCGTAATAGGCCCGCGCCATGGGGTAGTTGCCCTCGATGTGGGCCGCTATCCCGAGCAAGTGGAGCGGCCAGGCGATCAGCCAGGGGTCAGCCACGCCCTCGGCCACCGCCAAGCTCTCTCGGGCCAGTGCGCGGGCAGTGGTGGAGTCGTCCTCGTAATAGGCTCCAGTCGACCGTCGCACGCAGCGTCTGCTGGCGAGGCAACGCCGTCCGGAGGCCGGTGGTCAGCAGGTGGAAGCGGTCGTCCAGGCGCGCGGCGATCTGCTGGACCGAGAAGAGGCGCACCCACGCCGCCGCGAGCTCGATCGCCAACGGCAGCCCGTCCAACCGCACGCAGACCTCCGCCACAGCTCGCGCGTTCGCGTCGGTAAGCTGGAAGGTTGGGGTGACGGCCGACGCTCGCTGGACGAACAGCGCCACGGCCGGAGATTGGCTGACGGCCTCTGCTGAGGACTCTCGTGCGAGGTCGGGCACGGGCAGCGGTGGGACCGGCACCACCTGTTCCCCCGCCAAGCGAAGCGCGGCCCGGCTGGTGGCCAGCACCTTCAGCTCCGGGCAGGCGCCGAGCAGTACGGCTACCTCGGGCAGGCCGGCCAGCAGATGCTCGCAGTTGTCCAGCACCAGCAGCAGCCGCCGGTGGCGTAGCCGATCGATCAGGCCCTCTCGAAGCGGGCGACGGCCCGGAGTGCGGATGCCGAGCGTCCGGGCAATGGTGAAGAGGAGTAGCGCCGGATCGCGGAGCGGGGCCAGGTCGACGAACCAGCCCCCATGCTAGAAGGCGCCAACGAGCTGCGTTGCGACTTCCAGGGCCAGGCGTGTCTTGCCGGAGCCGCCCGGCCCGGTCAGCGTGACCAGCCGCTTGCCCCTGCTCACCAGGTACTCGCGCACGGTGGCTAGGTCGCGCTCGCGGCCGAGGAGCGGCGTTGGGAGCACGGGCAAATTGTGCGGGGGAGGAGTTCTTTCCTTCGACCGAAGGTGCAGCCGCCGTGGTGGCGGCGAGACGGATTGACCGAGTTGCGCGTCCAGACACCCCGCCGCGAGCGTCACCAGAGCATCTCGAGCTGCCGGCCGCCCCGGGGTTTTCTCGTAGTGGGGCTGCCACGCCTGCAGGTCGGCGGGGCGGATGACGAAGTTCCGGTCGATCCGCCGGGCAGGTAGGCGACCGGCACGGATGGCGCGCCGCACCGTCTCCTGGTGGACGCCCTTGGCAATCGCAGCGTCAAGGACGCCAAGTAGCTGCGAGCGGTCGCTTTCCATGCGTCTCCAGCTCAATCGAGTGCTTAGCTCGGCCCCACCGCACCTGCTAAAGGTAGGCGATGTGTCGACTCAAGGCCACAGATCGACGAGCACAGCGACTGTGGATCCGTGCCTGGTGGAGTGGGAGGTGCGAGTGTGGAGTGCCGGTGGTTGCTCCTCCACTGGCAGCTTGAGGAGCGGGCGGAGCCTTCGTTCACTGATGAGAGGCCCGGGCAAGGGGGCGCCAAGCTCGGTCAAGGTGGTCACGACCCCCGGGGCGAGTTCAAGCAGGCCCAGGATCTGGGTCACACGGGCACGGCTCACCCCGAGCGTGCGGGCGCGGTCCGCCTGAGAAGGGCATTCCCTCGACGCCAGCAGGCACTGCCATGCCTGGGCGAGGGCGATGGGGTTGCGGGCAAGCACTCGCTCTCCGGCTTTGGTGTTTATGGTATGGGCCGCGGGCTGGTCAGCGAAACGATCGCTCGACCTAAAGCTGCCCTAGCCGGGCGGGGAGCGCGGTGGCGTCCCGCCGCTCACCGCCGGGGCAGCAGCACGGCGGGGGCGGCCTGGGGCCGCCGGGCGGCGAGCGCCCGCCAGAACGGCAGGCGCGCCAGCTCCTCGGGAGGCGCCACCGCTAGCCGCGCCGCCAGCGCCAGGGCCAGGTCGCGTGCCGCGCGGTCGCCCGCGCGCTCCAGCAGCCAGGCGTGGTGGCGCAGCCGCGCGCGCAGCTCCTCGCGTGCATCGCTCCCGGCCCCATGCTCAGCCCTAGTGTCGGGAAACACACCCACCGGTAGCCACCAGGTGCGGAAGAAGGGATGCTCCGCCAAGCCCGCGCTGGCCAGCACGAGGTCCGCGCGATCGACCTGCTCGCGATCGTCCAAAAGCACGGCGGCAACGGGCTCGTCGGTGGGCGGCGGGTAGTGGTCGTGCAGGGCGGGCTCCCACAGCTCGAAGTTGGGCGGCACGTGCTGGCGGGCGGCGGCGTTCTGGGCCAGGGCGCGCCGCACCGCGCCGCGCAGCGCCGGCAGGTCGACCGCTACCAGGGCGACCCCGCGCTCCTGGACGCCGGCCAGCTGGGCGGCCAGCAGGTCGGCGGTCGCGCGGCTGAGCCCCCCGACCGCGCGTAGGCCGTGCTCGGCGTGCAGCAGGTAGTACGCTACCCAGCACAGCCCATCGGGCCACTGGCGCACGACGCAGGCGAGCTGGTACCCCGCGCCGTCGAGCGCGCTGAGCAGCGCCTCGGTGAGCGGTGGCAGCGAGGCGGGCGCGGGTGGGGGACGGTCGAGCACGCGCAGGCGTAGGCGCTGGGCCGTGGTGGCGGCCACATCGCGGAGCTGCCGCGTGCGCGCGGTGGCGGCCAGCCGGGCGACCGCCTCGGCAGCCCCGGGGGACCGCAGGCGGGCGATCTCGGCCAGCGCCAGCCGCGGCGAGGCCGCGTCATCGAGGAACAGCGCGGCGTGCAGCAGCCAGCCGGCGCGCGCGCCGAGCTGTGTGGCGATGCGGCGCAGCAGTCCCTGGCGGCGCGTGGCGGGCAGCGCCACGAGGTACGCCAGCACCTCGTCCAGCAGCTCGCTGTCAGGCGGCCAGGCCGCGGTCGCCTGCGCTGTCGCCTCCACCAATGTGCGGTCGGGATCGCGCAGCGCGGCCAAGAACGCCAGCCGCCGCCGTGCCTGCCCGCGCTCGGGCCAGCCGAGCCGGCGCCGCGCGCTCCAGCGCACGAGGTCGGCTACTGCGGCGTCGTCGGCCACGCGCTGGAGGTACGGCGCGGCGGCGCGCCCGGCGAAGCCGCCCAGCAGCTCCAGGGTCAGCAGCGGCGCGCGGGTGCGGCCCTCCACCAGCCGACGCGTCAGCAGCTCCGGCAGCGCGTGCCGGTCGGGCCAGAGCTGGCCGACCAGCGCGCGCAAGGTGGCGAGGTCCCCGGCCAGCACCGCTCGCTCGGCGCGCTCGATCAGCGGCTCCAGCGCGCTGTTCACCACGGCGGGCGCCCCCGCGCCTCGGGCCTCTTGCGACGACTGCTCCCACTGCGACAAGCGCCTCTCCTCCCCACCGCCTGCTGAGGTCACTCTAGAGGCGCCAGGGGCCCGTCGCGCATGTTTGAAGGGAGTTCGTAACGTGGGCCGGTGGGGCGCCGCGCCAGGGCGAGCGGCGGAAGGGCTGAGCCGGCCGTCTATCGAACGGAGGGCCCGCTGTGCCCAGCGGCGCCTCTGCCGGGCGGCTAATACCTCTCAGGGCCGTGGCGACGCGCGCTGCAGCACGCGCGTCCCCCGGGCGAGGGCCAAGACCAGCACGGGGGCGAGCGTGGTGGCCGTGGCACACAGCATGAACGCCGCCGGCAGGCCTGCGGCCGCGGCCACCAGCCCGCCCGCCGCTGGGCCAGCGAGCTGGCCGAGATCCTGGGCGGTGTTGAACAGCCCCGACATCAGTCCGCGCGGCACGCCTGCCTCCTCGCTGCTCTCGACCAGCTCCACCGCATTCGCCACCACGGCGAGCGCCCGCGCCGTGCCCATCACGAGGAACAGTGTCAGCAGGGGACCGAGTTGCGATACCAGCGGCACCGTCAGCAACGCCGCGCCCTGGCACAGCAGGCCGACGAGCGTGAGCCGCCCCGCGCCCCACCGGCCCACGACCGCCCCGCTGGCGGGCCGCGCGGCGATCTGGCAGAGCCCGAAGATGCCGCGGATGAGCCCCACATCGCCCAGCGTGAGCCCCACGGCCAGCGCGTACAGCGGTAAGTAAGCGTTCCAGAACGCGAAGTGGGCGAACAGACAGAAGCACACCACGAGCACGGCCAGCACGCGCGGGTGCAGCGCGGCCCGCCAGGCCAGCGGGGGAGCCGGCGCCGCGACGCTGTTCCTGCTGGTCGGCGGCGGCACGCCCAGCAGCGAGAGCGCGCCGAGCCCGGCGGCCACCCCGAAGGCTGGGCCGAGCCCGATCCAGTCCGCAGCGTAGCCCGCCAGCACGGCGCCACCCGAGTAGCCCACCGCGAACCCGGCCGTGTAGTAGCCCATCGCGCGGGAGCGGGCGGCACCGGCCTCCAGGCGCTCGCTGAATAGCGCGAGGTTGACCGTGGTGGCTACCCCATAGGCCAGCCCGGCCAGCAGCCGCACGGCCAGGAACGCGGGTAGCGACGCCACGACCGGGTGCAGCAGGCTGGCGGCCAGGCTAGCGAGCAGCGCGCCGAGCAGGAGCGCACGGGCACGCATTGGCCCGTACAGCAGCCCGCCGGGCAGCCGCGAGAGCAGGGCCGCGACCGGCTGGGCCGCGACCAGCAAGCCGATGGTAGCTAGCGGATAGCCCCACGCCGCGAGCAGCGGCGGCACCAACGCCGTGAGCACCGCCCCCTGCGCGCTAAGGGCGATGATGACCAGGTACGCGCGCCAGCCGCCAGCCACCCAACGCCTTCAGCCCCGGGGATGGAGGCCCGCGGCGCGGGCGGTCAGTCGCCGCGCCACGCCTGGCTCAGATGGGCGAAATCGCGCAGCACGATGTGCTGGTACAGCCCCTCGACGTACAGCCAGTACATCTCCGCCGCCTGCCGCACGACCTCGACCGCGGCATCCTGCTGCTCGGGCCGCACGCAGTAGCGCTCCACCAGCTCCAGCCCCTTGGCGCTGTGCTCCACATCGGCCGTTTGGTGCACCGTGAAGTTGATGAGCTGCTCCTCGGTGAAGCCGTAGTGGTGGCGCAGGGCGGGCAGCACGCGGCTGTAGAAGCCGGGCACCGGCCCCTCCATGCCGACGGTGATCCCGGCCAGCGCGATCTCGAACGGCGCGGTCAGCGATAGCAGGTCGCCCCAATCGGTCAGCGCGCGCGTGGTGGGCAGCTTGCGCGCCGAGGTGAGCTGCTCGCGGGTGGCGCCGCACGCCTCGCCGAAGGTGAGCAGCATGTCGGTGTGCTTGTAGCTGCCCTCCTCCTCCATGAGGTTCTCCAGCAGGTAGTCGCGGGTGTCCTGGTCGGGGCAGCGGGCGTACAGCGCCGCGATCCAGCGCGGGAAGTGCATCACGAACAGCCAGTGCTGCTGGGTCCACTCGATGAGCTGCTCGCGGGTGAGCTCGCCGTTCGCCCAGGCGGTGGTGAACGGATGCCGCTTGTAGTTGGTCCGCTCCGCCGCTTCCGCTAGCCGCTCGCGCAGAGTATTGCTCGCGATCGCCATGGCGTGTCCTCCCCCAGGTATCGAGGTGGGCCGGGCGCGAGGCCAGCGGCCCGCTGGCAGCCCGCGCATCGGCACGCGGCCGCCGCGGAGCTGTGCAGCCCTCAGTATAGGCGGCGGTGAGCATGCCGAACAACGACGGGCGTGGCGGAAGGGCGAGCCCGCGCGGCGCCGTTGCCGCGCGGCGCAAAGGCGGTGGGAGCAGGCAGGGGCGGCAAGTAGCCCGAAGCAGCCGACGCCGGGGGGAAGACAAAGCGGCGACGGCCTAGGGGGGGGGCCGCGCCGGAAACGGAACGGGGCGTGGGCTACTTGTCCCCGATCTTGAACATCTTGGTCCCGCAGGTGGCGCACACGCCACTGGTCGCGGGCCGGCCGTTCTTCATCATCTGCTGGCGCGTGTCCTTCATCGTGCGCTTCTGCTTGCACTTCATGCAGTAGGCTTCCAACGCAGCCCTCCTTACCACCGTACAGCTCGGTTGACGCGTCGCGGGCGGCCGCGGTCGCCCGCCGTTCCGAACGGGCCATTATACGAACGCCCCCCTCCGGGGCGCCAATAGGCGCCTGGCCACGCCGCCCCGCGGCGGCCGGCGGCGCCAGGCGGCGCGCGCCAGCGTCACACGCCCTGGACAAGGCTTGCAATCGGTTGCGCAACCGGCGTATCACTCTCGCCAACATGTGCGAGTGGACGCAGCCTAGAGCGCTGGACACGAGCCGACGGCGCTCTGGCGCGCGCGGGGGATGACCATGGCAGGACGCAAAGGGCAGACGCGGCGCGAGTTCTTGCAGCTCATGGCGGGAATCGGCAGCGCGGCGGTCTGGGTAGCGTGTAGCGGCTCGGCGGTGCAGACCGGCCGCACGGGCGCGTCCGCGCCGGCGCCCGCCAGCCAGGCGACGCCCGCGAGCGCGCCGAGCGCGGGCGGTGCGCCGAGCGGCCCGCCGATCAAGATCGGCGCCTCGGTATCAGTCACGGGCAGCAACGGCCGCACGGGCCTGTACCAGCAGGAGGCCTACCAGCTCTGGGAGCGGCAGGTGAATGCGCGGGGCGGGCTGCTCGGCCGGCCCGTGCAGTTCATCATCCGCGACGACCAGAGCGACGCCAGCACGGGCCAGCGCCTGTACGAGCAGCTCATCACCGACGACCAGGTCGACCTGATCCTCGGGCCGTACAGCAGCCAGGTCACGCAGGCCGTGGCCAACGTGGCCGAGAAGTACCGCTACCCGCTGCTATCGGCCGGCGCCTCGGCCTCGGAGATCTGGTCGCACGGCGACCGCCGCTACACCTTCGGCGTCTACTCGATCGCCGAGATGTACTTCACGGGCGTGCTGGAGATCGCGCAGCGCGCGGGCTACCGCACGGTGGCCATCGTCAGCGAGGATACCCTGTTCCCCAAGTCTACCGCGCAGGGCGCGGCCAAGCTGGCGCGCGAGAAGGGCCTGCAGGTGGTGCTGGAGGAGCAGTATCCGGCGCGCGTGTCCGACGTCTCCTCGCTGATCCAGAAGGTCAAGGCCAGCGGGGCCGAGGTGCTGGTGGGCGGCTCGTACCTGCCAGACGCGCTGCTGATCACGCGCCAGGCCAAGGACCTCGACTACTCGCCCAAGCTGATGGCCTTCTCGGTCGGCGCGGCCATGCCCGACTTCGGCGAGGCGCTCGGCAAGGACGCCGACTACGTCTTCGGCCCCTCGATGTGGGAGCCTGAGCTGACCACCCCGGGCAACCAGGAGTTCGTGCGCGAGTACATCGCCATGCACGGCCGCGAGCCCGACTACCACTCGGCCACCGGCTACAGCGCCTGCCAGGTGCTCGAGGCAGCCGTCAAGGCGGTGGGCAGCCTGGACCGCGAGCGTATCCGCGACTGGCTGGCCAGTGCCGAGCTGGAGACCGTGCTGCCGGGCAAGTACAAGGTCGACGCCACCGGCATGCAGGTCGGCCACGAGGTGCTCACCATCCAGTGGCAGAACGGCAGCAAGGTGCTGGTCTGGCCGCCGAAGTACGCCGCGCCGGGCGCTACCTACAAGCTGCCCACGCCGCCCTGGTCGCAGCGCGCGTAGCAGGCCGCCATCGAGCAACCGGCGCGAGAGGGGCAGGGCGTGGAGGGCTGGGCGCTGACCCTGGTGCAGGTGGCCATCAGCGGCGTGCTGCTGGGCGCGGTGTACGCGCTGCTGGCGATCGGCCTGAACCTCATCTTCGGGGTGATGCGCATTATCAACATCGCGCACGGCGACCTGCTGATGCTGGGTGCCTACGCCACCTTCTGGCTGTTCACGCTGTGGGGGGTCAACCCGCTGCTGGCGCTCGTGGCCGTCAGCCCGGGCATGTTCCTGCTCGGGGTAGCGCTCCAGCGCGTGCTGGTCGACCGGGTGGTCGGGCAGCCGCTGCTCAGCTCGCTGCTGCTGACCTTTGGCCTGTCTAGTCTGCTCACGGGGCTGGCGCTGAACCTGTGGACCGCTAACTACCGCTCGGTGCCGGCGTTCAGCGGCTCGCTGGTGGTGGGCGGGGTGGCGGTGTCGATCCCGCGGCTGATCGCCTTCAGCGTGGCGCTGGCGATCACCGCCGCCGTGTACCTGTTCCTGACCCGTGCCAAGCTGGGCAAGGCGGTGCGCGCCACCGCGCAGAACGCCGAGGTGGCGCTAGTGTGCGGGATCGACGTGGCGCGTATCCGGCTGCTGGTGTTCGGGCTGGGTACAGCGCTGGCCGCCGCCGCGGGCGCGCTGCTGGCGGTGATCTACACGATCTATCCCGAGATGGGCCGCGCGTTCCTGATGAAAGCGTTCGCCATCATCGTGCTCGGCGGGCTGGGCAGCTTCCAGGGCGCTTTTTTGGGCGCGCTGGCGCTGGGCGTGGCCGAGGCGTTCGCCGGCTACATCTGGAACACGCAGATCGCCGAGGCCGTGGCCTACGTGGTGTTCATCGGCGTGCTGCTGGTGCGGCCCGGCGGCCTGTTCGGGACCAGCGAGTAGAGGGGCGCGCGATGGCCGAGATCGTCGAGACGCCGCGCGAGGCCGCCGCCGAGGAGACCGCCGCCCTGGCGCCGCGCGTGCGGCCGGCGTTCGCCCCGCCGCGGGCGCTGGTGCTCGGCGTGCTGGCGGCGGTCGCCCTGGTGGCCGTGGCCCTGCCGTTCGTGGCCACCGCCTACGTCGTGCGCCTGGGGTTCATCCTGCTGCTGTGGGTGGCGCTGGCGTCGAGCTGGAACCTGCTGTCCGGCTACACGGGCTACGTGTCGTTCGGCCACGCGGGCTTCTTCGGGCTCGGCGCGTATACCGGGGCGCTGCTGATCACGCGGCTGGGGTGGCCGTGGTGGCTGGCCGGGCTGGCCGCCGGCGGGCTGGGCATGCTGGTCGGGCTGGCGGTCGGCTGGCCCACCCTGCGGCTGCGCGGGCCGTACTTCGCCGTGGCCCTGCTGGGGCTGAGCGAGGTGGCGCGCATCGTCGCCACCGTGTGGGAGCCGCTCACGCGCGGCGGGCTGGGCATCACCCTGCCGCCCACCGCCGACCTGGTGGCCGACTACTACGCCATGCTCGCGCTGGCCGTGGCCGCCACGGCGCTGGTGTGGGCAGTGGCCCGCTCGCGGCTGGGCCTGCGGCTGCTGGCCATCCGCGAGGACGAGACGGCGGCCGAGGTCGTTGGCGTGCCCACCACCCGCCTGAAGCTGCTGGTGTTCATGCTCAGCGCCGGCTTCCCGGGGATCGCGGGCGCGCTGTACGCCTGGGAGACCAGCTTCATCGACCCCGGGACGGTGTTTAGCGTCACCTGGTCGGTGCGCACCATCGCCTCCGCCATGTTCGGCGGCGCCGGCACGGTGGTGGGCCCGGTGGTCGGCGCGCTGGGGCTGAATCTGCTGGCCGAGGTGTTGTGGGTGCGCTTCCCGTTCCTGCACCCGGTGCTGTTCGGCGCGCTGATCATCGTGATCGTGGTGTTCATGCCGGGCGGGCTGATGGGCCTGGCCCAGCGGCGCGGCTGGCTGCCGCGCTCGCGCGCCTGGTAGGGGGCGCCGATGGCTGTCGAGCCGATCCTGCGCGTGAGCGGGCTGACACGCCGCTTCGGCGGCGTGGTCGCCGTGGACCAGCTCGCGTTCGCGCTGACCCCCAACCGCATCTGGGGGCTGATCGGGCCGAACGGCTCGGGCAAGACCACGCTGTTCAACCTGCTCTCGGGCGTGCTGCGGCCCGACAGCGGTACCATCGAGCTGTTCGGCCGCGACGTGACGGGCTGGCCCAGCCACCGCATCAACGCGCTAGGGCTGGGCCGCACCTTCCAGCTCACCCGCCTGTTCCGCCAGATGACGGTGTACGAGAACCTGCTGGTCGCCGCGCGCCAGGCCGACGCCGCCGCGGCCCGCGCCCGCGCCGACGAGCTGCTCGCCTTCGTGGGGCTCACGCCCCTGCGCGACGAGTACGCCGGCAACCTCTCCTACGGCCAGCAGAAGCTGCTCGAGCTCATGCGCCTGCTGATGACCGAGCCGCGGCTGATCCTGCTCGACGAGCCGTTCGCGGGTGTGAACCCCGTGATGGAGAACCGGCTGATCGGCCTGATCCACGAGCTGCTGGCCCGGGGCGTGACGTTCCTGATCACCGACCACGAGATGCGCCTGATCCTCACCCTGTGCGAGCGAGTGCTGGTGCTGGACTACGGCAAGCTGATCGCCGAGGGCGAGCCGGCGGCGATCCAGCGCGACGAGCGGGTGATCGCCGCCTACTTGGGCCGCCGCCGCACGGATGCGACGCCGGAGCCAGCGCCATGAACGACGTGGTGCTGCGCGTGTGCGACGTGCGCGCCGGCTACAACGAGCTGGACGTGCTGCGCGGGGTGTCGCTCGCGGTGCGCCGCGGCGAGCTGGTCAGCCTGATCGGGCCCAACGGCGCGGGCAAGAGCACGGTGCTCAAGGCCGTCATGGGGCTGCTGCGCCCGCGCGCCGGCCGCATCGAGTTCGACGGGACCGATATCACCGGCTGGCGCGCCGACCGCGTGGTGCGCCGCGGGCTGGCCTACGTGCCGCAGGGGCGTATCGTCTTCCCGCAGATGACTGTGCAAGAGAACCTGGAGATGGGCGCGTTCACCATCGATGCGCCCGCCCGCGTGCGCGCCGCGCTGGAGCGCGTGTTCGCGCTGTTCCCGCGCCTGGCCGACCGCCGCCGCCAGCTGGCTGGCACCATGTCGGGCGGTGAGCAGCAGATGTTGGCCATCGGCCGCGCGCTGATGATCGAGCCGCGGGCGATCCTGCTCGACGAACCGTCGCTGGGCCTGGCGCCATTGTTCCAGGACCTGATCTTCGAGAAGATCGCCGAGCTGCGCGCGCAGGGCCTCACCCTGCTGATGGTCGAGCAGAACGCCGCCCGCGCGCTGGAACTCAGCGATCGCGGCTACGTGCTCGAGCTGGGCCGCAACCGCTACGAGGGACCGGGCGCGGCGCTGCTGGGCGACCCGCGCGTGCGGGCGCTGTACCTGGGGGGCTAAGCAGCCCGCGACCGCTGCAGCGCGCTGTGGCCCTGTTGCGCGGCAGCCGGCGCATCGCTCGGCAGCGGGGGGCAGTGGTTCGGTTCGCTCGGCGCCGGCGCGTTAGCCGGCGCGCTCGGTGCGGCGCAGCCCCGCGTCCCAGCTCGACCAGGCACCGCCGTGACCGTGCCACCAGACCGGGGTCAGCAGCGCGGGACGCAGCAGGCGCTCCGCCCGCGCCAGGCCGCCGCCCGCCAGCACCAGCACGCCGCAGAGCACCGTCAGCACGTGGGCCAACGTGCTGGCGCCCAGGGGCCCCACGCAGCGCGCCAGCAACGTCCCCGCCAGCAGCAGGAGCGCGCCCGCGCTGGCCAGTGCCATGGCCACCGCCCGGCGGGCTCGCGGCAGCACGCCCCAGGATCGTGCGACCGTGCGGTGCAGGCGCTCGCGCCGCGCCCGCCACAGCTCGGGCCACCGCGCCGCCGTGGCTCGCGGACCGGCGCCGGGACGCGCGCGCACGGCCCCGCGCCACGGGCCCAACCGCCGCAGGCGTGGCGACAGCGCCCGCGAGCGTGGCGCCGCGCGCACCACCCCGGTCCACCGCTGGCCGCCCAGGAGCCGAGCCTCGCCTCGCGCCATACCTTGCCTCCCACGGGTCCCTACTGCGAGACCCGTGCCAGCGGGCCGCGCGGACCACCCATCCCGCGTCGGCCCGCGCAGCGCGCGCCAGGGGCCGTGTAACGTTTCGGGCCGCCGGGCGTTTAACCAGCGGACCCAACCGCTCCGCGCCCGCCACCCGCCGAGAGGAGCTCCCCATGCCCGCCCGTGCCGCCGCCGTGACCCTGCTGGTCGCCCTGCTCGGTGCCCTGCTGCCGCCCCCCGCCCCCGCGCCGGCGGCGACGCGGCGCCCGCCGCTGCCCTGGACGCTGGCCCGCGTGCAGGCCGCGCTGGCGCAGCTGCCGGTGAGCTTCGTGCCCAACGGTGGCCAGGCGCCGCCCGAGCTGGCGGTGGTCGCGCGGCTGAACGGCTACCAGCTGGG
>DATGKN010000015.1:0-6525 GCA_035294645.1 Chloroflexota bacterium
ATCCCGCGCCCTGGGCTGGGGATCGTGCCGGGTGGAGGTGAGATCACGCCGCCCGAGAACTTCTACTTCTTCACGCTGGTGATCTTCCTGCTAGTGTTCTACGGGCTGCGGCGGCTGGTCGGCTCGCCGTTCGGCCACACGCTGGTCGGCATCCGCGAGAACGAGGCGCGCATGGCAGCCATTGGCTACGACGTGGCCCGCTACAAGCTGGCGGCGTTCGTCCTCGCCGGGGCGCTAGGCGGCCTCGCGGGCGTGCTGAACACCTACCTGAACGTGTTCGCCTCGCCGGCGCAGCTCCACTGGACCACCTCGGGACTGGTGATGGTGATGGTGATCATCGGCGGCGCGGGCACGCTGATCGGGCCGGTGCTGGGCGCGGCCCTGATACTGCTGCTGCAAAACGCGGTCAGCTCGTATACCGACCGCTGGCCAATGGTCATGGGCGCGGTGTTCATCATCTTCGTGCTGGTGGCGCGCCACGGCCTGGTGGGCATCTGGCGCGCGCTCGCGGCCCGCGCGGGCTGGTGAGGAGACGCGGCGGCGTATGACCGAGCGGGTGAGCACCAACGGCGCGGCCCAGCAGCCCGCCCTGCGGGTCGCCAACCTCAAGCGCCAGTTCGGCGGGCTGCTGGCCGTCAACGGGGTGAGCCTCAGCGTGGCGCCCGGCGAGCGCCGTGCCATCATCGGCCCCAACGGCGCGGGCAAGACCACGCTGTTCAACCTGATCAGCGGCGAGCTGCATCCCACTGCGGGCCACGTGTACCTGTACGGCGAAGATATCACGGCGCTGACCAACTTCGAGCGCGCGCGCCGCGGGCTGGCCCGCACCTTCCAACGCAACAACCTGTTCCTCGGACTCAGCGTGCGCGAGAACGTGCGGCTGGCCGTGCAGGCGCGGCGCCAGGTGGCCCACCGCCTGTGGACGCGCGTGGATAGTCTGGCCGACGTGCTGGCCGAGGCGGACGCAGTACTGGAGGCGTTGGGGCTCGGCGAACAGGCGCACCGACTCGTCCGCAATCTGTCGTATGGCGAGCAACGGCAGGTCGAGATCGCCATCGCCCTGGCCACCCGCCCGCGGGTGCTGCTGCTCGACGAGCCGACCGCCGGCATGTCGCCCGCGGAGACGGCAGCCATGACCCAGCTCATCGCCGGGCTGCCGCGCGACATGACCCTGCTGATCATCGAGCACGACATGGACGTGGTATTCGCCCTGGCCGACCGCATCACCGTGCTGCATTACGGGGAGGTATTGGCCGAAGGCCCTCCTCAGGAGGTCTCGGGCGACCCGCGGGTGGCTGAAGTCTACATGGGGTTGGAGTCGGCGTGAGGCTGCTGGCCCTCGAAGCGGTCCACGCGTACTACGGCGAGAGCCACATCCTGCATGGGGTGTCGCTGTGCGTGGCGCCCGGCGAGGTAGTCGCCCTGCTCGGCCGCAACGGAGCGGGCAAGACGACGACTATCCGCACCGTTATCGGCTTCACGCCCGCGCGCGCCGGGCGCGTGGTGTTCCAGGACCGCGACGTGACGCGCCTGGCCCCGCACCAGATCGCCCGGCTGGGCGTGGGGCTGGTGCCGCAGGGCCGGCGGATCTTCCCCGACCTGACCGTCGCCGAAAACCTGAAGATCGCCGCGCGCGGCGCCCGTAACGGCGGCTGGACGCTCGACAAGGTGTACCGCTACTTCCCGCGCCTGCGCGAGCGCCATCGCCAGCTCGGCGGCTCGCTGTCGGGTGGGGAGCAGCAGATGCTGGCCATCGGCCGCGCGCTAATGACCAATCCCACCTTGCTGCTGATGGACGAGCCCTCGGAAGGCCTCTCGCCCCTACTGGTGCGCGAGATCGCCCGCATCGTGAGCGAGCTGAAACAGGAGCGGCTGTCGATCCTGCTCGTCGAGCAGAACCTGCCGTTCGCCCTCTCGCTCGCCGACCGCGTCTACGTGATGAACAAGGGGCAGATCGTGTTCGAGGGCACCACCGCCGAGCTGAGCGCCGCCGAGGCAGTCAAGCACCAGTACCTGGGCGTGTGAGCCTGCGGGGCCCCGCGCGCCCTACCTCCAGCCTCCCGCGGCGTAGGCGCCCGCTCGCGCCGCGGGGGGGAGCAACACGGGTAGGGGGACGAACCGGCCTCTCTCATCGGCGACGGCTCCCCAGCCCCCGCTACGGGCTCCTCGTCGCGAACTACTGGAAGTAGATCGTCACGGGCTGGAGCGAGACACCGTTCACGGTCGCACCGATGTCGACGGGGCCAGGGTACTGCGCGCGCACGGTGAACGCCGGCGTGTTACCGCCCGCATCGGTGTTCAGCTGGTTCGGCGAGACGATCGCGTTCGGGGTGAGCGCCTGCACCCACACGGGCTGATTGATCATCGGCATGTTGTTGGTATCGCGCACCTGCACGGTCACGGTGGTACCGCCCGCCACGCTGGCACACTGCTGGGCAGCGACGATGCGCGACAGCGAGGGGCTCACGATACCCGAGGGCACCCCTGTATACGTCATCGGGGTGGCAGTGACGGGCTGGGTCGGCGGCGAGGTCACCATCGGGACCCCGTTAACGATAGCTTGCAGCTGCCAGACGTAGGTGTTTCCGGGCTGGAGATACTCGATGTCGGTAGTGCCACCTGGGATGTTCTTCAGCAGGGTGGGCGGCGCCCCGTTCACCCCCTGCAGCAAGTTGTAGCTGGTAGCGCCCGGGTAGGCGTTCCAACTCAGCAGCGCCGAGTTGCCGCTCTGCGTCACGCTCAGGGTCAAGCTGCCACCGCCGTAGCAGGGGTTCCCCGTGCTCCCATAGGGCGTGTACGGCGAGTTGTAGGGCAGATAGCCGCCGCCCGGATAGTAGGCACTCCCCGGCGGGTACGGCGCCCCGTAGCCATAGGGACTGTAGCCGTATTGGCCGTACGGGGGATACCCATAGGCGCTGTACCCATAGGCGCTATACCCGTACTGCCCGTAGCCGTAGGAGCCGTACGGGGAATATGGGTACGGGTTATACCCGTACTGGCCATAGTAGCTGTAGGGACTGTAGCCATAGGGCGGATAGCCATATGGCCCGTAGCCATACCCGCCATAGGGCGGATAGCCGTAGCCGCCGTACGGCGGATAACCGTAGGGGTAGCTGTACGAAGAGTACGGATACGGGTACGCGCCGCCGTACTGCCCCTGCGACGGGTCATAGTACTGTGGGTACTGTGGGTTGTTCGGATCGGGATACGGCTGCGCGCTGGCGCGAGCGGGGGCCAGCACCGCGCCCAGCACCAGGGCCGTGAGCACTGTGCTCCGAAGAGCTGCCTGCATTCGCGCTCCCTCCCAGGGCCCGGGCGCTTGCCCGCACGGGGCGGACCGCGCCCCCCTAACCTGATGGCCGCGGCAGTATAGCAGACAGCGCGGCGGGATGGCAGCGTGCTGGCGGCCGCCGGGCCGGTTCGGTATAGTGGCGGCGGAGCAACGTGGCGGAGCACGGGGCATGTGGCGGTTTCTCACGGCGGGCGAGTCGCACGGTCCGGGCCTGACCGTACTGTTGGACGGAGTGCCGGCGGGCATACCGCTCAGCGAAGAGGCGATCGCCGAGGACCTGCGACGCCGTCAGGGCGGCTATGGCCGCGGCGGGCGCATGTTGATCGAGCGCGACCGCGCCGAGCTGCGCGGCGGGGTGGCGCACGGCGTGACCACCGGCGCGCCGATCGCCCTGTGGATCGAGAACCGCGACTGGGCCAACTGGAAGGACAAAAACCCACCGCCGATCACCGTCCCGCGCCCAGGCCACGCCGATCTCTCGGGCGCGCTGAAATTCGGCCATCGCGACCTCCGCATCGTGGGGGAGCGCTCCAGCGCCCGCGAGACCACCGCGCGCGTGGCGGCGGGCGCGGTAGCCAAGGCGTTCCTCGCCGAGCTGGGCATCCGCGTGTACAGCCACGTGGTCGCCATCGGCGATGTCGCAGCGGGGCCCTACGACCTGGAGTGGGACGAGCTGTTCCGCCGGGCCGAGGCATCGCCGGTGCGCTGCGCCGACCCCGAGGCGACCGAGCGGATGAAGGCGCGCATCGACGCGGCCAAGCAGGCCGGCGAATCGCTCGGCGGCATCTTCGAGGTCGCCGCGATCGGCGTGCCCCCGGGCCTGGGCAGCTATACCCAGTGGGACCGCAAGCTCGACGGCCTGCTCGCCCAGGCGATCCTCAGCATCAACGCCATCAAGGGCGTCGAGTTCGGCGAGGGCTTCGCCGTCGCGCGCCTGCCCGGCACGGCCGCCCAGGACCCCATCCGCTGGGGGCCGGGCCGCCCGATGCGGACCTCCAACCGCGCGGGCGGCCTCGAGGGCGGCACCACCAACGGCGAGCCGCTGGTGCTGCGCGCGGCGATGAAGCCGATCGCCACCACCGTCACGCGCCAGGACTCTGTCGACCTCGCCAGCGGCGCCGAGACGAAGATGGAGTACCAGCGCTCCGACGTATGCGCGGTCCCCGCGGCGGCGGTGGTGGGCGAGGCGATGGTCGCGCTGGTACTCGCGCGCGCGGTGCAGGAGAAGTTCGGCGGCGACCACCTCGACGAGACCCGCGCCGCCCTGGCCCACTTCCTTGCGGCCCGCGGGTGGGTCCGCGAGCTGGCCAGCCCGCCGGGCTGAAGCCGCCCCGCGGCCGGCCCAAGCCGCGCGGGCGCGCCGCGCTCCGGCGCGCGTGCTTGGCATGCCCCGGGCAGCGCGCTATACTGGGCGCCGACCAGCGACGCTCGGTTACGGGGGAGTAGGCCATGCGCCGCCGCACCGTGCACCACCTCGTTCCGCTCCTGACCGCCCTCGCGCTGCTGGCGGGCTGTACGGCACCCGCACCGGCGGGCCCGCCGGCGGCATCCGCCCCACCGCCCGCGCAAGCCAGCAGCCCGGCCGCCGCGCCCGCCGCCGCAGCGCCCAGTCCCACGGCGCCCGCCGCTCTGACCAAGGTGCGCATGGGCACGCAGACCAGCGTGAACGATATCGCCATGTGGCTGGCCGCCGAGCGGGGCTACTTCCTGCAGGAGGGTATCGACATCGAGCTGGTGCCGTTCGCTAGCGCCTCGGAGATGGTGCCGGCGCTGGCCACCGACCAGCTCGAGGCCGGTGGCATCGCCGTGAACCCCGCCACGCTCAACGCCATCGCGCGCGGGGTGCCGATCAAGATCGTGCTCGACCGCGCCACCTTCCGGCCCGGCTTCGCCACCCAGGCGATGATGGTGCGCCGCCCACTGTACGACGCCGGCCGCGGGCATACGCTGGGGGACATGAAAGGGTTCACCGTGGCCATCTTGCCGCCGGGCAAGGCCACCGGCAGCGCCTGCGCCCTGGAGAAAGGCATGCAGCAGTTCGGCGCCAGCATCAACGATCTCAACCTCCAGCCGCTCAGTGCGCCGGACATGCTCGGCGCGTTCGTCAACGGCCAGGTCGATGCCGGGCTACTCCAGGAGCCGTTCCTGACCGAGGTGCTGCGCCAGGGCACCGGCGTGAAGATCATGGGCCAGGACGAGATGTTCCCCAACATGACCCTGGGCGTCACGGCCTTCTCCACCAAGCTGTACGACAACCGGCCGGTGGCGAAAGGGGTAGTCCGCGCCTACATCCGCGCCGCCCGCGCCTGGAACGACGCCATTGCCGGCCGCACGCCCGACCGGCCCGAGATCGATGCCCTCATTGCCCGCTACACGCGCATCGACATCGCCACCGTGCGCGAGATGACGCCCACCGGCGTGAGCCCCAACGGCATCTTCAACCTCGAGTCGCAGCTCGAATGCCTGCGCTACTACCTCGCCGAGGGGCTGGTGCCCAACCCGCCCACCGAGGCCCAGCTCAACGCCGCCTGGGGGCTGGAACTGGTCGAGGAGGTGCTCAACGAGATCGGTCGCGTGCCCGAGTAGGCGTGTTGCGGCGGGCGCTCGCGGCCGCTAGACTCCCTTACCCACGGCCGCGGGCCTGCGGGGCGCGTCCAACGCCGCTGGGGCCACGGGGAGAAGGAGAGGTGTCTCGTGCGCCTGCTACTGCTCGTCGCGCTCGCGCTTGGGCTGCTCGCCCCGAGCCTGCTCGCCTGCACCGCCCAGCCCAGCCGCCCGGCGCCGGCCGCCGCGCCCGCCGCGCCGGCCAGCCCCACGACGGCCACCAGCCCGTCCGTAGCAGCGCCGGCTACGCCGCCCGAGCGCATCATCGTGCGCTACGGCTACAACCCGATCCTCCCTGGCGCGCCCACCTTCCTCGCGCAGGAGCGCGGGTACTTCGACGAGCAGGGCATCGACGTAGAGTGGACGCCGTTCGACTCGGCCGCCCTGGCCGTGGCACCGCTGTCGGCCGGCCAGCTCGATGTGATCCCCTCCGTGCCCGGCCCCTCGCTGTTCAACGCCCTGGCCCGCGAGATCACCATGCGCGCCGTCGCCGGCCAGAGCCTGTCGGGCACGGTGTTGCTGGTGCGCAAGGAGCTGGCCGAGAGCGGCCAGGTGCGCGCGCTGCCGGACTTGCGCGGGCGGAAGGTGAGCTTCAACGTCGAGGGCTCGCCGGTGGACTACACGCTGCG
>DATGKN010000016.1:0-2594 GCA_035294645.1 Chloroflexota bacterium
CGAGGCCACCGTCGTCCGCGCCGATGGCGAGCGCCAGATCGCGCGCGCTCGCTTCGAGGTCAAGCCCCAGCCAGAGGCACCCGGGGTCGGGGCGCAGGCGCCGCGCAGCCGCAACCTGACCAACCGCGACGCGGTCGATCCTATCGAGCTGTGCACCGGCACCGCCGAGGTCTGTGCGGCCACGCGCGATATGCGCGAGCTGACCATTGCTGAGGCGCTAGACCAAGGCAAGCCGCTGGTGGTGGTGTTCGCCACCCCGGGCTTCTGCACCAGCCAAACCTGCGGCCCGCAGCTGGAGGTCGTTCACAGTCTGGTGGCGCGCTATCGCGGCCGCGCGAACTTCATCCACGTGGAAATTTTCAAGGACCCGTACACCCGGGTGCCCAACGCGACCGTGCAGGAGTGGGGCCTGCCAAGCGAGCCGTGGGTGTTCGTGATCGACGGGGCGGGTCGGATCGCCGACCGATTCGACGGGATCACGACGGCGGAGGAGATCGAGGCCGCGCTGCAGCGCGTGCTCGGCGGCTAGGGGGCCTCACCGCGGAACCCGAGCCGGCAGTCGCTCTCTCCAAGACTGGAGCGCGCGATTCGCGGCAGCTAGAGCGCGCGGTTGAGTGGTTCTAGTGCGCGCTCCCCACGGCGTCAGCCAGCCGCACCGCCACCAGCGCGTCGCCCTCGCGGGTGAACGTCACCACCACGGGCTCGCCCAGGGCGGCGTGCTCGCGCAGGTGGCCGGGTGTCCAGGCCCGGTCTACCTCTGGGCCCAGGCGGAACGTCAATTCGCGCCCATCATCCGCCCGCAGCGTGAACGCCTCGGCCCGCGCCAGCGAGCGCGCCTCGACCGCCACCACGACGCCGCGCACCGTTTGGGGGCTTCCGCCCGTGCAGGCGGCGGCGCCGAGCAGCATGCCCGCCAGTAGCCAGCGCCCCCAGCGCGATGCGTGCATGCGGACGCCCCCGCGCATGGGAGGAGCTCAGCTGCTCGCCGGCAGGAAGGCCACGGCCTGCTGGGGGATGATGGCCGCGCGCATGGCCGCCTCTAACCGGGCGCTGCTGATGCGGCGGGCGAAGCCCCCGTGCGCCGAGGTAAAGGCGGGGTCGTTGTAGACGAAATCGTCGCCGTCGAGGTCCCACAGTACGATATAGTGGTCGAAGCTGGTGCCCGAGCCCTCGTGGCCGGGCAGCAGACGGTACTTGGTGAGCACGATCACCGGATGGCCCTGGCCGACTTCCTCGCGCAGGTCGGCGATGCTCCAGCTGCGGAAGCGCCGCCCTTCGAACAGCCCGCGGGTAGGCACGCCGAAGTCCTCAGCCACCCGCGCCAGGTAGTCCAACCCCGTGCCGGTATACGAGCCCCAGGTACCCTGATAGGTGTGCGAGCGGTAGCGCAGTTCCTCGGTGCTCTTCTGGATGCCGAACGCCTCGAGCACCATCCCTAGCGCCGCCGGGCCGCAGTTGGAGCCCGCGAACCGCGAGCCGTCGAGCTGGGTGCGGAACGGCACCGCGCGCTTGCCAGGCACGGTCGCCACGACGGCCGGGGCGCTGGCGGCCGGCGCCGCCTCGTCGGTGCGCGCCTCTTGGGTGGGGTCGGCGAAGGCCAGCGCCGGGGCGCCCATCACCCCCCACCAGAGCCCGAACGGGTCGAGCGGCACGCGCGGGCGCTCGGCCACCTCGAGGAACTGGAGGGGCGAGCCGCGCGGGGTGGCCGCTACCTCGATCGGCCCGGCCAGCAGGCCGAGCCCTAGGAACGCCAGCAGGGCCGCGTGGCCCAGCGCCCCGGCCAGCGGCGCGCGCGCGCGCGCCCGCCGGGGGGTGAGCGGGATGAGCGGCCGCCGCCCCGCGAGGGCGATGGGGCCAAGGGGGGCACGGCCCGTGGGCCGATAGACGAGCAGGCGCGACGCGCCGTGGGAACGCTCCATCGGCCGCCAGGATACCGCATTGTGACGGATTTGTGAAGCCCCTGGCCGTAACGCGCGCCCGCACCGCCTCCAGTCCGCCTCCCCCACGAGCGCGCGCCGCGTGCTAGACTGCGCGTGAGACCCTACGGCCCAGGAGGGTAGCGATGGATAGCGCGGCTCGGCAGGCCCCGCCGGTTAGCCCGTTCGACCCTGCCCAGCAGTTGCCCGTCGCGGTCCGCGACGTGGAGTACCGGCGCGACGGCGACACGCCCCTGCTCGTGCGCCTGTACGAGCCAGAGGGCGCCGGCCCGTTCCCGCTGCTGCTGGACGTGCACGGCGGCGCCTGGAACAGCAACGACCGCACGGCCAACGAACCGATGGCGCGCGCCCTGGCCAGCAGCGGCCTGGTGGTCGCGGCCGTCGACTTCCGCCAGGCGCCCGCGTATCAGTACCCCACGGCGCTCCAGGACATCCACTACGCGATCCGCTGGCTGAAGGCCCACGCGCCCGCGTTCCGCGCCGACGCCCGCCGGATGGGGGCGCTGGGCACCTCCAGCGGCGGCCACCTCGCGCTGCTCACGGCCATGCGCCCCACGGACCCGCGCTACGCCGCGCTGCCGCTGCCCGAGGCGCCCACGCTGGACGCGCGGCTCGCCTACGTGATCGCCTGCTGGCCGATCGTGGACCCTTACGCGC
>DATGKN010000017.1:0-52220 GCA_035294645.1 Chloroflexota bacterium
CGCGGCGATCGAGGCGGCGCGAGCGGGGGAGCACGGGCGCGGGTTCGCGGTGGTGGCGGACGAGGTGCGGAAGCTGGCGGAGCGGAGCCAGCGGGAGACGAAGGCGATCGCGGAGCTGATTCGGGCGGTGCAGGCGGGGACACGGGAGGCGGTGGCGGCGATGGAGCAGGGGGCGCGGCAGGTGGAGGCCGGGGCCGTGCAGGCGGATACGGCGGGCCGCGCGCTGCGGGAGATTCTGGCCGCCGTGGAGCGCACCGTGGGCCAGGTGGGGGAGATCGCGGTGGCGATCGACCAGGTGGCCAGTCGGGGCCGGGAGGTGAGCCACACGATGGCCAGCATCTCGGCGGCCGTCGAGCAGGCATCGGCGTCGGCCGAGGAGATGGCCGCCACGGCGGAGACGGTCGGGCGCACCATCGGCGAGGTCGCCGCGGTGGCGGCGCAGAACTCGGCGGCGGCGCAGCAGGTGTCGGCGACCAGCGAGGAGCTGTCGGCGCAGGTCGAGGAGGTGGCCGCGCAGGCGGAGGAGCTGGCGGCGACGGCGGCCGAACTGCGCGAGCTGGTCGCCCAGTTCCAGCTCGACGCCGACGCGGTGCCGGCGGCCAGCCAACCCACGCCGCTGTGGCTGGCGGGTACGGCTGGCGCCCCCGTGCGGCGGGCCGGCTAGCCCCGCGAGCGCTAAACCCGCTGGCGCCGGCGGCCGATAGTCTCGATGACCCCTTGCCGCTAGCGAGCGGTTGGAGCGAGGGCCTCGCGGCCTCGGGAGAACGCCTATGGAAACGCCAGATCGCGTCGTGCCCACTGTGCCCCTAGCGGGCTGTGCCTGTGGCGCGCGCTGCGGTGCTAGCCGCGTGCTGGCCGAGGGCCGCCACGCGCTGCACCGGCTCGCGCAGGCCGTGGCGGTGGTGGTGGGAACCGCTGAGCTGTTGCCGCTCCAGCCCGCGGGGTCGCCGCGGCGCGCCCTGCTGGAGCAGGAGCTGGCCGCGGCGATCACCCTGCTCGTTGAGCGCACCGAGCAGCTACGGGACGTGCTCGCCACGACAGACTAGAGCGCCTCGGCGGAGGCGCGAGAGGAGGCAGCGATGGAAACCGCAGTGGCAGCTCAGGAGGAGCAAGTCGTGGTGCTCGAGCTGGCCGGCGAGGCCTATGGGGTGGAGATCGGGCGCGTGCAGGAGATCATCCGCATGCAGCCCATCACCCGCGTGCCCAACGGCCCCGCCTGCTTCGAAGGGGTCACCAACCTGCGCGGCCGCGTCATCCCTGTGCTCGACCTGCGCAAGCGGTTCGGGCTGGAGCCCACGCCCCCCACGCGGCGCAGCCGCATCGTGGTCGCCGAACTGGGCGAGCACACGGTGGGGCTGGTGGTAGACGCCGTCTCGGAGGTACTGCGCGTGCCGGCCGCGGCCGTCGAGCCGCCCTCGGCGCTGGTCACCACCGCCGACTCGGCCTACCTACGCGGGGTGGCCAAGCTCGACGAGCGGCTCGTGCTGTTGCTCGATCTGGCGCGCATCCTCGCCCCGGCCGAGCGCGCCGGGCTGGAGGCGTGAGGGATCCCCCGGCAAGGTAGCCGCCACTACACAGCAGGGAGGCTAGGCGACTATGACTCTGATCTTGATTGCCGACGACGCGGCCTTCATGCGCATGCGGTGTGGCCGCATGCTCACCGAGCACGGCTTCGAGGTCGTCGAGGCCGAGAACGGCCGCGAGGCGGTCGAGAAGTACCAGGCTCTCAAGCCCGATGTGGTGCTGCTCGACATCACCATGCCGGAGATGGACGGGCTGCAAGCGCTACGGGCTATCAAGGCGATCGACCCGCAGGCGCGGGTCGGCATGGTCACCGCGCTGGGCCAACAGCAGGTGGTGATGGAAGCCCTCCAGGCCGGCGCGCGCGACTTCGTCGTCAAGCCGTTCCAGCCCGAGCGCGTGCTGGCGGCCGTGGAGAAGCTGCTGCGCTAGCCGGCCGCCGGGCGCGGTTCCCCACGGCGAGGCGTGGAGACTACGAGGAGGTGGAGAGCGTCATGCAGGGCCAGGCGGTTGTGCCCCCAGAGGTCGAGCACGTGCTCACCTCACCGCCCCAACACACACCGCGGGCGGAGCATCTCGAGCCGTTCCTGCAAGCAGCCCGCGAGGTGCTGGAGCTCGAGTTGGGCACCAGTGTGCAGCGCGGCAAGCTCCAGCTCTGGCAGGGTAGCCAGACTACCCAGGACATCACGGTGATCATCGGCATCACGGGCGAGCTGACCGGCCTGGCCATCTACGGCCTGAGCGAGGCGACCGCCCTCGCCGCCATCAGCCGCATGATGGGCACCGCGATCGAGGAGCTGGACGACCTCGCCCTCAGTGGTATCGCGGAACTGGGCAACTGCATCGCCGGCCGCGCCACGACGCTGCTTGGGGATCGCGGCATCGTGGCCAACATCGCGCCGCCCGTGCTCCTGCAGGGCGCCGGCAGCCGCATCAGTACGGCGGGCATCATGTGCCTCGTGGTGCCGCTGGCCACCGATGTCGGCACCATCGAGGCGCAGCTCGCCATCAAGGGCAGGTGAGCCATGCCGCTGCAGTTCGACGCCACGCCCGAGGAGCTCCAAGTCTTCCTGGCGGAGACCGACGAGCTGCTGCAGGGGCTCGACGAGCAGCTGGTCCGCTTGGAGCGCGCGGGCGCTAGCCCCGCCCTGCTCCAAGAGGTGTTCCGCGCGGCGCATACCATCAAGGGCGGCGCCGCAGCCATCGGCCACACCCGGATGGCCACGCTCACGCACGCTCTGGAGACGCTGCTCGACCGCCTGCGCCGCGGCGAGCTAGGCGTCAGCGCCGCGCTGGTGGACCGGCTGTTCGAGGCGCTCGACGCCCTGCGCGTGCTGGCCGAGGAGATCCGCACCGGCGAGCCGAGCGGCCTCGAGGTCGCCGTGCTCGCGCAGACGCTCGAACAGTGGACGGCCGACGAGGCCGAGCCGCTCGCTGGCGCTACCGCCCCGCCGGTCGATCCCCCCGGGGGGGCCGAGCGGGTGCGAGCGACCGAGCTGCCGATGCCGCAAGGGGCCACGCACCACGTCCTGTTCGAGTTGGAAGAGAGCCCTTGGGCCGCAGTGCGGGCCCTCCAGGCGCTGCTGGCGCTCGACGGGGTGGCGGAGGTGCTCGTCAGCCATCCCTCGCGCGCCGACATCGAGCGCCAGCAGGTCGACCGGCGCGTGGAGGCCTGGCTGGCCTGTCCGCAGCCCGCGGCCGCCGAGGCGGCGCTGCGGGGTGTCCCCGAGGTGCATGTCCTCCGCTTCCAGGATGCCGAGACCGCGCTAGCCGCCGCCGAGGAGGCGCGCGGTGCGTGCGATCGCCGCCGGGCGGCCGAGGCCACCGAGGAGCGCTCTGCGCCCGCGCGCGCCGGCCGCGGCAGCACCACGGTGCGCATCGATGTGGAGCGACTCGATCACCTGCTGAACCTGGTCGGCGAGCTGGTGATCGACCGCACGCGGCTCGCCGAGCTGGGCCGCGCCCTGCGCGAGCAGGTCGGCGACCACCGGCTGGTGACCGAGCTGGCCGAGACGACCCAGCACCTCGGCCGCGTCACCGACGAACTGCAGGCCGAGGTGATGAAGAGCCGCATGCTGCCCGTGGGCACGGTGTTCAGCCGCTTCCCGCGCGTGGTGCGCGACCTGGCCAGCCGCCAAGGCAAGCAGGTGGACCTCGTGATCACCGGCCAGGAGACCGAGCTGGACCGCTCGGTGATCGAGGAGATCGGCGATCCGCTCGTCCACCTGCTGCGCAACGCCATCGACCACGGCGTCGAGCCGCCAGACGAGCGCCGCGCCGTCGGCAAGCCGCCCACGGCCACCGTACGACTGGCCGCCGAGCACGTCGAGAACTCGATCGTGATCACGGTGGAGGACGACGGCCGCGGCATCGACCCGCAGCGCGTGCGCGCGCGCGCCGTCGAGCGCGGCATGCTCAGTGCCGAGGCCGCCGCCCGGCTCAGCGACAGCGAGGCCGTGGACCTGATCTTCGCCCCGGGCTTCTCCACGGCGGCGGCCGTCACCGATGTCTCTGGCCGCGGCGTGGGCATGGATATCGTGCGGGCCAATGTGGAGCGGCTAGGCGGCTCGGTGGAGGTGCACACGCGGCCGGGCCAGGGTACGCGTTTCCAGCTGCGCCTGCCGCTCACCTTGGCTATCGTGCAGACGCTGCTGGTGCGTGTGGGCGGCGGTGTGTATGCCTTGCCGCTCAGTTCGGTCACCGAGACGCTGCGGGTGCCCGTGCACGAGGTCCAGCGCGCGCAGCGTCAGGAGGCTATCCTGCTGCGCGGCATGGTACTGCCGCTGGTGCGCCTGGCCACCGTGTTCGGCTGTGCGTCGGAGCCGTCCTCGCGCGAGCACCTCCTGGTAGTCGCCGTCCGGGTGGCCGAGCGGCAGGTGGGGTTGGTAGTGGACGCGCTGTTGGGTGAGCAAGAGGTGGTCATCAAAGCGCTGGGCGAGCTGATCGGCGACGTGCCCGGGATCAGCAGCGCGGCCATCCTCGGCGACGGCACGGTCGCGCTGATCGTGGACGTGCCCAACCTATTGCAGGCTTTGGTGCTCGAGCGGGTGGACCGGCGGGCCGCGCGAGGCCAGCCCGCAGCTGGGGCTGCCGCGCCCCGGGTGGCTTGAGGGCCGGTGGTTCGGGAGAAAGAGGGCCGCATGGACGTGCAGATGTCGCAGGGCGTGGCTTGGCCAGACGTGCTCCCGTGTCTCGCCCCTGCGGTCGAGCAGGCGGCAACCAGCGCCGCGCGGGTGCTCGGTGAGATGGCCGGCCGCGACATCGCCGCCGGACGGGTCGCCTTGCAGCCCGTCGCGCTAGCTGACCTGCCGCTGGTGGCGGGCGATCCCGAGCGCCCGGTCGTCGCCGTCCACCTCGCTGTGCAGGGCGCGACCGCCGGGCACATCTTACTGGCGCTCAGCGAGCGCATGGCCCACGGCCTGGTGGACATGCTGCTGGGGCAGCCGGAGGGCACGACGACCGAGCTGGACGAGCTGGGGCGCTCGGCGCTAGCCGAGGCGGGCAATGTGGCGGGCTCGTTCTTCCTCACGGCCTTGGCCGAGCGCGCCCGGGCGGTGTTGGCGCCCACGCCCCCCCTGGTGCTGCACGACATGTGTGGCGCGATCCTCGACGCCCTGGCTGCCCAGCTGGCCCTGCTCGCCTGCGAGGAGGCGCTGGTGATCGAAACGCAGTTCACCTGCGACGGCCAGGTGGTCGACGCGGCGTTCTTCATGCTGCCCGCGCCCGCCCTGCTCGGGGTGCTGACGGGCGCGGGCGCTCCACAGGAGGTGGGCCATGTCGGTCGCGCCCCCTAATGGCCGCGCGATCGGCGTGGGCTTGGGGCAGCTCCACGTGGCGCGAGAGGGCGAGCTGGTCGCCTACAGCCTGGGGTCCTGTGTGGCGATCTGTCTGTTCGACCCGGTGGTACGCGTGGCGGGGATGGCGCACGTGGTGTTGCCCAACGCGCCGCCGCATTTCGATGGCGGTCTGCCGGGCAAGTTCGCCGACACGGCGGTGCCCGCTCTGCTCGACGCGCTGCGGGCCTGGGGAGCGGTGCCTCTGCGGCTGCGCTGCCACCTCGCGGGCGGCGCGGCGGTGCTCATGCTGGCGAGTGGCGCCCTGCCCGACATCGGCGCGCGCAACGTCGAGGCGGCGCGGGCCGCGCTCGCCCGCGCACGTATCGCCATCCTGGGCGAGGCCACGGGCGGGACGCAGGGCCGCACGGTGCGGCTGGACGCCGCCACCGGGCGGGTGCGCGTGCGCTCGGTACATGGACCGGAGGTCGAGCTATGAGCGAGTCCACGCTAATGGGCGGAGCGCCCCGCGCGGCGCACGGGGCCGCCCCCGCGGCGACCGCCCGGAGGATCCGCGTGCTGGTCGCCGACGACTCGGCGCTGATCCGCCAGGCCGTGCGGCGCGTGCTGGATAGTGACCCAGAGCTCGAAGTGATCGACACGGCGCGCGACGGCCTCGATGCGCTGCTCAAGGTGGAGAGCCTGCAGCCCGACGTGGTCACGCTCGATGTCGAGATGCCGCGATTGGACGGGCTCTCGGCGCTCAAGCTGCTCATGGAGCGCTTTCCGCGCCCCGTGATCATGTTCAGTAGCCTGACCGCGCCGGGCACCGAGGCGACGGTGCGCGCGCTGGCGCTGGGCGCGGTCGATTTCCTCTGTAAGCCGACGGTGGCCACCGGCGTGGGGATCTCGGCGCTGGCCGACGAGCTGGTCGCCAAGGTCAAACGGGCGGCCCGGGCGCGCGTGCGGCGTATCACCCTGCCACCGCGGGCGCCACGCGCCTACCCGCTGGCGCCGCCGCCCCTGCGGCTCCCGCCCCGCGCCGACGCGCCGGAGCGGCTACTGGTGATCGGCTCATCGACCGGTGGCCCGCGGGCGCTGGCCGAGCTGACCGCCGGGCTGCCGCCCGACTTGTCCTGCGCGGGCATCATCGTGCAGCACCTGCCCGCGGGGTTCACTCGCTCGCTGGCCGAGCGGCTCGACCAAGGCTGCGCCCTGCGCGTGGCCGAGGCGCAGGCGGGCGCGGCGTTGGCCACGGGCCAGCTCCTGGTGGCCCCCGGCGACTATCATTTGAGCCTGGCGGGCACGCGGGTGGTGCTCGACCAGGCGCCTCGGCGCCACGGCGTGCGGCCGTCGGTAGACACCACGCTGGAGGCTGCAGCGGAGGTGTTTGGCCCCGCCGTACTGGCGGTGATCCTCACCGGCATGGGCGAGGATGGCACCGAGGGCGCCCGGGCGGTCAAAGCTGCCGGGGGCCGCGTGCTGGCCGAGGCGGAGAGTACCTGTGTGGTGTACGGCATGCCACGAGCGGTGGTCGAGGCGGGCCTGGCCGATGAGGTGGTCCCGCTGGACGCCCTGCCGGCGGCGATCGTGCGCCATCTCGGCCTACTGCCCACCCGCGGCGGGAGGAGGGCTGCGCATGCGTAACCCGGCCGCCGCCAAGCAGCCCGAGCCTCCGCCCAACCGCCTCGCCGCCGGCGGTGCGCCGTCCGACGAGCTGGGCTACGCTTACTTCCTGCGCGCGGTGCGGCGGCTCACGGGGGTGAACCTAGAGCACTACCGGCAGGGGCAGCTGCGTCGTCGGCTGGACGCGCTGCTGCAGCGCGTCGGGGCGCGGGGCTACCTGGAGTATGCGCGGCTCCTGGAGCGCGACCCCGCGCGGCTGCAGGAGTTTCGCGACTACTTCACGATCAACGTGACGGAGTTCTTCCGCGACCCGGATCGCTTCCGCTACCTCGAGCAGCGGGTGCTGCCGGAGCTGCTGCGCGGCCGCGCCGGCCTGAACGTGTGGAGCGCGGCCTGCTCGACTGGCGCCGAGCCGTACTCGGTGGCCATCCTGCTGCGCGAGCTGGCCCCGCGGGGCCCCCACCGCATCTTGGCGACCGACGTGGACCGCACGGTGCTCGCACGGGCGCAGCGCGGCGCGGACTACGGCCCCAGCGAGCTGCGCAACGTGAGCCCCGAGCGGCTAGCGCGCCACTTCCGGCCGGGGCCGGACGGCCAGACGTGGGCCGTGTGCCCTGAGATCCGGGCGCTGGTCGAGGTCCGCGAGCACAACCTGCTCGACCTGGCCCCACGCGGCCGCTTCGACCTGATCCTCTGCCGCAACGTAGTCATCTACTTCACCGAGGAGGCCAAGCGCGGCCTGTACGAGCGGCTGGCGGGTGCGCTGCGTCCGGGCGGGGTGCTGTTCGTGGGCGGCACGGAGGTGGTCTCTGCGGCCCATGAGCTGGGGCTCGTGCCCTGTGGTCCCTCGTTCTATCGCCGCGATACCGCCGAGCATGCTCTGCCGCGCCTCGTGCGCGCCGGCCTAACGCGCTAACGCGTCGCCGTGCTACGCTGTGCGCGACCCCCAGCGAGGAGATACGACGGTGCCGTTCAGTCGCGGGGAGCTGCGCCGCGGCCTCGATGTGTACACCGTCGACGGGGTGTACTTGGGCACGATCCGCGCGGTGCTCGAGGGCCCGCCCGCTTTAGAAGAGCCTTCCCCCACTGGCGCGGAGCTGCCGGGAAGCGACGGCGAGGCGCTGGGACCGATGCCGACCCAGGCACTGGGCAACCGCGCTCCACGTGTCCAGTCGCCCGCCGGCGCCTACGCCACGCGCCCGGCACCGGCATCACTGGGGCTGGGCGCCATCGTGGTCGGCCGCGGCTGGTGGGGGTGCCGCACGGTCCCTGTCGATGACATCCTCACTGTAGCGCTAGAGCGAGTGGTGCTGCGCCGGCGCGCCGACGAGCTGCGCGCGCCACGCCCCTAGCTGTCCCCGCTGTGCCGCCTCAGGGCAGCACGCGGTGGAAGAAGGCGCGCACGGCAGCCAGGGAGTCGCGGGTCACCTCGTGTGCCATGGGGAACTCGTGGTACTCGGGGCGCAGTCCTGCCGCCTCCAGCCGCTGGCGAGTCGCCCGCGCCTCCTCCACGGCGATGCGGTCGTCGCGCGTCCCGTGGACGATCAAGAGCGCCTGGTCGCGGTGGCGCGCCAGCGCGGCGTCCAGATCGTCGGTGGCGAACAGCCGGCCGCTCAGACAGGCGAGCCCCGCGAGCGCCTGCTCGGGCGGGAGGTGCAGGCCCACGTCGAGCGTGAGCACGCCGCCCTGCGAGAAGCCAAACAGTCCCGTGCGCCGTGGCTCCACATGGTAGCGGTCCCACAGCGCGCGCAAGGCAGCGATCACCCGCTCGCGGGCGGCCGGCACGGTCTCGGCCTGGCGCTCGCGGTCGAACCAGCGGTAACGAATGCCGTCGCCCAGGACCTCGACCAGCGGCGCGTAGAGCAGGATGTAGCGGTAGCGCTGACTGTCCAGCTGCATGCACACGCCGCCGAGATCCTCGGCCGCCGCCCCGCGCCCGTGCAGGCCGACGAGCAAGGGCAGTGCGGCCGTCGTCCCCTCCGGCACCAGCTCCAGATAGTACAGGCCTCCCGCCTCGCCACGTCGCAGCTCCATCGCGTCCTCCCTCGCCGGTGCGCCGGCGCTCGTCAGGCATTGTAGCCCATCATATTGCTCGGCGGTGGGCCCGGGCGCGCGGCCTCGCCGCGGCTTATACTCCCTTGTCAGCGCGTGAGGCGAGAGGGCGCGATGGGCCGGGGGGCAGGACGCGGCTGGAGCTGGCGCGCGGCGGTGGAGCTCTGGGGGCGCGCGCCGCTGCCCGCCTGGCTGCGGGGGGGTATCCTGTGGGCTACCCACCAGCGCTACCTGATCGGCGTGGTGGGCGTGATCTGGGACGACGCGGGCCGGGTGCTGCTGGCACGGCACCGCTACAAGCCCGGCACGGGCTGGGAGCTGCCGGGGGGATGGCTGGGCCGCGGGGAAACCCTGGAGGCCTGTCTGCGCCGTGAGCTGGCCGAGGAACTGGGCGCGGCCGTGCGTATCGGGCCGCTGGTGTGCTGGGGCGAGAAGGCCGTGCCGCGCCACTGGACCTTCGGCTTCGCCTGCCAGCTCGACGCTCTCGCCTTCCGGCCGGGCCCGGAGGTGGCCGCGATCGCGTGGTTCTCGCCGCCGGAGGCGCTGCGGCTGCTCCCGGCCGAGACGCGGCCGCTGCTGCGTCAGGCGGTCCGGTGGCGCGGCGCCGCCACCTCCCGGCCGGCGACGGAAACGCGCAGCGAGGAGCCCCACGCGTGAGCCCCTCGCTGCCAGCGGGACCGCAGTCTTTACGCGCTGCGTTGGCGGAGGACGAACGACGGCGCTGGCACCGCGCGCCCCGCGTCGCGCAGCACGCGGCGGTAGGCGGCCTCGTAGCCATCGGCCATCGCCTGGGGCGAGAAGCGCACCTCGGCCTCGCGCCGGCAAGCGGCGCGGTCGATCTCGTCGATCCGTGCGCAGTAGGCCGCCAACTCCTCGTTGGTCTCCCCGATGAAGCCGGTCACGCCGTGGCGGATGACCTCCGGCACCGAGCCGCGGCGCCGCGCGATCACCGGCGTGCCGCATGCTAGCGCCTCGGCCATCACCAGCCCGAACGGCTCTGGCCAGTCGATGGGGAACAGCAGCGCCCGGGCGTGGCCCAGGAACTCGCACTTCTCGGCGTCGCCGACCTCGCCGATGTACTCGACATCCGGCTCTCGGAACAGCGGTGCGACGACCTGGTGGTAGTAGTCCCAGTCGGCCCGGACGTTCGGGTTGGAGAGGTCGTTGAGCGGCATGCGCGCGGCTACCTTCAGCGGCAGCCCGACGCGCCGGGCGATCGCGACGGCATGCTCGAGCCCCTTCTCGGGCGAAATGCGCCCGATCCAGGCGAGGTAATTCCCGGGTCGCGGATTGAATCGTAATCCCTCGGTATCTACGCCATTGTAGACCGTGCTGACCCAGTTGGCCATGGGCAACGGCGCCCGCTGGCTATTGGAGATCGAGATGACCGGGGCGGAAGGAAACCGCGCGTACACGCGGGCGAGATCGGGGAGATCGAGCCGGCCGTGCAAGGTGGTGACCGTCGGAGTGTCGACCAGTGCTGCACACGGATAGGCGATGAAGTCGAGGTGCGAGTGGATGATATCGAACTCGCCCTCCGCGGCGCGCTGGTATACTTCGCCCAACGTGATCGCCCAGAACACCAGCGGATCGCGCACCTCGGGCTGGCGCCAGAGAGCCGTGTCCACTGTCGGAATCAACCGTGCACTCGTCGATGAGTCGCCGCTCGCGAACAACGTCACGTCATGCCCTCGGCGCACCAGCTCTTCGGTGAGCAGCGCGATCACGCGCTCGGTGCCCCCGTATCGGGTGGGCGGCACCGACTCGAACGGTGGTGCCACCTGAGCTATGCGCATGCGATCCTCCTTTCACGACAGTCGTCTCCGCCCCCTCCCCGCCGTGCTGGCAGACCTCGCCGTAGGGCGCCTCCGGCTGCGACCTGGGCGCTAGCTACGCGTACCATGGCTACGAACAGGGCGAGAGGCCAGCGGCCGCTCGGGGGGCGATGACCGCTGGCCTCCTCCGCAGTCCCAATCGCGAATGCGGCGCCGTCGCGTGGCACATCCCCGCGCTTGGCCGCGAGGAACGCATCAAAGTGCTCGCTGGCCAGGGCTCAGAGCGCGCGCGATGGCGATCACGACGATCGCCCCGCCTGTGGCGATGAGAATGCTGGGCAGGTTGAAACCCGTGATATCGATACCCAGCAGCGCGCTGCTGAGAAAGCCCCCTACGAGCGCCCCGATGATCCCTAGGACGATGCTCCCTAGGATCCCGTAGCCCCCGCGCATGAGCAGGCCCGCCAGCCAGCCGGCGATCAGGCCCAACAGGATCCACCCAATGATACTCATTTCGCGCTGTCCCTCCCAGTAGCGTCGTCAACCGCAGCGGCCGTTGCTGCCCCACTAACATGCACGAATCGTGCCACCTCGCCCGCGCGCTAACACAAAACCTGCACGCTTCTAACGCCCCCACTGCCAACGCGACAGCCAGGTGCCACCCGGCTGTCATGACGATGACAGCACCATGGCATGTCGTTAGGGGGCGCGCTCACCGGGGGCGGGCCGCCAGCGTGCGGCTCCGACGCCGCGGCGAGTGGCCTAGCCCGCGGTCCACCACTGGGGTGGCACACGCCTTGCCTCGTGCTTCGGCAGGGGCGCTTGGACCGACGGGTCGCGTCCCTACCGTGCAGCTAGCCAGTCGTGTGCAGCTAGCCAGTCGAAGGAGGAGCGAGGCGAAATGGCGACACAGCGCAACGTGGTCGTGGGGGTCTTTCGAGACTCCGAGCGCGCGCGGGAGGCGATCGCGGCTCTCAAAGACGCGGGGTTCCGCGGTGACGACATCAGCATCCTGATGCCGAACACCGCTGACGCCGAGGCGATGGCGGAAGATATGGGCACCAGCGCGGGGACCGGGGCGGCCACCGGCGCCGTAGCTGGCGGGATCCTAGGTGGGCTGGGCGGCTGGCTCGTGGGTATCGGCGCGCTGGCGATTCCCGGCGTGGGGCCGTTCATCGCCGCGGGAGCGCTGGCCACGGCACTCACCGGCGCGGCGATCGGGGCCGGGGTGGGCGCTATCGCCGGGGCTCTGATCGGGCTCGGGATCCCCGAGGAGGAGGCGCACTACTACGAGGAGGAGGTACGCGGCGGCCGCACGCTGGTGGCGGTACGCGCGGACGGGCGCTATGACGAGGCGCAGCGCGTGCTGCGGCACTACGGCGCCTATGACATCCAGACCCGCGAGGCTGGCAGCGTGACCTACCAGGGCGCGGCGGCGACTAGCCCGCTCTCCGCGACCGACCCGATGGCCCATCCACCCCTGAGCCCCGAGGCGGCCGCCTATGCGGCGACCCAATCCACTTCGGCACCGATGCCCACCGATGAGCGGTGGGCGGACGCCATGCCGCAGTTCCGCTCGCGCTGGGAGGCGCGCCAGCGCGGTGAGGGCGACCTGTGGGAGCGCCACGAGCGGGTGTACGCCTATGGTTGGGAGGTGGCGCGGCAGCCGCGATTCCAGGGCCAGAGCTGGTCGGACGCCGAGCCCGAGCTCCAGCGCGACTGGGAACGCCGCTATCCGGATCGCCCCTGGCAGGATATCGCCGGGGGCGTGCGCGAGGCCTGGGAGGACGTGCGGGGCGGGAGCGACCGCCGCTAGCCCCGCTCCACGCGCCGTGTGGGGGGGTCGGGTGGCGATTCGCGGGCGCGCAGCCAGCCGATCGAGGTGTCCGTGAGCTGGCGCACGCCACTGGCCCAGCAGTAGCTCGCGATCGCCGCCCCGACTACCCCTACGGCTTTGGCCGCCAGCGCCGAGGGCGTATGCAATAGCAGCAGTTCGAGCCCCACCAGGAGGGCGGTAAGCAGGCTCGCCAGACGCACGGGCGGGCCGTAGACTAGCAAGGCGCCGAGCAGCAGCTGGACCGTGCTCACCCAGAGCAGCGGGCCGAGCGGCCGGCCACCTCCCAGCGGCCAGCCGCCCAGCCCGCCGGTCGTCGCCAACAGGTCGAGATAGCGCGCGGGATGGGTGAGCAGCTCCCAGCTCGCCAGCAGCAGGGTGAGTGCGAGTCCGAGCCGCAGTACGACCTGCCGCGGGCCGGGACGGTGAGGGTCGACTAGCGCGGCCAGCCCACGCGGCAGCCGCGCGACGGTCGCCGCCGGCAGCGTCACGAGGCTCAGCGCTCCCCCCAACAGGGCGCAGTCCAGGCTGCTCCCCAGCCCGTCGATGCCGCCGCGCAGCAGACTCACGAGCGTGAGCAGCGCCAGCGCGCCGCTCGCCAGTGGCACCAGGCGCCGGGCGGCGAGCAGCCCTCCCATGAGCAGCAGCGCCGCGCCCAGCGCGATCCCCATGGGTGTGCCAGAGGGTATCGTACCCAGCCCCGTGGCCCAGTCGGCTAACGGCTCGTTCCCGCCTAGCGCGCGCACCAGGACGGTCGCCCCCAGCCCGAGGCTCGCCGCGCTGAGGCCGCATTCGAGCACGCGGGTGCCGAACTGTTCCAGCGCGCCCTCGGCCGCCATGCCGCACCTCCGTGCCAGTATACGCGCGGTCCAGGCGCCAGCGGCCACGAGGCGGGTACCCTGACATAAAGCAGGCGCCCCCATCAGCGGAGGCGCCTGCGGTGTGCGAGCGAGGCGGGCTACGAGCCGGCGTCCGAGGCGAACGGGTTAGCGTTCTCGGAGTCGAAGAAACTGGTCCCCCCGAACTTCGTCACGCGGGCCTCCACGCCCAGCGCCTCCAGGCGGTCGGCATCGCCCGCGATGAGGGCCGCGCGCTCCTCGGCCGTGAGGTCATAGCCCACGAGGGCCGTGTCGGGATCGCGCTGCACGGCGGCGCGGAACGCCTCGTCGGTGCTCCAGCGCTCGATGACCCGGGCCAGGCTCTGCTGCGACATGAGTCTCTCCTTTGTTGTGTGGGCGACGCCGCACGGTACCGGCCGCACGACGCATGGCAGCTACCCTTGCAGGGTACCGCCTGGCTCCGGGGATTACTGTGAACTAGCTCACACTTAACAGAAGTGGTGCGGCTCACGCCCGCAGGGCTTGCAGCCGCTCACGCAGCAGATTGGTCACCACCGCCGGGTTGGCCTTGCCGCGCGTGGCCTTCATCACCTGGCCCATGAGGAAGCTGAGCGCCGTCTCCTTGCCGCCCAGGTAGTCGGCCACCGGCTTGGGGTTGTGAGCCAGTACTTCGGCCACGACACGCTCCAGTTCGGCCGTGTCGGAGATCTGGGTGAGCCCGCGCCGCTCGACGATCGCGGCGGGGCGCTCGCCGCTCTGGAACGTCTCCTCCAGCACCTGCTTGCCGAGCGCCTGGCTCAGGGTGCCGCGCTCGACCAGCTCCAGGATCTCCGCCAGGTGCTCGGGCCGCAGGGGAGTATCCGCCAGCGAGCCGTCCGGCGGCAGCAAGCGGAAGATCTCGCCCTGGATCCAGTTGGCCACCACCTTGGGCTTCGGGTAGCGGGCGACCACTGCCTCGAAGAAGCGGGCGATGTCGGCGGCGCCGGCCAGCTGTGCAGCGTCGTAGGCGTTGAGGCCGTACTCGTGCATGTAACGGTCGCGCCGCGCGTCGGGCAGCTCGGGCAGCCGCGCCCGTAGCTCGGCCACCCACTCGCGCGAGACGAACACCGGCGGCAGGTCGGGCTCGGGGAAGTAGCGGTAGTCGTGCGCGAACTCCTTGCTGCGCTGGCTGACGGTGACCCCGCGGTCGTCTACCCAGCCACGCGTCTCCTGCACGATCGGCTCGCCCGCCTCCAGCAGCGCCGCCTGGCGGCCGATCTCGTACTCCAGCGCGCGGTAGACAGCGCGGAAGGAGTTCATGTTCTTGATCTCGACCTTGGTGCCGAACTCGGCGCTCCCCACGGGGCGCAGCGAGATGTTGGCGTCGCAGCGGAACGCGCCCTCCTCCAGGTGGCCGCTGCTGATGCCCAGCGCCTGCAGGATGGCGTGCAGCTTCTGCAGGTAGGCGCGCGCCTCGGCGGCCGAGCGCAGATCGGGCTTGCTGACGATCTCCATCAGCGGCACGCCCGAGCGGTTGAAATCGACCAGGCTGTAGGCGCGCCCCTGCGCGTCGGTGCGGTGCAGCAGGCGCGCGGTGTCCTCTTCCAGGTGCACGCGCTGGATGCCCACCCGCTTGGTGGTGCCACCGAGCTCGATGGTCAGCCAGCCGTCGCGACAGAACGGCAGGTCGTACTGCGAGATCTGATACCCCTTGGGCAGGTCGGGGTAGAAGTAGTTCTTGCGGTCGAACTTGGTGGCCTCGGGCAGCTCGCAGTTCAGCGCCAGCCCGGTCATCAGGGTGGCCTCGACTGCCGCGCGGTTGATCACCGGCAGCACCCCGGGCATGCCCAGGCACACCGGACAGACGTGCGAGTTCGGCGGCGCGTCGAAGTAGGCGGCGCTGCAGCCGCAGAACATCTTGCTGGCCGTCTGGATCTGGGCGTGGACCTCCAGCCCGATCACCGGCTCCCACTTGCCGAGCCCTGGCGTCACGTGCGCCGCGCCCACCTGCGTGCTCATGCCGTCTCGCTCCGTTGGGTGCCCGCCCCCGCTCGGGCAGGTGTCAGTACTCCGCGCTCAGAGAAGGATAGCGCCGGTGCCAGTCGGTGGCGTCCTGATAGCGCTGGGCCACGCGCAGCAGCAAGCCCTCGCTCAGCGGCGGCCCGATCAGTTGCAGCCCCACCGGCAGGCCGTCCACGAACCCGCACGGCACGCTGAGCCCCGGCAGGCCCGCCAGGTTCACGGGGATCGTGCACACGTCCGACAGGTACATCGCCAGCGGGTCGCTGAGCCGCTCGCCCAGGCGGAACGCCACCGTGGGCGAGGTGGGGGTGGCCAGCACATCGAACCGCTCGAACGCGCGGTCGAAGTCGCCCTTGATCAGGGTGCGCACCTTCTGGGCCTTGAGGTAGTAGGCATCGTAGTAGCCGGCGCTGAGCGCGTAGGTGCCCAGCATGATGCGCCGCTTCACCTCGGGGCCGAACCCCTCGGCGCGCGTGCGGAAATAACTGTCCAGCAGCGTCGGCGCCGGCACCGCGTAGCCGTATTTGACGCCATCATAGCGGGCCAGGTTCGCGCTCGCCTCGGCCGGCGCGATCAGGTAGTACGCCGCCACGCCGTACTCGGTGTGCGGCAGCGACACCTCGTCGACCGCGGCGCCCAGCGCTTCGAGCGTGGCTAGCGCGGCGCGCACCGCCGCCTCCACCCCGGGCTCGAGGCCGCTGCCGAAGTACTCGCGCGGCACGCCCACGCGCAGCCCGCGCAGGTCGCCCGCCAGCTCCGCCAGGTAGTCGGGCACCGGCGCCGGCAGGGCCGTCGAGTCGCACGGGTCGGCGCCCGCCAGTACCGCCAGCAGCAGCGCGCAGTCGGCTGCCGTGCGGGCAAACGGGCCGATCTGGTCCAGCGAGGAGGCGAACGCTACCAGGCCGTAGCGTGACACGCGCCCGTAGGTTGGCTTGAGCCCCACCACGCCGCACAGCGCCGCCGGCTGGCGGATCGAGCCGCCCGTGTCGGTGCCCAGGGAGGCCGGCGCCTCCAGCGCCGCCACGGCCGCTGCCGAGCCGCCGCTAGAGCCGCCCGGCACCCGCTCGAGGTCCCACGGGTTGCGCGTGGGGAAGAACGCCGAGTTCTCGGTCGACGAGCCCATGGCGAACTCGTCCATGTTCGTCTTGCCGAGGAACACGGCGCCGGCCGCCGCCAGCCGCGCCACGGCCGTGGCGTCGTAGGGCGGCACGAACCCCTCGAGGATGCGCGAGCCGCAGGTGGTGCGCACCCCGGCTGTACACAGCACGTCCTTGAGGGCGATCGGCAGGCCCAGCAAGGGCGCGTCCTCGCCGGCGGCCCGCCGTGCGTCGGCCGCCCGCGCCTGCGCCCGCGCCTGCTCGGCGGTGATGGTGAGGAACGCGCGCACGGCGGACTCCACCCGCTCGATACGCGCCAGGTATGCCTCGGTCAGCTCGACGGCGGACACGGCACGTGCCCGTAGATGCTCGCGTGCCTCGAGCAGCGTCCAGCGCGTCAGCTCGGTGTCGCTCTCGGCCATACGTCCTCGGCGCGCCCCACGCCTGGCGTCGGGGCCCGATGCGGGCGCGGGGCGCGTGTTGGTGTGCAGGGCGCGACCGCGCTACTCTAGCACGGGCGCCACGCGGAAGTAGTCCTCCTCGCGCGCCGGCGCGTTGGCCAGCACCTCGGCCACCGGCAGCGACGGGCGCACGGTGTCGTCGCGCAGCACGTTGTGCAGCGGGATCACCTGCGCGGTCGGCGGGATCGCGGCCGTGTCCAGCCGCTCCAGCACCCGCATGTACTCGAGGATGCTGCCGAGCTCGGCGCGCAGCCGCTCGCGCTCCGCGTCGCTGAGCCCCAGGCGCGCCAGAAACGCGACGTGATCCACCTCTTCGCGCGTCAGCACAGCGCTGCTCCAGTGGGAAGCTCCCGCCGGGAGTATAGCAGGGCCGCGCGGGCTGGCCGCTCAGCGCGGGCGCTTCAGCTCGTAGAACTGCGGCTGGCGGCTCAGCCACAGCACGTGGTCCCACAGCTCGCCGGCCGCCTCGCCCTCCGGCACGTTGCCGATCACCGGCCCGTACAGCGGGGCCGCGTCGTCGATCAGCAGGGTGGGCACGCCGAAGGCGCCGCGCGCCGCCACCTCGGCGTGCTCGCGCTGCCACTCCTCCTCGGTCGTCGGATCGGCCAGCGCGGCGGCGATGAGATCCTTGCTCAGGCCCGCCTCCTCCAGCACGCGCTCCATCACCTGCACCTCGTTGAGCGTTTCCTTGCGCTCGTGGCGGGCGCGGCCGAAGCCGAGGTACAGCCGGTCGAGCACCTCGGGGCCGTACTGGCGGCGTGCCTGCACCATGACGCGGAACGGGACCAGGCTCTGCTGGTGCACCTCGCGCGGCGGGTTGCCGGCGGCGCGGTTGGCGGTGTCCAGGGCGAACAGCCGCCACTCGATGCGGATCGGCCGCACCTTGGCCGCCTCGCGGATCCACAGGGAGGTGCGCCAGGCCCAGGGGCAGACCGGGTCGAAGTAGAACTTGACGTCGTGGGCGCCGTTGGTGGTCGCCATGGCTTCCCCTCTCCGCTGCCGTAGTCCGCGGCTTACTTTAGTATAGTGCCGCCTCATGTGCAACCGCGCTGCGGCCGGGCGCTTGGCGAGGCGGCGGTCCGGTCCGT
Source organism: Chloroflexota bacterium (assembly GCA_035294645.1). GTDB lineage: Bacteria > Chloroflexota > UBA6077 > UBA6077 > JAJPHF01 > JADGHJ01. Next base: position 18,068 of record DATGKN010000017.1, read on the forward strand.
ACCCTGTGGCCATGAGCTTCAGCCTCCGCGCCGCGCGAGCGATTGCCCGACGCCTGGCCACCCTCGACCCGGCCGCGCCGCCGCGGGCCTGCCTGCTGCGCGCGCCGCGCGCCGGGCTGGGGCGTGCCGTGGGCGTGCTGTCCGGCTCGTTCGACCCGCTCACCCGCGCGCACGCCGCGCTGGCTGCCGCGGCGCTGCGCTACGGAGGGCTGTCCAGCCTGCTGTTCCTGCTGAGCGTGCACACCGTGGACAAAGCGGACCGGGCGGTGGCGGCGCTGCCCGATCGCGCGCTGGTGCTGCTGCGCCACGTGGCGCGGCGGCCGCGCTGCGGCGTGGCGGTGTGCAACCGCGGCCTGTACGTCGAACAGGCGGAGGCGCTAGCGGCCCTGCTCGCCGCGTGCCAGCCGCCAGGGCCGTGCGGCGACGGCGCGGTGCCGCCGCGCGCGGGTGAGGGCGAAGAGTCTCTGGCGCTCTGGTTCGTGGTCGGCTTCGACAAGGTCGTGCAGATCTTCGACCCGCGTTACTACGCCGACCGCGACGCCGCGCTGCGCGCGCTGTTCGCCCGGGCCGGGCTGCTCGTGGCCCCGCGCGGCGACGCTGGCTCCGCGGCGCTGGCAGCGCTGCTGGCGCGGCCGGAGAACGCGCCGTATCGCGACCGCGTGCGCCTGCTGCCGCTGCCGGCGAGCTACCGGGCCGTGTCGGCCACGGCCGTGCGCGCGCTGCTGGCCCGGGGCGAGGACGCCCGCGCGCTGCTGGCGCCCGCCGCGGCCGCGTTCGTGGCGGCCACGGGCTGCTACGCCGATCCCGCGCGCTACGCCGTCCGCCGTGCCGCCCTCGTGGGCTAGCCGGCTACACAGACCGCTCGCCGCCTCCCAGGCGCTCACCCCCGCTTGATAGCCGCGCGCGCCAGGAGCCGTGTAACGTTTCGGACCGCCCCGCGTTTAACCGGCTGACCCGGCCGCCCCGCGCCCGCCGCCGTGGCCTTGCTGGTCGCCCTCGCCCTCGCTGCCGCCCCCCGCCCCCGCGCCGGCCGCGACGCTGACAGAACATGCCAGTAGGAGCAAGCACAAGATCGGCGGCGCCCACGCCGTGGCCGCCCCGCAGCGAGGGCCGTCGGGCCGCTGCTGGCCTAGCCGGGCTACCAGCGCGCTGCCCCGCTGGCGCGTAGTGGCCCCTCGGTGCGCACTGGCCGGCGAGGGGCGCCGCGTGGCAGGATACGGGTAGTTTCGCTGCGTGTCTCAAATCGCGATTTCCCTGTGATCGCGCCGTGATTGGCGCGCCCTGGCCAGGGCGGCCATGGCCTGGTACCCTGGGGTGCACGTGGGGCTGCGCGGCCCCGCAGCCGCGAGCCGGGCGGCGGCCCGGCAGCCGCTTCGCCCGCGCGCGAGCGCCGCGCCAGCCCGATCCCGTGGACGCAGCCGGCGCTCGCACAGGAGGAGAGGGGGCATGAGCAATCCACAGAGCTGCGTTCTGGTCGCGGAAGACGACGCGCGCATGCTGCGCCTGATGCAGCGCAACCTGGAGCTGGCCAACTACCGGGTGATCACGGCCACCGACGGCCTGGCCGCGCTGGACGCCATCGAGACCAAGCCGTGCGATCTGGTACTGCTGGACATCATGATGCCCAAGCTCGACGGCCTCGAGGTGTGCCGGCGCGTGCGCGAGTTCTCGTCGGTGCCGATCATCATGGTCACCGCGCGCAACGGCGAGCGCGACGTCGTGCTGGGGCTCGATGCCGGGGCCGACGACTACCTCACCAAGCCGTTTGGCGCCCAGGAGCTGCTGGCGCGGGTGCGCGCTGTGCTCCGCCGCGCGCACCTCACCGCCGCGGACACCAGCCCGGGCGTGTACGAGTACGGCGACCTGCGCGTCGAGTTCAGCCAGCACCAGGTGAAGCTGCGCGGCAAGCTGGTGCCACTGACGCCCACCGAGTACCGCATCTTGGCCCAGCTCGCCCAGCACGCCGGCAAGGTGCTCACCCAAGAGCAGCTCCTGACCTCCGTCTGGGGCGCGCCGTACAAGGACGAGGCGCACCTGCTGCGCGTGAATATCTCGCGCCTGCGCGCCAAGATCGAGGACGACCCGAGCCACCCGCGCTACGTGCTGACGCGGCCGGGCATCGGCTACATGATGGCCCACGACTGACGCGCGCCGCGCCCCGTGGTGCCGACACCCTCCTCTGCGACCTGTGACGCGGAGGGGGGTGTTCGTTTGGCCCGCCCGTCCCAGGCCCAGCCGCGACGCCGGGCGGTGCCGGAGCCCTCTGTTATACTCGAGGCGGGGCGGTGTGCGCGCCTGCTGCTGTGCCTTCCTCGCCGGCCTGGTCGCCGCGACCACGCGGTGGCCGCGGGGCCACCCAGCCGTTCGTCCACCCCCCGCCGGCCGCAGCAGGCGGCGGCCCCTACCCGAGGCCCGCGGCGCGGGCGTGGCAGACGGGACACCGCAAGGGAGGGAACCGATGGCCAGGATGATCATCGGCGGCGAGGCCGTGGATGCACGCAGCGGCGCCGTCATGGAGATTCGTAACCCCGCCACGGGCGAGCTCGTCGACACCGTGCCCAAGGCTGCCGCCGAGGACGTGCGCCAGGCGGTCGAGGTCGCGCACCAGGCGTTCCGCCAGTGGGCCGCCACTACCCCCCACCAGCGCGCCGAGATCCTGTACCGCGCCGCCGAGCTGTGCCGCGAGCACCTGCAGGAGGTCGCCGTCCTGGAGACGAAAGAGCAGGGCAAGACGCTGCGCGAGTCACAGCTGGAGGTCGGCCGCTTCATCGAGAACCTCGCGTTCTACGCCGGCCTGGCGCCCACCTTGCGCGGCGAGTACGTGCCGCTAGCCGAGCGCGACAAGTACGGCCTGGTGGTCAAGCGCCCGGTGGGCGTGTGCGCGGCGATCGTGCCCTGGAACTTCCCCATTACCCTGATGGGCAGCAAGATCGCCCCGGCGCTGGTCGCCGGCAACACCGTGGTGGTCAAGCCGGCCAGCACGACCCCGCTGGCGGCCATCCGCCTCGTCGAGCTGTGCAACCAGGCCGGGCTGCCGCCCGGGGTGCTCAACATCGTCACCGGCCCCGGCAGCGTGGTCGGCGAGGAGCTGCTGGTCAACCCGCTGGTGCGCAAGATCGCCTTCACCGGCGAGACGGTCACGGGGCGCCACGTGATGGAGGTCGCGGCGCGCGACATCAAGCGCGTCACCCTGGAGTTGGGCGGCAGCGACCCGATGATCGTCTGCGACGACGCCGACCTCGATGCCGCGGCGAGCGCCGCCTCGGTGGGGCGCTTCTTCAACTGCGGGCAGGCCTGCCTGGCGGTGAAGCGGCTGTACGTGTTCGACAGCGTGTACGACGAGTTCATGAGCCGCTTCTTGCCACGCGTGCAGCGCCTGAAGGTGGGCAACGGCCTGGACAAAGATACGCGCACCGGCCCGTTGCACACCGCCAAGCAGCGCGAGGAGGTCGAGCAGATGGTCGAGGACGCCGTGCGCCGCGGCGCCCGCGTACTGGTCGGCGGCAAGCGGCCCGAGGGCGAAGAGTACGCCAAGGGCTTCTTCTACCTGCCCACCGTGCTGGAGAATGTGCCGCACGACGCGCTGATGGTGCGCGAGGAGTGCTTCGGGCCGGCGCTGCCGGTGTTCCGCGTGCGCGACCTGGACGAGGCCATCGCGCTGGCCAACGACTCGAAGTACGGGCTCGGCTCGTCGATCTGGACGCGTGATCTGGCCAAGGCGCGCGAGGCCGCCGAGCGGCTCGAGGCCGGCTACACTTGGGTGAACAACCTGCACATCGCCTACGACGAGATGCCGTTCGGCGGTGTCAAGCAGAGCGGCTACGGCAAGGAGCACGGCGTCGAGGCGCTCGACTACTACGTGGAGAAGAAGTCGATCGTCATCGCCACCCCGGCGCCCACGGCGAAGTAGGGACGCGCCCAGCGCCGCGCTCTTCGCCCCTCTCTCACCCGGAGAGGGGGCCGTTGATGCGCCCGCGGGCGGCCTCCTGCCGGCTGGCATCGCGCGGGGCGTGAGCGGCTGCTCGGGGAGAGCGCCGGCGGCGGGGGCCGAACAGCAGCGGTAGGACGACGAGTGTGCACGCGCTACCCCCCACAGTGTTCCTCGTGTTCCTGGAGCTGGCCGTCGGTGGGTTCACCGTGCAGCTCTGGGCCGACTGGGAGCGGCTGCTCAGCCGCGGGTTCGTCGTCACCAGCACGCTGATCCTCTGGGGGTGCGCGGCGCTGGCACTCTGGGTGCGCCTGACCCTGCCGTTCGTCCCCGCGGCCGGGGCGCTGGGCCGCATCGAGGCGGGGGCCACGGCCGGGTTCGTGGCGCTGCTGCTGGTGTACACGGCGCTGTGGTGGGCGCAGCGCGCGGGCGGGCGGCGGGCCGTGGGGGCGCTGGCGGCGCTGACCGGCTGGGCCGCGCTAGCCTGCGCGGCGGCTAGCCATGGCGCGCAGCTCGGCGGTCTGCTTACCCTCGCGAGCCTGGTGCTCGGCGCGCTGGCGCTGGGCGGGGCGGCGGTGGCCATGGTGCTCGGCCACTGGTACCTGGTCACCCCGGCCCTGTCCACGCGCCCGCTGCTGGGCATGACTACCGTGCTGCTGGTGGCGGTGGCGCTGCAAGCCATGCTGCTGCCCGTCCAGTTGTTCCTCAGCCAGCCGCCGCCCGGCGGTAGCGAGCCGACGGGCGTCGCGGCGCTGCTCGGCCCCTATCTGGTGGCGTTCCTGCTGCGGATCGCCGTGGGCATCGTGTTCCCCCTGGTGCTGGCCGCGATGACCTGGCAGACTTGCCGGCTGCGCGCGATGATGTCGGCCACGGGGCTGCTGTACATCGCGGTCTCCTGTGTGCTGGCCGGCGAGATCGCGGCCAAGACGCTGTTCTTCCTCACCGGCGTGCCGACGTAGAGGGCCGGCACCGCCGTCTGCTACAGGGTGCCCCCCTGATCCCGCGGGCGGTGCCGTCTGCAGCGAGATACGCGTGGCGGAGTAATATCCGCGGTACCTGGCGTGCATGGCCACGCTATGTGCGGTGAAGCGCGTCGGCGATGCATGTGGCGCCGGCAGAAGCGGCCCAGACGGTAGCGAATCGTCGCTGCATCGTATCCACGACACACCATCTGCGCGTCGCGTGCGTCGCCACGAACAGAACCGCAAAGGTCTGACCTTAAAGCATGATAGGTCAGACCTTTGCGAGCTCGTCGATCTATGGCCCGCGACTGCAGGGCGGACGATAATGAACCGGGGGAGAGTTGGCGCCGGCGCGCGGCATCGGTCATAGGCGCTGTCGATTGCGGTCCCAGAAATCCCCTATAATACGGGTGAGGGCTTCGGCCCCTTAGCGACGCGGTACAGCGTGGCGTGCCACGCCACTCGGCCCGCGACGCGCGACGCGCCCCGCTCGGCCCGGTGGGCGCCCTGGGGGCGGGCGGGCGGCGGCCGCGACTGCTGCGGCTGACCGGATGGCCTGTGGCCGCGAGGAGGCAACTAGATGCCGATCGTCAATGATCTGACCATCAAGATTGGCGGCGAGGCGGGCCAGGGCGTCGAGTCCAGCGGCGCCGGGTTCGCCAAGGCGGTCGCACGGGCTGGCCTGTTCATCTACGGCCTGCAAGACTACATGTCGCGCATCCGCGGCGGCCACAACTTCTACCAGGTGCGGATCAGCGAGCAGGAGATCTGGACGTTCCGCGATGCGGTGCACATGCTGTTGCCGCTGACCACCGAGGCGGTGGAGCGCCACTGGCGGGAGGTCGTGCCGGGCGGCGCCGTGCTGTACGACGTCGGCGTGCGGTTCGACGAGGCGCCGCTGCGCGAGCGGGGCGTGCAGCTGTTTCCCATGCCCCTGATGAAGATCGCGGAGGAGCAGGGTGGCAGCCGCATCATGATGAACACGGCCGCCCTGGGCGCGGTGGCGGGCATTACCGAGTTCGACTTCGCCTACATCGCCGACATCATCGAGACCAATTTCAAGCGCAAGGGCAGCGCGGTCGTCGAGGGCAACCTGAAGGTGGCCCGCTACGCCTACGACGCGGGCCAGCAGCAGTATGCCGCCCAGTTCCCCTGGAAGCTCCGGGCACGGCCGGGCCCGCAGCGCATGGTGATCAACGGCAACCAGGCTATTGCGCTGGGGGCGATCGCCGCCGGCTGCCGCTTCATCAGCGGCTACCCCATGACGCCCGCGACCTCGATCCTGGAGTACATGAACGCCAAATCGCACCAGTTCAACATCGTCTGCAAACAGACGGAGGACGAAATCGCGGGCATCCTGTTCGCCATCGGCGCGGCGCACGCCGGGGCGCGCGCCATGTGCGCCACCTCGGGCGGCGGGCTATGCTTGATGACCGAGGCGCTCGGCTTCGCGGGCTGCACCGAGACGCCGCTGGTGGTGGTCGACTCGCAGCGCGCGGGGCCCTCCACCGGCCTGCCCACCCGCACCGAGCAGGGCGATCTGCTGTTCGTGCTGCATGCCAGCCACGGCGAGTGGCCGCGCATCGTGCTCACCCCTGGCACGATCGAAGAGTGCTTCTGGGCGGCCGTGCGGGCGTTCAACCTAGCCGAGAAGTACCAGACGCCCGTGCTGATCATGCAGGACCTCACCCAGTCCAACGCGATCCGCGCGGTGCCCAAGGAGCGGTTCGACTTCAGCCAGGTGACGATCGATCGCGGCAAGCTGCTGACCGCCGAGGAGCTGGACCGCATCGACAACTACCGGCGCCATCTGGTCACCGAGGACGGCATCTCGCCGCGAGCGCTGCCAGGCCATCCCAACGCCGTGTACGTGACCACCGGCGACGAGCATACCGAGTACGGGTTCATCACCGAGGAAGCCGATATCCGCCGCGCGCAGATGGAGAAGCGCATGCGCAAGGAGGAGGTGGCCCAGGCGGAGATGCGCCTGCCGGTGCGCTACGGGCCGGAGGACGCCGAGCTCACGTTCGTCGGCTGGGGCTCGACCTACGGTGCCCTACGCGAGGCGGTGGACGTGCTCAACCAGGACGGCCCGCGCGCCAACCTGCTCCACTTCATGGAGGTGTGGCCGCTGGACTGGGCGCGGGTGGGGGCGCTGCTCGCCCAGGCCAAGCAGCTCGTGCTGGTGGAGCAGAACTACACGGGCCAGCTCGGGCGGCTCCTCCGCGCCCAGACGGGCCAGACGATGGACAAGCGGATTCTGAAGTACGACGGGCGGCCCATCTCGACCGACGAGATCCTGGCGGGCGTGCGGGGCGAGGTCCGTGCGGAGGTCAAGGTCTATGCTTGATATCAAGCTATACAACAGCCCCGAGAAGTCGACCTGGTGCCCGGGCTGCGGCGACTTCGGCATCCTCAATGCCGTCAAGCAGGCGCTGGCCATGCTCGAGCTGTACCCGCACGAGGCGATCGTCGTCTCGGGCATCGGCTGCGGCAGCAAGCTGCCCCACTACATCCACGCCAACGGTTTCAACATCCTGCACGGCCGTGCGCTGCCCGTCGCGCAGGGCCTCAAGCTCGCCAACCACGACCTCAAGGTGATCGTGGTCACGGGCGATGGCGACGGCTACGGCATCGGTATGGGCCACCTGGTCCACGCCATGCGCCGCAACACCGATCTGGTCCACATCGTGGAGAACAACCAGATCTACGGGCTGACCAAGGGCCAGTACTCGCCCACCAGCGACAAGGGGTTCGTGACCACTACCTCGCCCGACGGCGCCATCGAGCCGGCGGTCAACCCGATGCTGCTCGGTATCGCCAACGGGGCCACGTTCGTGGCCCGCGGCTTCAGCAGCGAGCCCAAGTACCTGGCACAGCTGATCGCCCGCGGCATCCAGCATCGCGGCTATGCCTTGATCGACGTGCTGCAGCCGTGCGTGACGTACAATAAGGTCAACACCAACGCCTGGTACAAGCAGCGCGCCTACCACCTCGAGGAGGAGGAGCCGGACTACGATCCCACCGACCGCGTGCAGGCGTTCCAGAAGGCACACGAGTGGGGCGACCGCATCCCGCTCGGGGTGATCTACCTGGATGAGACGCGCCCCACCTACGAGGAGCAGGTGCCGGCGCTCAAGCACGGGCCGCTAGTCAAGCAACCGCTCGACGGGACCCCCCTCGAGGTATGGGAGGCGATCAAGCAGGAGTTCGTGTGAGCCAGCGCGGCGCCGACCGGTAGCACCCGGCGGCGCGCGAGCGACAACCGCATCGATCCGGCAGGGGCGGCAGCATAGCCGCCCCTGCGGCGTGTTAGGAGCCTGTTGTGCCTGAGCTAACCTCCGTTCCACGGCGCAGCGAACCGCTGGCGTCCGTTCCCGCTGGCCCGGCGCCGCCGCCCCCGGTGAGGCGCCTCGACAGCGAGGCGTTAGCGCGCCGCACCTCGCGGCGCGAGCCCGCCGGCGCGGCCATCCTGCGCGGCGAGCGCTGGCACGAGCCGCTCGGCCGCGTGCTACGCGAGATCGTCTTCGGCATGAACGATGGGCTCATCTCGCAGCTCACCCTGGTGGCGGGCGTGAGCGGCGCACTGGACCAACCCGGGCCGATCGTGGTGGCCGGGCTGGCCGCGCTAGTGGCCGGCAGCGTGTCCATGGCCATCGGCGGCTATCTATCGGTCAAGGCGCAGCAGGAGTTCTACGCTAGCGAGATCCGGCGCGAGCTGTACGAGATGGAGACGATGCCCGAGCACGAGCGCGAGGAGGTGCGCCAGCTATACCGTGCCAAGGGGCTCGAGGGCCCCGAGTTGGAACGCGTCGTGGCGGCCATCACGGCCAACCGCGACGTGTGGCTCAAGGTGATGATGGAGGAAGAGCTCGGGCTGTTCCCCGAGCACGACCCCCGACCGGTCGTGAGCGCCGCCTATACCGGCGCCTCGTTCGCCCTGGGCGCGCTGGTGCCGCTGCTCCCCTACCTGTTCCTGCCGCCGCTGCTGGCGCTCGGGGTGGCGATCGTGCTGGCGGCGGCCACGCTGTTCGGTATCGGGGCTTCCAAGGCGCGGCTGACCCGCCGCCACTGGCTGCCCTCGGGGCTGGAGATCATGAGCCTGGGCTTGCTGGCCGCCGCGGTGGGCTACGGCATCGGCTGGGCAGTCGGCCAGGTGGTGCCCGAGGTCGGGCCGCTGCACTAGGCTGGCGCCCGTGCAGGCCCGCCGCCCCGCGCCGTATCATCGCCCGGCGTGTAGACCCGCGGGGCAGGGAGGAGAGGCCGATGGCGGGGCAGTTCGAGTACATCGAGCACGAGGGCTACGATCCCCGGTACCACATGCCCTACGTGCCGGCGATCAAGGTCCACGGCGGCAAGACCGTCTACGTCTCTGGAGTCACGGCGGCGCCGGTGTACCACAGCCACCCGCACGTCCCCAGCGAGTTCGACCACATCCCCAGCGATCCGGCCGCGCAAGCGCGCATGACCATGGAGAACCTGCGCCTGGCCCTGCGCGCCGCGGGCGGCGACCTTACCGACATCGTGCAGATGTTCCGCTTCATCAAGGACCTGGCGGCCAACCAGGACGCCATCAACCGCGTGATCGGCCAGTATCTGGGTGACCATCGCCCCACGACCACCACGGTCGAGGTCGTGCGGCTGGCGACCGACCCGCGGCTGGTGCTCGAAGTCACCGCCGTGGCGGTCGTTCCCGACTAGGCGGCGCGGGCCCGCGGCGCACGGTGGCGGGCGGGGAGCGGCTGCGCTATCCTGGGCGCTGAGCGCCCGCGAGCTCGTCGTGGGCGGTGCAGAAGGGGGGTATCATGGGGGACTACCCGATCATCGACGCCGATGGGCATGTGCGCGAGCCGATGGCCCGCATCCGCGAGCTGCTGGGCCCGCTCGGCCAGCGCCGCTCGCTGTTCCAGGACGACACCTGGGACCGCCAGCTGCGCGGCACGCTCGGCCAGTATCCGCAGTCGCCGGCGGACCAGCTCCGCGACATGGACGCCGACGGGATCGACATCATGGTGCTGTACCCCACGGCCGGGCTGAGCATCGGCGTGATCGCCGACGACGAGTACGCCGCCGCTCTGGCCAGTGCCTACAACACGGCGCTGCACGAGTTCTGCCAGGCCAACCCGGCGCGGCTGAAGTTCGTGGCCCTGCTCGCTCCCCAGCAGCTGGAGGCCAGTGTGGCGGAGCTGCGCCGCGCGGTGACCCAGCTCGGCGCCGTGGGCGCCATGGTGCCCACGCACATCCCCTTGCGGCCCGACTTCGGGCACCGCTGGTGGGACCCGCTGTGGGCCGAGGCCGAGCGCCTGGGCGTGGCCATGGCGTTCCACCACCGCAGTGTCCACGGCGAGGCCACCGACCAGCGCCACCACCGCTTCATCACGGTGCACACCATCGGCCATCCGGTGGAACAGATGATCTCGCTGACTAGCGTCATCTTCGGAGGGGTGGTCGAGCGGTTCCCGCGCTTGCGCCTCGCCTTCCTCGAAGGAGGGGTCGGCTGGGTGCCGTACTGGATGGACCGCATGGACGAGGAAGCCGAGAAGCGCGGCCACATCGAGGCGCCGGAACTCACCCGGCTACCCTCGGAGTACATTCGCGGCGGCAACCTCTTTTTCGGCGTGGAATGCGAGGAGAAGACGCTCCCGGATGCCGTGCGCTGGGGCCTGGAGGACACTCTGCTGTTCGCCTCGGACTACCCGCACTGGGACGGCGACTGGCCGCATACCGTGTCCACCATGCGCCGGCGCGACGACCTCTCCGAGACGGTGAAGCGCAAGCTGCTGCACGACAACGCCCTGCGCTTCTACCGCCTGACCGACATCCAGGCCGCCCCCGCCGCGGCGCCGCAAACCGCCGTGCGCTGAGCCGTAGCCGCGGGTCCCCTACTGGCCGCACCCTTCAGTCGAGGTCCCCAGGATCGGGGGCGTCGCAGTGGTTGCTGCTCACCACGCTGCCTTCCAGCGGGCAGGCGGCAAAGGCGTGCTGGCACGCCCAGGTGGCGTCGCAGCGCGGGCACCAGTGGTGGTGGATGGGGTCTTGGACGTCGACCGCCGTGGTCGCCATCATCGCGCTCCCCCTGGGTGACGAGCCGGTCTCCGCTAGCTATGGTGGGTGCCCTCTTCTCCGCCGGGCGCCCACCGAACCAGCGGCTCTGCGGCCTCTCGCGGGGCCCATAGCGCAGAGAGCGTGCCAGGCCGGGGCGACTGGGTGGTTGCTTGGACTAAATCGACTGTTCAGTCTATACTATATTCTACAGTTGCATCGGCGATACGGCGGGTGCCGACCCGCGAGAGCGGTGCTTGCAGTCGGTACCGTAATCTGGCAGAATGGCGCACACAGGCGAGTGGCGGCCGGGCGCGCTCGGCCATGAGGGGCGGGCATGTACGTCTGTCTGTGCAAGGGGCTGACGGAAGCGGACGTGCAGCGGGCGGCGCAGCGCTGCGCGTGGAGGGCGGAGGAGCTACGGAGCGTCCTGGAGCTGGACGACGACTATTGCTGTGGGCGCTGCGCCGCGACGATGGATGAGCTGTTGGCGTGCGCGCTGGGGGCGCGGGAGCAGGCGGTGCCCCCGGCGCCCATCGCGTCCTGAGCCGCGGGGAGGCGCCGCGGCGCTACTCGCCCTTGTGGAGCTGCTGGGCCAGATAGTTGGTCTCCCCCAGCTGGCGGATCGCCTCGAGCTGCGTCTCTAGCCAGTCGATGTGTTCCTCCTCGTCGCGCACCATCTCCTCCAGCAGGTTGCGCGTGGTGTAGTCGCCCACCTGGGCGCAGTGCGCGATCGCCTCGCGGTAGGTCTCCACGGCTTCGAGCTCGCTCTCGCGCGCGAGCCGCAGGTGTTCCGGGGCGCTCTCGCCCACGCGCACGGTGCCCAAGCGCTGGAGGTTGGGCAGCCCCTCCAGGTAGAGGATGTGCTCGATGAGCTGCTTGGCGTCTTTCATCTCGTCGATGCTGAAGTCGTACAGCGCATGATATAGCCGCTCGTAACCCCAGTGGCGGCACATCTCGGCCTGGAGGAAGTACTGGTTGATCGCCGTCAGCTCGTTGGTCAGGATCCGGTTCAAGCGCTCGACGACCCCCTCTTTGGCTCGCACAGCTGGGTCCTCCTTCCAAGGGTCAAGGGTAATGCAGGGCGCTACGCCACGCTCACAGGAGCAGCATAGCATTGCCGAGGTGGCCGCGGGCGGCGTTGCGTCCAGCGGTGCGCGATGGGGGGGGGCCCAGGGCGCCCATGCCTGTGCGGGCTTGACACCGCGGACGGGAAGCGCCTACCACTAGTAACCGGCGAGGTGGCCCGAGCACGGACGGCCGAGGGGGATCCTGGGACCGTTGCCGCGCGACGCGCGAGAGCTCGCCGGCGGGGCGGCCCGTAGCGGTGGGGAGCGACGGAGGAGCGGCTGGCGGTGAGAGCGCCGTTCTGGCCCCGGCAGCGCGCGGTGCCCGCGGCGGCTCCCGGCGTGCTCGACGGGGCGGATGGGAGCCTGGACCCCCTGGATGACGAGCTGCCGCTGGAGGCGCTCGAGGCGCTGCTGCCCGACGAGCAGTCGCTGCAAGAGGTCGCGGAACAGACGCCCTACGGGGAGATCCTCCTGCAAGACCTCATTCGCCGTCAGCTGCGGCTGGCCGTGAGTGTGGCCGCGGTGTTCCTCATTGTGTTGTTCGGGCTGCCACTGATGAACTTGCTGTTCCCCGAGCTGATGCATATGCAGCTGTTGGGGCTACCCTTGGCCTGGCTGGCGCTAGCGGCGCTCATGTACCCGTTCATCTGGGCGCTGGCGTTGTACTACGTCGCTACCTCCAAGAAGTACGACGACGAGTTCACGCACCTGGTGAAGTAGGCTGGCCGTGGACGTCCATTGGCTATCGCTGGCGGCCTTCGTGGCCATCGCGGTGGCCACGGTAGCCGTGGGGCTGTTCGCCACACGTGTCGTGCGCACCACCCACGATGTCTACATCGCCTCGCGCGCGGTGGGGCCGGTGCTCAACGCCTCGGCGATCTCCGGCGAATACCTCAGCGCGGCCTCGTTCCTCGGCGTGGCCGGCATGGTGATGAAGTTCGGCTACGACGTGTTATGGTACCCGGTCGGCTACGCCGCCGGCTACTTGCTGCTGCTGCTGTTCGTGGCGGCGCCGCTGCGGCGCTTCGGCGCCTACACGCTGCCCGACTTCGCCGAAGGCCGGTTCAATGTGCCCGCCATGCGGCGCCTCGCGGTGCTGTTCGTGTTGCTGATCGGGGTATTCTACATGTTGCCGCAAATGAAGGGCGCCGGGCTGGCGGTACAGACGGTCACCGGGCTGCCGTATTGGGTCGGGGTGGTGGGAGTAGGCGGGGTGATCGCGCTCAACGTGGCGCTAGGCGGTATGAAGGGGATCACCTTCGTCCAGGCGTTCCAGTTCTGGGTCAAAGCGTTCGCGATTTCGTTGCCGGTGTTCGTGCTGCTGGCCGTGTTCGGCTCGTATGGAGCGCACTGGGAGCAGGCGACCGCCCAGCCGCCGCCGGCGCTGGCTGCGGCTATTGCCAGCGGCCACGCGCCCGGGGCCAACTGGGGGCTGCCGTTTGGGCCCCTGGCCGAGCAGCAGGGCCACGCACTACTGTTCACCTACTCGTTGATCGTGGCCACCGTGTTCGGGACCGCCGGGCTGCCGCATATCCTGGTGCGCTTCTACACCAACCGCGATGGCCACGCGGCCCGCCAGACGACGCTGGTCGTCCTGGCGCTGATCGGCTGGTTCTACCTGTTCCCGCCGATCCTGGGGCTGCTGGGCCGCGTGCACGCCCCCGACCTGTATGTCGGCGACCGCACGGATGCGCTCCTGCTGGAGCTGCCGGGGCGACTGCCGCAGCCGTGGCTCGCCGAGCTGCTGCGGGCGGTGACCGCCGCTGGTGCGTTCGCCGCCTTCCTGTCCACCACCTCGGGCCTGCTGGTGGCCGTGGCCGGCGCGCTGGCCCACGATCTCTATGCGCAGACGTTCCGCCCGGGCGCCGACCAGCGCGAGCGGCTGCTGGCATTTCGCCTGGCGGCCCTGCTCGCCGGCGCGGTGGCCATCGTGGGCGGGCTGCAGATGGAGCGCTACCACATCAACATGCTGGTAGGCTGGGCGTTCGCGATCTCCGCTAGTGCCTTCTTCCCGCTGCTGGTGCTAGGTATCTGGTGGCGCGGGTTGACGGCGATCGGTGCTGCGGCGGGCACGCTGCTCGGCGGCACACTGGCCTCGGCCGCCATCCTGTACACCATGGCGACCTCGGCCGGCGAGCAGCCCGCTACCCTGCTGGCCACCCTGCTCGCGCAGCCGGCCATCTGGACGATTCCTGTGGCCTTCGGGACCACGGTGGTGGTGTCGCTGCTCACGCGCGAGCGCGTGCCGCCGGATGTGAACTTGAAGATGCTGCGCCTGCACGCGCCGGAGGCGTTGGGGTTGCGCACAAGCTACCTGCAATAGCCCGCCGCGCGCGCGACACGGCTGGTGCCCATGGAGACCCACTACCCACTGCTGCCCCTGCTGTTGGGCCAGGCGGTGTTCACCGCCGTGGCGGCGCTGCTCGTGCTGTACCTGGTGTTCACCCGTGGGCGGACGGTCACCGAGGGCCGCGAGCAGGCGATCCACGAGGCGCTGGCCCTCGCCAACCGAACGCTACCGTACCTGCGGCGCGGGCTGACGCGTCCGACCGCGCACAAGACGGCGCTGGTGCTGCACGAGTTCTTGCAGCCGGCGGCGGTGGCCATCGTGGGGGGGCGGCAGATCCTGGCGCACGTGGGTGCCGGCAGCGACCACCACGAGCCGGGCCGCGAGCCGCTGACCCGGCTGACTCACGAGGTGCTGCGCACCGGGCGCCCGGCGGTGGCGCGGACCCCCGAGGGGATCGGCTGCTCGCGCCCCGATTGCCCGCTCACGGCGGCGGTGATGGCGCCACTGATCGTGCAGCGTCGGCTGGTGGGCAGCCTGGCCATCTACTTCGGCGACAGCCAGCCGCTCACCGCGGGCAAGGTGAAGATGGTGCGCGCTATGGCGCAGCTGATGAGCCTCCAGCTCGAGCTAGCCGAGGTGGACCGCAAGGCGGCGCGGCTCGCCAAAGCCGAGCTCGCGGCCCTGCAAGCGCAGATCTCGCCGCACTTCGTGTACAACACGCTGAACACGATCGCCGCGTTCATCCGCACCGAGCCCGAGACCGCGCGCCAGTTGCTCACCGACTTCGCCGACTTTCTCCGCCGCACCTTCCGCCGGCAGGGCGAGTTCAGCCCGTTCGCGCAGGAGCTGGAGTACGTCCACCAGTACCTTTCCTTCGAGAAGGCGCGCTTCGGCGACCGGTTGAGCGTGGTGTACCGCGTCGATCCCGAGGTGCTGTCCACCATCGTGCCGGTGCTGGTGCTCCAGCCGCTGGTGGAGAACGCCGTGCGCCACGGCACCAGCCGCAAGGTGGGGCCGGGGCGCGTATGCATCATCGCCGAGGATCGTGGCAACGAGGCGTGGTTCTGCGTGGAGGACGACGGCGTGGGCATGAGCGAGGAGCTGGTCCAGCGGGTGTTGCAGACGCGCCGCCGCGATGCGTTCGGGGTCGGGCTGGTGAATGTGAACGAGCGGCTGCGCAGCGTGTACGGGCCGGAGTACGGCTTGGCGATCGCCAGCCGGCCGGGCGAGGGCACGCGCGTCAGCTTCAGCGTGCCCAAGTACAAGGCGGGCGTGGAGGTATGAGATGGTGCTGCGCGCGCTGGTGGTGGAGGACGAGGCCCCGGCTCGCGAGGAGCTGCGCTTCCGGCTGCACGAGATCGACCCGACGGCCCAGATCGAACTGGCCGCCACCGGCATGGAGGCGCTGCGCCTGCTGCGCCAGCACCGCTTCGACGTGGTGTTCGCCGATATCATGATGCCCGGCCTGTCGGGGCTGGAGCTGGTGGAGCTGCTCAACGAGCTGGACGAGCCCCCGGCGGTGGTGTTCGTCACCGCCTACGACGAGTACGCGCTGCAAGCGTTCGCCCTGCGCGCGGTGGACTACCTCCTGAAGCCCGTGGCGCCCGACCGCTTGCGTGAGACGCTGGAGCGGCTGCGCGCCCCACGTGGCCGCCGCGCGCCCGAGCCGCCGCCCGCCCCGCCGGCCTGGCTGGAGCGGCTGCCCGTGGAGGCCGCGGGGCGGACCATCTTGCTGGATGTGGCGGAGATCCGCTTCGCCGAGGCGCGCGACGACATCGCCTACGTGCGCACCTACGACAAGCTGTACCCGACCCGCTTCTCGCTCCAGGAGCTGGAGAGCCGCTTGCCCTCGCCACCGTTCTTGCGCATCCACCGCGCGTACCTAGCCAACATGCGCCGCGTGGTGGAGATCCGTCCCTACTTCAACGGCGCCTACCTGCTGAAAGTGGATGACGACGCGGGCAGCGAGCTGACTGTCAGCCGGGGCCGCTTCAAGGACCTCCGCGCCCTGCTGCGCCTGTAGTCGCGATTCGCCCCCGCTTCCCGACTAGAAAGGGGCCGATTTCGACCATTGGCCGCCCGCCCCTTGGCACTGCCAATGGCAGGCCGTACCCTACGCAGCAAAGCGGGGCTGGTCTCTGCCGCGCCGTGACCGGGTGGCGGCGCGGGGTGACCGCTGCCGCAGGGCGAAAGGAGGAAGGCGCGATGGCCACAGCAGCCGCCGCGGGCAAGCGGGAAGCGGCCCGCGAATGGAACATCCCCTTCGTGATCGCCGCCTCCGCGGCGGGCACGGTGATCGAGTGGTACGATTTCTACTTGTACGCGCTCCTGACGCCGTTCCTGGCGCCGCTGTTCTTCCCGTCGGATAACCCGACGGCCTCGCTGCTGGCAGGGTTCGCCGTCTACGGCGCCGGTTTCGCTGTGCGGCCCTTCGGCGCGGTGGTGTTCGGGCGCATCGGTGATGTCATCGGGCGTAAGTACGCCTTTCTCGTCACGATCAGCATTATGGGCTTTGCCACCGTGCTCGTGGGCCTGCTGCCGACGTACCAGCAGATCGGCATCCTGGCGCCGCTGATCCTCACCATCCTGCGCCTGCTGCAAGGGCTCGCCCTGGGCGGCGAGTACGGCGGCGCGGCGATCTACGTGGCCGAGCACGCGCCGGACGGTAAGCGCGGGCTGTATACGTCGTGGATCCAGACCACGGCCACGGTGGGCATGTTCGCCTCTCTGGGCGTGATCCTGATCACGCGCCTGTGGTTCGGCGACCAAGTGTACCGCGAGTGGGGCTGGCGCGTGCCGTTCCTGCTATCCATCGTCCTGGTGTTCGTGGCGCTGTACATCCGCGTGCGCCTGCAGGAGACGCCGCTGTTCTCGTACCTCAAGGAGCGCGGCCGCACGGCTACCAATACCGCGAGCTGGGCCCGGCAGAGCTTCGGCGGCAAGCGTCTGGGGATGATGCTGCTGGCGCTGCTCGGCATGACGGCCGGCCAGGCGGTGGTGTGGTACCAGGGGCAGTTCCAGGCGCTGTTCTTCCTGACCGTGTATCTCAAGTCGCCCTACGTGCCCGCGTACGTCATCCTGCTGGTCGCGATCGCGCTGGCTACCCCGTTCTTCGTCTTCTTCGGCTGGCTGTCCGACAAGATCGGCCGCAAGCCGGTGATCCTGGGCGGCTGTCTGATCGCCGCGGTGACCTACTGGCCGATCTACCAGGCGATCATGGCCAACGCCAACCTGGTGTACGACCAGGCGGGCAAGATCACGGGCGCGAACCCCAACATCCCCGTCATCGCCGCGCTGGTGTGGATCCAGATCATCTACGTGACGATGGTGTACGGGCCGATCGCTGCCTTCCTGGTCGAGTACTTCCCGACGGCGATCCGCTACACGTCGCTGTCGATCCCGTACCACTTCGGCAACGGCTGGTTCGGCGGCTGGCTACCGACGATCTACCTCGGCCTGGTGGCGGCCACGATCCCCGGCCAGGGCTACATCCCGTTCCTCGGGCTGTTCGACCTGCGGGGCCTCAACCCCGGCGGCGACCCCAACGGCAACCTGCTGGCCGGGCTGATCTACGCGATCGGCGTGGCGCTGATGTCGGTGGTCATCGGCGGGCTGTTCATCCCCGAGACGAAGGACCGCCGCATCTGGGAAGAGGCCGAGGGCGCGCCGTCCGGGCCCGTCGCGCAGCCCGCGGCGTTCTCCGGCTGAGGCCGACGCCGCAGGGGCTCGCGGCACGCTGCATCCCTGCCGAGCGGCTCGCTGGACGCGCGCGTCTGGCGGGCCGCTCGGGGCGCTCAGCGGCCGCTGAATAGCGGCGCCATCACCAGCGCCACCACGGACATCAGCTTGATCAGGATGTTCAGGCTGGGGCCGGCCGTATCCTTGAACGGGTCGCCGACCGTGTCGCCGACTACCGCGGCCTTGTGCGGCTCGGCGCCCTTGCCGCCGTGGGTACCCGCCTCGATCAGCTTCTTGGCATTGTCCCAAGCGCCGCCGGCATTGGCCATCATGATGGCCAGCAGGGCGCCGCTGGCGATGGCGCCCAGCAGCATGCCGCCCAGTGCCGCCTTGCCCAGGCCGAGCCCGACCACCAGCGGGCTCAGCACCGCCAGCAGCCCCGGCCCGAGCATCTCCCGCAGCGCCGCGCGGGTGGTGATGTCCACGCAGCGCGCGTAGTCGGCGCGGGCCCGGCCTTCCAGCAGCCCCGGGATCTCGGCGAACTGCCGCCGCACCTCGCGCACTACCCCGTAGGCCGCCTGGCCGACCGCCGTCAGGGCCAGCGCGCAGAAGAGGTACGCGAGCATCGCTCCCAGCAGCAGCCCCACGATCACGCGCGGGTCGAGCAGGTTGATGCTGCTGAGGCCGACGGCCGCCGTGTACGCGGCCATCAGGGCCAGGGCGGTAAGCACCGCCGAGCCGATGGCGAAGCCCTTGCCGGTTGCCGCGGTGGTGTTGCCCAGCGAGTCGAGCGCGTCGGTGCGGGTCCGCACCTCCCCGGGCAGGTGCGCCATCTCGGCGATGCCGCCCGCATTGTCGGCGACCGGGCCGTAGGCGTCGGTGGCCAGGGTGATGCCCAGGGTAGACAGCATGCCGACCCCCGCGATCGCCACGCCGTACACGCCGGCCAGCCAGTAGGCGATCAGGATCGCGGCGCTGAGAACCACCATCGCCAGCGCGGTGCTCTGCATGCCTACCGCCAGTCCCTGGATGAGGGTGGTGGCGGCGCCGGTGACCGCTGCCTCGGCCACCCGCTGGGTCGGGCGATTGGTGTAGGAGGTGAAGTACTCGGTGCCCAGCCCGATCACGATGCCGGCTACCAGCCCCGCCATCACCGCCCAAAACACGCCGGGCCCCGCGCCGGTGAGGGCTACCACCGCGTAGCTGCCCACCACCACCAGCGCCCCGGCGGTCAAGATGCCCCGGCGCAGCGCCCACAGCAGCCCGTTGAAGTCGGCCCCCTCGGCTACCCGCACACAGAGCGTCCCGACGATGGAGGCCGCGACGCCCACCGCAGCGACCAGCAGCGGCAGCACCTCGCCGCCCGCCAGGCTCGTCGTGCCGGCCAGGGCGATCGTGCCCACGATCGAGCCGACGTACGACTCGAACAGGTCGGCGCCCATGCCCGCCACGTCGCCCACGTTGTCGCCCACATTGTCGGCGATCACCGCCGGGTTGCGCGGGTCGTCCTCCGGAATGCCCGCCTCGAGCTTGCCCACCAAGTCGGCGCCCACATCGGCCGCCTTGGTGTAGATCCCCCCGCCCACGCGCGCGAACAAGGCGATCGAGCTGGCCCCGAACGAGAAGCCGCTAACGACCCGCACCGCCTGCTCGAAGTCCACCAGCGGACGCACGAGCAGCCACACGAGGCTCAGCCCCAGCAGCCCTACGCCCACGACTGCGGTGCCCATCACCGCGCCGCTCTGGAACGCCACGCGTAGGCCGCCGTTGAGCGAGCGTGCCGCGGCCTCCGCTGTCCGCGCGTTGGCGCGCACCGCGATGGCCATGCCCGCATAACCCGTCGCCGCGGAGCAGGCCGCGCCGAACAGGAACGCCGCAGCAGTGGCCGGCCCGACGACCAGCGCGAGGAACCCTGCGACGACGAGCGCGAACACCACTAGCACGCAGTACTCGCGGTGCAGGAACGCCTGCGCGCCCTCCTGGATCGCCGCCTGGATCTCGCGCATGCACTCGTTGCCCGGGCTGGCGGTCAGCACGCTGCGCGCCAGCAGGCCCGCGTAGCCCAGTGCGGCCAGGCCCGCTCCCAGCGCCAGGGCCATCCCGTCCATTGGCCGGCACCTCCTCGAGGGGCATGCCCATGGCACCGCCCGCGGCCGTAGCCCGTGGCCGCATTGTACCCTGACCGCAGCCGGCTAGGGGGAGATCCCCGGGGGTCACCGTGGGCGCAGTAATCCCAGCAAGAGGCGTGGCTCGCGTCCGCCCAGCGCGGCGGTCAGCGCCGTGTACACCCCCACTCCCAGCCCGACCAGCAGCCCCACCGCCACTCCTTGCCCACCGATCGTGGTGGTCGGCAGCAGCTGCAGCAGCCGCGCTTCCACCGCCACCAGCAGCAGCCCCATCCCCACCGCCGCTAGCGCGCAGCGGCCGCCGGCCCCGAGCAGCGGTCCAACCGCGAGGGCGGGCAGCCGCCGCCGCAGCCACCACAGCAGCAGCGCCGCCTCGCACGTGGCCGCGGCCGCATTGGCCACCGCCAGCCCGGCGTAGGCGTGCTCGGTGGGCAGCCAGCCGTGCTGTGCCAGCCCCACCGTGGCGGCGCTGAGCAGCAAGTTCGCCCCCACGGCCACGGCGGCGGCCTTGACCGGGGTGAGGGTGTCGTGCAGGGCGTAGAACGCGCGGTTCACGATCTCCACTAGACTGTGGCCCGGCAGGCCCAGGGCGTAGCAGGCCAGCGCCAGCGCCACGGCCCGCGTGTCGGCCCCCGTGAACTCGCCGCGTTCGAACAACAACCGCACGATCGGGCCGCCGAGCACCATCAGCCCGACCGCCGCGGGCAGCGTGAGGAACAGGATCATCCGCAGGCTCAGGCTGAACAGGGCATGCAGCTCGTCGTGGCGCGCAGCCGCGCTCTGTCGCGCCAGGGCGGGAAACACCGCCGTACTGACCGCCATGCCGAACACGCCGAGCGGCACCATCGTCAGGAGCCAAGCGTAGTCGAGGTACGGCAGACTACTGGCCGCCAGCAGCAGGGCGAAGAACACGCTGGCCAGCTTGTTGAGCTGCGCCACGCCGAGCGCGAACATGCGGGGTACCATCAGCCGGCCGACCTCGCGCACGCCAGGATGCCGCCAGTCGATGGTCGGTGAGTAGCACGCGCCCACGCGCCGCAAATCGGGCAGCTGGATCAACAGGTGGCCGGCCGCGCCGACTACCACGCCTACCGCCACGCCATGGATGCCATACGGCGCGTGCAGCAGCGCCGCGCCGGCGATGATGCCGAGGTTGTACACCAGCGGCGCCAGCGCGGCCCAGAAGAAGCGCTGGAAGCTGTTGAGGATGCTGGTGAGAAAGGCGCTGACGGCGAACAGCACCGGCGCCAGCAGCAGCGGGCGCAGCAGCGCGGCGGTCAGCTCCTGGAAGGCTGGGTCGCGGCCGGCCGCCAGGCCCGCCGCGAGCGGGCGCGCCAGCAGGGCGAGGGCCAGCGCCACCAGGCCGGTGAGCAGCGCCGCCAAGTTGATCGCCGAGCTGGCCAGCCGCCAGGCGCCACGTTCGTCGTCGTGTTCCAGATAGCGGGTGAACACCGGGATGAACGCCGCGCCCATCACCCCGCCGGCGAGGATCTGGAACACGGTGTCCGCGACGTTGTTGGCGGCGAGATAGGCGGCGTACGCGTCTGACGCACCGTAGTAGGCGGCCAGCACGGCGTTGCGGACCAGGCCCAGCAGGCGGCTGGCCACGAAGCTGGCCATCAGGATGCCCGCCGCCCCGGCCAGCTGGCGCAGGTGCGGGCGGGACGCCGGCCGTTGGGCGCCTACCGTCGCGGGGGGCGTTGCGCGGTGCGCTGGGCCCCCACGGCGCGCGAGGTCACGGCGCGCCGCCGCCCACAGCGGCCGGGAGCCCTGCCGCACTGGCTCGGCCATGACGCTCTCCTCGCGCGTGGCCACGCGCTAGCGCACCCCCACCGCCGCACGCCCCACCGTCCGCACGCGCGCCAGCACCGCCTGATGCGCGCGCTCCTCCAGCGAGTCATCGAGCGGCGGGAAGGGTACGGCCACGCCGTAGCGCCGCACCAGCGCGCGCCGCAGCAGGTGATCGGCGAACCAGGGGTTCTTCGGCAGCAGCGAGCCGTGCAGGTAGCAGCCGTAGACGTCGCCGCACACGGCGCCCTCGGTGCCGTCCGCGCCGTTGTTGCCCGCCCCGACTTCCACGCGGCCCAGCGGGCGTGCGCCCGGGCCGAGGTACGTCTGGCCACTGTGGTTCTCGAACCCCACCAGGGTGCGCACCGCGCCGTCTAGCTCGCAGCGCACGATCACGTTGCCGATGTGGCGGCGCGCGCCGGCCACGGTCCGCACGTCGAGCACGCCGACTCCAGGGAGGGCGGCGCCCTCGCCGGTGCGGAACTCGTGGCCGAGCAGCTGGTAGCCGCCGCAGATCGCCAGCATCACCGCCCCGCCGGCCGCGGCTGCGCGCAGGGCCGGCCCCTTGCGCTGCAAGTCGTCCGCGACGACTGCCTGCTCGCGGTCTTGGCCCCCACCGAAGAAGTACAGATCATACCGATCGGGGTCGAGCGGCACTCCCAGCCCGATGGGCTCGATGCGCAGGACGATGCCCCGCCAGGCGGCGCGCCGCTGGAGCGCGAGGAGGTTGCCCCGATCGCCGTAGGTGCTCATCAGCTCGGGGTACAGATGCGCCAGGGTCAGTGTGTACGCTGCAGCGGTCGGCTCGGCCATCCTCTCGCTCCTGCGGGGGCGCGCAGACTCAGTTCTCCCAAAACGCTCCCACGGCGCCCCGGCGGTGTAGCGCGGCGCGCACGGCCAGCAGCGCGGTGTACGTGGGCAGCACGTGCAATACCCCGCCCGGCGGCGTCAGCGCCAGCCCCCGCGCCAGCGCTCGTTCCACGTCGGGCTCCACCACGAGCCGGTTGGGGGCCACCAGCGCGTACTTCAGCCGCAGCGCCATGTCCTCGGCTCGCGTGCCGCTGCACACCGCCGTCGCTATCTGCTCGGCGAGCAGCTCGAAGTCGACATCCCACAGCCACGAGACGTCGGTCCCGTCGGCGAACAGGTCGTTGATAGCTATCAGCAGCGTCTTCGGCGCCGCGTCGGCGGCGAGCGTGCGCAGCACCTCGGTGCAGCCCACGGGGTTCTTGATCAGCGCCAGCGACACCGCGCGGTCGCCCACCGCCACGCGCTCCAGCCGGCCGAACGCGGCGCGGAAGGAGCCGAGCGCTCGTGCGATGGCCGGGGGCGGCACGTCGAGCGCCAGCGCCGCCGCGGCCGCCGCCAGCGCATTGTACACGTTGTAGAGGCCGGGCAGCGGCAGGGCGAGCGCCAGCTGGCCGCCCGGCACCTGGAGCGTCAGCAGCGTGCGCGTCGGCTCCAGCCGCAGGGGCGCGACGGCCGCGACGGTCGGCGCCGGGCGCTGGAAGCGACAGGCCGGACAGCTGTAGTGACCGAGATGGCCGTAGTAGACGAGGCGGTAGGCGAGCGGCGCGCCGCAGCTGGGGCATAGCCGTGCGTCGGCGGCGTGGGGCAGCACCGGCCCGCCCGGCTCCGGCGCCTCGACCCCGTAATACACCACCGGCCCGCGGTGCGCGGCGGCGAGGTTGGCTACCAAGGGGTCGTCGGCGTTGAGTACCAGCGCGCTGGGGGCCGGCAGCGCTGCCAGTGCCCGCCGCCACAGCTCGGCCACGAAGTGCACCTCGCCGTAGCGGTCGAGCTGGTCGCGGAACAGATTGGTGAGCACGACCGCGCGCGGGGCAGCAGGACCGAGCGCGTGGGGCAGGGTGGCCTCGTCGACCTCGAACAGGCCCAGCGCCGCCCGCGGCCGGCCGCGCCAGTCGGTGTTCTGGGCCAGCGCGCT
The DNA here is from genome assembly GCA_035294645.1 of Chloroflexota bacterium. Taxonomy (GTDB): domain Bacteria; phylum Chloroflexota; class UBA6077; order UBA6077; family JAJPHF01; genus JADGHJ01. Next base: position 41,897 of record DATGKN010000017.1, read on the forward strand.
GACGATGCCGGGCAGCAGGTTGGCGCCCGCGCGATTGTGCACCAGCGCCACGCCCTGGCCGGCCAGCAGGTGCGCCAGCAGGCGGCTGGTGGTCGTCTTGCCGTTGGTGCCCGACACCAGCACCACGCCGCGGGGCAGCGCACGGCTGAGCTCGGCGAGCGCCCGCGGCGCCAGGCGGGTGACGACATGGCCGCCGATCACAGTACCCCCGCCGCGCCCGAGCCGCCGGCTGAGCGCGCTGGCGGCGCGGCCCGCGAGCACCGCGCCCTGCAAGCGAAGGTCCACGACGGGCTCTCGCCGCGGGGGCCGCTCAGGCGTGGGCGGCGCGCTCGGCCTCGGCGCGCCGGGCATCAGCGAGGATGCGGGCATGGTCGAAGGCGAGCGGCGGTAACGCGTCGAGCGGGAAGAACCGCGCGTCGTCCACATCGTCGGCCCCCCGCAGCTCGCCGCCGCGCCGCACGACCCGGTAGGCGATGCTCACCGTGTGCCCGCGCGGATCGCGCCCCGGATCGGAGTAGACGCCGAGCAGGTAGGCGAGCGCCACCTCGAGGCCCGTCTCCTCGCGCAGCTCGCGCACCACCGCCGCCTCGACTGGCTCGCCATAGTCGACGAAGCCGCCCGGCAACGCGTAGCAGCCGGCGAACGGCGGGTGGCGCCGCCGCACCAGCAACACGGCGCCGTCCTCGATCAGCACGCCGTCGACGGTCAGCAGTGGGGTGCGGGGTGGCCCATCGCTCACTCCGCCACCTCGATCCGCTCGATGCGATAGCGATACGTGCCCGCTGGCGTCTGCACCTCGACCGTGTCGCCCACGACGTGGTCCGCCAGCGCGCGGCCGACGGGCGACTGGATGGAAATGCGGCCGCGGCGGGCGTCGATCTCGCCGGGCCCGACCAGAGTGTAGCTCAGCTCCTCGTCGGCATCGAGGTCGCGAAGCACCACCCGGGTGCCGAGCGCCGCGCGCTCGGTCTGCACCGTGTCCACCACGGTGGCAGCCATGAGCTGCGCGCGCAGCGCATTGATACGCGACTGCACCTCGGCGAGCTGCTGCTTGGCGGCGTGGTAGGGCGCGTTCTCGCGGAAGTCCTTGTCCGCGGCGGCGCGCTGGAGCGCGGCGGTCAGCTCGGGCCGCACCTCGTTCTCCAGCCGCTCCAGCTCGCGCTGCAGCGCCTCGCGCCCGGCGGCGGTCATCTCGATGCGTGGCGGGGCCTCGCTCGCCTGCTGGCGGGCGCCGCGCGCGGTGGGGCGCCGGCGCACCTTGATGTGCACAGCGAGGTTTGTCGCCGTCCAGCCGCGCTTGCGCGCCTCGGCGAGAAACGCCCGCACGCTCTCCAGGCTCTTGGTAGGGTCGAACCCCCCATCGCCAAGCTGCTCCTGGTACAGCTCTAGGTCCACGGGGCGGATACTACCCACCTCGCGGTCCGCGCCGAGCCAGCGTACGAAGCGCATCAGGGCCGGGGCCTGGGTCTCGCGCTCGCGGGGAGCCAGTCCGCTCAGGTAGGTGCTGACGGCCTCGCCCAGCCGCAGCATGGACGTGGTCCCCGAGGTCGCGCTGTTGGCCATAGTGCGCCCACCTCGTTATCGGGATCCTGCGTGGATACAATGCTGTGGCATCCTCATTATAGATGTCCCCTACAGACGGACTCAACGACGGGCACGCGAGAGGCTGCATGGAGCTGCTCGCGGGAGGGGCGACCGCGCTCGGCCTGCCGCTGACCAAGGCGCAACGGGCGCGCTTCGCGCGCTACCAGGCGCTACTGCTGCACTGGAACACCCGGCTCAATCTCACGGCCATCACCGAGCCCACCGCCGTCGAGCGGCTGCACTTTCTGGACTCGTTGACCTGTGCCCTGCCGTTGCTGGCGCGCTGGGGCGCAGCGGCGGCAATCCCCCCGCTGCGCGTGATCGACGTGGGCAGCGGCGGGGGCTTTCCCGGCCTGCCGCTCAAGCTGGCGCTACCGCAGCTGCGGCTCACCCTGCTGGAGGCCACCGGTAAGAAGGCCGCGTTCCTGGCCCATGTCGTGGCCGAGCTGGAGCTGGAGGGCGTGACGGTGGTCGCCGAGCGGGCGGAGATCGCGGCACACCAGGTTGCTCACCGTGCGGTGTACGACGTGGCGCTGGCGCGGGCGCTGGCGGCGCTGCCGGTCCTGCTGGAGCTGACGCTGCCGTTCCTCCAGGTAGGGGGCCTGCTGGTGGCGCCGCGCAAGGGCGACCTGGCGGCCGAGCTGGCGCGCGCCGCGCTGGCGCTGCGCGAGCTGGGCGGAGCGGCCCGGCCGCCGCTGCCCATCGCCCTGCCGGAGCTGGCCGACGGGCGGGCCCTGGTGCTGGTGGACAAGGTGGCGCCGACGCCCGCCGCGTACCCGCGCCGGCCGGGCCTGCCCGCCAAGCGGCCGCTAGGAGCGCGCCCCCGCGCGGCCGGCGGGGATTGACAGCACCAACGGGCGGCGCTAGAATCCGAACCTACCAGGGGGCGAACGGTCATAGGTATGACCTACGGCCACGAGCGGGGGGTGCCATGCAGGCGGTGGTCGAGACCGGCACGGCCAGCGATCTCTACGCGCTGCTCCACGACCTCGGGCGGCGGCTGTACATCGAGGCCCAGAAGGACATCCCCCCGGACGTGCGCGCCGCGCTCCAGCAGGCCGCCGCGCGCGAGTCGAGCGAGGTCGGCCGCCGCGTGCTAGCGACTATGCTGAAGGCGATCTCCGTGGCCGACGAGCACCGCACCCTGGTCTGTCAGGACACGGGCATCCCCATCTTCTGGGTGACTATCGGCCGTGGCTTCCTGGTCGATGGCGTGCGGCTCCAGGAGGCCCTGCGGGCGGGCGTCGAGGCCGCCACGCGCGAGCACCCGCTGCGCTCCAGCATCGTGTCGCCCATCACGCGCCGCAACCAGCAGACCAGCAGTGGCGTGGGGGTGCCCGTGTTCCACATCGAGTTCTCGCCGCAGATCGACTACCTGGACATCCTGCACCTGCCCAAGGGCTCCGGCTCCGAGACGATGTCGTTCCTGAAGATGCTGTACCCGGCCGACGGCGTGGCGGGGATCAAGAAGTTCGTGCTCGATACCGTGGTCGAGGCGGGCGGCAAGCCGTGTCCCCCCACCATCATCGGCGTGGGCATCGGCGGGTCGTCCGACCTGTGCATGACCCTGGCCAAGAAAGCGACGCTGCGGCCGGTCGGCTCGCGCAACCCGGACCCCGAGGTGGCGGGGCTGGAGGAGGAGCTGCTGGCGGCGATCAACGCCACGGGCATCGGGCCGATGGGGCTGGGCGGCGACACCACGGCGCTGGCGGTCCACGTCGAGTACGCCTGGACGCACATCACGCTCAACCCCGTGGCGGTGAACATGCAGTGCTGGCGCGGCGAGCGGCGCCGCGCGCGGGTGTACGCGGACGGGCGCTACGAGATCACCTACTAGGGCGCGGTGCCGCGTGAACTGGGCGACCACCGTTCCCGGCGGCAGGGGACGCCAGCGATGCCCGCAGGGACAGTAGCCCTGGTGCGCCGTGAGGGAGGAATCGAGCCGGCTACCGCCGCCCGGAAGGGCGGGCCCGCCGTTCACGGCAGCAGGGAAACAGGGCATTATAGGGGCACAAACGACTAGCCGCACGCGGGGAGGCAAGGCGCGATGGCGGAGTACACGGCCACCACGCCACTCGATGAAGCCACGGTGCGCCAGTGGCGCTGCGGCGACTCGGTGTACCTCAGCGGGGTCGTCTGGGGCATCCGCGACGCCAGCCTGATCCGCATGTTCGACCACGGCCAGCCGCCGCCCGTGGACCTGCGCGGCGCGGTGCTGCTCCACGTCGCGCCGAACGTGCGCAAGACCCCACAGGGCTACGAGCCGCTGTCGGTGGGCACCACCACCTCCATGCGCATGGACCGCTTCACCGAGCCGCTGCTGCGCCAGTACGGCGTGCGGGCCATCTGCGGCAAGGGCGGGCTGTCGGACGCCAGCAGCGCGGCGTTCCAGCGCTACGGCGGCGTGTACCTGGCGGTGGTGGGCGGGGCGGCCTCGGTGGAGACGCTTCAGGTCGAGGCGATCGAGGCGGTGTACTGGGAGGACCTCATGCCCGAGTGCCTCTGGCAGTTCCGCTTCCGCGATTTCGGACCGCTCACCGTGGGCATGGATGCCCACGGCGGCAGCATCTACCGCGAGGTGGAGGCCAGCGCGCGGGCGCGGCTGCCGGAGCTGTACCGCCGGCTGGGCATCCCGGGCTGAGCCATGGACGAGACGCTCACCTGCGACGTGCTGATCCTCGGCAGCGGCGGCGCGGGGCTGATGGCCGCCCTGCACGCCTACGACGCCGACCCGCGGCTGCACATCGTGCTGGTGGCCAAGGGGCTGGTCGGCAAGAGCGGCTGCACGCGGCTGGTGCAGGGCGGCTTCAACGCCGTGCTGCACCCGGCGGACTCGGTCGAGCTGCACTTCCGCGACACGATCCGCGGCGGCCAGTTCCTCAACAACCAGGAGCTGGCCTGGGAGCTGGTCACCGGCGCGCCGCGGGTGATCCACGAGCTGGAGACCAAGGTCGGCTGCTTCTTCGACCGCGGCCCCGACGGCTGCATCCACCAGAAGCCGTTCGCCGGCCAGTCGTTCGACCGCACGGTGCACCGCGGCGACCTCACCGGCATCGAGATCGTCAGCCGCCTGCACGACCAGCTGTTCGCGCGCGGCATCACCTTTCTCGACGAGACGCGCGCCGTGGCGCTGGTGCCGGCCCCCGCGGGCGACCGCATCGCCGGCGCGCTGCTGCTCGACCAGCGCAGCGGGCGCTTCACGCTGGCGCGCGCCAAGGTGGTGGTCCTGGCCACCGGCGGCGGGCCCCGCATGTACAAGTACTCGGCCCCGGCGCTGGAGAAGACGGGCGACGGCTACGCGCTGGCCTACCGCGCGGGCGCGGTGCTCATCGACATGGAGATGATGCAGTTCCACCCCACGGGGCTGCTGGCCGGCGCCTCGCGGCTCAGCGGCATGGTGCTGGAGGAGGGGCTGCGCGGCGCGGGCGGGCGCCTGTACAACGCCCAGGGCGAGCGGTTCATGGCCCGCTACGACCCCGAGCGGCTGGAGCGCTCGACGCGCGACGTGGTGGCCCGCGCCAGCTACCTGGAGATCATGGCCGGCCGCGGCACCCCGGCCGGCGGCGTGCTGCTCGACGTCTCGCACCTGGGCGCCGAGTTCGTGCGCCGCAGCTTCCCGGGCATGGTGCGCCGCTGCGCCGAGGTCGGCTACGACCTGACCCGCGGGCCGGTGGAGGTGACGCCCACTGCCCACTTCCACATGGGCGGCGTCAAGATCGACCGCGACTGCCGCTGCAACCTGCCGGGCCTGTTGGTGGCCGGCGAGGACGCCGGCGGCATCCATGGCGCCAACCGCCTGGGCGGCAACGGCGTGGCCGACTCGACGGTGTTCGGCGCGCGGGCGGGCGAGACGGCCGCCGCGCTGTGCGCCGAGCGGCCGCTGGCGCCGATCGATCTGGCCGCCGCCCGCGCCGCGCAGGAAGCGGCCCTGCGCCCGCTGGGGCGCGAGGGCGAGAACCCCTTCGCCCTGCGCGACGCCCTGCAGACGGTCATGTGGGAGCGCGTGGGGCTGGTGCGCGATGCAGCGGGCCTGCGCGCGGCGCTGGCGGCGCTGGCGGAGCTGGCGGAGCGCGCCGAGCGGACGGGCGTGCGCGGCGGGCCGCGCTGGAACCTGGCCTGGCAGCAGGCGCTCGACGTGCAGAACCTGGTGCTAGTGGCCCGGCTCACAGCCGCCGCGGCGCTGTACCGCGAGGAGAGCCGCGGCTCGCACTACCGCAGCGACTTCCCCGCCCGCGACGACGCGCGCTGGCTGGTGAACGTCCACCAGCAGCGGCAGGCTCCCGCCGAGCGCATCTGGGACGAGCCCGTGGCGCTCACCCGCCTGCGGCCCGAGAGCGAGGTGGCGGTGCGATGACTCGCGCGGCGGCCCCGGGCGAGACCGTCGAGCTGCGCGTGCGGCGCTTCGACCCCACGACCGACCGGCGGCCGTACTGGGCCCGCTACGAGGTGGCGGTACGTCCCAAGATGAGCGTGCTGGACGCGCTGTTCGCGGTGCTGGAGCAGCAGGACGGCACGCTCGGGTTCCGCTACTCCTGCCGCGCCGCGATGTGCGGCTCGTGTGCCATGGTGATCGACGGGCGCGAGGCGCTGGCCTGCGCCACGCGATTGGCCCGGCTGGGCCGCCGCATTACCGTCGAGCCGCTGCGCCAGCTCCCGATCGTCAAGGATCTGGTCACCGACCTGGAGCCGTTCTGGGCCAAGTGGGCCGTGGTGACGCCGTACTTCGTGGGTGGGCGCTACCGCGAGCCGGCGGTCATCCCGCCCGAGTCGGGCCGTCGCGAGATCATCGACGCGCAGCTCGACTGCATCACCTGCGCCGCCTGCTACTCGGCCTGCCCCATCGTGGCCAGCAACCCGCGCTACCTCGGCCCGGCCGCCCTCAACCGCGCCTACAACCTGATCGCCGACGAGCGCGACACGGCCGCGGCCCAGCGCCTGGCGGCGGTGTGCGGCGAGGACGGCGCGTTCAGCTGTCGCAACGCCTTCAACTGCGTCGAGGTGTGCCCGCAGGGCATCGACCCGCAGCGCTCGATCCTGCGCCTGCGCCAGCGCGCGCTGGTGGGCGCCTGAGCCGAGGGGGCGGCGCGCATGGCCTGCACCAGCTGGCGACCGACGGGGCTCACGCCGCAGGCGACGGCCTGGTACTTCCTGCGCGTGTCCGGCGCGGCCCTCGTGCTGCTGGCGCTCGGTCACCTGCTGGTCACCCACTACCTGGCGGCACCGTCGCGCACCGACAGCCAGTTCGTGGCCGGCCGCTGGGCCAACGTGCTGTGGCTGGCGTTCGACTGGCTGCTGCTGACGCTCGCGCTCAGCCACGGGCTCACGGGGCTGCAGGGCGTGCTGAAGGACTACGTGCTGGCGCCCCCCGCGCGGCTGCTGATCCCCACCGCGGCCGCCGCGGTAGGGCTCGGGTTCTTCACCATCGGCTCGGCGACGCTGCTCACCGCCGATCCGGCGGCGCTGCGCGCGGGAGTGGGGCCGCTGTCGGGCCAGCACTGGATCGGCGAGCTGCTCAGCGGGCTGCTGTTCCTGGTGGCCACCGGCACCTACCTCGGTCTTGCGGCCTTGGCCGTCTGGGCGGTGCGCGCGGCGCGGGGCGGGCGGCCGCTGGGGCGCTGGCGATTCGCCGGCCAGTGGGCCTGGGCGCTGCACCGCCTCACGGGCGTGGGCATCGTCGGCTTCCTGCTCGTGCACATCCTGGACGTCCTGCTGCTGCCGCTGGCGCCGGACGTCTACGACCACACCGTGGCGGCCTACGCCCACCCGTACCTGCTGCCGCTGGAGGTCGCCCTGGTGGGCGCGGTGCTGTACCACGCGCTCAACGGCCTGCGCCTGATCGCCATCGACCTGTTCGAGCGGCGAGCGGTGGCCGACCAGCGGCGGCTGTTCTACGCCGTGCTGGGGCTCACCGTCGCCCTGCTGCTGCCGAGCGTGATCGTGCTGCTGCGCGCGGGCCACTGACGCGCCGGGGCTGTCAGACCCCGTGCTTCATGCCCCACTTGACAACGGTCTGCTGCTCGATGAGCGTGAACAGCAGGTCCACCAGGATGCCGAGTAGCGAGATCACCACCAGCCCGGCGAACACGTTGGCCGTGTTCAGGAAGTAGCGGCTGTCGTTGATGTACCAGCCGAGACCGCCGGCCGCGCCCGCCACGCCGAACACCAGCTCCGCGGCCACCACCGTGCGCCAGCCGAACGCCCAGCCGGCCTTGAGCCCCGACAAGATATGCGGCAGCGCGGCTGGCAGCAGCACGTCGACCACCAGGCGCAGGCCGCGCAGGCCGAGGTTGCGGGCCACCATGTGCAGGGTGGGGCTGATAGTGCGGAAGCCCATGTCGGTGGCGATGGCGATGGGCCACAGGGTGGCTTGCACGATCACGAAGATGATGGCGGTCTCGTTGAGCCCGAACCAGATCATCGCCAGGGGCAGAACCGCGATCGAGGGCAGGGGATTGAGAATGGCACTGAGCAGCGCCAGCAGGTCCTGCCCCGGGCGGAACAGCACGGCCAGCGAGGCCAGCGCGAACCCGGCCAGCGTGCCCAGCAGCGTCCCCACCACCAGGCTGTACAGCGTGGTGTAGGTGGCGGCGGGGATGCGGCCGCTGGCGATGTCCTGCAGCAGCGCCTGCGCCACGGCCAGCGGCGAGGGGATCAACAGCGGCGGCACGTTGCTGACCACCACATACCCCTGCCAAAGGAGCAGGATGGCGAGAAGGATCAGCGCGCGCCGCGCCGTGGTAGGCAGCCCGCGCCGGGCCCGCGGCGCCGCCACGGGCGTGGGGGTGGCAAGGGCGATCTCGCGCGTCGTCTCGGTAGCCATCGCGCTTGTCTCCCTACTCCGTGGCGTGGCCGGCCCCTACCGCGGCGCGCTCCGCCTGGCCGGGGGTCACCAGCAGCTCGCGCAGGTGGTGGGACAGTGCCACGAAGGCCGAGCTCTCGACGTCCTCGGCCGCGGCGGTGTCCACGATCTCGCGGATCACCGCAGGGGCCGGGGTGAGCACCAGCACACGGTGGCCGAGGTACACGGCCTCCTGGATCGAGTGGGTGACCAGGATGATCGTGACCTGCGTGCGCCGCCAGATCTCGTTCAGCTCGCGCTGGAGCTGGCTGCGCGTGATGGCGTCCAGCGCGCCGAACGGCTCGTCGAGCAGCAGGATGGCGGGCTCCAGCGCCAGGGCGCGCGCGATGGCGGCCCGCTGCTTCATGCCGCCCGACAGCATGTGCGGGTACTTGTGCGCGGCGGCGTCGATGCCCACCAGCTTCAGGAAGTGGTGCGCACGCTGCTCGGCGGTCGCCCTGGGCACTCCCTTCGCCGCGCGCAGCGCGTACACCAGGTTGCCCAGCACGGTGCGCCAGGGGAACAGCTGGTCGAAGTCCTGGAACACCACGGCCCGGTCGGGCCCCGGCTCGTGGACCTCGCGGCCGGCCACCACGATCCGCCCCGCCGCGGGCGCGAGAAAGCCCGCGATCGCCTTGAGCAGGGTGGTCTTGCCGCAGCCCGACGGGCCGATGATGACGAACTTCTCCCCCGGCCGCACCGTGAACGAGGCCTCGTCGATGGCGACGAACGGGCGCCCATTCGGGTCGCGATAGACGATCCGTACTCCCTCGACCGTGACGACCGCGTCTGTGGGTTGCCGCTCCATGCCCTCTCGCCTCCCGCCCGGCCGTGCTCAATCGCCGCTGTCCAGGGTGGGCAGCAGCAGCTCCTGGATGGAGGTGGGCGCCTTGCTCATGAAGCCGGTGCTGCGCATGAACTCGGCGTACTTCAAGAACCCGTGCGGCACGGTGCTGTAGCTGACGCCCTCGGCGGTCATCCAGGCCTTGAACTGGTCGGCCGACACGCGCCCCTCCTGGTCCTCGCTGAGCAGGCGCGCCGCCTCGTCGATGTTGGTATTGATCAGCTGGGTAGCCTCGACTAGCAGGCGGTAGAAGGTCTGGGCGAACTGCGGGTACTGGTCGTAGAAGCTCTGCAGCATGTAGACGCTGTTGAACGTGCTCTTGCCGAAGTAGTCGAAGCTCTTCACGATGGCGCGTCCCCCGGCCTGCACCTCCTCGAACTGGAACGGGGGAGAGGTGAGGTGGCCAGCGATCTGGCCCGCGGCGAGCGCCTGCACGCCCTCGGGGTGCGCCATGGCCACGATGTTGTTGTCTAGCGCGCGCGGGTTGCCCAGCTGCTCCTGCGCCGCCTTGCGCAGCACCATGGCCTGGATCGAGTCGGGCGCGGGCATGGCGATCTTGTGCTCGGGCCGGAAGTCGCGCAGGCTCTGGATCGCCGGATCGCGCACCACGAGCCAGAGGTCCATCTCGTTGAGCGAGGAGAGCAGCTTCCAGCCGACGCCGCGGTCCCAGCCGATCAGGAACGGGCCGACGCCGCCCGCGCCGACCTGGATCTGCCCGGCGATCATGCCGTCGCGGATCGCGGAGCCGCTGGCGAGGATCTTCCACTCGAACTGCGTGTTGGGGAACGCGCGCTCCAGCGCCTTCTGCTGCTTGATGACGATCAGGTTGGCGTAGCCGATGCCGGGCTGGTAGGCGATGGTCACCTTGGCGGGCGCCGCGGGCGCCTGGGGAGCCGCGCTGGCAGCCGAGCCGGCCGGGGCTGGCGGCTGCGCGGCGGCCGGCGTGCGCGCCCCGGCACAGGCGGTCGCGGTGCACAGGGCCAGTAGGGCGATGCACAGGAGAGTGAAAGACGATCGTACCATGCTGCCTCCCTGGTGCTGAACCGCCAGCGGATTCA
>DATGKN010000018.1:0-47813 GCA_035294645.1 Chloroflexota bacterium
GCAGCACATACTGGTTGGACGCCGAGTTGCGGATGCCAGCGTAGGTCATGTTGTTCTGCAGGGCGTACGCCAGCTCGACGTAGCCGACAGCGCCCGGGATCTGGCGTACCTGGCCGGCCACGCCGGCGTTCCCATCGCCGCCCACACTTTGCGCCGACCACTGTACCGAGGTGCCGACCCCGACACGGCGCTGCCAGTCCGGGCTGATCTTGGCCAGGTAGGCTGTGAAGGTGTACGTGGTACCCGAGCCGTCGGAGCGCCGCACCGGCGTGATGGCCAGGTCGGGCAGGTTCACGCCTGGGTTCTCGACCTGGAGCCGCCCGTCGTTCCAGCGGGTGATCTCGCCCAAGTAGATCTTGGCCACCGTGTCGCCGCTCATATTGATATCGCCGGTGTTGAACCCGGGCAGATTGTACACCACCGCGATCGCACCTGCGGTCATGGGGATCATGAGCGTGCCCGGGGCGGCCTGGTCCTGCTCCGCAGTCAGCAGCCCGTCGCTGGCCCCGAAGTCCACCGTGCGCTCGATGTGCTGGCGAATGCCGCCGCCGGAGCCGATCGCCTGGTAGTTGACGCGCACCCCGCAGCGGTTGGCGTACTCGTCGAACCAGCGGGTGAAGAGTGGTGCGATGAAAGTCGATCCTGCCCCAGTGAGCGTGGTGGCCGAGCCGGGCGGCGGGCAGGGCGAGACCTGTGCCACCGGCGCCGCACCGAGTGCGGGGGTAACGGCGAGCGCGAACGCCACGAGAGCCAGCAGCAGCGCCCCGCCCCCGAGCGAGCGTGCGCCTTCGCGAAGGAGTCCAGTCACCAAACAGCCTCCCATCCATCCAACCGCGGCCGCGCGCAGCAGCGAGGTCCGGCGCGTAGCGGGCGCCGCGGTCTGTCCCCACATAGGTAGGCTAGCGGGCGGATGTGAGCGGTTAGAAAACGTGGTGTAAGCGGTGTGTAAACGGAAGCTAGCGGGAGGCCGCGGGGGGGCGGCGCAGCGGGCGGGCGGCCCGCCGCAGCAGCCAGGCGCCGCCGCGCGCCGTGCGGGCGCCCAGCCGCGCCGCGCCGCCCACCAGCCAGGCCGCGGTCGCCACGACGGTCTCTAGGTCGGCCTCCAGCGTGGCCGCGGTCAGCCCGGCCGCGGCGAGATGGGGCGCGGCCACACCGTCGGGACAGCCGCGCAGGGCGACCCGCAGCCCCAGCAGCAGGGCGCCGAGATCGTCGAGCTGGCCCAGCACCGGCACGATGCCGGGGATCAGATCGACGGGGGAGAGACAGTACGCCACCCCCGCGGTGAGCGCCGCCTTGCTGCGCGCGGGCACCGCCGGGTCGCGCGCCAGCGCCTGCGCCAGCTTCAGATAGCGCGGCAGCCGTGCTACCGTGCCCGCCAGCCGCGCCAGCGGATGCCGCGTCCGCCTCATGGCGTCCGGCCGTTCCGCGCCGGGCCACTCGCGCGGTGGCGCCGTGGAGGCCCAAGCAGCGGCCGCAGACTGTTGGCGGCGGCGCCCAGCGTGCTCGCATCGGCCACGACGCGGACGCCCACCGGCCCCAGCGCCCCACTGGCGGCGAGCAGCAGGCTGGCCACGGCGGTGCCGCTCACCAGGGCCATGTTCTGCCGGATGATGTCGCGCGCGCCGCGGGCCAGCTCGATCGCGTGCCGGATGCCCAGCAGGTGCGAGTGCAGTAGCTCGACCTCCGCCAGCGCGCGGGTGGCCACCGCGCCGTGGCGCAGCGCCACCGCCACGTCGGCCGTCTGCATGGCCAGCCGGTCGTCCAGGTCGTCGCCCACGAACGCCACCACGTGTCCGTGTCGCTGGAGCCGGCGCACCACCGCCGCCTTGTCGTCGGCGAGCAGGCGCGCGTGGACGTGCGGGATGCCGACCGCCCGCGCCACGGCCAGGGCCGCCGCCTCGTCGTCGCCTGTCGCCAGGTGCAGCGCCGCGACCCCGTGCGCGCGCAGCCAGTGGGCGAGCCGCGCCGCCTCGGGCCGCGGCGGGTCGCGATAGGCGAGCGCGCCGACCAGCGCGCCGTCGACCGCGACATAGCTCAGCGCGTAGCCCGCATGGCGCAAGCGGCCCAGCTCGGGCTGCGCGGCCGCCGCGATCCCCGCTGCGTGCAGGAACTCCCAGGTGCCGACGTGAACGGTGTGCCCGTCGACCATGGCCACCACGCCACCGAGCCCTGCCGGCTGCCGCATGGCGGGCGCTGGCGCCGCGAGCCGCTGCTGGCGGGCGTAGCGCACGATAGCCCGTGCCACGCGGTGGCGCAAGCCAGCCTCCGCCGCTGCGGCCAGGGCGGCGACTGTGGCCGGCGCGAAGCGTGCATCCACGCTCACCACCTGCTCGACGACGGGCGTGCCCAGGGTGAGTGTGCCCGTCTTGTCGAAGACCATGGCGTTCACCCCCGCGAGCTGCTCCACCGCGCGGCCGCTCTTGAACAGCACGCCGCAGTGCGCGGCGCGGGTCATGGTGGCCAGGATCGCCGTGGGCGCCGACAGCTCCAGCCCCGTGAGCGGATCGACGTTCAGCACGGCGGCCGCCCGCTGGCTGTCGCGCGTCAGCACGTAGCTCATCGCCGCCAGGCCGAACACGGGGCCGACTAGCCGCTCGGCGAGCGCGGCGGCGTAGTCGGTGCTGCGGGCGTCGTGGCCCGGCGTCCCTCGAAGGGCGCGGGCGATGCGCGCGGCGCGGGTCCGCTCGCCCACCGCCGTGGCGCGAATCTCCAGCGCGCCGGCGACCAGCCGCGTGCCGGCAAACACCGGGTCGCCCGCGCGCCGCAGCACCGGCCGGCGCTCGCCGGTGAGAAGCTGCTGCTCCACCCGGCCCTCCCCCCGCGCTACCACGCCGTCTACCGGGATCCACGCGCCGCCCGCGACGAGTACCCGGTCGCCCACTCGCAGCCGCGCGGCCGGCACGCGCTGCTCGCCGCCCGCGCGGCGGACCACTGCCGCGCCCACGCGCGGGGCCTCGAGCTGGACCGCCACGGCCCGCGACCGGCGCGCCGTGCGCTCGCGGATCTGGTCGGCCAGCGCACTCAGCAGGCTCGTGGCGGCCAGCCCCCGCACATCGCGGCGCAGCAGCATGACCAGCAGGGCGGCCAGCTCCAGGTGGGGCGCACCCAGCCGGCGCGCGCGCAGCAGCGCGATGCTCGCGCGCAGATGCGGCAGCAGGCCCGCGGCGGCGCAGCCCACCACTAGAGTGGCCGCGATCCCCCCCACGCCGAGATAGCTCAGGGCGAACGCCGTCGCCGCCAAGGCTAGGGGAGCCAGGCGCGAGGGCTCGCGCGGCGTCCGCTGCGGGACGACCTCAGCTGCGGGTGGCGCGGCGTGGGCCCAGTGGGCCACGGTGCCGTCGCGCACCAGCGCGGCGATCGCTGCCGGCTCGCCGGCGAGCACCAGCGCACCAGCGGCTCGATTGACCCGGGCGGCGTGCACCCCGGGCGTGGCGCGCGCCCGGGCCACCAACCGGGCAGCCAGCGCCGCGTCGTGGCGCACGGCGGGCACGCGCAGCCGTACCCGGCCCGGCAGGATGTGCACGGGGCGCGGGAGCGGGGTGGCTACGGCCATGCGCATGCCGCTATAGCGGATCGGGCGGTGAGGCAGGGCCCCCCGGGGGGCGGCGGCGGAGCTTCAGATAGGAGTCGAAGCTCCACCACAGCAATACGTACCAGGGCGCCGCCTGCACGCGCCCGGCCAACAGCTCGCGCAGCGCGAGCGCGCCCAGCCCCACCGGCAGCAGCGTGCGCAGGTCGAGCCGGTGGCCTGTGGCGCGATCTACCCGCTCGTCCAGCTGGCCCGCCAGCCGGTCGATGAGCTGGCCGAGTGCGGTGGGCTCGTCCGGCCGCGCGGGGGGCGGCTCCGCAACCGCCGGCGCAATGTGCAGGCCGGCGCGCTGGAGCGCGGCTGTAAGGTCGTCGAGCTGGGCCCGCGCGGGGTCGTAGCGCACGAGCAGGCTGCCGGCCAGCGGGGTCACGCGGACCTGCAGCACGCCCGGCTGCTCGGCCAGGGCGCTGTGCACGGCCTCGGCGCCGCGCCCGTTCAGCGCCTCACGGGGCACGCGTAGGCGCAGCCGCCCCGGGGTGTGGTGCACGATACGCGCCATGAAGGTCGGCTGGCGCTCGGTTACCGCCACCTACGCTGCTCCGTCGCAGGATCCATCAGGCCGGCTCGGCCGCGGGCTTGCCGTCGGCGCTCGCCTCGCCCCGTAGGCCGGCCTCGAACTCGTAGCGTGCCTCGGCGTAGATGTCCTGGAGCTGCTCGCTGGCCTCCGCCACCAGCTCGCGCACCCGCTCGCTGGCCGCCAGGTAGCCGATGATCGCTTTCTTGAGCAGCGGCTTGGCGCGCGGCCCGAGCACCACCGCACCGACGGCCACCGCGGCGATCCCCACGCCCAGCGGCGTACCTCCAAACACCGATTCGCCCAACTCACCCAACAGTGCCATCGTGTACCCTCCTGCTGTCCGCTGCCCGACCGCCCCCCGCGCAGCAGACAAAGCAAGCGACGTACCAGCGGGAACGCCCGACGGGGCAGTTCCGCGGCCGTCGCTCGGCGCCTCGGCGATTATGCAACGATACTACAGCCGCACCGTGTACGCAAGCGCGTGTGGTGTTTCCGGTGGGAACACGTGGGGCTACGGGGTGTGCTGCCCGAGCCAGCGCGCGCAGGTCGTCAGCCGCCAGTGCAGCTCGGCGGCGTGGCCCGCGTCGCCCACCTCCACCTCCAGGTAGCGGCCGCTAGCCGGATGCCCCACCAGCCGGACGACCAGCCGGCCGTCGGGGCCCGCCAGCACGCCGGCGCCCGCGGGCGCCAGGCGCAAGCGACTCAGCGGTGGCTGGCCGTGCAAGCGCTGTTGGGCGGCGACCACGTTGCGGCGGATGCTGGTGGTGGATAGCGGGCAGCCAAGGTCCAGCAGCACGGCGCGCACCGCCTGGTACGACAACCCGATCCAGTACAGCAGCACGCTGAGCTGCCGCAGCGCCGCGCTCTGCCGGCTTGGGCCCAGGCCCGCGGGGTACGCCCGGCGCACGTGCCCGCAGCGCTTGCACAGGTACCGCAGCACGAGCACGCGGGCGGCGTGCGGGTCCTTCACCGTGCGCCAGTCGCGCTGGTGCACGTTCACGCCCTTGCTACCGCAGCGAGGGCAGGGAGCCAGCGGCCCCTCCGGCGCCGCGGCGGTCGCCTGCAACGCCACGCGCACCACCCGCGGCGGCGCCGCCGGCCGGAAGTCTAGGAGTTCAGTGCTCATCAGCCTCCTCGCCTCTCCAAGCGCCCCCCCGGCGCGGCCGCCAGGGTGGAGCGGGGCCGCGGCGGCCCGAGCGCGGCCCACACCGCGCGGCGTGTGGTGTCGCCCCCGCGGTAGGCTAGCAGCAGGCTCGCCGTGCGGCGGTTGACGCGCGCGGTCAGCACGCCGGGCAGCCCCGTGCACCGCGCCACCAGCGCCGCCCCGCCATCGGCCAGCCACTCACGCGGCACGCGCAGCCGCAGGCGGCCGGGCGTATCCGATACCACCTGCACCGGTCCCAAGGCGGCCAACCGTGGCCCCCGCGGAGCGGGCCGCTCGACCAGCAGGCGCTCGGCGGCGCGGCGCGTGGCGTACTTCAGCGCGTGCTCCGTCGCCTCTCTGACCAGCAGTGGCACCAGAACCTCGACTAGGTACTGGAGGGCCATTGCCGTGACACCCTTTCCAGTGGCTCGGTTATTCTCCCCCGGGGCCTGTCTCTCATCAGGCAGCGCCCCTCGCTTCCACCATAAGCGAGGAATGTGAGCGGGCTGACAGCGCGGTGTAAGCAGTTTGTGAAATCGTGTTGTGGCGGGGGGGCGGGACGGCGGCGGCCGCCCGGGCGCGCCCCCGCACCGTTGCAGCGCGCGCCCGGGGGCCGTCGCCAGGCGCCTAGGCGCCGATCACCAGGCCGTCGGTGCGCCACACGGCGACCACCGCCGGCCGTGGCACGCTGCCGGTCGGCCACGTACTGGTGGGCGGGGTCAGCCCGCCGCCCTCGCCAGGGTGCTGGATGGCGCAGAAGAACGTGCGGTTGTCGGGCGTGAACGTCGGCCCGCAGATCTCACAGTCGCGCGGGCCGCTCAAGAACTGCTTCAGCCAGCCGCGCTCGGTGCCGTCGGTGGCCACCGCAAACACCCCGTCGTTGGCGTTGAGGGTCTCGGGCTGGCCGTCGGTGGCGATCCACAGGTTGCCGCGGCGGTCGAAAGCGATGTTATCGGGCGTGCCGATCGCGCTGACCAACTCGCGCGGAAAGCCGGCGAAGTAAGTGCTCGCGTCACTGGGCGGCCCGCACAGCAGGAATACTTCCCAGCGGAAGGTCGTGCCGGCGGGGTTGTAGTCGTCCTCGGTGATCTCTAGGATGTGCCCGTAGCGGTTGTTGGCCCGCGGGTTGGCGGGGTCGGTGCCCGGGTTGCTGCCGACCCCGCGGCTGGTGTTGTTGGTCAGCACTACGTACACCTTGCCGTTCTTCGGGTTGGTCTCCACGTCCTCGGGGCGGTCCATCTTGGTGGCGCCCAGCGCGTCGGCCGCGAGCCGCGTGCGCACCAGCACATCGGCCTGCGAGGTGAAGCCGTTGGCGGCCGTCAGCGGCCCCTGTCCGAACACCAGCGGCAGCCACTGGCCGGTGCCGTCGGGATTGAACCGCGCCACGTACAGGGTGCCGCTGTCCAGCAAGCCGAAGTTGGCCTGCCGGTTGCTGGCGTTGTAGGTGCCGGCGCTGACGAACTTGTACAGGTAGTCGAACCGCTCGTCATCGCCGCTGTACACCACGACCTGCCCGCTCGGCGCGACAACGACGGTCGCCGCCTCGTGCTTGAGGCGCCCCAGCGCCGTGCGCTTGCGCGGCTGGAAACTCGGGTCATAGGGATCCACCTCCACCACCCAGCCGAAGCGGAACGGCTCGTTGGGATGCTGGGCGGTGTTGAAGCGCGGGTAGTAGTTCTCCCAGCGCCGACTGCTGGCCCCGCTCGGCAGGCCGTAGCGCTGGTGCGCCGACTTGACGATGCCGCTGGGTAACGCGTTGACGTTGGCGAAGTACTGGTTGAAGTTCTCCTCGCAGGTCAGCACCGTGCCCCAGGGGGTGACTCCCCCCGAGCAGTTGTTCAGCGTGCCCAGCACCAGCGTGCCGGTCGGGTCGTCGGCGGTTTTCAGCAGCTCACTGCCGGCCGCCGGGCCGGTGAGCAGCATCGGGGTGGTCGCCGTGAGGCGCCGGTTGAGTGGCGAGGCGACGTCGTAGGTCCACGACAGGTCGGCGTTGCGGCTGATCTTGACGACCGTCGCGCCGTGCGCCGCCAACTCGATATCCACGTGCTCCTTGGACGGGTTGGTGGCGTTGTAGGTCGGGAACATCTCGCGGCCGCTGGTGTACTCGTGGTTGATCCACAGCAGGCCCTCGTCCGACCGCTCCGAGCCGAACGGCAGCGGCAGGAAGGCCAGGAAGTCGTGGTTGAACCCCACCCGCTGCTCTTGCAGCGCGGCCGTCTGGGCATTGAGATCGAACGGCGGCAGCCCCGGCCGGAGCGGGTCGCCCCACAGCAGGAACGCCTGCGTCTGGTGCCCCGCCGCCACCTGTACCGTGTCAGCGGTGGACAGCGCGATCGGAGTGAACTTCACCGCCACCGGCGTGGGCGCTCCGCTCTGGGCCGCGGCCGGCGTGGCGCCCAACGCCTCCAGCAGTGGCGCGGTAGCGGCGGCGGTGCCCACCACCGCGCCCACGCGTAGCAGGCCACGCCGGCTGAGGCGCTGCCGTAGGATCGCGGCAAAGGTGTCGCCCCCGTGGCCACGGTCCCGGGCGCGCGGGCGCGCAGTCCGCTTGCTCATCGCTCGTGCTCCTTGCTCCGCGCGGGCCGCCGCTGGCGTAGCGCCCAGCCCGCGAGTAGACTCGCCAACCCCAGGCCCAGCAGCCCGAGGCTCTCCGCTTCTGGAATCACGGGCACCTCCGCTGGCGTTCCTGCCGCCGGCGCGGCCCGGCCGCTCACGGGGGCGGGAGGCAGTGGCAGCCAGCCTGGCGGCGGTGGGCCACCCACCAGCGGTAGCGGCGCTCCCAGTGGCGGCGGCGGAATCACCGGCAACGGCAGCACGAGCCCCGCGGGCGTCGGGGTGCGTGTCGGCAGCGGGGTAAGCGTTGGGGTGGGCGTGGGCGTCGCCGGGGTGTCGGGCGGTCCCAGCGCGCTGAAGTCCCAGTTCACCACATTGCGGAGCACCGCGGCATCGAGCCCGCTCACCAGGTCGCTGCCCAGCGGTGGGGTGGTGTTGAAGGTCGCGGCGGCGGCCGCCGCTCCGCTGGGCGTGGCGCCCAGCTGGGCATAGAACAGCAGGTAGCGCGTGGCGCCCGCGGGCACCGTCACCGTGTAGTTGGCGCGCACGCCCTGGGTGAACGGTGGCGCGAGGCAGCCGAACACCGTCTGACTCACCGCTGTTGGCCGCACGCTCGGGGCGCCCGGGCCCGCCAGCACGTGGGTCACTACCGGGTCGCCGGGCGCGGTCCCGCTATCGGCGGTGATCACCCAGCGGTCGTCCGGGGTAAACACTGGGTCGCCGCTGCTGGTGGCGGCGACCACGGTCGTCGCGTCCGAGCCCAGGTTGCTCACGAGACTCACCGTGGCGGTGAGCGCCAGCGGGTTGGTGTTCTGCAACCGGGCCAGCATCCGCAGTGTAGGGCTGCCCGCCAGCGCAGCGTACTGCACCGTCACGTTCAGGCCGTTGAGCGGCGACGGGCCCGCGGTGAGCGTCTGCCCACTGCGGGTGATAGTGCCCGCCGCGGGCACGAAGATGTTGTCGTTGATCCAGAGCGACAGCCCGTGGTCGAAGGTGTCGACTTTGGCCGGTGCGAGCAGCGCGGCGTCGAGCACCGCCAGGCCCGGCGAGTTGTCGCATGCGCCGCCGCTAGGCCGGCCGTTCGTCGTGCCTCCCGTGTTCACGATATCCCAGCTCGCGCCCCCATTCGTGAGGGTTTGCGGCAAGGTCACCGGCGTCTGGGCACGCCCAGAGGGTGTACCGAGCCCCAGGAGTATGCTGCCCGCGATGAGGCTGCGCAGTATGCACCGTGTGAGCCGTCGGACGCCAGGAGATCGCCAGATGTGCATGGTGCTTCATCCCCTGCGCCTGTATCGATCGACATGGACGCACCGCATCGTTACACCACGCTTCGGATAGCTGTAGCGCACCTCCGTCCCATCATTCCGTCGTGGTAAACGCACTCATAGGCACTGGTGTTACGCCTGGCATTGCCAGATAGTGCCAGGAAACCCCACCATGCATGCATCACCTGAATCGGTACACCACGTGTGGCATGGGCGATGGGGAAAGCGAGGGGGGTAACCGAATAGTACGCGGTCAATCGCGGTGCGGATCTTGCCGGAGGGGCACTGGGCGAGCAGTACGGCTCTGGCCTCGTGCACGCGGGGGGCGCCCGAGGCCAGAGCGCAGGCGCGGAGCAGCTGCCGGCGTGCGGGCCGGCGCGCCGACCGGCCCGCACGCCGCTCGGGGGGCTAGGGGCTCGGCTGGCCGCGCTCGGCGGCGGCTGGCTGGGCCTGGAACCGCGGCATCACGTGCTGGGCGAACAGCTCCAGGGTGCGCAGCGCGTGCTCGTAGGGCATGTTGCCGAAGGTGACCTGCATCGACGGCTCGACCGCGCCGTAGTAGTCGCGGATCTGCCGCACCTGGGCGGCCACCTCGTCCGGGTCGCCGATGAACGCCTTGGTGTCGGCCAGTACGCGCTCGTAGGTGATGGCGCGGAGCTGCTCGACCGTCTTCTCGTAGCCCTTGTACTGGTCCGACACGCGCGTGTTCCAGCCCGCAGCGGCCTGGATGAACTTCGCCAGATAGTCGTCCATGTACGCCCGCGCCTCGCGCCGCGCCTGCGCGCCGTCCTCGCAGACGTAGGCGTGGAAGCTCATCTGCACCTGCTCGGCGCCCGGGGGGTGGCCGGCCGCGCGCCAGGCGTCGCGGTACAACTGCAGCAGCCGCTGCATGTCCTCGTGCCGCGAGAGGTACGGCACGATCATCAGGTGGTAGCCTTGCTGGCCCGCCCACTCGAACGACTGCGGGGTGGCTACCGCCGCGATCCACACCGGCGGATGCGGCCGCTGGTACACGCGCGGCAGCAGGGTGACGGGCCCGAACTGGTAGAACCGCCCCCGCCAGACCACGTTCTCCTCGGTCCACAGGCGCACGCAGGCGGCGATGCCCTCCTCGAACCGCGCGCGGCTCTCTTCCATCGACACCTGGAAGGCGTCGAACTCGATCGGCAGAAAGGCGCGGGCGAAGCCGACATCGAGCCGGCCGTGGGAGAGGTTGTCGAGCATGGCCAGCTTGCCAGCCAGCTTGATGGGGTGGTTGAACGCCGGGATCACCGCGCCGGTGATCAGGCGGATGCGGCGGGTGCGCTGGGAGACGGCGGCCAGGAAGGTGACCGGATCGGGGCTGTAGCCGCCGTAGGGGTTGAAGTAGTGCTCGACGATCTTGATCGAGCTGTAGCCGAGCGCATCGGCGCGCTCGGACAGCGCCAGCGCCTCGTCGTAGAACTGCGCGCCGCTCTTCTCCTGCGGGGCTACTGTGGGAAAGAAGTTGATGCCGAACTGCATGCCACCCTCCAGCCGCCACCCGCCTGATGTCCCGAATTGCAGGATCGCATGTCCAACGGGCGGGAGCTATCCTACGATAGCACATGCCGCCCTGTTTGGCGAGGGGGCGGTGCCGCCGGCCATGGGGTGGTACAGGCTCAGCGTGTCGCCGTCGTGCAGTGGCGCATCGCGCCGGGCCAGCTCGCCGTTGAGCCCCGCGATGCACTCGTCGGCGGGCGTGACGCCCACCGCGGCCAGCGCGTCGGCCACCCGCGCGGCGGCGGGCAGCTCGACCCACAGCTCCTCCTGCCCGCGCGGCAGCAGCCGCCGCAGCTCGCCGAACAGCAACACACGCACGCGCATCGCGCCCTCCCGCGCCATTGTACCCGCCGTCGGGCGGCTGGCCTGGGGGCTCAGGGCGCCGCCGGGCTGCCGCGCTCCGCTGCCTCCAGCAGGGCCAGGAACGCGGGTTCGTCCAGCAGCGGGGTGCCCAGCGCCTGCGCCCTTTTCAGCTTGCTGCCCGGCTCGGCGCCGACCACCAGGTAGCTGGTCTTCTTGCTCACCGTGTCGCTCACCGTGGCGCCCAGCGCGCGCAGG
Organism: Chloroflexota bacterium; assembly: GCA_035294645.1. Classification (GTDB taxonomy): domain Bacteria; phylum Chloroflexota; class UBA6077; order UBA6077; family JAJPHF01; genus JADGHJ01. Next base: position 11,148 of record DATGKN010000018.1, read on the forward strand.
CGCGCCTCGGCCTCCGCGCGGCTCAGGCGCTCCAGCCGGCCCGTGAGCACGAACGCCTGCCCCGCCAGGGGGAGCCCGTCGGCCGGGCGGGTGGCCGGCTGGCCCAGCGGCAGCCCGGCCGCGCGCAGCTTGGCCAGCACGGTCTGGTTGCGCGGCTCGTCGAACCACTGCCGCACGCTGCGGGCGATGGTCGGGCCGATGCCCTCCACGGCGGCGATCTCGGCCTCCGTGGCCTGGCCGAGCGCGTCGAGGCTGCCGAAGGCGTCGAGCAGGCGCGCGGCCGTCTCGGCGCCCACGTGGCGGATGCCCAGGCCGTGCAGCAGCCGCGCGGGCGGGCGCTGCTTGCTGCGGGCGATGCTGGCCAGCAGGTTCTCGGCGCTTTTGTCGCCCATGCGCTCCAGGCCGACGAGCTGGTCCTTGGTCAGGGTGTACAGGTCGGCCACGTCGTGGACCAGCCCGGCAGCGATGAGCGCGGCGGCCAGCTTCTCGCCCAGCCCGTCGATCTCCAGGCAGGCGCGGCTGGCGAAGTGCTTGAGCAGCTCGTACAGCTGCGCGCGGCAATTCGCCGGGTTGTTGGTGCAGTAGGCCATCGCCTCGTCGGGCGGCTGCTCGATGGGGGCGCCGCACGACGGGCAGTGGGTGGGCAGCTCGTACGGCTTGGCGTCGGGCGGCCGCTTGCTCAGCACCGGGCCGATCACCTGGGGGATGACCTCGCCGGCCCGCTGCACGATCACCGTGTCGCCCTCGCGGATGTCCTTGCGGCGCACGTCCTGGGCGTTGTGCAAAGCGGCCAGCTTGACCACCACCCCGCCGATGCTCACCGGCTCCAGCACGGCGTAGGGGTTCACGCTGCCGGTGCGGCCGATGTTCACGTCGATCTTCAGCAGCCGCGTGGTGGCCTGGGTGGGGGCGAACTTGTAGGCGATCGCCCAGCGCGGCTCGCGGCCCACGGCGCCCAACTCGGCCTGCAGGTCGCGGTCGTCGATCTTGACCACCACGCCGTCGATGTCGTACGGCAGCCGCTCGCGGCGGTGCTCCCAGGCGACGGCCGCCGCGACTACCGCGTCGATGCCTTCCACGAGCTGGTTCTCGGGGTTGGTGCGCAGGCCCCACTCGCGCAGCAAGCCGAGGCAGTCCCAGTGGCTGCGCGGGAGCGCGGCGCCCTCGGCGTAGCCGATCTGGTAGAAGAAGATATCCAGCGGGCGGCTGGCGGTGATGCGCGGGTCGAGCTGGCGCAGGCTGCCGGCGGCGGCGTTGCGCGGGTTGGCGAACAGCGGCTGGCCCGCCTCGGCGCGCTCGGCGTTGATGCGCTCGAACGCGGCGCGCGACAGGTACACCTCGCCGCGCACCTCGACCACCGGCGGCGGGCTGCCCTGGAGGGTCAGCGGCACGCTGCGGATGGTGCGCACGTTGGCCGTGACGTTCTCGCCGTGCAGGCCGTCGCCGCGCGTGGCGGCCACGCTGAGCCGGCCCTGCTCGTACACCAGCGACACGGCCAGCCCGTCGATCTTGGGCTCCAGCACGTAGCGCAGCGCCCGCTCGCCGATCAGCCGCGCTACCCGCCCGTGCCAGGCGCGCAGCGCCTCGGGGCTGAAGGCGTTGGCCAGGCTGAGCAGCGGCAGGCGGTGCTCGACGATGCCGAACGCCTCCAGCGGCCCCGCGCCGACGCGCTGGGTGGGCGAGTCCGGCGATTGGAGCTCCGGGTGCTCGGCCTCCAGCCGCCGCAGCTCCTCCATGAGCTGGTCGTACTCGGCGTCGCTGATCTCGGGATCGTCGAGCACGTAGTAGCGGTAGTTGTGGTACTCGATCTGCCGCCGCAGCTCCTCGACGCGCTCGCGCACGGCGAGCAGGTCTGGCTTGGCCATCGGTGTCGCTCCGCGCACGCCGTCCGTCTACCCAAGAGTATAGGCCGCCCCACGCGGCCGTTTCGGCGCGCCGGGGCGGGCTGTGAGCGGGTTGTGAGCGCGCCGGTTGCGGCCGGGGCGCGCGGTGTACGACACTGAGGGACACCAGGGCGCGGAGGCAGCGGTGAGCGCGGAGGGGCTGAGCGAGGCGCGGCAGGCGATCGACGCCATCGACCGGCAGCTCGTGCAGCTGCTCAACGAGCGCATGCGCCACGTGCAGCGCATCGGCGCGGTCAAGGCGTACAGCGCGCAGGGGGTGTACGCGCCCGCGCGCGAGGAGCAGGTGATCGCCAACCTGCTGGCGGCCAACGCCGGCCCGCTCACCGAGCGGCACCTGCGCGCCATCTGGCGCGAGATCTTCGCCGCCGCCCGCAACCTCGAAGAACCGCAGCGCGTCGGCTATCTCGGCCCGGCCGCCACCTTCACCCACCAGGCCGCCCTGGAGCGGTTCGGCGCGGCCACCGAGTACGTGCCGCTCCCCACGATCCCCGACGTGTTCCGCGAGGCGGCGCAGGGGCACGTGCACTACGGGGTGGTGCCGGTGGAGAACTCCACCGAGGGCTCGGTGCACGAGACACTCGACGCCTTCGCCGAGTTCGACCTGCGGGTGATCGCCGAGATCGCGCTAGGGATCCACCACCAGCTGGTGGCGCGGGTGCCGCGCGAGCGCATCCGCCGCGTGTTCACCAACCCCGTGGCGCTTGGCCAGTGCCGGCGCTGGCTGGCGGCCAACCTGCCGGGAGTGGAGCTCGTCACGGTGGTCAGCACGGCGCGCGCCGCCGCCCAGGCCGCCGAGACGCCCGACAGCGCCGCCATCGCCCCGCGCCTGGCGGCCGAGGTATACGGGCTGGACATCGTGGCGGCGGACATCGAGGACCTCGCCGCCAACTACACGCGCTTCTACGTGCTGGCGCCCACGAACAACAACCCGCCCACGGGCCGCGACAAGACGGCGATCCTGTTCAGCGTGCGCCACGAGGTGGGCGCGCTGAGCGCGGTGGTGCAGCAGTTCGCCGCCGCGGGCATCAACCTGACCAGCATCCAGTCGCGGCCGCTGCGCGGGCGGCCGTGGGAGTACATCTTCTTCGTGGAGTTCGAGGGCCATGCCGCCGAGCCGAACTGGCAGCGGGCGCTGACGGCGGTGACCCCCCGCTGCCTGTTCCTGAAGGTGCTCGGCTCCTGGCCGCGCGCCGTCGTGGCCACCGCCGTCTAGCCGTGGCGCGGGCGACTGCGCTGGGGCCGAGGAGAGAGCACCATGGAGTCTGCGCGCCCGCGCACCCCGTTCAGCACCCTGGCCGCCGTCTATGAGCGCGTCGCCGTCCCCGCCATGTTCGCGCCGGAGGCGGAAGGCCTTCTGGCCCTGGCGGCGCTCCAGCCTGGCGAGCGCGTGCTCGATGTCGCCTGCGGGACCGGGATCGTGGCGCGGCTTGCAGCGCCCCGCGTCGGGCCTCGCGGCACCGTCGTGGGCCTGGATCGCAACGGCGCGATGCTCGCTGTGGCGCGGGCCTGTCCGCCGGTCGTCGGGGCGCGGATCACCTGGCTCCAGGGGGATGCGTGCGCGCTGCCGTGCGCGGCGGGCGCGTTCGCGGTCGTGCTCTGCCAGAACGGCCTGCAGTTCCTGCCCGACCGGCCCCGCGCGCTGCGGGAGATGCACCGCGTCCTCCGCCCGGGCGGGCGCCTGGTGCTCAACGTGGTCGCCCGCGAAGCGGCCAGCCAGGCGGTGGAGCGCGCGGTGGCCCAGTTCCTCGGCGCCGACGCGCTGACCCTGTTTCGAGAGCCGTTCGTGCTCGCCGACCCGACCGAGCTGGCCGCGCTCTGCGCCGCCGCGGGCTTCCACGCCGTGCAGGTGACGTCGCAGCGCGTCACGGCGCGGTGCCCCGCGGTGGACGACTTTGTGGCCTTCACGCTCACGGTGCGCTTGGCCAGCGTCCTGGAGCGGCTGCCGCCCAGCGAGCGGCAAGCGCTGCACGAGGCCGCCCGCCAGCAGTTGGCGCCGTACCTGACTGCCGACGGGCTCGTCTTCCCCATCGACATGCTGGTCGTGTATGCACGGTGCTAGGGCGCTGGGACGCGCGAATCGGGAGAGCATCGCTGGCCTAAAGGGCCGGCTCGGCATTCCCGGCGGCAGAGGAACCGGTCCATCCACCGATCACGGAGCACGAAGGCGCCGCCTGCTAACGGCACGACGCGACTCGAAAAACACCCCCGAGGGAGGTGTGGTCATGGCGGAACGACCGCACATCGGCTTCGCCGGGCTGGGCATCATGGGCCGGCCGATGGCCCACAACCTGCTGCGCGCCGGCTACTCCCTGACCGTCTGGAACCGCTCGCCCGGGCCGGCGCAGGAGCTGGCGGCCGCGGGCGCCGCGGTGGCCGGCTCGCCCGCCGAGCTGGCGGCCGGCGCCGATATCGTGATCACCATGCTGCGCGACACGGCGGCCGTCGAGCAGGTGGTCCTCGGCGACGCGGGGCTGCTCGCGGGCCTCCGCCCTGGTGCAATTTATGTCGATATGAGTTCCATCTCGCCGCTGGCCACGCGGCGGATCGCGGAGCGGCTAGCGGCGCGCGGGGTGGCGATGCTCGACGCGCCGGTGAGCGGCGGCGAGATCGGCGCCCGCGAGGGCACGCTGGCGATCATGGTCGGCGGCCCGGCCGAGGCGCTGGCGCGCGTGCGGCCGGTGCTGGAGGTGCTGGGCAGCCGCATCGTCCACCTTGGCGAGGTAGGCGCCGGGCAGGTGGCCAAGGCGTGCAACCAGCTCGTGGTGGCCGTCACCATCGGGGCGGTGGCCGAGGCGCTGCTGCTGGCCCGCGCGGCGGGCGTCGACCCCGCGCGCGTGCGCGAGGCGCTGCTCGGCGGGTTCGCCCAGAGCCGCGTGCTGGAGCTGCATGGCCAGCGCATGCTGGCGCACCAGTTCGCGCCCGGGTTCCGTGCGGCGCTGCAGCTCAAGGATCTGGCCATCGCCAGCGAGCTGGGCGCGGCGACCGGGGTACCGCTAGCGCTAGCCGAGACGGCGCGGCGCCTCTACACCGAGCTGGTGGCGGGCAGCGGCGCCGACCTGGACCACTCCGGCCTGCTCACGCTGCTGGAGCGCCAGGCCGGCCGCACGCTGCCCTCGGCCTAGCGTTCTGCTACCGAGGCGGCCTCAGCGCCGGTAGAAGGTGAGGAGCCCAAGTTCGTCGCGCAGGCTGGGCGGGGTGCAGCCGCGGCTGCCGCAGTAGTCGAGCGGGTCGAGCATGGGGTAGTTCTCCAGGAACGCCGCGTAGCTATACGGCGGGCACTCGGGAAAGCGGGTGCCCTGTGCTCCCCATAGGCAGACGTTGTACGCGGCCGCGCCCCGCCGGCTCGCCAAGTCCGCGATGCAGCTCTCGGGATCCGTGGGCGGCGGGGCGCCGGTGGTGCATGTTAGCACCGCCAGCGGGTTGGGGCGCCCACGATCGCGGGGATCCTGGAGCTGCTCCCAGAGCCAGTTGCTACAGGCCCAGTCTTGCCAGCACAGGTTCTCGTCGATGAGCTGGGCGGACGCCGGCCCAGGCCGCAGCAGGGCCGACGCCAGCGCCACGGTCAGGAGGACCGCGAGCCGCATCGTCGTACCTCTAGCCAAGGTCTCGCCGAGAATTCTAGCGAGCGGCTCAAGGGAACGGATAGGTAGCGCGGCCGCGCTGGAGTGGCAGCTCCGTGCGTTATGTCTCCTCGTGCAGGGCGGCGATGACGGCGTCGGTCAGCTCGCGGGTGGTGGCGCGGCCGCCGAGATCGGGTGTCAGCGCGCGGCCCGCGGCCAGCACTCGCTCGATAGCGCCCATCAGCCGCGCGGCCGCCTCGCGCTCGCCCAGAAAATCGAGCATCAGCTCCAGGGACCAGAAGTCGCCGATCGGGTTGGCGATCCCGCGCCCGGCGATGTCCGGCGCCGAGCCGTGGACCGGCTGGAACAGGCTGGGGTGGCGGCGCGTGGGGTCGAGGTTGGCGCTCGGCGCCAGCCCCAGGCTGCCGGCGATCGCCGCCCCGAGGTCGGTCAGGATGTCGCCGAACAGGTTGGAGGCCACGATCACGTCCAGGGTCTCGGGCCGCAGCACCAGCCGCGCGCACAGCGCGTCGATGAGGTACTGGTCGTGCGCCAGGTCGGGGTAGTCGGCGGCCACGCGGGCGAAGCACTCGTCCCAGAACACCATCGAGTACTGGAGCGCGTTCGACTTGGTGGCGCTGGTCACCCGCCGCCGACCGTGGCTGCGCGCGTACTCGAAGGCGAAGCGGATGATGCGCTCGGTGCCCGTCCGGGTGAACACGGCGCTCTGGATGGCGAGCTCATCAGGCTGCCCCGGGTGCACGCGGCCGCCTACACCGCTGTACTCGCCCTCGGTGTTCTCGCGCACGAACACCAGGTCGATGTCGGCGGGGCCCTTGTCGGCCAGAGGGCCCCGCACCCCGGGCAGCAGGCGAATGGGGCGCAGATTCACGTACTGGTCGAACTGCTGGCGGATTGGCAGCAGCAGCCCCCAGAGCGTCACGCTGTCGGGCAGGCGCGGGTCGCCTACTGGCCCGAGGTAGATGGCGTCGAACCCCTCGCGCTCCAGGAGGCGCAGCCCGTCGGGCGGCATCATCGCGCCGTGGCGCAGGTAGTACTCGGATCCCCAGGGAAACTCGGTGCGGGTGACCCGAAAGGCATCGGTCACTGCGGCGAGCGCGTCCAACACGCGCATGGCTTCCGGCACCGTCTCCTGGCCGATGCCATCGGCCGGGATGACGGCGAGATGGTACTCACGCAAGGTCCCTCTCCCTCCGCGCCTGCCTGGTGAGTCGGCCAGGCCGCATCGTATGAGGGTAGTGTAGGACGTCCCGCGCCGCCCGTCGGCCGCGTGGTGGGCGGCCTGGCCCCATCCTTGCATCACGGCATGCCGGGGAGCGACGGGTGATCGACGACACGCGGTTCGAGACCTCCTGGCGCCTCATCGTGCGCACCGTGCTGCTAGTCGCGGCGCTCGGGCTGGGGCTGTGGCTAGCGGTCAGCCTGCGTGCCGTGCTGCTCCAACTGCTGCTGGCGCTGATCCTCGCCACGGGCCTCACGCCCCTCGTCGACTGGCTGGCGGGCCGCGGGCTGCCGCGGGGGGCGGCGGTGCTGCTCATCTACCTCGTGCTGGTGCTCGGCCTGGTGCTGCTCGGCGTGCTGCTCGTGCCGCCGATCCTCGACGAGATCGAGCGCCTGGCGGCCAACGCCCCGACGTATGGAGACCGCCTGGCGGACTGGCTGCGCGCCCTCCAACGCCAGTACCCCCTGCTGCCGCCGCTGGACGAGCAGCTCGCGCAGCAGGTGCGCGGGCTGGGCGGCCAGCTCGCCGTGCTCGCCGCCCAGGCCGTCACTGTCGCCCGCCTGGCAGTCGGGGTGTTCAGCGGCGCGCTGCACGGCGTGCTGGTGCTGATCCTCACGCTGTACCTCGTGGTGTTCGGGCAGACGATCCGCGAGTATCTGCTGGCGTTCGTGCCCGCGGCGCGGCGGCCGCTGCTGCGCCGCCTCACCGACCGCATGGGACGCCGCATGGGTGGCTGGCTGCTGGGACAGGTGGTGCTCAGCCTTGTGATCGGGGGGCTCACCGCCGTGGGGTTGAGCGTGCTCGGGGTGCGCTACGCCCTGTTGCTGGCCTGCATCGCCGCCGTTGGCGAGCTGATCCCGACCCTCGGCCCGATCGTCGCGGCGATTCCCGCTATCGTCGTGGCCGCGTTCGACTCGCCGCTGCTGGCGCTCGCCGTGGCGGGGCTGTACCTCGCCGTCCAGCAGCTGGAGAATCACCTGCTCGTGCCCAAGGTCATGGAGCGCGCGGTGGAGCTGCACCCGTTCGCCACCTTGGTGGCGCTGCTGGTGGGCGCCGAGCTGCTGGGCGTGTTGGGCGCCATTCTCGCGGTCCCCGTGGCCGCGGCGCTAGCAGTAGTGCTCGACGAGGTGCGGGCCGCCCGCGCACGGGCCGAGGCGCTACCCGAAGCGTCCGGGCCGGTCGCTGTGGCGCCAGGCGCCAGCGTGGGGGCGAGCGCGGCGCAGGGCGGCCCAGCGGGCGCGGTATAATGCGGCTACAACGCGGCCGGCCCGCACGGCCCGCCCCCGGGGAAAGAACCATGAAGGCCAAGCTGGACCACGTGGCGATCGCGGTGCACAGCATCGCGGCGGCGGCCGAGATCTATCGGCAGCTCGGGCTCGGCGAGCCACACACCTGCACCATGGAGGAGATGGGGCTGCGCGCGGGGTTTCTCGCCGCGGGCGACAGCCAGATCGAGCTGTTGGAGCCGCTACGCGCCGACAGCGTGGTGGGCAAGTTCCTGGCGCGGCGCGGCGAGGGGCTACACCACATCTGCTTCGAGGTCGACGACCTCGAGGCCAGCCTCGCCGAGCTCGCCGCCCAGGGGGTGGAGCTGATCGACCGCACGCCCCGGCAGGGCGCCGAGGGGCGCGTGGCGTTCATCCATCCGCGCGCCGCGCACGGCGTGCTGATCGAGTTGGTGCAGAAGCACTAGCCGCGACCCCCCCACCGTGGTCGCCGAGCCCCGGGGGCCCGGGCGCCACCAGAGTCGGTAGCAGAGCAGGGGGAGCGCCATGCAGCCGCTGATCGCGCGCGACCTGTGGCAGTGGATCGAGGAGCACCGCGCGAGCTTCGCGCCGCCGGCGGGCAACAAGGTGATCTGGGAAGACTCCCAGTTCACCGCCATGGTCATCGCCGGCCCCAACCGCCGCCGCGACTTCCACGACGACCCCTCCGACGAGATCTTCTACCAGCTACGCGGCGACATGACGGTGGAGTATATCGACGCGCAGGGCCGCCGCCAGGCGCTGGTGATCCGCGAGGGCGAGCTGGCGCTAGTCCCTGCCCACACCCCCCACTCGCCGCACCGCCCCGCCGGCACCTGGGGGCTGGTGATCGAGATCAAGCGCGGGCCGCGGGACAGCGAGTCGCTGCTGTGGTACTGCGAGCGGTGCGACGCGCTGCTGCACAAGGTGACCATGAACGCCATGGATATCGAGCGCGACTTGCGCGCCGCCATCGAGGCGTTCGACCGCAGCGTGGAGCTGCGCACCTGTAAGGCGTGCGGGCACGTCCAGCCCGAGCAGGCCCCGGAGCCGGTGCCCCCGCCGCGCCGCTAGGGGCGGCGCCCCCACTGGGGGGCCGCGGCCTGCGGTGGGCCGTGGGGCAAGGCACCGGCGCCTCGCGCCGCTCGAGGCCGTCAGGGGCGCTCGACGAACTCGTTGGTGAACGCTGTGGCGAACTCGGGCACGCGACCGCGGATGATCCCTAGTTCGGCGAAGGTCGCCTCGACCTTGCCGAAGATCTCCGGATCGATCCAGCCCAGGCCGTTAGCGCGCGTGCCGTCGTCGACGGTGGCGGCGTTGCGCAGCTTGATGATCTCCAGGTTGCGCGCCGGGTCCTGGCCGTCGGTGGCGTACTTCACGGCGATCTGCGCCGCCTCCTCGGGATGGTCGAGCATGAACTGCGTGCCCTTGCGGTAGGCGCGCAGGAAGCGCCCTAGCAGCTCGCGCCGCTGCTGGTACGTTTCCTCGGTGACCACGAACACGTCGGTCGGCGTGCGCAGGTAGTCGCGCGCCCAGATGACGCGGTGCGGGCCGAGGCCCTGCTGCTGTGCCAGCCACAGGCCCGTGTCGGTGGCGGCGGTGGCGGCCACGCGACCCTCCATCAAGGGGCCGAAGTTGAGCACTCCGGTGGCGACCACCTCCACGTCGCTCTCGCGCAGCCCCGCCGAGCGGAGGATGACCAGCAGGTTGTAGCGCGTGCCGCTAGCCATGCTGTACACCCCGACCGGCTTGCCGCGCAGGTCGGCGGGGGCCTGGATGTTGGCGCTGACCAGGCTGACCACGTTGAACACGTTGTCGGGGTAGATGTTCCATACGGCGCGCAGCTTGGCGCCCTCCTGCATGGCAAACAGCATCGCCTCGACGTTGGTGAAGGCGATGTCGGCGTTGCCGGCCAGCAGGTGCTTCAGCGCGTCGCCGCCGCCCGCGCCGGGCACGAACTCGAAGTCGAGCCCTTCCTCGCGCCACCAGCCGAACTCCTGGGCGGCGAACACATTGGCCTGCTCGGAGATGGGGTTGCTCCAGCAGGACATGCGCACCTTGGTGAGCGGCCCTTCGCCGCCGGTCGGCGCCGGCCCGGGCGTGGTCGCCGGCCGCGGTGCGCCCGCAGGCTGCCCGCAGGCGGCGAGCAGCCCCAGGCCGGCCAGGCCGACCGCGCCGCGCAGCACGGCCCGGCGCGACAGGCGCGTGCGTAGCGTCTCCGTCATCGTCGTGCTCCTCTCTAGGGCACAGAAAAGCGCCCTCGTCGTACGAGAGGACGCCGATCCGATCGCACCGCCCGCGCTGGCGGCGCACCTCGTTCCCTACGCTGGCATTACCCAGATCAGGTCCGACGGTCGGTGGCGGGATCGGCCACCCTCTCAGCCTGGCTGCCCCAAGCTCCCGTACGGGTATGCGGTTGTCACGGCGGCGCGCCGATGGGCAGCGGCCGCCAGCTACCGGCAGTGTAGCGCGCGAGGCCCGGCCGGGCAACTGCCGCGGCCCCGCGCCGGCAACGTGCTATAACCCGCGTAGTATCCCGTGACCCGACCGCCTGCTGCCGTGCACGACGGCCCCGCCCCGCGGGGCACGTGTCACGCAGCGGAGCAGCTCGCGCGCGCGAGCAGTCTGGCGTGCACATGTCAGCGCTGCCCAAGCTGGCCGTCGAGGGGGTAAGCCATTGGTTCCCGCTCGACGGCGATCCGCTCGGCCTGCTGGTGCTGGCCGACGTCAATCTCGCCGTGGCGCCCGGCGAGTTCGTGGCCATCGTGGGGGAGAGCGGGTGCGGCAAGACCACGCTGCTACGCATCCTCGGCGGGCTGCTGCGCCCGGCGGCGGGCCGCGTGCTGCTCGATGGCCAGCCCGTTGCCGGGCCCACCGCCGCCATGGGGTTCGTGTTCCAGCGGCCGGTGCTGCTGGAGTGGCGCACCGCGCTCGACAACGTGCTGCTGCCCGCCGAGCTGGCGCACGAGCCCCCTGGGCGCTACCGGGCGCGGGCGCTGGAGCTGCTGGAGCTGGTGGGCGTCGGCGCCTTCGCCGCGCGCTACCCGCGGCAGCTGTCCGGGGGCATGCAGCAGCGGGTGGCGCTGGCGCGGGCGCTGCTGCGGCGCCCCAGCGTGCTGCTGCTGGACGAGCCGTTCTCGGCGCTCGACGCGATCACGCGCGAGCAGTTGCAGCTGGCACTGCTGCGGCTGGTGGCGCTGCAGGAGGCCACGGTGGTGTTCATCACCCACGACATCGCCGAGGCCGCCTGGCTGGCCGACCGGGTGCTGCTGCTCACGCCGCGCCCGGGGCGCGTGCAGCAGGTGTTCCCCGTGCCACTGCCGCGCCCGCGCACGCTGGAGCAGCGCTATAGCGAGCAGTTCGCGGCGCTCACGCGCGCGATCCGGCTGGCGATGCTGGGGGCGTCCCCCGCCGGGGTGAAAGGATAGCCCGTGGCCACCTCGCCACCCGGACTCCCCGACGCTTCGCCCACTGGTACGGCCCATCGGGTGTCGCCGCCGCCCCCCTCGCCTGCGGCGGGCACGGGCTGGCGCCGCCGCCGCGCGCTGGAGCCGGCGCTCTCGCTGCTGCTGTTCGTCGGCCTGCTCGTCGCCTGGGAGGCGTTCGTGCGCCTGCGGGGGCTGCCGCGGCTGGTGCTGCCCGGCCCGTTGGTGGTGGCCCAGGCGCTCGCCGATGGCCTCGGGGCGGGCTACCTGTGGCCCCACATCGGCACCACGCTCGGCGAGATCCTGCTCGGCTTCCTGGCCGGCAGCGCGCTGGGCATCGGGCTCGGCGCGCTGGTAGCGCAGTCGGCGCTGCTGCGGCGGGTGCTCAACCCGTACATCATCGCCTCGCAGGCAATGCCCAAGTTGGCGCTAGCGCCGATCTTCGTGGTGTGGTTCGGCTTCGGGCTCACGCCGAAGGTCGTGATCACGGCGCTGATCGCCTTCTTCCCCTTGTTCGAGAACACGCTGACGGGGCTGCACGACGTCGATCCGGACCAGGTGGAGCTGTTCCGTGCCCTGCGGGCCAGCCGCTGGGACACCTTCGTCAAGCTGCGCCTGCCCCACGCCGTGCCCTACCTGTTCGCCGGGCTGCGGGTGGCGATGGTGCTCAGCGTGGTCGGCGCGGTGGTGGGCGAGTTCGTGGGGGCCAACCGGGGCCTGGGCGCGCTGATCATCGCGGCGCAGGGCACGATGGACACGCCGCAGATGTTCGCGGTGTTTGTGGTGCTCACCGTGCTCGGTGTGGCGCTGTACGCGCTGGTCGAGTTCGCCGAGCGCTGGTGCACGCGCTGGCGCTACCCCTGAGCGCTACGGCGCCGGGGCGAAGCGCACCTCGGCCCCCCCGGCCCGCGCCTGGAGCGCGGCGAACGCCGCGAGCCGCTCGGCGCGCGGGGTGCCGTCCGGCTCGGCCAGGCCGGTGAAGTAGACGGTACAGGCCGCGCGGCCGTCGCGGTCGAGCAGCACGAGGCTGTAGCTGGTGCCGCCGGCGGCCTCGGCGCTGGGCGTCGTCTCGAAGCGTGCGGCGGCGATGGCGCGCAGGTTGATGTGCAGGTGCCACGGCTCGCTCTCCAAGGCGAGCCAGCCCCCGTCGTCGCGCACGGTCGGCGGGCGCCCCATCAGCTCGGCGATCGCCGCGCCGCTGCCGACGGTGAGGATCGTGTCGGGCAGCGCGAGCGCCGCGGCGAGCAGCGCGGCGGGATCGTTCAGTGGCGCAGCGGGGGGAATCGCAGGGGAGGCCATATGCTATCGCTCCAGCAAGCACGCCAGTCATTCGTAGCGGCCGAGCTGCTCCACCGCCGCGCGGGCGAAGCTGGGGTCCAGCAGCTGGTCGAGGGTGATCGCGCCTTGGAGCAGCCCTTGGTCGGCGAACCATTGGAGCTGGTGCTCGAGGCTGGGCCGGTCCACCTCGCCGTTGGGGTCGATGGTAGCTAACCCGATCCGCTCGTACAGCGCGGGGTCCTTCACCGGGGTCCAGCGCGTGAGTACCGCGATGGCCGCGTCGCGGTCGCGCCCCTTGAAGAACGCGTCGTGGTAGTCGCGCGCGCCCTGCAGGTAGGCCAGCAACCAGCGGCGCCCGAGCTCGGGCTCGCGCGTGGCCAGCGCGGGCCCGAACAGAATCACGGTGACCTGCAGGTGGGGGTGCAGGTCGACCAGTTCACGCCACTTGGCCGCCACCCCCCGCTCGGCCGCGATCGTGGCCAGCGGGTCGGCGAGAATCCCGGCGTCGGCAGCGCCATTGCCCAGCGCGGTGACCATCTCGCTGAAGTTCAGTTCCACCAGGTTCAGCGCCTCGGGCGAGAAGCCGCCCTTCTGCGCCAGCCGGTGGGCCATGAACTCGTTCACGCTGGCACGCGACGGGATCGCCAAGGTGCGGCCGCGGAAATCGGGGTAGTCGCGCAGGTGCCCGCTCTCGAGCAGGTCGCGGCGGACGCTGATGTAGCCCGGGCTCGCCCCCGGCTCGTAGCGCCCCTGCGAGGCGACCACCTTGATCGGCACGCCGCGGAGGACGGCGTTGGCTAAGCCAGCGCTCAGCCCGCCGCCGCCGACCTGGATCTGGTCGCTGCCCAGCGCCGCCACCATGCGCGCGCCCGAGTCGAACGGGACGATCTCGACCGCCAACCCTTGCGCGGCGAAGTACCCGCGTTCGGCCGCGAGAAACAAGCCCGCCTCGCTGAGCACGCCCAAGCTCCCCACCTGCACCGTCCGCCGCGGCGCCGGGGGCTCCGCGGCGGCGGTACTGGTCGCTGGGCGTGGCGAGGCGGACGACACCGCCCCGGCGGGGGACCGCGGCGCGGAGGTACAGGCGAGCGCCAGCGCCGTGGCGAGCGCGAGCAGCCAGCAATGGAGCATGGTGGGGCCTCCTGCAGCGCCGCGCCCCGCGCCGCGAGCGGCTAGGACACGACCGTTTGCCGCGCTTACCGCGCGCGCGGTTGCGGGCCGAGCCCGGGCCGGTACACCTTCTCGTCGATGAACTGTTGGATGCCGCGGTCGCGGCTGCGTTCGGGGTCGCGCAGGCGGAGCTGGTCGTTCTTGGCGGCGAGGTAGTCCCAGGCCTGGTCGTAGCTAAGCCCCATGCAGTTGCGGATCGCCTCCTTGGTGGCGCGCAGCACCGCCGGACTGATCGCTTGCAGCTTGCGGGCCAGGGCCATCACGGTGTCGCGCAGCTGCTCGCGGGGCACCGCCAGGTTGATCAGCCCGATCTCCGCCGCCCGCTTGCCGTCGAACGGCTCGCCCGTCAGCGCGTACCACAGCGCGTCGCGGTAGCGCAGCGTCAACACCACGTCGCGGCTGACGAAGCCGCCCGGCACGATGCCCCAGTTGACCTCGCTGAGCCCGAAGACGGCGTCCTCGGCGGCGATGGCGAAGTCGCACGAGGTGAGGGGGCTGAACGCGCCACCGAAGCACCAGCCGTTGACCATGGCGATCGTTGGCTTGGGGAACTGGCGCAGCTTGTAGTAGTGGAACAGCCGCGCGTCCCAGCTCGCCTTGAGCCGTCCAGCGGGGTCGTTGTCCAGCCCGCGGAAGTACTCCCGGAGGTCCATGCCCGCCGAGAACGCCTCGCCCGCGCCGGTGAGCACCAGCACGTCGGTGCGGTCGTCGACCTCCAGCTCGCTGAGCGCGGCGACCATCTCCGCGCACAGCTGCGGGCTCATCGCGTTGCGCTTCTCGGGACGGTTGAAGTACAGGAACGTGACCCCGCTGTCGCGCTCGATCTTCACCGTCTGGTAGTCGCTGGCGGCCATCGTTGCTCCTCGTTCCCAACTTGCTGGCCCTGAGTGTAGCACCTCGCGCGGCCGGCTGCTGCCTACCGCGCGTGCTGCCGGCGGGATTCCGTACAATCCCGGTGCGCGCCCACGGGGCCGCCGGGCCCCAGGGCCCGGCGAGGGCCAGTGGGCCTGGCGATGGCAGCGCCGGCGCGCGGGCGTGGCGGACGCGCGGCGAGCGGAGAGAGGCGCACGAGTGCGGTCGCGAGTGGGCGACAAGTTCGCGGTGCTCCACGAGGTGGGGCGCTACATCAACTCGTCGCTCGACCTCGGCGAGGTGCTCGACCGCGTGATGGACATGCTGCTGCGCGTGCTCGGCGCCGAGCGCGGCTTCCTGATGCTGCTCGACCCCCACACGGGCCAACTCGCGGTGCAGGTGGCCCGCAACCTCGACCCCGCAGCGCTCAACACCCCGCAGTTCGCGCCCAGCCGCGGCATCGTGCAGCGTGTGTTCCGCACCGGGGCCCCGGAGCTGGTCAACGACGCGCTGGCCGATCCGGCTCTCGGGCAGTTCCAGAGCGTAGTCGCCCAGCGCCTGCGCTCGGTGGTGTGCGCGCCGCTGCGCGTGAAGGATCAGGTGATCGGCGTGGTGTACGCCGACAGCCGCGTGCATGTCGGGCTGTTCCACCGCGCCGACCTGGAGCTACTGGAGGCGTTCGCCGACCACGCGGCCATCGCCATCGAGAACGCGCGCCTGTACCGCCGGCTCGAGGAGCGCCTGCGCGAGATCGCCGACCTGCAGGTGTATCAGGACAACGTGCTGCGCAGCGTGGCCAGCGGGGTGATCGCGCTGGACCGCGAGGGCCGCATCACCACCCTCAACCCGGCCGCGGCGCGCATTCTCGACCTCTCGGTCGCCACGGCGCGCGGCGCTCTGTACCACGAGGTGCTGGGCCCCGATATGACGCAGTTCCTGCACGCCTACCGCCAGCACCTACCGGCGGCCGACGACCCGACCGGGCTGAGCCACGAGGTGGTGTGCGAGCTGCCGCGGCGCGGGCGCGTGTACCTGAGCGTGCGGGTGAGCCCGCTGCGGGGCGGCGACGGCCAGATCACCGGGCTGGTGGTGGCGCTGGAGGACCGCACCGAGCAGCGCGCCCTGGAGAAGCGCGCGGCCGCCGAGGAGGCGCGCGCCGACGCCTACAGCCGCTTCTTTGCCCCCAAGGTGCGCGAGCTGATCAAGCGCAACCCCGACGCGGTGCAGCTCGGCGGCGTGCGCAAGGAGATCTCGGTGCTGTTCGCCGATATCCGCGGGTACACTACCATCAGCGAGCAGATGGCGCCCGAGGAAGTGGTCGGCCTGCTCAACCAGTACCTCGAGCTGGCCACGGCGGCGATCCGCGCCTGCGATGGCACGGTGGACAAATACATCGGCGATGCGGTGGTGGCGCTGTTCAACGCGCCGACCGACCAGCCGCAGCACCCGGAGTACGCCGTGTGGGCGGCGGTGGCCCTGCAGGGGATGATGGAGCGGTTGCGGCGCGCCACCGGCCGCGCCGTGTACTGCGGCATCGGGGTAAACACCGGCGAGGCCGTGGCGGGCAATATCGGCACCGCGGAGATCCTCAGCTACACCGCCATCGGCGACGCGGTCAACGTGGCGGCGCGGCTCCAGGCGCGCGCGGGGCCGGGCGAGATCCTGATCAGCGAGGCCACCTACCAGCAAGTGCACCACGCCTTCGCCGTGGAGCGCCTGGGGCCACTGGCGGTGAAGGGGCGCCGCGCGCCCGTGGTCGCCTATCGCGTGCTCGGCCCGCGGCTAGAAGCGTGAGCCGCCGGCCTATAGCTATTCGGCGGGTGGCGCCGCCGCCCTCGGGACGGGCCCGCCGGTACCCCGATCGGCCCCCGGGCCGCCGCCTGTGCTACAGCGGGCGATAGTGCCGCGCCAGCCAGCCACTCTGCTCCAGCTCGCGTAGGATGCTCAGGTCGAGCATGTCGGCCGGCCGCACGTGCGGTGCGGGCGGGTCCATATTGTCCAGCACGGTCTGGATCGCCGCCTCCGACGGCCAGGGATCCCACACGGTGCGGTACAGCTCGTAGGCCGTGGCGGCATCGGCGCGGTTGTCGCTACGGCTGCCGTGCAGGATGGCGTCGATCGCCTGCTCCGGGTGGTCGCGCGCGTACTGGATGCCCTCGATGTAGCCCATCACGAAGCGGCGCACCAGATCGCGGTCGCGGGCGAGCTGGCTGCGCGTGGTGGTCATGTTGATCGCCAGCGAGGCGATGTTCAGGTCGCGCATGTCCACTAGCGAGACGAGGCCCTGCGCCAGCCCCTGCTCGACGAACGGGCTGGAGAGCACCCCGCCGCGTACCGCGCCGCTGGTGAGGCCGGCCAACACACCCGGCAGCTCGCGCAGGTAGACGATCTCCAGGTCGCGCGTCGGTTCGATGCCGAAGCGGCGGAACGTCTCGAACAGGGCGAGCGTGGCGCCCGAGCCCGGGCTGGTGCTGCCCACCCGCTGGCCGCGCAGGTCGTCGAGCCGCGCCACGTCCGGCTGGCCCATCACTCGCCACACCGCCTTGTTGGTCTGCCCGGCCACGAACACCAGGTCGGTGGCGCCGCTGGCGTACAAGCTCACCGCGCTGCCGCCGAGCGCGGCGATCGGCACGCTGCCGCTGGCCAGCGCCTGGCTCGCCTGCGTGGGCGACATGCCCGTGAGTTCGACCTCCAGCCCGTAGCGCGCGAACAGCCCGTAGTCGCGGGCCACCCACAGCGGCGTCATCGAGCCGCTGATGGCCGCCATCGGTACCTGGAGCGGCTGCAAGCGGGGCGCGGCCGGCGGGGTGCTCGCCGGCGCCGCCGCAACGGGCGAGGGCCCTCCGGCGGCCGAGCGGGGCGCCTCGGGCGCAGCGGTGCAGCCGAAGCCTACCAGCGCCAACGCCACCAGGCCGATCCCGCGTAGCCACCTCATGGCTGCCTACCCCCGTCGCGCGCGCGGCACTGGTCGCCGTTGGGCGCATGATGCCGGAACACGCGGGCCCGCACAACCGACTCCTGTGGGGTACAGTGGGGACGAACGCGGTGCGCAGGGGGGGCGACATGGGCGAGGTGGCCGTCGAGCAGGCCGCGGCGCCGCTAGTGCTCGCGCTCGACGTGGGCACCTCGGCGGTGCGCGCCCAGGTCTACGATGCCCAGGGGCGGCTGGTGGCGGGGGCCGAGGCGCGGGCCGCGGTCTCGGCGCGCCTTACTGCTGATGGGGCCGCCGCGGTCGACGCCGATGCGTTGGTCGACACGGTGGCGGCCACGCTGGACGCTCTGGCCGCGCGGGCGCCTGCGGCCTGCGGGGCCGTCGCAGGGGTGGGGCTGGCGACGTTCTGGCACACCCTGGTCGGCGTCGATCCCGATGGACACGCGCGGACGCCGCTGCTGCTGTGGGCTGACCGCCGGGCGGCGCCGGCCGCGGCCGAACTGCGCGAGCGACTCGACGAGCGGGCCGTCCACGCGCGCACCGGCTGCCGGCTGCACGCGACCTACTGGCCGGCGCGGCTGCGCTGGTGGGCCACGACGCGGCCGGCGGTGTGGCGGCAGGTGGCGCGCTGGCTATCGTTCGGCGACTACCTGTACGCGCGCCTGTTCGGCGAGGTGCGCACCAGCCTCTCCCTGGCCTCGGCCACGGGCCTGCTCGACCAACACACCCGCGCCTGGGACCCGGCGCTGCTGGCGGTACTCGGACTGGACCCCGTGCGGCTACCGGCCATCGACGACACGCCGTACCGCGGGCTGCGGGCCCCCTACGCGACGCGCTGGCCGGGACTGGCGCGGGTGCCCTGGTGGCCGGCCTGGGGCGACGGCGCGTGCAGCAACGTCGGCTGCGGCGCGCTGGGGCCGGCCCGCCGCGCGCTGATGGTGGGCAGCTCGGCGGCGCTGCGCGTCGTCTGGCCGGCGGCCGAAGTGGCGATCCCGTGGGCGGCGTGGGGCTACCGGCTCGACGCGCGGCGGGTGGTGCTGGGCGGCGCGTTCAACGACGGGGGCAACCTGCTCGCCTGGTGGCGCGCCACACTCGGGCTGGCCGATGGCGCGGAGTGGCTGCCGGCGGCGCTGGCCGCGGCGGTGGCCGCGCGGGAGCCTGACAGCCATGGGCTGACGGTGCTACCGCTATGGGGCGGCGAGCGGAGCCCCGGCTGGGCGACTGCGGCCCGCGGGGCCATCGTGGGCCTCACCTTCGCCACCGGGCCGGCCGACCTCTGGCGCGCCACGCTGGAGGCGATCGCCCTGCGCTTCGCCTGGCTCGACGACGACCTCGGCCCGGCGCTGGCCGCGGCCACGGCCCACGATCCCGGGGCGGTCGAGATCGTGGCCACGGGCGGCGCGCTGGTGCGAGCGCCGGTGTGGTTGCAGATCGTGGCCGATGCGCTGGGGCGGCCGGTGGTGGCGTCGGCCGAGGGCGAGGCGTCGTGTCGGGGCGCGGCGTTGCTGGCGCTGGAGGCGCTGGGGGCGATCGCGGCGGTGGAGCAGGTGCCGGCGGCGCGCGGGCCGACTTACCAGCCCGACGCCGCGCGGCACGCGCGCTACCGGGTGGCCATGGCCCGCCAGCAGGCGCTCTATCGCCTGCTCGTAGCGAACGGGCGGTGAGGCCGTGTTACCCGTGGCCTGTCCGCGATGATGCAGGGTATCACTCGGCGCTGTCGTTGCAGCTAGCGCCCGGCCAGTGCTCGCCTCGCCTGGCCTGCCCGCGCGGAGCGCACGACGCCAGCGCGCACCCCGGACGCGGGGCATGCGAGCGAGCCGGGCGGTCACGCGGGAAGAGGTGTCAGCGTGGGGGGCGGCGCCGCATAATCCCGGTGGAGGGTGCGCAATCGGGAGAGAATCGATCATGAGTGTGGAGCGCGAGCCTCGCGTCTCCGAGATCGCCACGATCCCTACCGAGCCGGCCGACGGGGCGGCCGAGCTGCCCAATGTGCTGCGCGAGGGGCTGCGCCGCGAGCGCACCGCGCCGCCGTGCGCGATGGTCATCTTCGGCGCTTCGGGCGACCTGACCAGCCGCAAGCTGGTGCCCGCCCTGTACGACCTGACTCTCGCGCGGCTGCTGGCCCGCGAGTTCGCGGTCGTCGGCTGCGCGCGCCGGCCCTTTTCCGACGAGGCGTTCCGCGCGCACCTGCGCCAAGACGCCGAGCAGTTCGCGCGCACGCGCCCGCTGCGGCCCGAGGTGTGGGACGCTTTCGCCGAGGGGCTCAGCTACGTGCGCGGCGACCCGGCCGAACCGGACACCTACCGTCGGCTGCGCGAGCATCTCGACTGGCTCGATCGCACGCGCGGCACCTGCGGCAACCGGCTGTTCTACCTGGCTACGCCCCCGAACCTGTTCCCGGAGATCATCGCCCAGCTCGGCGCGGCCGGCCTCAATCGCCCGCCGACGCCCGAGAGCTGGGTGCGCATCGTGATCGAGAAGCCGTTCGGCCGCGATCTGGCCAGCGCGCGCGAGCTGAACCGCCAGGCCCAGGCGGTGTTCGAGGAGCGGCAGATCTACCGCATCGATCACTACCTCGGCAAGGAGACGGTCCAGAACATCCTGGCCTTCCGCTTCTCCAACCGCCTCTGGGAGCCGGTGTGGAACGAGCAGCACATCGACCATGTGCAGATCACCGTGGCCGAGAGCATCGGCGTCGAGGACCGCGGCGGCTACTATGAGCAGGCCGGCGCGCTGCGCGACATGGTGCAGAACCACATGCTCCAGCTGCTGGCGATGGTGGCCATGGAGCCGCCCGTGACGTTCGAGGCCGAGGCGGTCCGCGACGAGAAGTTGAAGGTGCTGCGGGCCCTGCGCCCCATCCCGCCGGCCGCGCTGGCGGCCAACAGCGTCACCACCCAGGTCGTGCGTGGGCAGTACGGCCCCGGCTGGGTCGCCGGCGAGGCGGTGCGCGGCTACCGCGAGGAGGACGGCGTGTCGCCCACCTCCACCACCGAGACCTACGTAGCGCTGAAGGTGTACCTGGACAACTGGCGCTGGGCGAAGACGCCGTTCTACCTGCGCCACGGCAAGCGCCTGCCCAAGCGCGCCACCGAGATCGCCGTGCAGTTCAAGCGCCCGCCGCACCTGCCGTTTGGCAGCGTGGCGGCCGCGGGCCTGGAGCCGAACCGGTTGGTGCTGCGCGTGCAGCCCGACGAGGGCATCACGCTCCAGTTCGGCGCCAAGGTGCCCGGGCCAACCATGCAGCTGCGCTCGGTGAACATGGACTTCCTGTACGGCAGCAGCTTCCTCACCCCGTCGCCCGATGCCTACGAGCGGCTGCTGCTCGACTGCATGCTCGGCGACCGCACGCTGTTCATGCGGGCCGACGAGGTCGAGCAGGCCTGGGCGTTCGTCACCCCGATCCTGGAGGCCTGGGCGCGTGAGACGCCCCGCTTCCCCAACTACGCGGCGGGTACCTGGGGGCCGGCGGCGGCGGAGCAGCTCATCCGCCGCGACGGCCGCCAGTGGCACCGGCCCTGAGGCAGCGCCATGACGACCGCCGAGCGCGTGAGCGGTAGTTGGGCGGCTACCAACACCACGGTGGCCGAGGTCGAGCGCCAGCTGCACCGTATCATGCGCGAGTTGAGCCATCCGCCGGCCGCGGCCGCCGCGCATGGCCACCTGGTGCCGCGCGCCATCTGCCTGAACATCCTGGTGCACGCCGACGACCTCGCCGAGGCCGCCCGCGCCGCCCAGACGCTGGCGGAAATCGCCCCGCGCCACCCGTCGCGCACACTGCTGATGGTCGTCGAGCCCGACGCCCCCACCGATGGCCTCGACGCCTCGATCTGCACGCAGTGCGCCATCTGGCCGTCGGTGGGGGGCCAGCTCTGCTTCGAACAGGTCACGCTCACCGCGCGCGGCCGCACGGCGCTGCACCTCGCCAGCGTGGTCGAGCCACTGCTCGTGTCCGACCTGCCGGTGATCCTGTGGTGGCTCGGGCGCCCGCCCGCGCGCACCGAGCCGCTGCTCGACCTGTGCCACCGGCTGGTGGTCGACTCGGCGTACTTCCCCGATGCGCTGGCCGGGCTGGCCGCCTTGGACACCTACACCGATCGCGCGGGGCAGCGGTTGGAGCTGGGCGACCTCGGCTGGCGCCGCCAGAGCCTCTGGCGGCAGATGGTGGCCGAGCTATTCGACCCGCTCGACGCCCGGCCGTACCTCCGCCAGCTCGCTCAGGTGACGATCGAGTACGCCCCGACCGCTAGCGGGACCGTCAGCGCCGCGCCGCTGCTGCTGCTCGGCTGGCTTGCCGCACGGCTCGACTGGCAGCCGGCGGCCGCCACGACCAGCGGCAGCACGGTCGCCACCACGTTCCGCACCGACGAGGAGGAACCCGAGGGCATCAACGCACGGCTGCGGGCCCGGCCTGCGGCGGCGAGCGAGCCGGGCGAGCCCTTGGCCATCCGCTTGCAGGCGGGCGCTGGCGAGCCCGCCGCCAGCTTCGAAGTGCGGCGCGAGCCCGACCGCGGCGTGATCGAGTCGCGAGCGATGCTGCCCAACGGGCGCCAGTACGGCCGCGCACTGGCCTGGGTGCCCCCCACCCGCGCGGAACTGCTGGCGCGCGAGCTGGAGCTCCCCGCGGCCGACCCCTTATACGCGGAGAGCCTGGCGGTCGTGGCGCGTCTGGTGCGCTGACGGCCAGCGAGGAGGTGGCAGATGAGCGCGCGGCCCCAGCTCCGCGTGGCCGAGGACCTCGAGGCGCTCAGCCACGCGGCCGCCGACTATATCGTGCGGACAGTGGTGGCCGCCGTGGCTGCCCGTGGCCGTTGCATGCTCGCGCTCGCCGGGGGCTCGACGCCGCGGCGCACCTACGAACTGCTCGCGCGGCCGCCGCGTCGCGATGCCGTGCCCTGGGCGGCGCTGCATGTGTTCTGGGGCGACGAGCGCTGCGTACCTCCCGACCACCCCGACAGTAACTACCGCCTGGCGCACGAGACCCTGCTGGCCCACGTGCCCATCCCCGCCGAGCAGATCCATCGCGTCCCCACCGAGCAGGGGCCAGCGCCGATCGTGGCCGCGCTGTACGAGCGCACGCTGCGCACCGCCTTCGCGCTGGAAGTCGACGCGGTTCCGGTGTTCGACCTGATCCTGCTAGGCATGGGCGCCGACGGGCACACGGCCTCGCTGTTCCCCGACACTCCAGCCCTAGAGGAGACCCAGCGGCTGGTAGTCCCCAACCGGGTAGCCTATCTGCCGCACGAGCGTGTGACGTTCACTTTTCCCGTCCTCAACGCGGCGCAAGCCGTCGCTTTCCTGGTGGCCGGGGCCGACAAGGCGCCGAAAGTGTCGGCGGCGCTGCAGGGCGACCCATCCGTGCCCGCCGGCCGGGTGCGCCCGCGCGGTGAGCTGCGCTGGTTCCTCGATCGCGCGGCGGCTGGCCAGCGCTAGCGCGCCCCGGCTGCTCCCCGGCGGGACGCCGGGTGCGTATAATGGGCCCACCGTCGCCTAGGCCGGCCCGTCGTCCACTCCGGGGGCGCGGGGCAGGCGGCGCGGCGACTGTCTTGGGGGCTGCCCGGTATGCGGCGCGGGCGGCGGTGGCGGCCTGGGCACCACGAGTCTCTGACCGGTCGGGGGGGGGCGTCGCTATCCACGACGGACCTGCTCTGCAGGGCGACCGTCGGCTCATTCTTTCCCTTTCCGCAAACCGCTGTAGGGGGTGGCGGCGGCTGGTCGCCGCCGGCAGGCGCGGCCGGCGAGGCTCGGCTGGCCACCGCGGCGCCCAATCCTGTGGAAAGGAGCCTTGGGGACGTATGGCAGTCAGACGGCGAGACTTCCTGAAGGGGTCGCTAGCACTGGCCTGCGGGACGGCACTGGCGGGCGGCGCGGGGGGCGCGGCAGCCACCGTGAGGACGCGGCCCGCCGCCCCCGCGCAGCTCAGCCTGGAGGAGATGACCCTCGAAGCATCCAATCTGCGCCTGATCGGGCACCACGACTGTAACCAGGGCGCGATGGGCGAGGGCATCGCCATCCAGCAGCTGCCGAACGGCCGGCGCATCGCCTATCTCGCCCACGAGAGCGGCGAGATGGGCATCAGCATCGTCGATGTCACCAACCCGCGCGATCCAGGCCTGCTGCTCCAGATCCCCCACGAGAACCCCGACACACGCGTCAACTCCCTGTCGCTCAGCGGCAACATCCTAGCTACGGCGCGCCAGACGCAGCAGCCGGGCCAGCAGCCGGCCGGGCTGGTGATCTACGACGTGTCGGACCCCGAGCGGCCGCGTCAGCTCTCGATGTTCGACTGCTCGGGGCCATACTCGCGTGGCTGCCACTTCGTGTGGTTCGTCGACGGCCGCTACGCGCACCTCTCCACGGGCATGCCGGACTTCGAGCCCAACCACCCGCTCGACGACCAGATCTATGTGATCGTCGACCTGGCGGACCCGGAGCGGCCCCGCGAGGTCGGGCGCTGGTGGATCCCCGGCATGCGCGCGGGCGAGCCGCCGCTGCCGCGCCATCCGCGCTTCGACACCGGCACCCGCCTGCACAACGTGAACGTGCTGCCCAGCCGGCCCGACCGGGCCTACATGGGTTGGATCGACGGCGGCGCGGTGATCCTCGACATCTCCGACCTGGAGCAGCCGCGGCTGGTGCACCGCTGGAACCCCCACCCGCCGATGCCCGGGTTCACCCACACTGCCGTGCCGCACCTCGGGCGCAACCTGATGGTGCTCAGCGACGAGGCGCTGGGCAACCGCTGCCTCGATCATCCGAAGCTGATCTGGATCGTGAATATCGAGTACGAGACGAACTGGGTGCCGCTCGGGGTGGCGCCGTTGCCGCGCAATGTCGATGATCTCTGCCGGCGCGGCGGACGGTTCGGGGCGCACAACCAGCACGAGAACCACGAGCAGCCCACGGCCGCCGAACTCCACAACACCGTGGTGGGCAGTTTCTTCAACGGCGGCGTGCGCATCTACGACATCCGCAACCCGCTGCGGGCCGAGGAGATCGCCTACTTCGTGCCCATTACCCCGCCCGGCTCGTCGGTGCCCACCGCGCAGATCAACGATATGTTCGTGGACGAGCGCGGGCTGATCTACGCGGTGGAGCGCCACGCCGGCGGCCTGTACATCCTGGAGTACACTGGCGAGATCCCGCTCACCTGAGCCCGCTCGCGCCCCAGGGCTGCCGGCGCGGCGCACGGGCGGCCGGCAGCCCCGCGGGCGCCTCAGCGCAGCTCGCGCAGCGCGGGCAGCGCCGCCCACACCAGCAGCACCAGCAGCGCGCACGTCCCGCCGCCCAGCGCCACCGTCAGCGGCGCGCCGAGCCGGTCGGCCAGCGCGCCCGCCGGTAGCGTGGCGATCGGGTACAGGCTCCAGGTCATGAGGTAGACGCTCATCACCCGGCCGCGGTAGGCGTCGGTGGTCGCCTCGTGCAGCAGCGCGTTGTTGGTGGCGTTGTAGACCGCGAACGCGCCGCCGCACAGTAGCAGCGTGCCCAGGCCCACCGCGAACGACGGTGCCAGGGCCAGCAGCACCAGGCTCAGGCCCAGCACGACCCCTGCCGCGAGCAGCACCAGCGCGGGGCGGCGCAGGCCCATCAAGTGGGTGGCAGCCAGCGCGCCCGCGAACGCCCCCGCGCTGTTCGCCATGAGCAGCAGGCCCAGCCCGCCCGGGCCCACAGCATAGACCGTCTGGGCGAACACCGGCAGCAGCTGCTGGTACGGCAGCGCCAGCACCGTCGGTACCACCGCCAGCAGTAGCAGGCCTGCCAGCCGCGGGCTGCCGGCGATGTGGCCGAAGCCAGAGCACATGGTGTCCCACACGCTCGCGCTCCCGCTGCGCGCGGGGGGAGGCGTGGGTAGGCGCCAGACACAGCCCAGGGCGATCAGAAAGGCCAGCGACTGGGCCAGGAAGCAGACGGCCAGCCCGCTGAGGGCGATCAGGGCGCCGCCCAGCCCCGGAGCCACCACCCGTGCGCCGTTCTGGCCGGCCGCGACGGTCGCTACCCCGCGCCCGACTTGGCCTGGCGGCAGGGTGAACGGGATCAGCGCCTGCCGCGCGGGGAAGTTCACCGAGATAGCGGTGCCCATCGCTAGCGTCAGCAGGAACACGTGCCAGGCCTGTACCCACCCGGACTGGATGAGCAGCGCGAGCAACAGCGTGGCCAAGCTCATCACGGTCTGCGAGACGAGCACGATGCGGCGCCGATCGAGGCGGTCGACCAGCACGCCCGCCAGGGGGCTGACGACCAGCATGGGCAGGCCGCGCAGCGCGCTAGCGATGCCGATCTGGAGCGAGGAGCCGGTCAGCTCCAGGATCAGCCAGCCAACGCCGACTTGCTGGACCCAGAAGCCCACCTGGTTGAACACGCTGCCCGCCAGCAGCAGGCGGAAGGGCCAGGGGTCGAACTCCGTCCGCCGCGGCTTCGTGTCGCCTGCGAGCGTCGGATCTGGCATGGCCGCACCTCGCCTGGCCGTCGTACCCCCCGTGCTCGCGGGGCTCGTGCGCGGTCGGTCGCAGGCACCGCTCAGAGGGCGGGAGGGCGGAGGACGTGGCTGCACTCAGCCAGCGCCACCGCGAGCCGCGCCCGGTCGGGGCCCGGCTCCCCCGCCCCGTCCACGAGCGCGTAGGCATACACGCGGCCTGGCGGACAGCCCGAGCAGGGCCCACAGCTCGGCGGATGCGATCAGTAGCCGGTCACGCGCAGCCAGACTGTAGCAGGGATATGCGGCCTATGGCTAGCTCCGTGGTTCGGTGCGCTCCCGTGCCCTCGGGAATCGCGGGCCCCGCTGGAGGGTGGGGCCCGCGCGCACCGGGTGCGCGTTTCCTGCCGCGGGTAACGAATAAAAGGGCCCCGCCGCGGCACCGGCGAGGCCCTCCTCAAGAGGGGGACGCCTACGGCAGGTACACCACCGGCGGCAGCGGGCGATAGAAATACAGCGGGGGGTAGGCGATCGGGTAGTAGTAGCTGTAGAAGTAGGGCGGGCAGTAATAGTACATCGTTGTGCTCCCTTCCTCCCGCGGCGCTGGGCTGCGCCGCACCTTCCCTGGGTACTGTACGGGGCGGCCGGCCCGGCGGCCTGTGAGCACGCTTACCGTGACGCTGTGAACGCGCTCACATCGAGCGTCCGGCGGCTGCCTACTGGTACAGGCCCAGCGCAGTCAGGGCGTACTCCACGAACCGGCGATCTACCGCGGTGGCCAGATCCACGGGCCGCTCAACGAGGCCGCGCGCCACGAACCACTGCATGGTGGTCCGCAGGTCGTCCTCGTCGAGGGTGAGATTGGGATCCAGGTACGCCCAGCGCATGCGGTCGTATAGCGCGCGGTCCCGCAGCGGCGTGTAGCGCATCAGCGTCGCGATCACGGCCTCGCGGTCGCCGCGGCCGGCGATGGCGGCGTCGTAGTAGTCGCGCACGCCCTTGAGGTACGCCAGCAGGAACCGCTGGCCAGCGCTCACGTCGCGCTGCGTGAAGGTCGGCCCGTAGAGGATATTGCTCACCTGGATGCCGGGCGACCAGTCGGCTGCTTCGCGCCAGCGGATGGCGAGCCCGCGGTCGGCGGCGATGGTGGCCTGCGGCTCGATCAGCAGCCCCGCGTCGATGGCCCGGTTGGCGAAAGCGGTGAGCTGGTCGCCGGGGCCCAGCTGCACCAGACTCGCGTCGCGGAGCGTGAGGCCACCCCGCTGGAGCGCGCGCTCGACCAGCAGCTCGCTGGTGCTGGCCAAGGTGAGCACGGCGATGGTGCGGCCGCGCAGGTCGGGATAGTCACGGATCGTATCGGCGAGATCCTGCCGTACGCTGAGCCAGAGCTGACTGTAGCCCGGCTCGTAGCGCGATTGGGGCGCCGCGATGCGCACCTCCAGGCCACGGTTGATGCCGTTGAACAGCGCCGCGCTCACCGGCCCGCTACCGACCTCGAGCTCGCCGAGACTGAGCGGCGCGGCGACTTGCGCCCCTCCCTCGAAGCGCACGAAGTCGGCAGCGAGCCCCTGCTCGGCAAAGTAGCCGCGCTCCTGGGCCAGGAACAGCCCCACCTCCGAGGCGATGGCCACGATGCCCACCCGAACGGGCTGTAGTTGCGGGGCGCCGCGTGCGGCCCCGGGGCGCGCGCGCGGTTCGGGGCGGGTAGCGTGGGCCGTCTGGAGGCCGCTGCCCCCGAGCAGGATGACGGCCGCGAGCACTAGGCCGGCCCACGCCGGCCTGCGCCACTGGGGCCCGGAGGTCGTCTGTCGCCACATAATATCTGTCTCCCTCGGGCCACACCCGCGACCGGGCGCGGCGCCGTGTGCCTCGCTCTGGGATAGCCGGGGCGGGTGTGGTCGAATCGCGCTAGCGCTGGTGCTCGAGCGCTGCGGCATTATATTGGCGACCAGCGGACGAGGCGTTGCGGGTCAGGAGCCACCGTACAGCCGGGCGAACAACCCCTCGGCCTCCAACGCGCGCAGCGGGCGCTCGTCGATCAGGGTGTCGAGGTCGAGGGCGGCCAGGCGCGGGTCGCGGGCAGCGAGCTGCTCCTGCACGGCGGCGATGCCGGCGCGGTTGGGGACGGGCACAGCGGCGATGTACTGCCGGGCGTAGCGCTCGTAGGTCTCTTCGAGCACCTGGGGGTCATCGTCGCGGTTGAGCGCGGCGAAGGTGGCGAGGGCCGTCGCGCGGTCGGTCTTGAGGAGGTGGATCGCCTCGGCCATGGCGCGCAGCACGGCCGTGATCGTCTCGGGGCGTTCCTGGGCGAACCGGGCGGTGACCGCCAGCGAGGTGGTCTGGTAGGGGAGGTCGGCCGTCGCCAGGTCGAGCAGCTCCCGGTAGCCCGCGCGGCGTGCCTGCGCCAGCGGCGGCAGCGAGAGCGTGCCCCCGGCCACCGCCCCGCTCTCCATCCCCGCGAGGATCTCGGGCACGCCGCCCATCTGGGCCAGCGCCACGTCGCGGTCGGGATCGAGCCCGAAGCGGCGCACGGCCTGCCGCAGCGCGTAGTCGGTGGCCGAGCCGAGGCGCGTGATGCCGAGGCGCTGGCCGCGCAGGTCCCCGGCCGTGGCGATCTCGGGGCGCACCATCAGCGAAAACGGCACCACGTCGACCAGGCCGGCCACGATCCGCAGGTCGGCCCCGGCTGCTGCGGCGCTCAGCACGGCCTCCGTCCCGCCCACCAGGAGCTGGATCTCGCCCGCGAGCAGCGCCTGCATGGCCGTAGTGCCGCTGGCGATATACTGCACCTCGACGTCGAGGTGGTGGGCGGCGAACCGCCCGCGCTCCTGGGCCAGCACCGGCACGGCGGCCACAGCCGTGAGCGCGCTGTACGCCAGCCGCACCTTCTCGGATGGCCGGGCCTCGCTCGTGGTCGCGGGCGCCGGGCTCGGACTGGCGGTCGACGGCGCGCGGCTACTGGTGGGGGAGGGCGGGGCGGCAGGGGCCGCGCAGGCAGCCAGGAGGATCGCTGCGCCCAGCCAGCCCAACAGCCACGCGCCGGCGTGTCTCATACTGTCTCTCCTCGTGCACACGCTGTTGCGAATAACGATACAGCCGGCGCGCCAGCCCGCGCCACGGTTGGCTCACTCTGGCATCCCGGCGTCCGCCGTCGGTATGCTGCATCGAGGAATTGCGGCGTGGCGCCGCGCGGGCGCGGTGCGGGAGTAGAGATGAAGCGACGGGCCTTCTTGCGCGCCTCCAGCGTCTTGGCTGCCGGCGGTGTGTTCGCTGCGCGCGGCGCCCAGGCGGCTCCGCTGTCGTCTCGCGGCGTTCTCCTGCCTATGGGGGGAGGCAGCGGGGAGGAGGACCCTCGACCGTCCACCACCCGACAGCCCCGCGACAGCGCGCGCTTCTTCCAGAACGACGCGCTGAACTTCGTGTTCCTGATCACCCTGGGTGGCGCCTACTACCAGGTCGCCGACGTGGGCACCTGCCTGGCCATCGCCGACCAGATCCCCCCGGAGGGCGACTTCGGCAGCGCCTACCGCGCGCTAGTGGCGGCCGGCGAGCGCTGCGCGGCCGAGGCCGACGCCGCGCTGGCGGCCGGCCGGCGCGTCAGCGCCCGCGAGGCCTACTGGGAGGCGGCGAACTACCTGTTCTCCGCCACCTACTGCGCCGACCCCATGGGCGCCCCCGAGCAGTTTGCTCCTACCTGGCACCGCCAGCAGGCGCTGTGGGAGCAGGGCGGCGCGCTGCTCGACCCCCCTGTCGAGCGGGTCCGCATCCCCTACGAGGGCACCACGCTGCCCGGCTACTTCTTCCGCGCCACCACGACGGACGGGTCGCGACCACTGTTGATCTTCAACAACGGCAGCGACAGCGCGCTCACCGCCGCGTGGGTGCTGGGCATCGCGGCTGCCCTGGCGCGCGGCTACCACTGCTTGACCTTCTACGGGCCCGGCCAGGGCCTCGCGCTGCTCGACCAGGGGCTCTACTTCCGCCCGGACTGGGAGCGCGTCATCACGCCCGTGGTGGACTACGCGCTCACCCGCCCGGAGGTCGATCCGCGCCGCATCGCGCTGCTCGGGGTCAGCCAGGCCGGCTACTGGGTGCCGCGCGCCGTGGCCTTCGAGCCGCGCCTCGCGGCGGCCGTCGCCGATCCGGGCGTGGTCGATGTGTCGGCCTCGTGGTTCGCCTACCTGCCGCCGCCGATGCGGGAACTGCTCGCCGCCGGCCAGAAGGCGGAGTTCGACCGCTATATGGCTGAAGGACTCCAGGAGGACCCGGTCGCCGCGGGCACCCTGCGGTTCCGCATGCGGCCGTACGGCGTCAGCTCGTACTACGACGCCTACAAGCTCGTCGAGCAGTACCGGCTAGGCGACGACGTGCTGCAGCGTATCCGCTGCCCTATGCTTGTCACCGATCCGGACGGCGAGCAGTTCTGGCCCGGCCAGTCGCAGCAGCTGTACGACGCGTTGCCCGGTCCGAAGGAGCTGGTGCGCTTCACGGCCGCCGAGGGCGCCGACCTGCACTGCGAACCGAAAACGCCCGGCCTGCGCGCGCGGCGCCTCTTCGACTGGCTGGACGGCGTGCTCGCCTGAACCGCCAGCGCGAGCCTCGAATCGCTCCCGTGTTCTGGGATGCTCTGCTACTATCCCCCTACACACAGCAGCACGGTACGCTGGCTGGTCGCGCGGGGGAGGGGAGGAGGAACGATGAGCGGGAGTGGACGCGTGGGGGGCCTGTGGGGACGCGTTGGGCTGGGCGGGATGCTGGCACTGGCACTCGCCCTGCTGCTGGCGGGCGGGCGCCTCGCCACCGCGAGCCAGGGGCTGGTGGTAGAGGAGTATCCGGTCGCGCCCGGCAGCCATCCGCACGATGCGGTGCCCGATCGCCAGGGCCGCGCCTGGTACGCCGCGCAGGGCGACGGCACCGTCGGCCGCTACGACCCCGCCACGGGCGAGCACGTCGTGGTCGCGCTCGGGCCCGGCTCGGCGCCCCACGGCATCATCATCGGGCCGGACGACGCGGCGTGGGTGACCGATGGTGGGCTCAACGCCATCGTGCGCGTGGATCCCGCCACCCTAGAGGTCCGCGTGTACCCGCTGCCTGGCCCGCGCGCCAACCTGAACACGGCCACCTTCGACCACCGCGGCGTGCTGTGGTTCACGGGCCAGGCCGGGTACCTCGGCCGGCTCGACCCGGCCGAGGGGGTCGTGCGGGTGTTCGATGCCCCGCGGGGCCCGGGGCCGTACGGCATCGCCACGGCGCCCGACGGGACGGTCTACTTCGCCTCGCTCGCCGGCAGCTATCTGGGCCGCATCGACAGCGACGACGGCGCGGTGACGGTGATCGAGCCGCCGACGCCGAACGCCGGCGTGCGCCGCGTGTGGCCCGACTCGGCCGGGCGCCTGTGGGTGAGCGAGTACAACGTCGGCCAGCTCGGCCGCTACGACCCCGCCACGAGCGAGTGGGCCGAGTGGCGGCTGCCCGGGGCGAACCCACGTGCCTACGCGGTGTACGTCGACCACCAGGACAAGGTGTGGCTCAGCGACACCGGCGCCGACACCCTGGTGCGCTTCGATCCCGTCACCGAGACGTTCACCACCGTCGAGATCTCGCGGCCCTCGAACGTGGCCCAGCTGGGCGGCATTCCAGGGCAGGTATGGGGTGCCGAGCGCGGGCGCGACCACCTGGTGGTGGTGCGCTACGACTGAAGCTGCTGGCGGTCGGGTTAAGTAGGGGCCGTGCACGGCGCGCGCCCGCGAGGCCCACGGCCGGCGCATCCCTGCAGGTCGCTCTAGCGTTGCGTGCCATACAGGCGCTCGACCAACCCCGTGGCGCGCACGCGCTCCAGCGGCGCCTTGTCGAGGAACTGCTCCGGCCGGGCCGTGCGCGCGGCGGGTTTCGTGTCGGCCAGCTCGTCGAGTTGCGATTGGAGCCCCGCCAGGCTCGGCTCGAGGTCGCGCACCAGGAACGGCGCGTAGTACTCGTAGGCGTCGAGCAGCGCCTCGCGGTCGTCGGTGCGCGTGTACTTGCCGATCACCTGGAGGCCGAACTCGCGGTCGGTCAGGAAGCGGTGCAGCCCCTCGATGATCGCCGCCAGGTAGTGCTCGACGACCGCCGGCTGCTCGCGTACGTAGCGGCGCGTGGTGCCGATCGCCGTGCCGAGATCGGGGATGTTCAGGTCCCCGGTGTCGATCAGCAGGCGCAGCCCGGCTTTGCGCGCGTGCAGGGTGTTCGGCGGGGTGAGCATCGCCGCCTGCACCGCGCCGGTCTGCACGGCGGCCAGCGACTCGGGCACGCCGCCGGTCTGCACGATGTTCACGTCCTCCCCGGCGCGGAGGCCGTAGTGCTCCAGAATCTTGAGGGCGGCCAGGTGGGTGATCGCCCCATAGCGCGACACCCCGATGGTCTGGCCGCGGAGCGCGGGCACGTCGGGGATCTGCGGGGCGGCGTATAGCGCCTGGGCGAGGCGGTCGTTCATGCCCCCGACGATCACGTGGTCGCTGCCCTCTAGGGCCGCGCCGACCAGACTCAGCCCGCCGGCGACCGCGAGCGGCACCTCCCCGTTGGCGATCGCCGCTAGCACCTCGGCGCCGGCGCGCACGAAGCTGACCTCGACATCGAGCCCGTGCTGTGTGAAGTAGCCGCCCTCGGCCGCGGCCCACAGCCCGGCCATCGAGGCCGAGGCGGTCGTGTAGCCGGTGTGCAAGCGCACCCGCGCGGGCAGTGGCGCCAGAGGGCCCGGCGTGACACTGCTGGCCGCGGCGCTCGCCGTGTGCCCCGTTGGGGGCGGTTCGGCGCGCGGCGCGGCGGTGGAGGGGGGCATGGTGCAGGCGGCGAGCCCGAGCGCGAGCAGGCCGCCGACGGCCGGAAGCCAGCGAGTTGTCGACACGGCAGCTGTCCTCTCCATCGCGCGCTTCGCTATCGCCCTGCGGGCCGGTACGGCCCGAGCACCTGGAGCGCGTAGTCGACGTAGGTGTCATCCACGAGCTGGTCCACGGGAATGACGCGATCGAGCAGGCCGGTGTGCACGCCCCAGAGCATCTCATCTTCGATCCACGCGCGGTCGACGCGCCCATCCGGGTTGAGGCGGCCCCACTCGCACTGCTCGTAGTAGCTCACGTCGGGCAGGTGGACGTACTTTTGCAGGATGTCGACGATCTGGGCCCGGTTGTAGTTGTACAGCTGCGCATCGTTGTAGTCGCGCAGTGCTTTGACGTAGGCGACCATGAAGCCGCGAGCGGCCTGGGGCTTGTCGCGGATGAACGCCTCGCCGTAGTTGATCACGCCGCCCTGCAGCCCCGGGGCCACGTCGTCGAGCAGCGGCAGTAGTGTGACCGCGAGTCCCTGCCGCTCGGCCGTGCAGAGGGCGGGCTGGAACAGGAACGCTCCATCGACGGCCTGGTTGGCCAGCGCGGTGAGCTGTTCGGGGGTACCGAGGCCGCGGAAGTCGATGTCGGCCATGGTCAACCCGGCGGTGGCCAGCACTTTCTCCATCTGGTACTCGATACCCCCGCCGCTCGGCAGCGAGGTGATCGCTCGGCCCTTCAAGTCGGCGATGTTGCGGATCACCCCCTGCTCCCACAGGTCGCGGCGGGCGACGAATGCCTTGTACTTGACCCCGGGCTCCGAGTGCGCCTTATCGGCCACCACGCGCAGCCTGATCCCGCGGGCCACGGCGTTGTACAGGTTGGCGCCGGTGCCGCCCGCGTAGATGTCCATCTGCCCCGAGTTGAGGAGCACGGCCGCCTCGGGCAGCGACTGGAACGGCACGAGCTCGACATCGAGCCCCTGCTCGGCGAAGTAGCCGCGTTCCTGGGCGATGTAGACGCCGCCGGTGTGGGTGGCCGGGAAGTGCCCGACCACCAGCGGGACGCGCTGGGAGGAGCGGCTCGTGGGCGCCGCGGAGGGCTGGGCGGCTCCCACGGTGCCCGGCTCCCCCGTGGGGTTGCCCGACGGCGCCGCCGGCGTGCTGCAGGCGAGGAACCCGAGTGCTATCAGGTTCAGGCAGTGCCGGACCGCTGCTGCCCACCGCATCGTACGCCTCCTCTCCCCCTACCCCCCCGGCCGCCGCGGTGGTGGCCATTATACCGACCTTTAGCATTGGTATCTCAGGCTGCGGGAGCCCGTGGCCATCAATACGGCCCCCCCGGGCGGCCTGCTACCCTAACAAGTGAGCGCGCGGTAGGGGAGATCGGAGGGGCGAGCCTACTGAACGCGTGGGCAGGAGGGGGGCACGTGAGCGCGGGGGGCGTGCGGACAGACAGCGCGCTCCGCGCGCTGGGGCGTGGGGCGCTGTACGGCTGTGGCGCCGGCGCCATCTGGGGCGGCATGTACGTCGTATCGGATGTCGTGCTGCGCGTCGTGCCGCCGTTCACGCTGCTCAGCCTGCGGCTGCTGCTCGGACTCCTCGTGCTGGGGGCGCTGGCCCGGTGGCTGCGCTTGCCCCGCCCAGCGGCCGGCGCGGTGCTGCGCCTGGTCGGTGTGGGCGTGGTCGGCTTCGGCGTCAGCGTGGGCGCCCAGTTCGTGGGCACCGCGCTGGCGTCGGCAGTCCACGGCGCGCTGATCACCAGCGCCTCGCCCGCCTGCATCGTGCTGTTCGCGTCGCTCATCCTGCACGAGCGTCTGACCCGGCGCCAGGTGGCCGCGGTGGGGCTGGCCACCGCGGGCGTGCTGGCGATCGTCGATCCGACGCGCGCCGACTTCGACGCGCACACCGCCTGGGGCGACGCGGCGCTGGCGGCGGCCGCGCTCACCTGGGGGCTGTACTCGGTGCTGGTCCGCCAGGTGAGCGCGGCGCACGACACGCTGGTCGTCACGCTCTGGGCGTTCGTCGGTGGGCTACTGGCGGCCGTGCCCCTGGCGGCCGTCGAGCTCCGAGCGCCGCACTGGGCGTTCTGGTGGTCGCCGAGCCTCCCGAGCGAGCAGGGCAGTGAGGCGCTCCTCGTGGCTGGGATCCTGTACCTCGGCGTGGTGTCCACGGCCGGCGCCATGTGGCTCTGGAACCGCGCGTTCGCGCTGGTCGACGCCGCCGTCGCCTCGCTATTCTTCTTCGCCCAGCCGGTGGTGGGCACGCTGCTGGGCGTGGTGCTGCTCGGCCAGCCCCTCACGCCCGGCATGGTGTTGGGCGCTGGGCTGATCGGGCTCGGGCTGCTCCTGGCCGTGCGGCCCACAGGCTGAGCGCTCACGCGTCCTGCGGGATCTCCACGATCACCTTGCCGATGTTCTGCCGCGCCAGGATCACCGCCGCCGCCTCGGGCAGTCGCGCCAGGGGGAACACGGCGTGCACCCGCGGGCGCAGCCGGCCGGCGGCCACGTACTGGCGCACGCGCTCCACGTCGCGGTCGGTGGCGCCGGCCGAGCCGCGGAGGGTGAGCTGGCGGCGGTAGAAGTCGCGCAGGTCGAAGGCGATGTGCGCGCCGCCCTGCGTGCCGCAGGTGACCAGCCGGCCGCGCACGGCCAGGCTGCGCAGGCTCCGCTCCCAGGTCGCGGCGCCGACGTTCTCGTACACCACGTCCACGCCGCGCCCGTCGGTCAGCCGCAGCGCCTCCTCGGCGAAGTCGTGCGTGCGGTGGTTGATCGTGTAGTCGGCGCCCAGCTCGCGGGCCACCCGCAGCTTCTCCTCGCTGCCGGCCACGGCGATCACCCGGGCGCCGTACAGCTTGGCGATCTGGATGCCCGCGATGCCTAGGCCGCCTGCGGCGCCGAGGATCAGCACGGTGTCCTCCGGCTGCACCTCCGCGCGGGTGACCAGCAGGTGCCAGGCGGTGGTGAACGACTGGGGGATGGCCGCGCCCTCGGCGTAGGAGAGGTCCGGCGGGATGGGGATCAGCGCTCGGGCCGGCACGGCCACCAGCTGGGCGTAGCCGCCCGGCCGCGAGCGCCCCAGCCCGCCGGCGTAGAGACAGGAGTTGGCGTAGCCGAGCAGGCATTCGGAGCAGGTGCCGCAGTGCAGGGCCGGCATCGCGGCCACACGTGCCCCCACGGCCACCGTCTCGACGCCCGGCCCCAACGCCACCACGTCGCCCGCGGGCTCGGAGCCGGGAATGTGCGGTAGGGGCGGGCGCCAGCCGGAAGTGCCCTCGATCAGCTCGATGTCCAGCGTGCGGTTCACCGCCGCGGCGCGCACCCGCAGCAGCACCTCGCCCGGCCCGGGGACCGGATCGGGCACCTCTTCCCAGCTCAGGCTGTCCAGTCGACCGAACGCGCGCAGCACCGCCGCCTTCATGGCCGTCTCCTCGCGTGCCGAGTGTGGTACAGGTCGTGGCCCATGGTACCGCAGTGCAACGTCTGGCGGGACCCGCGCGGCGGTATACTCCGGCCAGCATCGCTGTCGTGGGACCGGCGCGCGGAGCGAGAACGATGACGGAACCGGCCGCCCGGGCGGGCGTGGTCTGGACGGTGGACGACCTGGAGCTGTTCCCGGACGACACCTTGCGCCGCGAGATCATCGCTGGAGAGCTGTTCGTGTCCCGGGCCCCGCACCCGGACCATCAACGCGTGCTGCGGAACCTTGCTACCCCGCTCGACCTCTGGAACCGGCGCGTTGGTCGCGGCCGCCTGGAGTGGGGCGTGGGCCTTGTATTCAGCCCGACGGACGCGGTGATTCCGGACCTGGTGTGGGCGAGCCATGAGCGCTGGGCGCGCATCGTGAACG
>DATGKN010000019.1:0-22474 GCA_035294645.1 Chloroflexota bacterium
GCGGTGACGATCACCGACCCGGCGATGACGCGCTACTGGATGAGCATGGACGAGGCCACGGCGTTGTTGCTGGCCGCGGCCGGCCTGGGCGACAATGGCGCGACGCTGCTGCTCGACGTGGGCGAGCCGGTGCCCGTGGTCACCCTGGCGCAGCGCCTCGGCACCCTGCTGGGGCAGGGGGCGCCGCCGCTGGCGATCGTCGGCGCGCGGCCGGGCGAGCGGCTCGCCGAGGCGCTGGTCAGCCCGCGGGAGCGGCTGGTGCCCGGCCCGCTGCCGCGCACCTGGCGGGTGGCGCGCGACGACGACGCCCCGCTGCGCGCGCTGCCCCAGGCGCTGGCGGCGCTGCGCGCGGCGCTGGAGCGCGACGATCCGGCGCTCGCCGGTCGCCTGGTGGCGCTGGCGCGCGAGCTGGCCTGAGGAACGGTAGGGGCGATGAGCGGGCCGGAGCCATCGTTGCTCGCCGCGCTGGGGGCGCTCTTCGCGCTCGCCGCGGGCGCCGGCTTCCTGTTCAGCGGGCTGGCCGCGCGCCTGGGCCGGCGGTGGGGGCTGCTCGACTACCCGCGGCGCAACGAGCTGCAACGCGATGTGGTGCCGCGCAGCGGCGGCTACGGGATCTGCGCGGCGTTCGTGCTGGCGGTGCTGGTCAGCCTGCTGCTGCCGCTGCCGGACCTCACGCGCTCACCGGAGGACGCCTGGCGCCTGCTGGGCGTGCTGTTGGGGCTCGCGCTGCTGCTGCCCCTGGCGTACCTCGACGACCGCTATCGTTTGCCGCCCCTACCACAGCTCGTCGGCCAGCTCGCCGTGGCGCTGGTGCCGATCGCATTCGGCCTGTGGATCGACAGCGTGGCGCTGCCGGCCGTGGGCGTGGTCGCGCTGCCGGCGTGGCTGGGCGTGCCGCTGACCGTGCTGTGGCTGGTGGGCATGATCAACACGCTCAACCTGCTCGACGTCATGGATGGCCTGGCGGGCGGTATCGCCGTGATCGCCGCGGTGACGCTGTTCCTGCGCAGCCTGTGGTTCGGGCAGTACACGATCGCGGTGCTGCCGCTGGCGCTGGCCGGGGCCTGCCTGGGCTTCCTGCCGCGCAACTGGCACCCCTCGCGGCTGTTCATGGGGACCAGCGGCTCGATGTTCCTCGGGTACGCGCTGGGCGCGCTGGCGATCATCGGGGGGGTGAAGGTAGGCACGGCGGTGATCGTGCTGGGCCTGCCGATCCTGGATGTGGCCTGGGTGATCGTACGGCGGCTGTCACAGGGGCGCTCGCCGCTCAAGGGGGGCGACGGCGAGCACCTGCCGCAGCGGCTCGCCCGCCTCGGCCTAGCCCACCCGGTGATCGTGCTGCTGCTGTACGGCTTCTGCGGGTTGTTCGCCTGCCTCGGCCTGGCGCTGCACAGCCCCGTCTCGACAGCTGCCAAGCTGGTGGTCGCTGCCGCGATGGTGGTGGCGGTGCTGCTACTGCTCAGCGCTGTCAGCTGGCTCAGTCGCGCGCGCCGGCTCGCATGCTCCCTGCCCCCAGCACGCGACGGCTATCCCCCTTGCTCTGGCGGCGCGACCACGAACTCTTGATACGGGCTCCAGGCGCCGAGCTCGCCGCGCGCGTCGACCAGCCGGTCGCTGTCGAGCACCTGTACGCGCCAGCGGTAGCGGCCCGGCTCGGGCGGCGCCCAATGGAACTGAGCCTGTTCGCCTGCCAACTCGCCACTGTCCAGCGCCGGTAGCCACAGCGAGTCGCGGTCGGGCGCCCAGTCGGCAGGCAGCGCGAGCGCTACGGCGTCGATGAAGATCGCCATGTGCCGCGTGGTGGTGCCGTAGTCCTTGCTGATCGTCAGCTGGTGCTGGCCAGCGGCGAGATCGACCGCGCCCAGCTGCTGCCAGACCCACTGGCCCAGCGGCGTGGTCGCGGCCGGGGCGATCTCCAGCCGCTCGCCGCCCACGTCCAGGTACACGTGCGTGTCGTCTGCGGCGCGGCGGAGGCTGCGCACCCAGACGGTGTACTGGCCCGCTTGCGGCACCACGACCTGGGTTCCCGTCGGCCCCGCGTGCCACTGGTCGGCGAGCGCGCCGCGCCCCGTGAACCCTTCAGCATGGACCGTTTCCAGTTCCCAGCCCGGGCCGCCCAAGAGCTGGTCGCCAGTGAGGAACACGATGCCGTCGCGGTGGCGCTCCACGACCACCCGGTTGGTCGGTACCGGCCGCGATGGCTGCCAGGCGAACTCCACCGCCTGGCCGGCGGGTACTGTGGCGTCCGGGGGCGGCGCGGTGAGCTGCACCTGGGCGTCGGCCAGGCAGCGCGGGGTGTGCAGCGCGGGCTCGGGGAGCACGAGCTGCACGAAGTACGAGCCTGCGAGGGCTTCATGGCCTGGGAAGCAGCGCGCCACGGTGGCCAGGATGTCGCGTTCCAGGGGGTCGCGTGGTGCCAGCGGCGCCACGACCACGAGGCTGCGGTAGCGCTGGCGATCGACGGCGATGGCCGGCAGCAGCTGGTCGAACGGTACCTGCCGGTAGTACTGGGCTTCCTGGCCGATACCCACGCGCCCGCGCACCAAGGCCTGCACCGCGGGTCCCTCGATTTCCGTCGGTTCGTTGCGCACGGGGAGATAGGCCAGGTAGACGAAGCGCCCCGGCTGCACCGCCGCCGCTACCGTGTCCAGTAGCTCGCGGCGCGGCCTGCGGGTCGGATCGGGCTCCTGGAGATGGTGGTAGAACACGTACTGGCTGCTGAAGCCCACCAGGACCAGGAACCCCGCCAACGCCGCGGGGGCCCCCCAGGCCCAGCGCCCGCCCACCGTCGCGCGCAGCTGCGTGTAGCTCCACCATAGGCCCAGCGCCATCAGCAGGTACAGGGCTGGGAACGCCGGGTACAGTACGCGGTACACGACCGCGCCGGTGAGCAGGGGGGCTGGCAGCAGGAGCAGGATAGCCCACAGCAGCACCAACGCCTGGTGCCGCTCGCGCCAGCGCGCCAGGGCCCAGCCGAGCCCCACCGCTAGCAGGGGGAGCAGCAGCACGTGTTCCACCGGCCCCGGCAGGTTCAGGAAGAAGTCGCGGAGCTGCTGCTGCACGAACAGGGTCTGCAGCAGGATGCCGAGCTGGTTCGCCAGCGCGGGCAGCAGCCGTTCGAGGGCCTCTGCTGGCGGCCGCTGCCCGACCCCGGCCGCCTCGAGTACCCCCGTGAACGTCCCGCGGCGCAGGCTGATGCCGTGCAGCACGCGCGGCGCCACTAGCAGGACCGGGCCGGTGAAGCAGGCGCCCGCCAGCGCCAGCCGCGACCACGCCCACGGAGCCTGCCACCACGCGGCGAACAGGCGCCCCGCGAGGTACAGGCCGACCGCCAGTGCCATCGGGTGGAACGTGTCGTAGGTGAGCAGCCCACCGACCACGCTCAGGCCGCACAGCAGGTACAGCCAGGGCGCGTGGCCGCGATCGACCGCCCAGGCGGCGAACAGGGCGGCGAGCACGACCCACGGCAAGACCTGCGTTTCCACGTGCCCGTAGTGCGCGGCGGCGACGTTGCCGGTCGACACCGCCAGCAGGGCCGTGGCCAGCAGCGCTACCGGCACCCCGCCGATGCGGCGCGCGAGCGGGTAGAAGGCTATCAGGGCGAGCGTGCTCAGCAGCGCGGAGATGAGCCGACCCGTCAGCGGCTCGGCGCCCAGCCACCGCAAGAAGGGCACGTAGTAGAAGAACGACAGCGGCGCATAGGCGAAGAACAGGTACGCGGGCCAGGCGGTCCGCTCGCCGGCCAGCATGTACTGCTGCACGCTATAGGTCCACTTGGTCTCGTCGCCCTCGACTCCATAGGGATACGCGCCCAGCAGGTAGAAGCGAGCGAGCGCGCCCACCCCGAGGATGAGAACGACTAGGGGCGCCTCGTAGCGGCGCAGCAGCGGCGCGTCGGCTAGCGTGCCCGCGGTGCCACGCGCATGCCCCCAGGCCAGCGCCGTGGCCGCCAGATACGCCAGTATGCCTGGGGGGAACGCACCTGCCAACACCAGCCCCTGGCCCAGCGCGGCGCAGGCCAGCGCTACCACCGCCCCGCTGCGCGCGCCCAGATGGGCAAGGGCCGCGTTGCCCGGCGGGGCGTGGAGCAGTGCCCCCCCTGCCAAGGCCCCGGCGACCAGCGCCGCGAGCGCCAGCGGCCCTGGCCGCAGCGCGTGCTGGGCTGCATCCAGCGCGGGGGTAAGCGGCGAGCCAGGGCCGGCCAACACCAGTAGGCTGCCGGCCGCGGCGAGCCCCCCCGCCACGGCGAGCCAGCGGCCCCGAGCGCCGCACCACCCGGCGGCGCCCCACTCGCGCCAAACCGCGGCCGCTCGTACCAGCGGGCGCCGGCGGGCCGGCGGCGGGGAGCTGCGGGCGGCAGGCCCATGGGGCGTCAGCGCGCTGCCGCACTGGTTGCAGAAGCGGCTACCGGGGGGGTTGGTATGAGCACAGGTAGGGCAAGGGATGAGCACGCTCGGCGCCGACACCTACGGCTCCTTCTCCCAGCGCTGTGCACTAGGGCAATCCTAGCACAGCCGCTGGCGCGCAGCCGATTAGGGAGCAGGGCGCGGGCCCGCGTGGGGCTGGAGCGGGGCGCGGCAGAGGCCCATAATCTCTGTGATGGCAGCTTGCTAGTGCCGGGGAGTCCGGGGCGATATGCCAGCCGACTACTACGCGATCCTGGGCGTGCCCCCCGACGCCACGGAGGAGGAGATCCGGGCCGCCTACCGGCGGCTCGTGCGCGATCACCACCCCGACCTGCACCCCGACCGGCCGGACGCGCACGAGCGCATGCAGGAGCTGAACGCGGCGTACGAGGTGCTCAGCGACCCGCAGCGGCGCGCGGCGTACGAGCGCTCGCGCGGGGTGCCGATCCCCGTGCGCCACGGCCCCGCGCCCGCAGCGCCGTGGGTCGTGCGCTCGCACGTGGATCTGTCGCGCGGGGCGGCCGCCCCGCCCTGGCTGGAAGAAGACCCGCTGCTGGTGTGGGAGGCGCTGCTGTGGCGGCGCGCCGAGCGGCTGCTGCGGGCGCTGCTCGACTGGTAGCTACGCGCGCGCCGCGGGAGCGCCGACCGGCTGCACCTCCTCGGTGCCCTCCCAGCCGATCCACTCCTCGCCGTCGGCCCACACCTCTTTCTTCCACACGGGCACGATGCGCTTCAGGCGCGCGATGGCGTACTCGCACGCTTCGAACGCCTCGCGGCGGTGCGGCGCGGCGACCGCGATGGCTACCGAGGCCTCGCCTACCTCCAGCCGCCCTACCCGGTGGCGGATGGCCACCCGCGTGATGCCCCAGCGCTCGCGGATCTCCTCGGCGATCTGCTGCATCTTGCGCACGGCCATCTCGGGGTAGGCCTCGTATTCGAGGTACAACACGGTGCGGCCGCGCGACGGGCTGCGCACCGTGCCGAGGAACGTGACCACGCCGCCGCAGTCGGGCGCGCGTACCGCCTCGGCCACCTGGTCGGCCGTGAGCACCTCGCGCGTGATCTCGAACATCGCGGTCCCCTCAGCGCCCGCCGCTCACCGGCGGGATGAACGCGACCTCGTCGCCCTCGGCGAGCAGGTGGTCGGGCGCACGGTACTCGAAGTTGACGCTGACCATCATGTCGGCGGGCAGCCGGGCGAAGCGCGGCTCCTCGGCGCGCAGCTGCCCGAGCAGGGCGCCCACGGTCGTCCCGGCTGGCAGGTCGCGCGTCTCCTCGGCGCGGCCCATCGCCTCGCGCGCGCCCGCGAAGTAGCGCAGCCGTACTCGCATCGCTGGCCTCCTGGCCACTCGTCCCAGGAATAGCATACCCGTGGGGAGGCCTACAACGCGCCCCTCGCTCAGAGCTTGACGGTGTCGCCCAGCGCCGCGGCCGCCGCGGGCAGCGCGCCGTCGCGAGGGGCTGGTGGCCACTGGGGCCGCGGCAGCGCGCCGT
The DNA here is from genome assembly GCA_035294645.1 of Chloroflexota bacterium. Taxonomy (GTDB): domain Bacteria; phylum Chloroflexota; class UBA6077; order UBA6077; family JAJPHF01; genus JADGHJ01. The sequence goes on from DATGKN010000019.1 coordinate 5,901, forward strand.
AGCGGGTGAGCACGATCCCCGCGTCCTCCAGCACGGCCCGGACGGCCGGGGCGGTGAGTGCTGCCAGCTCGCGGTCGCGGCCACGGCTGTAGCGCGTGCGCCGCGCTAGCTCGGCGTCCACGTAGCCCGGATGGCACATCAGCTCGGTCACCCCGGGCGGCAACGCACGCAGGGTCGCCACCAGCCGCGGGAGATCGAACGCCAAGCCCAGCGCCACGCCGCGGAAGTGGTCGGCGGTGGCCAGGTGGAACGCGTGCGCCATGCGCCGCGCGCGCCGGCAGGCGCCGTTGAGCAGCAGGCGGCGCACGCGATCGCGCGCGGCCTCGCGCACCCCTAGCGGCCCGTGCTCCGCGGGAATCCGCACGGCGTGGATGCCATAGATCACGGCGTTGGCCATGGCCACGCGCCGGACCGCCGGGTGCAGGTGGATGTGGTGGTGGCCGTCGAGATGGTCGAGCCGCGCGCCCAGCGCCAGCAGCCGCTCGATCTGGGCCGCGATCTCCCGCTCCAGGTCTAGGCGGCGCACGCCACCCGTGCTCAGGCGCCACAGCAACCGGTCGAGCCGCAGGAAGTGCCCGTCGCGGCCGACCAGGCTGGGCACCCGCGCCGCGCCCGCGCACGGCGCGCCCGTGGTCAGGTTGAGATGTAGCCCGAGCCCCAGCGACGGCGGCGCCAGCGCCACCGCCTCTTCCACGGCGGGCAGGTTGGCCATCAGCGAGGCGCTGGTGACGATCCCGGCGCGGTGCGCGGCGAGGACGCCCGCGTTCACCCCGGGGCTGAGCCCGAAGTCGTCGGCGTTGACGATCAGCCGGCGGGTGGCCGGGGTTAAGGATTCTCTGAGAGTGGCCGCGGTGCTGGTGTATACTTGCCCGTGCACCATCTGCTCCCGCGCTGGTCCCCGCCCCCGGCCTCTGCCGAGCGGTGGGCGGTCGCGCGCGACTGCGCTAGTATACGGTGCCCTGGTTGGGCTTCCTGGACGACTATACTCGGCCGGTACACGGTGCGGCGGGCGGGAGCGGGCGGATGGTGAGTGGCAGCCCCACCGGACAGTGGCGGTCGCGCGAGCAGTGGGCGTTGACGCGGGCGCTGGCGCTGTATCGCGATGCACCGCTAGCCGTGCGGCTGCATGTGCAGGCGCGGCACTGGCTGTGTCCGCTGGTGCGCATCGCGGAGCATGTGCCGCCCGTGGGGCGCGTGCTCGATGTGGGGTGCGGGCACGGGCTGTTCGGCAACTTGCTGGCGCTCGCCTCGCCGCGGCGCACGGTGTACGGGGTGGACCCGATGCCCGCCAAGATCGCGGCGGCACGGCGGGCGGCGCGCGCGCTGCCCAACGCTCGCTACGCAGTGGGCACGGTCGACGCGGTGGCCGGCGGGCCGTACGACGTGGTGACGGTGCTCGATGTGCTGTACCTGCTGCCGCCGGCGCAGAAGCGGGCGCTGCTGGCCCGCTGCCGGGCCCTGTTGGCGCCCCACGGGCGGCTGCTGCTGAAGACGAACGACCGCGCGCCGCGTTGGAAGTACCTCTGGACGTACACGGAGGAGGCGCTGATGACGCGGCTCGGGCTGACCGCCGGCCAGGGGCTGTATTTCTTCGATACGGCGCAGCACCGCGCGCTGCTGGCCGAGGTCGGCTTCCAGGCGCGCGTGGTACGGCTGGACACGTGGCTGCCGTACCCCCACGTGCTGTTCGTGGCCCGGCCGGTGTAGCGAGCCGGGCAGCGGGGGACGAAGCGAGGCGATGCAGGAGCGCGACACGCCGCCGATCGAGCTGTCGGTGATCATCCCCGCCTACAACGAGGCTGCGGTGATCGGCGAGACGCTCGGCCGCGTGGCGGCATGGCTCACGGCGCATGGGGCTGCCGAGCTACTGGTGGTCGACGACGGCAGCACCGACGCCACGGCCAGCATCGTCGAGGCGTACGCGGAGCAGTACCCGGCGGTGCGCCTGGTGCGCAACCCGGGCAACCGCGGCAAGGGCTACGCGATCCGCCACGGCGTGGCGCACGCGCGCGGCGAGTACATTCTGTACACGGACGCCGACCTCGTGTATCCCATCGAAGGGGTGGTGCCGTTCTTGGCCGCCCTGCGGGCGGGCGCCGATCTGGCTATCGGCTCGCGCAGCCACACGGGCACGCTGTTCGCGCTGCACCCGCGGCACTTCTCGTACATCTACCAGCGCTATCTGGTGGGGCGCGCCTATATCGCCATCGTCAACCGCCTGCTGCAGCTGGGCGTGTCGGATACGCAGTGCGGCTTCAAGGTGTTGCGCGGGGCGGTGGCCCGCGACCTGTTCCCGCGCTTGCGGCTCGACGACTTCGCCTTCGACGTGGAGCTGCTGTACGTGGCGCGACAGCGCGGGTACCGCATCGTGGAGCTGCCCGTGTACTTCCTGTACCTGGGCGAGCAGAGCAGCGTGGAGCTGGTGCGCGACTCGCTGCGCATGCTGCGCGACCTGTGGCGCATCCGCCAGAATGGCCGCCGCGGGGTGTACACGCGCGAGCCCGCGCGCGGCGCCCGGCGGCTGGCCCCCTGTCCCGCGGCCTCGCCCTCCGTGGTGGGGGAAGATGCGGGGAAGAGCGCGCAGGAACCACGGGCCGAGCGGGGCTCCTACCGCCGCTGGGGCTAGCCAGGCGCCCGGCGCCGCGTATACACTGCCGGCCGGCGGGCGGGCGCTGCGGGGACGGATGGGCGCGGCATGGCACCACGGCTTGTACGGCTGAGCATCCGCAGCCGGCTGCTGCTCTTGCTGCTGGCGGTGGGCCTGAGTGCTGTCGCCGCGGTGGCGCTCGTCGCCTACCAGAGCGGGCGGGCCGCGCTGGAGGCGAGCGTCATCAATGGTCTGACTAGCTTGCGCGCGGCGCGCGTCGACCAGGTCGAGACGTATTTTCGCGATCGGCGCGCGCGGCTGCGGACGCTCGACCGCAACCCGGCCGTGGTGGACGCCATGCGAGAATTCCGCGCGGCGGCGTTCGCGCTGCGCGGCGAGGCGCCCGCCCCCGAGGCGGAGGCCGCCCTGCGTGCCTACTACGCCGAGCTGTTCCTGCCCGCCCTCAACGAGCGGCTGCCAACGCCGTTGGCGCTGGCGGCGGTGTGGCCCGAGCAGCCGCTGACGCGCCTGCTCCAGGCGCAGTACCTGCTGGCCACCGGCCCGGCGGCGTCCGGAGCCGCCGTGGCCTCGGCCGCCGAGCTAGGGGCCTACACGGCCGTGCACGCGCGCTATCAGCCGTTCTTCTATAACCTGGCCGAGCAGCTGGGCCTCCACGATGTCTACCTCATCGATGCAGAGACCCTGTTCGTGGTGTACGCGCTGCGCAAGGAGCCCGACTTTGCCGCTGACTTGCGCGATGGGCCTTGGCGCGAGACCGCCCTGGCCCGCCTCGCCGCTGCCCTGGCGGCTAGCGACGACCTCGACGCGGTGGCGATCGCCGACTTCACCGCGTATCCGCCCGCACTGGGCGAGCCGAGCCTGTTCCTGGGCACCCCGCTCGACGACGGCCGCGAGCGGGTGGGCATCCTAGTGGCGGAGCTGTCGGTCGTCGAGCTGGATCGCCTGGTGACCGGCAACTATCAGTGGCGGCGCGACGGCCTGGGCGCCACGGGCGAGACCTACCTGGTGGGCAGCGACTTCTTGATGCGCTCCAACTCACGGTTCCTCATCGAGGACCCCGCCGGCTACGCCCAGCGCTTGCGCCAGCGCGGCGTGCCGGAGCGCACCGTGGAGCGCATCCAGCGGCTGGGCACTACCATCCTCGAGCAGCGCGTCGACACCCCGGCCGTCCGGGCGGCGCTCGCCGGGCAAACCGCCACGCGGGTCGGGCCTGACTATCACGGCGCCGCCTCGCTGGCCTCGTTCGCTCCGTTGGCGCTGCCCGACTTGCACTGGGCGCTGATCGCCGAGATCGACGCCGATGAGGCGCTGGCCCCGATCCGCGCGCTGCTGTGGCGCATCGCTGCGCTCGCGCTGGTCATTGCGGGCGCGCTGGCGCTGGCGGCGCTGTGGCTCGCGCGGGCATTCGTGCAGCCGATCCAGGCGCTGACCTGCGGCGCCGAGCGCGTGGCAGCCGGCCAGCTCGACACCCGGGTGCGCGTGACCACCGGGGACGAGCTGGCGACGCTGGCCGAGGCGTTCAACCATATGGTGCGGGCGATCCGTGAGCAGCAGGCGATCATCGAGGAGAAGAATCGCGAGAACGAACAGCTGCTGCTCAATATCCTGCCGGCGCCAGTGGCTGAACGCCTGAAGAAGGGCGAGGACCCCATCGCCGACGCTTTCCCCGAGGTGACCGTGCTGTTCGCCGATGTGGTGGGCTTCACCCCGATGGCCGCGCGCACGCCGCCCCAGACGCTGGTGGCTCTGCTCGACGAGTTGTTCTCGGCATTCGACGAGGCGGCGCAGCAGCTGGGGGTGGAGAAGATCAAGACCATCGGCGACGCCTATATGGCGGTGGGGGGCGTGGTCGGGGGCAATGGCAGCGACCACACGCGCCGCATGGTGGAGCTAGGGCTGGAGCTGCTGCGCATCGTAGCGCGGTTCGGCGCCGAGCAGGGGCTCGACCTGAGCCTGCGGGTGGGCATCAATAGCGGCCCGGTGGTGGCAGGGGTGATCGGCCGCAGCAAGTTCATCTACGACTTGTGGGGCGACACGGTGAACATCGCCAGCCGCATGGAGTCGCAGGGCGTGCCTGGCGCCATCCAGGTGACGCGGCCGGTATACGAGGCCCTCAAGGGCGAGTATCCGTTCCGCGCCCGCGGGCTGGTGGAAGTCAAGGGCAAAGGCCCCTTAGAGACCTGGCTGCTCGATCTGGCGCCGCAGCCCGCCGTCGGCCCCTGAGCCCGCCAGGAGCCCTCACGACCGCGCCGCTGGGGCGTAGGCGCAGGCTCTACAGCCGCGTGCGCTGGCCGGTGGCCAGGTCGTAGCGGTAGCGCGCCACACGCTCCAGGTCGCCGCTCAGGAAGCGCAGGACCACCGAGCCGTCGGGGCTGAGCTGGCGCGTGCGGTGGACCTCGCCGGCCAGATACGGCTGCACGGTGCCCGGGGTGATCGTCGCCACCTCGACCTGCTCCAGTGTGGCGCGCGCCGGGTCGCGGCCGTCGTCGGTGCGGCGGTAGCGCGTGATCTCGATGCCGCCGCGGTACACGCCGTACAGCACCCAGAGGGGGCCATGGTCGTGCGGCACGCCACCCATCTGGGCCCCCGGGGTGGCCGGGCCATGGAAGTGGCCCATCTGGATGAAGCCGTGGTCGGGGTCGCGGTACAGCTCGCGGGCGCTCACGCGGTCGGCGAGCAGTCCGGCTGCCCACGGCTCGTCCGGCGGCGTCTCGCGCAGCAGCTCCTCGAGCAACGCGCGCGCCCGGGCCACGAAGGCGGGGGCGCCTGCCGCGGCGCTCGCGGGGTCCTCCGCCCACAGGGCACGCATGGCGGCGATGTAACGGGCGAAGTGGGCGCCTTGGGTGCCGACCTCGATCGGGGCGGTAGCCATCGTGCTGCCTCCTCTCGTTCCCCTGGCGGGAGCCGCTCGCCGCGGTGGCGGTGGGCCTACCCGCGCGGGCGGCCGCCGGCGCATCTCTTGCCGCGCGTCTAGGTTAGTAGAACGGCCCGCCGCGCCGCCAGTGCTCGGTGCCGGCCGAGTACTGCGGTACGAACGTCGCCCAGCTGAAGTTGAGGCGCACCTGGCCCCAGCGCCCACCGGGTACGGCGGCCCCCGCCTGGTAGCCGATGAACTGGCCGCTTGTGTAGACGTCGAAGCGGACCGCGTCGCCCATGCAGCGGCCGTAGTAGTACGTCTGCCCCCCGCTCTGGGTTTCCACCGCTTGCAGCCACGGTCCGTACTGCGTGACGGTCACCGACCCGTTGTACAGGAAGGCGGTCGGCGTGGTCTCCTGGCCGGAGAGGAGCCAGGTGCCGGCTAGGTTGTAGTTGCAGCCGCCCCAGTCGGGCGCGGGCACCCCGGGCGCGGGGGCGCCGGGGGCGGCGGCATGCGGGGGCGGCACCAGGGGGGCGGCCCCGGGCGCCGGTCGGCCCGGCCCCCACTCGTCGAACTGGGGGCCTTGGTTGGTGGTCGGCAGCTCCTGGGCCGCGCCGCTGGGGGCGGTGGGCTCCTGCGCGCGCACGATGGCCACCGTGCCCGTCGTCCAGGCCAACGCCGCGCCGAGCGCCAGGACTCGCCAGCCGCGCGATACCGATCGGCTTGCTTGCATCGCCCTCTTCCTTTCTGCACACAGAGGCCGCCCGCCGCCGGTGCGTCCCCACGATAGCATGGACCGCGCCGCCCGGCACGCCTGGCTGGGTGAAGGGCCGGGCTATGCGGAGCGGCAGCGCGCTTGACACCCCCCGCTCAGCCCGCGCACCATCCCCTCGATACCACCCGCCCGGAGACCGCTATGCCCGCTGTCCATTCGGCTGGAGAGCAGCCTGCTGCCGCCCCGGCGCCGCGCTATGTCGGCGTCCCGCTGCGCCGCAAGGAGGACCCGCGTCTGCTGCGCGGTGCCGGCCGCTATGTGGCGGACATCCAGCTGCCGGGCCTGCTCCACGCCGCGTTCCTGCGCAGCCCCCACGCCCACGCGCGCATTCGCGCCATCGATCTCAGCCGCGCCCGCGCGCAGCCGGGCGTGGTGGCGGCCTTCGCCTTCCCGGACATCGCGCGCTGGGCCCGGCCGCTGCCCATGCTCGTGCCGCACCCGGCGCTGCGCCCGCGCATGCACTGGCCGCTGGCGCGCGACCGCGTGCGCTACGTCGGCGAGGCGGTGGCGATGGTGGTGGCCGAGGACCCGTACCTGGCCGAGGACGCGCTGGAGGCGATCGGTGTCGACTGGGAGGTGCTGCCGGCGGTGACCAGCGGCCGCGCCGCGCTGGCGCCCGACGCCCCGCGGCTGCACGACGATCTGGACAGCAACCTGGCCTGCGAGCTGACCGCCGGCTTCGGCGATGTCGAGCGCGCCTTCGCCGAGGCGGACCTGGTGATCGAGCACGACTTCCGCATCCAGCGCATGAGCGGCCAGCCGCTGGAGACGCGCGGCGTGGTCGCCCGCTGGGACGAGGGCAAGCACGGCCCGGAGCTGACGGTGTGGGACTCCACGCAGTCGGCGCACACGGCCCGCCGCGTGCTGGCCGAGATTTTCGGGCTGCCCTGGGGCGCCGTGCGCGTCATCGCGCCCGACGTGGGCGGCGGGTTCGGCGTCAAGAACCGCTTCTACCAGGAGGAGGCGGCGGTGCCCATCGCCGCGCGGCTGGTGGGCCGCCCGGTGAAGTGGATCGAGGACCGCCGCGAGAACCTGCTCGCCGCCTACGCCTCGCGCGACCAGGAGCACCACGCGGCGATCGCCCTGCGCCGCGACGGCACGATCCTCGGGGTGCGCAACGACTTCATCGCCGACCAGGGCGCCTACTCCCCCTTCGGCATCGTCGTGCCCTACAACACGATCATCACGCTGCCCGGCGCCTACAAGCTGCACAACTACCAGGCGCGCATGCGCGTGGCGTACACCACCAAGACGCCCATCGCGCCGTTCCGCGCCGCCGGCCGCCCGGCCGCGGTGTGGGTCCTGGAGCGGCTGCTCGACCGCGCGGCGCGCGCGCTGGGGCTCGACCCCGCCGCGATCCGCTTCCGCAACCTGGTGCGCCCCGAGGAGATGCCGTTCGCCGTGGGGCTGCGCGACGTGGAGGGCGCGCCGATGGTGTACGACAGCGGCGACTACCCCGCGGCACTGCGCCAGGCGCTGGCGCTGCTCGACTACGAGCGCGCGCGGGCCGAGCAGGCGCGGGCCCGCGCGGAGGGGCGCTACCTGGGGATCGGCCTGGGCTGCTACGTCGAGCCCACGGGCGGCGGCCCGTTCGAGAGCGCCGTGGTGCGCGTCGAGGTGACCGGCAAGGTCACGGTGATCACCGGCGCTTGCTCGCAGGGGCAGAGCCACGAGACGACGCTCGCCCAGCTGTGCGCCGAGCGGCTCGGCGTCCGCGTCGAGGACGTCACGGTGGTCGGCGGCGATACGGCGGGCGTGGCGCTGGGCGGCGGCACCTACGCCAGCCGCAGCGGCGTGACCGCGGGCATGGCCACCAGCGAGGCGGCGCTCCAGGTGCGGCGCAAGGCGCTGCGCATGGCCGCCGTGATGCTGGAGGCGGCGGTGGAGGACCTGGAGCTGGTGGACGGCGAGATCCGCGTGCGCGGGGCGCCCGAGCGCCGGCTGCCGCTGGCCCAGGTGGCGCGCACGCTGGCCGCGCCGCCGCCGCTGTACGTGCTGCCGCCCGACCTGGAGCCGGGCCTGGAGGCTACCGTGTACTGGCGGCCCGAGGCGAAGGTGTACTCCTGTGGCGCCCACGCCTGCCTGGTGGAGGTCGACCCCGAAACGGGCGCCGTGCGCTTGCTCAAGTACGTGGTGGCGCACGACTGCGGCACGGTGATCAACCCGCTGGTGGCCGACGGCCAGGTGCACGGCGGCGTGGCGCAGGGGATCGGCACCGCGCTGTACGAGCAGATCGTCCACGACGCCCAGGGCCAGGTGCTCACCGCCAGCTACCTCGACTACTTGCTGCCTGGCGCCACCGAGGTGCCGCCAATCGTGGTGGGGCACCTCTGCTCGCCGTCGCCGCGCAACCGCGAGGGGCTCAAGGGGCTGGGCGAGGGCGGCATCTACCCCTCGCTGGGCGTGATCAGCAACGCCGTGGAGGACGCGCTGGCACCGTTCGGCGTGGTGCTCACCGAGCTGCCGCTCACTCCCGAGCGCGTGCGTGCGGCCATCGAGGCGGCGCGGTGCGGCTAGCCCACTAGGGTAGCGCGGTTCGTACCGCCGCCGATGGCGTCGTGAAGGAGTACCGTGGCCTGAGCGACGCCACCCCTTGCCTGCTGGGCACCGGCCATGAGCGCGTGGTTGGATGTTCGTTGAAGCGGTGGGGCGAACAGGTCGGTCCACAGGCACGGCGCATTGACAATGGCCCGCCACCGCTGCTATCATCGCCCGTGTCTCAGGTCGGTCAAGGCGAGCTGCCGCAGTCGCGCCAGCGGGCCACTAGCCGATTGATTCCCGGGGTGCCGACGAGCTTCCGGAAGGTTCGGAGGGTACAGTGGCCAGTGGCCCAGCCGGGTATGGACTCCTGCACTGGCTTGTGACTGTAGTCGTAGCTGCTTCCATGCCGCTGCCACCGGCTAGCGGCATGGCCAGCGCGATACGAATGGCCTCCCCTCATCAACTTGTCATGTCGTTGCCGCTGACCTCCTTAGCGCAAGGGAATACCCGAGGCAGTGGCCCGTCCAGGCCGATGCTCTTCGTGGTGGGCACCGCGGCCGAGATCGAGCCGTTCGGCCACTGGCTGGGCGATGCGGCGTTGCTGGCGCGCTTGCAACAGGTCGACTACCGCACGACGGTGGTGGTGGCCGCCTTCGCCGGTCCGCGGCCGAGCACGGGCTACGCGATCACCATCCAGGCCGGTGCCTGGCAGGGAGACGAGGTGCGCCTCACCGCGGTGGAGACGGCGCCGGCGCCCGGGCAAGCGGTGCTAGAGGTGATCACCTATCCCTTCCATCTAGTAGCGATACCGCGAGAGGTGCTGCCTACACAGCCGCTCCGCTGGCGCCTGCTCGACCCTGTGGGCCAGGTGCTCGCCGAGACGTGCTGGCCCGGCTAGCACGCCACGCGGCGGAAGACCGGAGCGGTGGTAGCGGCTGCACGGGTGCTCGTAGCGCGCAGAGGGCCGAGGTGTCCGCGCCAGGCGGTGCCGCGGGTAGCCGCGGGCACGAGACCGCGGGGGCGCCTTCGGGAAAGGAGGCCAGCAGCGACCAGCCCGACGTGAAATGCTCCGTATCGCGGCGCTCGCGGGCTTGGGTTCCGCACTCGGGGAGGGGGAAAGAACCATGGCACGCGTGGCTTTGTACCGCTTGGGGGCAGCCGCTGCTGTACTGCTGGGGTTGGCGGTGGCCACCGACCTGTTCGGCGTGAGCGCGTCGGCCCAGCAGGGCCCGGCTACCCCGGAAACTTTTGCCGCGAGTGCACGCCAGGCCGCTGCGGTGCAGCTCGGCACCTCGGCAGGCGAGTTGCAGATCGTCAACCAGGCGACGGCGCGCTACCCGCTCAGCGGCGCCACGGCGTTCGCCTACAAGGTGCTCGACCCGCGCACGGGGGCGATCGTGGGCGTCACGCTCGACGCGCAGGGCCGGCCCGTCGCCGAACCGGCGCTGCGCCAGGCGGAGAGCGCCCAGCGCGAGACGCCGCAGGGGCGCCTGCATCCGGAGCTGTCGGGGTGGCTGGCCGCGGCGCCGGAGAGCGCGGGCACGCCGGTGGTGATCTGGCTGCGCGAGGGGCCGTACACCCCGCCCGCGCGGCCCCAGCGGGGCGCCCCCGAGGCCCGGATAGCCACCTGGCAACAGCAAGCCCGCCAGACGCGCGAGGCCGCGGTGACGCCGCTGACTGGCCCGGTGGTGGCGCGCTTGAACGGGCTGGGCGTCCCCGCGCGGGCCAGCACGCTGGAGCCGTTCATCACCGCCACGCTGACCGCCAGCCAGATCCGCCAGGTGGCCGGCTGGGGCGAGGTGGACACGATCTACCTCAGCCGGCCCTACGAGCGGGAGCTGGCGGTGTCGCGGCCGGCGCTGAACGCCGAGGTGGTGGAGGCCCGCGGGATCACGGGCAGCGGCGTCAAAGTGGGCATCGTCGAGTTCGACCGCGTGGCGACCAGCAACCCGTATCTCGCGGGTACCACGCAGGACACGACGTACACCTGCGGCGCCGTGGGGGACCATATTACAGGGGTCGCGGGCATCATTCGCAGCACGCATCCTTTCTACCGCGGCATCGCCCCGAACGCCACGCTGTGGGCCGGCGGCTCCTGTAGCGCCACCGACGCGGAGCTGCAAGCGCAGATCCAGGCAGCGGTCGCCTTCGGGGTGGTAGCGATCAACAACAGCTGGGGCCGAGACGTTGGCGCGAGCCGCCAGCCGGCGGCCATGGATCGCTACTACGACGGCGTGATGCACAGTCAGGGGGTGCTGCCGGTCACGTCGGCCGGCAACCGCGACCTGCCCTGCTTGTTGGACGGGCGGGTCATCAGTCCAGGGCTCGGCTACTCCGTGCTGACGGTGGGCAACTTCGACACGCAGGGGACCCCGCACTGGGGCGGCGACACGATCCTGTACACCTGCTCGAGCTGGGTGGGGCCGAGTTCGACCTTTGGGGATCGGGTCAAGCCCGAGGTGGCGGCCCCTGGAACGAACATCACCAGCACGACGACCAGCTCGCCCTGGGTTGGCGACATCGGCTCGGGCACCAGCTTCGCCGCGCCGATGGTCACGGGGCTGGCGGCGCTGGTCAGCCAGCGCACTGGCCTGACCACGTGGCCCGAGGCCCTCAAGGCGATCATCATGGCGGGCGCGACGCACAACCTGGTCGGCGCCCGGCGACTCAGCGTTCGCGACGGGGTGGGGGGCGTGGTGGCGAGCCGCGCCGATGACATCGCGCAGCAGGTCACTGGCGGTCTGCTCAATAATCTGAACTGCGGCGGCACGTATCCGGTCGATCTCGCTAACATCCCGCTACGAGCCGGCAAGCGGTTCCGCGCGGTGCTCCACTGGGATACCAACACGGCCGACCCGAACTACGCCCTGCAGCCGAGCGCCGACTTCGATCTGTCTCTATACCAGGGTAGTACCTTCGTCGCTGGCTCGTTGAGCTTCGACAATACCTATGAGGTCATCGACCTCGTGCCGCCGGCCAGCGGGACGTACACCCTGCGACTGACAAGTACTCGGTGCGACTGGTCCCCCGTCTACGGTGCCTGGGCGTGGTGGCAAGCGCCCAACAAGTGGCCCACCGATTTCAGCGGCGACGGCCAGAGCGACCTGGTGGTGTGGCGGCCGGCGACCGGCCAGTGGTGGGTGCGCGGCCGCGCGACGGTGCCCTGGGGCCAGAGTGGCGACAAGCCGGTGCCCGGCGACTACGATGGCGATGGTGTGGCCGACTACGCGGTCTGGCGGCCGGCGACGGGCGAGTGGTGGGTGCGCAACAGCGTGACGGGCGCGGGGGGCGTGGCTGCCATCTGGGGCGTGAGCGGCGATATCCCCGTGCCCGGCGACTACGACGGCGATGGCCGGACCGACTTCGCCGTCTGGCGGCCGGCGACCGGCCAGTGGTGGGTGAAGTTCTCGTCGACCGGGGCGGGTGGGGTCGCTGCCCTCTGGGGCCAGAGCGGGGACGTGCCGGTGCCCGGCGACTACGATGGCGACGGGAAGACCGACTTTGCCGTGTGGCGCCCATCGACGGGCGAGTGGTGGGTACGCTTCTCCTCTACGGGTGCCGGCGGAGTCGTCGCCCTATGGGGGGCAAGTGCCGACATCCCCGTGCCCGGCGACTACGACGGCGATGGCCGGATGGACTACGCGGTCTGGCGGCCGGCGACGGGCGAGTGGTGGGTACGCTACGCGTCGACCGGGGCGGGTGGGGTCGCTACCATTTGGGGCCAGGGGGGCGACCTGCCCGTGCCAGGGGACTACAACGGCGACGGGAAGACCGATTTTGCCGTGTGGCGCCCATCGACGGGCGAGTGGTGGGTACGCAGCTCGGCGTCGGGTGCTGCGTGGTCGGTGCCCTGGGGGCTGAGCACGGATATCCCGCCGGCCAAGCCGCAGCCGTGAGCCGCGCGCCTGGCCGCGCTAGCGCTGGGGGCCGCCGGTCTTCACGATCAGGCGGCCCGTATCGTCGATGCGGTGCAGGAGCGGGAAGCAGCCCTGGGCCGCGAAGTACTCGTCGACGGCCTTGCGCGCCCCCTGCCAGAAGCCGTAGTCGTCGATGATCGCTACCCCGCCCGCGGCCAAGCGCGGGTACAGGTGGGTCAGCTCGTGCAGGGTGGACTGGTACCAGTCGGTGTCGAGGTACATCAGGGCGATCGTGTCGGGCGCCACCGCCGGGATGGTCTCCTCGACCAGGCCCTGGACGAACACGAGCCGGTCGTCGGGGTAGCGGGTGCGAGCCAGGTTGCGGCGCACGTCCTCTAGCGAGGCGTAGCACCAGTCGCTGAAGGCGCCGCGGCGGACTTTCTGCCAGTAGGCGGCTGCCGCGGCGCCCGTGTGGCTGATATCGACGTTGTCGGGCTCGGGCATACCGGCGAAGGTGTCGTAGAGATACAGTGTGCGGTCCTGGACCCCGAGCTGGCGGAGGGCGTAGGCGACCAGCATGGCGCCCCCGCCGCGCCAGACGCCGCATAGCACGATGGCGCCCGGGATCTGGTTGCGCACCACGTAGCGGGTGGCGGACCACAGCGCGTACAGCCGCCAGGGGGAGGTCATGGTGTACGGCAGGCAACGGCGTGCGACGACCGCGAACTCGCGCTCCAGATCGTCGGACGCGCGGATCAGCAGGGTGTACAGCAGCTGCCGCAGTGCGGCCCGCGCCCAGGGCCAGGGCACGATCGGTCGCGACAGGACGTCGAGTGTCTTGATCACCGCTTATCGCTCCCGCTGTTGAAGATCCCGACGCGACTTCAGGGGGCACGCCGCGGCGCTCCCGCGACCGGCCGCGCGGCCGGTGTCGGGTGCGCGGGGCCACCGAGGATCCGACGCACCGCACAGGGAGCGGCACGGGAAGCCGCGCCGGGGTGGATAGGGCCGCTCACCGGCGGGCGAGACCGATCAGGCTCAGGAAGAAGCTGGCCAGCATGATCTCAGCGCCCAGCAGCATCGCCCCCACTGCGGGAACCACGATGCGCAGGGCCTACCGGGGGCCAGAAAGCCCGAGTCATCTATATCCACGTTCCTGCCCCTAGATTCTTGGTGAGGATAGCACGGGCCACTCGGCTGTACCAGGCCTGTCCAGGCCAACGCTGGAGGGAATCCCACGAGGCCCATGCGGCGGCTCACGGGCCACAGAACTGCAGTCGGAAGCCTAGCGGTGCATCGCACAGCCGGCCCTGACTGACTGGCTGCTCGCGCCGGGGGCCGTGAGTAGTAGGGCACCCGTGCGGCTGGATACGGCAGCGCCCTGCCAGCGCGAGAGGCGAGAAGCTGCAAGCACCTGGCCCCCAGCAGGTCCTAGCAGATGTTGCTACCAATTGGGTATACTCCGTTGCCATGTGCCATGCTATCACAGTGGGCTCTGGCGCGTCATGTGTATGCCGGCCAAGGATTGCGATTATGCGAGATGCAGCGGGGCCGCCGTTGGATAGCCCAGGCAAAATGCCATGTGCAGATGGGATGGCGCTTCATGAAGTGAGGACTTCGGTAATCCTGCCAGCATACAACGAGGCGGCGGCTCTACCAATAGTACTGCAGGCGCTAGAGCATGTGCTTGGACCCCATGATGAGATCATAGTGGTCGATGATGGCTCGACTGATGAGACTGCATCGATCGCGAGTCACTACCGCTGCCGAGTGATCCGGCATTCAGGGAACCGCGGCAAAGGGGCGGCAGTACGTACAGGGTTGAGCGCCGCGCAGGGGCGCTATATCATCGTGATGGATGCTGACGCCACGTACCCTACTGAATATCTGCCTAAAATTATCAACATGCTCGGCACATATGACCTTGTACGATGTCCCCGCCAATATAATGGGGACGTCATGCCCGCCATCAATCGGCTAGGCAACGCGCTGTTCTCGGGTATACTACGCGTGATGCATGGGTTGCGCGGCAACGATCCGTTAACCGGGCTATTTGGGTTGCGCCGAGAGGCGCTACAGCGCATACGGCTTCGCGCATACGGTTTCGATCTAGAAGTGGAGGTGAATGTAAAGGCACAGGCGTATGGTTTGCGGCAAGCGGAGCTACCGATTCCGTATTACCGGCGTGTTGGGGAAAAGAAGCTGCGTCCAATCCGGGATGGATGGCGCATTTTACGACGCGTTATTCTACTCGCGCTCGTCTTCAATCCATTACTGATGTTTGTGCTGCCCGGCACGCTGCTCGGGGTGACATCTGTGTTGCTCGCTGCAGTGCTAAGCAGCGGGCCGTTGGTAGTCACGCCATACCTAGGATTTAGCGTTCATAGCTTTATTATAGCCGCGCTCGGCATTCCTCTAGGGTTCCAGATGATTCTCTTCGGGCTCGCTGCTGCTTTGTTCGCCGTCACGTTGGGTATTCCGCCCCAGGCCTGGCTTTTGCGCGTGTGTCATTACCGTACTAGGCTCATCTTGTTTGCCCTAGGGCTGCTTGTTGCGCTAGTCGGTGGCGGTGGGGTTATATGGTTGTCGCTGGGTTGGCTGCTGGGGGGGCATGGCGCCTTCACCCAAACCGAGCTTCTGGTGCTTTCGGCTGTTGGAGTATTATGGGGAATGGAGATGATCGGCGGGGCATTGTTTCTCAGTGTGTTCTCGCCGGTGTTGGATCAAGATCACACCGCTGTGGAGAACATTGAGGTACCATCTTGACCGAGTGCCCAGAACCGAGTTGGAGCACTTAGGGCTATGCTGCGAGCCGAGGCCCAATGGCTGGCCGAGCGGCTGCGACGCCTCGACGCGGCGGCGTTGTCGCCCTTGTTGGACGTGGGCAGCTCGCTGCCGGCGTTGCTCCGGCAGACGCAGCCGTGGGTCGCCGAGCTGCTCGTCGAGCCGCTGGCGCACCGGGGGGTCGTCATCCAGCGCACCGACCTGCGCGCCGGGCCGGGGGTGGACTTTGTGGGGGACCTCGCCGACCCCGCGTTCGTGGAGTGGCTGGCTGAGCAAGGCTTTCGGTCGGTCTTGTGCTGCAACGTGCTGGAGCACGTGCCGCGGCCGGAGGTGCTGGCGCGGCATCTGGTGGCGCTGGTGCCCGTGGGGGGCTACCTCGTGGTATCGGTGCCGCACCGCTTCCCGTACCATCCGGATCCGATCGACACGCTGTTTCGCCCCAATCCCCGGCAGCTCGTGGCGTTGTTCCCGCAGACACGCTGTCTGGACAGCGCGATCGTGCGCTGCGGTACCGCGCTGCAATACGTCAACTACAGCCCGCTAGAGGCACTGCGGCGGGCGGCGCGGCGGTTCACGGGCACCGGCGGGGCGCCGCGTACCTGCGCGGGCACGGTGAGCTTCCTCCCGTGGCTATTCCGGCAGTTCGAGGTCACTTGCGCGGTGCTCCAGCGGGTAGATTGCGCGCCTGCGGTGCGGGGCCAGTGATGCGCCTAGGGCTCGGCGAACCATGAAAATCTTGATGCTCACTGATCACTTTCCGCCTTACATCGGCGGGGTAGAGCGTGCCGTGTATGAGTTGACCCGCCGCCTCGCGGCACAGGGGCACCTCGTGCATGTGGTGACGCTGAACACAAGTTGGACACTGCGGCGGGAGCGGATCAACGGGGTAGTCGTTCATCGTGCTCCGGCCATCGACTTGACACGGTGGCTCAAGCTGCAGAGCGCGCTCTCACTACCTGTCGTCTCGTTGGCCGCTCGTGTGGCCCGCGTGCTACACCCGGACATCTTACACATTCACAACCTCTTTTACTTCACCTCCCTGGTGGCTCTCTGGCTGAAGGAGCGGAGTCACCGGCCGTTGGTCAACACGATGCAGCTTGGAGCTATGGACCAGCTCGGCGGGCTGACCGGGGCGCTCACCGTGGGCTACGAGCGCGCCGTGGGCCGCGCCATCCTGCGCGCCAGCGACCGCGTGATCGCCGTGAGCCATGC
>DATGKN010000020.1:0-64632 GCA_035294645.1 Chloroflexota bacterium
TCGCCTGCAGTGCCGCGGCCCACTCGGGCTCCTCGCGCTCGATCTTCTCGGGCACGAACGTATCGCCGCGCACGAGGGTCGAGCCCGCCGCCTGGTAGCAGGCGCCCAGCAGCAGCAGCGAGCCGACGCGCTCGGGATACGCCAGCGCCAGGTACAGGCCCAGCACCGCGCCCATGCTAAACCCGCAGAGGTGGTAGCGCGCGAGGCCCAGCGCGGCGCAGAAGCCGGCCACGTCCTCGGCCATCTGGCGGAAATCTAGCTCGGGCGCCGGATTGGTGGTGCGGCCGTGGCCGCGCAGGTCCAGCGCCAGCACGCGACAATACGGCGACAGCCCGGCGAGCTGCGGCAGCCAGTGGCGGGCGATCACGCCCGTCGAGCCGTGGAGCAGCACGAGGGGCGCGCCCTGGCCCGCTTCCTGATAGTAGATCCGCAGGTCCGCGACCTGAACGTACGGCATAGCGCCAGGATAGCACAGCCCCGAGGAGCTGGTGCCAGCGCACGCGGTGCGCCCCAGCGGCGGGGCCCTAGTGGGAGCACCGCTGCCCGCGGGCCGCCAGCGCGGGGCCGAGCGCCGCCACCAGGTGGCCCATCTTGGGATGCTCGGGCTGCAGGTCCACCCGCACGCCGTGCGCGGCGACGGCCTCCGCGGCCACCGGCCCCACGGCGGCGACCAGCGGCCGCGGCCGGTTGAGCGCCTCCCGCAGCGCCGCGGCCTGATCGTGCGCCTCGGCCAAGGCGAACAGGTGGTGGACCTGCGACGAGCTGAGGATCAGCAGGGCATCGATCACTCCCGCCAGGCAGGCCGCGATGAGCTCGCGCAGCGGCCGCGCGTCGGCCGGCCCCTCCCAGCGGTACGGCGCCACGGGGTGGAGGGCTGCCCCCCGCGCGGCGAGCCCGGCGCAGAGGCGGTCGAGAAACGGCGTGGGGCCGCCGTAGAGCTGGAGCCCCACGTGCTTGCCCGCCAGGTCCCAGCCCGCCAGGCCCGCCAGCAGCTCGTCGGAGGTGTTCGGCTCGGGCGGCACCAGGTCGATGCGCACGCCGTGCTCGCGCAGCACGCGCACCGGTTTGGGCCCGCGGGCCACCACCCGGGCCCCGGCCAGCCCGGCGCGCACGGCGGCGAGCTGCCCGCGGTGCGCGGCGCGCTCCAGCAGCGCTTGGCAGCCCACCCCGGTGAGGAAGATCACCACGTCGAAGCGCCCGGCGGCCAGGGCGGCGAGCCAGGCATCGAGCGGGCGCGGGTCGTCGACCGGCACCTCGCGCAGGGCGGGCGCGACGTAGGGCGTGCCCCCGCGCTGACGGATCAGGTGCGCCAGCTCCTCGGCGCGCCGCGCCTCTAGAAACGCGATCGTGCGCCCCGCGAGGGGCAACTCGGGCATGCTCAGGCCGCGGAGGCGTCGTCGGCGGGCGGGGCGGCCTGGCCCAGCTCGGCGGCCAGCAGGCGGCCCGCCTCTACCAGGTCGTGACCGGCCGCGTGGGCGCGGGCCAACTGTTCCACGACCTCGCCCACGCGCGTGGCCGGCACCTTGTCCAGCACGGGCACGGCCGGCCGGGCGCCCACGCCCGCGGCGCCCCCGACGAACACCTGGTACACCTCCACCACCGCATCGCCCACGCGGGCGCGGCCGCCCTGGAGCCCGATGTCGGCCAGCTGGTGGTTGCCGCAGCCGGCCGGGCAGCCCGACCAGTGGATCGCCAGCGGCCGGCCGTGGGGCAGGACGCGCTCGAGCCGCCGCGCCACGGCCAGCGCATGCACCTTCGTGTCGGTCAGCGCCAGGTCGCACAGGCCGACCCCCGTGCAACTGACTGTACCACGCAGCGCGGCTGGCGGGTCGGGGCGCAGCTCGGCCAGCAGCGGCTCGGCCAGCAGCGCCCGCAGGCGGCTATCGGGGATGTCGGGCAGGATCAGGTTCTGGCCAGGCGTGAGGCGCACCTCGCCGCGGCCGTAGGCGTCGGCCAGGTCGGCCACCGCTAGCAGCTGGCCGGCCGTGAGCCGGCCCACGGGCACCGCTAGGCCGACGCTGTAGGTGCCCTGCTCGCGCTGCGGCGCCACGCCCAGGTGGTCGGTGCGGTGCGGGCTCTGCACGTCGCGGCCGGCGTGCGCCAGCGGGTGGCCGAGCCGCTCCTCCAGCACGGCGCGGAAGCGCTCCAGGCCCCAGTCCTCCAGCAGGAAGGCCAGGCGCGCGCGGCTGCGCGTCTCGCGTGGGCCGTGGTCGCGGAACAGCAGCACGACTTGGGCGCACAGCTCGGCCGCCTCCTCGGGCCGCACGAACACGTCGAGTGCCCGTGCCACGGTGAAGCCCCCGGAGCCCATCTTGCCGCCGACGCGCACGTGGAAGCCCGCCACGGTGTGCCCGTCGATGGTCTTCAGCGCCGGACTGAGCGCCAGATCCTGCGACTCCAGCGGTAGGCAGTGATCCATACACCCCGTGATGGCCACGTTGAACTTGCGCGGCAGGTTGCTGAAGGCGCGGTCGCCCACGAAGCGCGCGGTGAACGCGCGGACCACGGGGGCGGCGTCGACCAGCTCGTGCGGCGTACGGCCGGCCAGCGGGCAGCCCATCACGTTGCGGATGTTGTCCATCCCGGTCTGACGGGAGTCGAGCCCCACGGCACGCAGCCGCGCGAAGATCTCCGGCACCTGCTCGATGCGGAACCAGCGCACCTGCACCTGCTGGCGCGTGGTGAGATCGAGTTCCCCGCGCCCGAAGTCGGTGGCGATGCCGGCGATGGCGCGCAGCTGCGCCGTGGTAGCGATCCCATTCGGGATGCGGATGCGCAGCATGAAGTGGCCCGGGGTGTGCTTGCGGAAGAACAGGCCGTACCATTTCAGGCGCGCCTTATCGTCGTCGGCGATCGCCTGCCAGCCCTCGCGGGCGTAGCGCTCGATGTCCGGCCAGACGTCCAGCCCGTCCTTGGCCGCCTTGATCTGCTCGAACTTGTTCATCACATGCTCCTCCATGGACGAGGGCCGGGGGGAGCCACGTTGGATTGCGAGGCGTGATGGGCACGGCGGCCGCCGAGTACGCATCGCCTCGACAGGCCGCCGTGCGGGCTAGAACTGCTTGTAGGGCAGGAACTTGGCGTCGAAGGTGATCAGGGCGCGCTCGCCGCGCCGCTCGAAGTGCACCGCCAGGTCGATCGCGCTGAGGATCCCGTCGCCGAACTGCTCGTTGGTCAGATCGCGCAGCGCGTCGGCGTACACCTCCACCATCTCGTGCAGGCGGTACTTGAACGGATCGCTGTTCCGGATCGGGCACTCCAGCAGGGGCGCGAGCAGGTGCACATCCACGCCCAATGCCCCCGCCAGCTTCTCGGCCACCTCGGGCGTGAGCCGCGCCTGACCGTGCAGCGCCGCGGCGATGAACACCGGCCCGCGGCCGGTGATCTCCGCCAGCTTCTCCATGGTCAGGCCCGCCTCCTTGCGCCGCTGTTCGAGCAGCTGGAGCAGCGCGGGCTTGTCGAGTGTCACGCGGTCGCTGGTAAGCATCTCGCCTCCTTTCGCTATCTGCGCGGGCGGCCTAGGCCGCCAGTTCCGCCATCAGCATGGCCAGCAGGTCGCGGTGCAGCGCGCGATAGCTAGGCTCCTCCAACAGTGCCTCGCGGTCGCGCGGCCGCGGGAATGGGCTCGCCAACGCGGCACGAATGGTCGCCGCTGGCCCATGGGTGAACACCACGATGCGGTCGGCCAGGAAGATCGCCTCATCGATGTCGTGGGTGACCAGCAGCACCGTCTTGCGCTCGCGCTCCCACAGCTGTACCAGCGCCAGTTGCAGGGTGGCGCGGGTCAGCGCGTCGAGCGCGGCGAACGGTTCGTCGAGCAGCAGCACGCGGGGATTGGCGGCGAACGCGCGCGCTAGGCCCACGCGCTGCTTCATGCCCCCGGAGAGCTGGCTCGGGCGCTTGTGCAGCGCGCCGCTCAAGCCCACGAGCTGGAGGTACTGGCGCGCCAGCGCGTCTCGCTCCGCCGTCGACCGCTCGCGGAGCACACAGTCGAGCGCGAAGCGGACGTTGTCGTACGCGGTCATCCACGGCAGCAGGCCGTGATGCTGGAACACCATGCCGCGGTCGGCCCCCGGGCCGCGCACGGGCTGCCCGTCGCACAGCACCTGGCCGGCGGTCGGCAGCTCCAGCCCGGCCACCAGGTTCAGCAGCGTGCTCTTGCCGCACCCCGAGGGGCCAATCAGGGCCACGAACTCGCCCGGGGCCACGCTCAGCGACACGTTGTCCAACGCGCGGAACGGCTTGCCCTGCACGCGGAACTCTTTGCTCACCGCGCGCAGCTCCACGGCGGGCGTGGGGCGCACGCCGCTCGCCTCACTCGGCATACGCCACCGCCCTTTCCAGGAGGCCGAACAGGCGATCCAACCCGAGGCCCACCGCACCGATCACGCCGATGCAGACGATGATGCTGGCGATGTCCAGGTTGTTCCACTCGTTCCACACGAAGTAGCCGATACCGCGGCCGCCGATCAGCATCTCGGCCGCCACGATCACCAGCCACGCGATGCCCAGGCTGATGCGGAGTCCCGTGAGAATGCTCGGCAGCGCTCCGGGCAGCAGCACGCGCCGGATGATGGTCCAGGCGCTGGCGTTGTAGATGCGCGCGATGTCGACGTAGGTCCGCGGCACCTGGCGCACGCCGAAGATCGTGTTGAGCACGATGGGCCACATGGCGGAGATGAAGATGACGAACACCGCGGTGCGCTCGGAGTCCTGCAGGACCGCCAGCCCCATCGGCAGCCAGGCCAGCGGCGACACCGGCCGCAGCACCTGGACGAACGGGTCCACCGCCTTGGCCGCCACCGCCGACATGCCGATCACGAACCCCAACGGCACCGCCACCAGCGCCGCCAGCGCGAAGCCCGTGGCCACCCGTCGCAGGCTGGACAGCAGCTGCCAGCCGATCCCCACGTCGTTCGTGCCCGCCACGTAGAACGGATCGCTGAGCATGGCGAGTGCCCTGGCCAGTACCTTGCTCGGCGCGGGCATGATCGGCAGCAGCACCTGTGCGCGCACCAGCAGCTCCCATACCCCAAGTCCTACGGCCAGCAGGACTAGCGCCAGGGCCGCCGCGCGCACCCCCACCGGCCACGCCGCCCACCCCCCACCGGTAGGCCCCACGGGACCGGGCAGCCGCTCGCGCAGCACATCACTCGCTTGCGCCATCTCGTCTCCTCGTCGTGGGGTGAGGTCACGTTCGCACGCTCTGGGCGTCGAACGGCTTGCCCAGGATCGTCTCGACCTTGTACTCGCCCTCCGGCTGCGGCAGGCCGAGCGCCGCCTGGGCCACGCGCACGTCTGGCGTGAGGAACACCTGATCGGCGACCTGCTGGTAGGTCAGCCCGCCCAGGTGCTCGGGCCGCAGATAGCCCCAGCGGGCGAACTGCACCTGCATCCAGACCGCGAAGCTCTTCCAGGGATACGGATCGAAGTCGATGCGCCGCGGGTCGTCGAGCGTTCGGCCCCGCCCGTCCTGATACTTGCCGGTCAGGACGGCCTTGACGACCTCCTCGGGCTGGTTGAGGTAGTCTCGGGCAGCGATCGCGACAGCCACTTCCTCGCGGTGAGCTAACTGGCTGCTATAGTGCGTGGCATCCACGATCGCGTGCAGCAGCGCGCGATAGGTGTTTGGGTATCTCTCGATGAACTCGGCCCGCACTGCGAACGCGCAGCAGGGATGGCTGTCCCACAGCTCCTTGCTGAGCAGGTGGATATACCCGACTCCCTCGTAGACGGCGCGCTGGTTGAACGGATCGGGCGCCAGGTAGCCATCGATGTTGCCGGCCGCCAGGTTGGCCACCATATCGGGCGGCCGCATGACACGAATCTGCACGTCGCGGTCGGGATCCAGGCCGCCTTCGGCCAGATAGGCGCGCAACAGCAGGTTATGCACCGAATAATCGAACGGAACAGCCAGCACCATTCCCTTGAAGTCAGCCGGCGCTTGCACCCGGTCCTTGTACTTGGCAGCCAGGGTGATCGCCTGACCGTTGATGTTCTCGATCGCCGCCAAACGAGTGGGCACCTTGGCCGAGCCCAGCCCCAGTGACAAACTGATCGGCATCGGCGAGAGCAGGTGGGAGGCGTCGATTTCCCCCGCGATGAATGCATCGCGGATATCCGCCCAGCCGCCGTATTTGCGTACGGTTACGTCCAGTCCGTACTTGCGGTAGAACCCGAGCGGGTGCGCCATGATGATCGGCGTCGCGCACGTGATCGGGATGAACCCGATGGTCAGCTGTGGTTTCTCGATACCGGCCACCACGGTCGTGGCCACCGTCGGCTGGCTAGCCGCCTCGCGCGGGGGGCTAGTTGTGCCGCCGCGGGACGCACCGCCAGTCGGGGTGCCGCACGCCAGCGACGCGGCGAACAGACTGGCGCCGGCGCCAGCCAGCCCGCGCAGAAAAGTGCGCCGGCGCACCCGGGTGCCGCCGGCAGGCTCAGGCGACTCGCGCATCGGGGTCGCCTCCGTCTCCAACTCGGCAATTGGCGAGGGGATCGCGCCTTGCTCACGGCAACTGTATCCGCCCCCGGTGGGAAACTCGACGGCCCCATCGCACAGAAATCGCCTGAGGGATTTGGCAACGGCGCACAAGGCGAAGCGCGCCTGGAAAGGCCTCCGCGATCGCGGCATGGCGCACCAGCCCTGGCGCCGGCAGTCCGGCGATCCGAGCGCGGCGGTCCACGCCGGACGCCCGCCTCTGCCGCGGTGTCGCGATGCGTGCAGCCACAGGCGATAATTCCAAACGGAGGGATGTATATGACTGATGCGACGCGCTCCGTCGGGCTGCTGGTCGCAGTCGCCATCCTGCTGCTGATCGGCCTGCCGCTTCTGGGCGGCGTGCTGATGATGGGCGGCATGATGGGGCCAGGGATGATGGGGGGCTGGTGGGCTGGCAACAACCCGTGGTGGATGCTCCTGCCACTGCTGGTCTGGGGGCTGATCCTGGTGGGGCTGGGCCTGGTGGCTATCTGGGCGGTCCAGCAGTTCGCGCCCAGCCACGCCCGCGGCCAGCACGCGCTGGACATCTTGAAGGAGCGCTACGCGCGCGGCGAGCTGACCCGCGAGCAGTACGAACAAATGCGCCGCGATCTTGAAGCGTAGAGGCTAGCGTGGTGCGGCAGCACGGGCTTCTAGCCACCGGCCTCATCGCGCTGGGGCTCGGGATCGCCGGCCTGGCCCTGCTGAGCGCCGGCGTGGTGGGACCACGCGCCAGGCTAGCCGATGCGGCGGCCCGGGGCGCCTGGATCTTCCGCACGGGCACCACGCCCGATGGTCGCCCCCTCACCTACAGGGGGGGCATGATGATGCGGTTGTCCTGCGCGGATTGCCACGGGCTCGACGGGCGTGGGCTGCGGACCCCGATGTTCGTCAGCCCCGACATCACCTACCGCAACCTCACCGACCCAGCCGGGATGCTAGAGCCAGACGGGACCCGGGGGCCGACCTATACGGACGAGCTGATCCGCCGGGCGGTGACCCAGGGGATCGACGCCGAGGGCAAGCCGCTAGCCTGGCCCATGCCGCGCTGGCTCCTGAGCGACGCGGAGTGGCAGGATCTGCTCGCTTACCTCAAGACGCTTCCGTAGGCACGCGCTTCACCCGCCGGGCCTTGAGCTCATAGCGCGGCAGCGTGCCCGGGGGTACCACCTCCCCCTCCAGCCGCAGGTGCAGCTGCTGGTGGACCGCGGCGAGGACCTGCTGGAGCACTGCCTGCTGGTGCTCGGCCGCCAGCCCGGGCGTCAGCTCCAGGCGCAGCCGCAGCTCGGCCATGCCGCGCACTTCCCGCACCTCCAGCTCGTACTCGACCACCGCCGCGTGCTGGCGCACCAGGTTCTCGATCGCGCTGGGGAACACGTTGATGCCCCGCACCACCAGCATGTCGTCGGTGCGCCCCAGCACGCCGCCCTTCAGGCGCAGGAAGCGCCGGCCGCAGGCGCACGGCTCCTCGGTGGCCACCACGCGGTCGCGCGTGCGGTAGCGCAGCACCGGCATGCCCCAGCGCCCTAGGTTGGTCAGCACCAGCTCGCCCGGCGTGCCTGGTGGCACGGGCGCCAGCGTGTCGGGGTCGATCACCTCGGCGATGAACTCACTCTCCTCGACGTGCAGGTCGCAGCGCGCGGCGAGGCACTCGTAGCCCCAGTGCCCCGTCTCGGTCGAGCCGGCCGTGTCGCAGCTGCGCGCGCCCCACAGCGCCTCGATGCGCTCCTTGGTGCTGGGGATGCACGCGCCGGGCTCGCCGCCGTGGATCGTGCGCCGCACCGCGCTGTCGCGGATGTTCAGGCCATGCTCGGCCGCCACCTCGGCCAGGCGCAGCGTGTAGGTGGGCGTGCAGGCGAGCACGGTGGCGCGGTGGTCGAGCAGGAAGCGCAGCCGTTCCAGCGAGGTCATCGCCCCGCCGGAGATGGCCAGGGCGCCCAGCAGCCGCGCGCCCTCCCAGGCGCCCCAGTAGGCCAGAAACGGCCCGAAGGAGAAGGCGAAGAAGATGCGGTCGCCCGGCCCGATGCCCGCGGCGCGAAAGCTGGCCACCCAGTTGCGCGCCCCCCACACCAGGCTCTCCTCGGTCTCCAGCCAGCGCAGCGGCCGGCCCGTGGTACCCGAGGTGCGCAGCAGGCGCACGTACCGCTCCTCCGGATAGGTGAGGTTGGTGCCGAACGGCGGGTGGGCCTCCTGGTCGGCCATCAGCTCGGCCTTGGTCAGCAGCGGCAGGCGGCGGAAGTCGTCGAACGTCTGGATATCGGCCCCGGCCCGCACGCCCGCCGCGCGCAGCCGCTCGCGCCAGAAGGGGTTGCGCGCCAGCAGCTCGTCGAGCATGGGGCGCAGCCGCGCCAGCTGATGGGCCCGCAACGGCTCGCGGTCCAGCCGCTCCAGCGCCGTCAGCGCCGCGCCGGCCGCCACGGGCGGGTCACCGGGAGCCATCGTCCCTCCAAACGGTTGGGTCCAGACAACCGGGTTGCGTGCATCATACCGCGTTCGCGGCGGCGCGGCGAGCCGGGCGGCGCGCGGGAGGTTCAGCGCCCCACACGGGGGACCGGCCTGGGGCGCGCGACCGGCCGCCCCAGGCGACGCAGCCACAGCCCGAGCAGCCCGGCGCCGCCCAGCGCCAGCGCCTCCACCACCGTGAGCGCCAGCACGCGCAGGCTGGCCTCGAACCAGAAGCCGGCCGGGAACAGCCGGATCAGGTTGTCGCGCGTGGGGTCGAGCTGCCAGAGGTCGTTGTCGAAGACCAACAAATGAAACTGGACGAACAGCGCGTCGAAATCCACCAGCGCCAGCGCACCCAGCACCAGCAGCGGCGCGAGCGTCAGCGCCGCGCCGGCGACCAGCACGCGCGCCAGCAGCGGCGGGAAGCGGCCGCGCAGCACCAGCGCGCCCACCGCTGCCCAGATCGCCACGTAGCCCAGCGCCCCGGTGCCGAGCTGGAACACGAGCTGCATCAGCGCCTGCACATCGGCCATGTGCTGGATCTCGCGCTCGTTGAACAGCGGCTGCAAGCTCCCCCCGCGGGCGAGCTGCACATCGAGCCGGCCCGGCGGGCCGAGGAAGTAAGCGATGAACGTGTCGGCGACAGCGCGCTGCTCCTCGGGGGTGAGCCCCACCGCCGCCGCGCCCCCGTAGCGCGCGAACCCCGCCAGGTAGAAGCCGCGGTCGAGGGCCACCAGCCGCACGTTAGCGCACACCAGCGCGACCGGAATCGCCACGGCGCACGTCGCGCTCGCCAGCGCGACCAGCAGGCGTCCCAGGACGCGTGGACGCCCCATCATAGGCACGCTCCAGACCGATCGCGCGACGGGCGGCCAGGACTGGGCACGGCACAGGTCGTTAGGTGCACACGCGCCCGTTGCCACCCGCGCCGACGGAAGCACGGCGCGGCGGTGCCCGCGGGCCAGCCGCGCGCGCCTCCCCCGGTATATCCCGCGGGCGGCGCGCGGCCAACCGTTGGCCAGGCGCGGTCGCCAGCGGGCCGGCCGCGCTCAGGCACGCGGGGCGCTCAGCCGCGGGGCCGCGTCCCAGACAGGCGAGCGCAGCAACCACACGGCCCAGAGCATTCCGGGCACCTGGACCACTAGCCCCACGGGGGCGCCCAGCAACGGGTTGTCCATGGGGAACAACGCGAGCAGGCTGCTGCCGGCGGCGTTGATCGCCCCGTGGCCGAGCACCGCCGGCCAGACGCTACCCGACCACAGCCGCAGCCAGGCGAAAACCACCGCCCAGGTCAGGGCGAATAGCACCATCAGCAGCGAGCCGAGCACGGGCTGGCCAGGGTAGTTCCATCCCTGCACGATCAGCGGCACGTGCCATAGCCCCCATACTAGGCCCACGAGCAGCGCCGCCCGCCGGCCGCCGAGTGGTGCCAGCGCGGCCAGCAGGTAGCCCCGCCAGCCCACCTCCTCGCCAAAGGTGGCCAGGCTGTTGAGCAGAGCCCCAACGAGCATCAAGCTGGCCACCAGGGCAATCGTTGCGGCGCCGGGGGGAGGCACGACGGCCCCTCCCTGTTGCTCCAACGTCTGCCGCAGCCGGCTCAAGGTCGGGTCGAACGGCTGCACGCCCACCCCGGCGGCTAGGGCGGCGCCGAGCAGCAGCGCGAGGGGCGGCCCGAGCCAGGCGATCAGGTAGGGCCACCAGCCCCCACGGCGCCGCACGCCCAACAGCGGCGGGGGCTGCTCCCCCCATACTCGCGCGGCCAGCGTGCCGAGCGCGGGGCCGTACATGGCCAGCAGCAGCAGGAGGCCCGCGGCGGGGCGCGCCAGCCCGCCGAGGATCACGATGAGGCCGAACGCGCCCCAGGCCACAGCACAGCTCACCGCCAGGAAGAGCGCCACGCCCCGGACCGGCACGCGGCCAGGCGCAGCGGGGGCGGCACCGAGCGCGGCCGGCGCGGTCAGGGACGCGGGGGGGTCGTGGAGCATCGCGCGTTCTCCTTTTGGCACGGGTGTCCGAGCGAGCAGCCCAGCGCGCTAGGCGCCAGGCGCGGCGGCGCCATGAGAGCGGGACGCGGGCTGGCTGCCGTCGCTGCGTCCAGTCGTCGGGGCAGAGTCGCCCACGGGGGCAGCGGGCAGTGCGGGGGCGGGCGGTGCGCCTTCGGGCGCCAGGTAGCCGGTGGCCACGCGGTAGCCCGCGGCGCGGAGCTGGGCGAGAATCTCCTCGCCGTGCGCGGCGTTGCGCGTCTCCACGGTGAGTTCCAGGTCCACCTCGTTGACCCCTAGCGCCACCCCGCGCACGTAGTGGCGCACCTCCAGGATATTGGCGCGGGTGCGAGCCAGCAGCGCCGAGAGGCGCGCCAGCTCGCCCGGCCGTTCCTCCAGCCGCGTGCGGAACACCAGGTAGCGGCCGGCGGCGGTGAGACCATGCTGCACGACGCGATCGATGGTGGTAAGGTCGATGTTGCCTCCGCTGAGCACGATCCCCACGCGGCGCCCGCGCAGCGGGGCCAGCGCGCCGGCCAGCAACGCGGCCACGCCCACCGCGCCCGCCCCCTCGACCACCAGTTTATTCCGCTCCATGAGCAGCACGATCGCCTCGGCGATGCGGTCGTCGTCCACCGCGAGCAGCTCGTCGCAGTACGCGCGCAGGTGGGCCAGCGTGAGCGGCCCCGGCGCCTTGACGGCGATACCGTCGGCGAAGGTACGCACCTCCGCCAGCGGGGCGAGCACGCCCGTGCGAAACGCCGCCACGGCCGCCGCCGCGCCTGCCGCCTGCACGCCGTACACGCGCAGCGGGGAGCGCCGCGCCTTGGCCACCACCCCCACGCCGCTGGCCAGGCCGCCGCCGCCCACGGGCACGACCAGCGCCTCGAGGTCGGGCACCGCGGCCAACATCTCCAGGGCTACCGTGCCCTGGCCGGCGATCACGGCGGGGTCGTCGAAGGCGTGGATGTAGGTCAGCCCCTCGGCCGCGGCCAAGGCGAGCGCGTGGGCGTGCGCCTCGTCGTAGTTGCTGCCGTGGAGCACCACGCGGGCACCATAGTCGGCGGTAGCCGCCACCTTGGCCAGCGGGGCCGATTCGGGCATCACCACGGTGGCGCGGCAGCCCGCGATTCCAGAAGCGATAGCCACTCCTTGGGCATGGTTGCCGGCCGAGGCAGCGATCACGCCACGGGCACGCTCGGCGGGCGAGAGGGTCAAGATGCGGTTGAGCGCGCCGCGCAGCTTGAACGAGCCCCCGCGTTGGAACAGCTCCTGCTTGAGGTACACCTCGCCGCCCAACCGCTCGGAGAGTAGGCGCGAGCGGACCGTGGGCGTGGGCTGGACGTACGGGCGTAGGCGGGCGGCGGCCGCCTCGATGTCGGCAAGCGCGACGAGCGCCGGGTCGGGCACGATCCACCTCTCTGCCGAGAAGTATAGCGGGGGGGCCTGTGGGGGGCGGCCCGCGCTGGTATACTGCCCGCGAGCGCCTGCCGCGCCCGCTGCCCGCCCGCGCCCCGGCGATCCGCTGCAGGGCCGCGGAACTGGTCCAGCACACGGGATCGTCGTGAACAATACCGAACGAGGGTCGAGGGTGGCGACGACCAAGGAGGGATGGGGGCGGTTCGCCGGCTGGGTGCTCGCGACGAGCCTGGCCGTGGCGCTCATCGACACCGCCATTGCCGAGCTGGTGCGGCTGGCACACGATGCCGATCTGGCCACAGAGCTGGAAACGCTCGACCTGGTAGCCAACTTCGCGCTGTTCGGCTGGGCGGGGTACCGCGTGGCGCGGGCGTGGCGAGCGTTTCGGCCGGGACTAGAGGCGGCGGTGCTCGCCGGCCTGCTAGTCGGCCTGGTGGCCGTGGCCTACACCCTGGTTCGCGCCCTGGAGCCGCTGACTTATAGCGACCTCGTCCAGCTACTGGCTTGGAACGTCCTCTACGCGGCGCTGGGCGGGGTGGTTGGCGCCGGGCTCGGCTGGCGCGCGAGCAGCGGCCCGCCCCGGTAAGCCCTGCGGAGAGACGAGCATCTTGGAGACGGAACAAGCGATGCCCTACTACAGCGGCCCGCCCTCGATCCCGGAGGCGCCCCCCCGGCGGGTCATGGCCATCATGGCGCATCCTGACGACGGCGACTTCACCGTGGCGGGCACCATCGCGCGCTGGGCGCAACAGGGGGCCGAGTGCATCTACGTGCTGTGCACCGATGGCAACAAGGGCAGTGCCGACCCGGCAATGACGCCCGAGCGCTTGGCGGCGATCCGCCGCGAGGAGCAGCGCCGCGCGCTGCGGCAGCTGGGCGGACACGACGTGTGGTTTCTGGGCTTCGAGGACGGCCTGCTGGAGCCCACCCTCGCCCTGCGCCGCGCCCTCACCGAGGCCATCTGCCGCTTCCGGCCGGACACGGTGCTGTGCCCGGACCCCACGCTGCGCTGGGCAGGCGACGAGTACATCAACCATCCGGACCACCGCGCCGCGGGCGAGGCGGCGCTGGCGGCCATCTTCCCCTCGGCGCGCAACCGCCATATTTTCCCCGAGCTGTTCCGCGACGGGCTGGAGCCCCACGCGGTAGCGACCGTGTACCTAGCGGCTCCCGCCCAGCCCGACACGTACATCGACATCACCGCCACCATGGACCGCAAGCTGGCGGCGTTGGCCGAGCATCGGAGCCAGTTCCGCCTCGACGAGGTGGAGCCATTCGTGCGCACATGGGGCGAGCAGCTCGGGGCGGCAATCGGGGTGCGCTATGCCGAGGCGTTCAAGGTGCTCCGGCCGCGCTGACGCGGCGGTTGACAGCATGGGGAGCCGATGATAGCATGCGCCCCGGCTACAGCCGCGCGGAGCCGCGGGGGAGGCAGCGGGTCGGGCCGGGGCCACGGCCTGGCTACACCTTCCGATCGGGCAGGGCGGTATGGGATGTCTGACGGTGCTGGTGGCGAGCGGTGAGGCCGCCGTGCGCCAGCCCATCTGCTCGGTGCTGGCGGGCGCGGGCTATGACATCCTGGAGTGCGCGGACGGCGAGGCCGCGCTCACCCGGCTGTTCACGCAGGGGGCCGACCTCCTGATCGCCGACCTGGAGCTGCCCCCCCAGGGAGGCCTGTACCTGCTGTGGCGGGTGCGCTTGCACTCCAGCGTCCCGTTCATGCTGCTAGGGCCCCCACACGATGGCGCCTTGATCCAGGCACTCGATCGGGGGGCCGATGACTACGTACCGCTGCCCTGCCGCCCCGCTGCGCTGCTGTCGCGCGTGCGAGCCGTGCTGCGGCGCCTGCGCCCACGGAGCGCGGAGCGTCGCCAGGTGGTCGTCGTGGGCGACGTGACGGTCGACCTCGACCAGCGCCGCCTGTTCGTGCGCGACCGCGAGGTCGTCCTCAGCCCTACCGAGTGGCAGCTGCTCGCCGAGCTGGCCGCCAACGCGGGCCGCCTGCTTCCCCACGAGGAGTTGCTCACGCGGGCCTGGGGACCAGAGTACCGCCGGGACCGGCAGTATCTACGGGTGTGGATCCGCCGCCTGCGCCGCAAGCTCGACGACGACGGCGACGAGCCGCGCTACATCCACACCGTGCCCGGGGTCGGCTACATGTTCGCGCCGCCCCAGCTAGCCGCGGTACCCAGCAGCCGCTAGGCCCAGCTTGACCAAGCGGTGGGGGCGTGGCAGAATTCCGCCGGCCGGCCGCACGGACCTTGCGGCGGCGGAGGTTTCGTGGCGACCGTTTCCCAGCCGCGCGCGCTGCTCCAAGAGCGCCTGCGCACCTGCACCGCGCGGGTAGCGATCATGGGCTTGGGCTTCGCGGGCCTGCCGATGGCCGTGGCCTGTGCCGAGGCCGGCTACTCCGTGCTTGGCCTGGATATCGACCCCGAGCGCGTCGTGCGCCTCCAGCGCGGCGAGAGCCCGATCGCCGACGTGCGCAGCCACGAGCTCCTCGCGCTGCTCGACCGCGGCGCGCTCCGCATCGACAGCGACCTCGCGCAGGTCGGCGCGGCCGACGTAGTGCTTATCTGTGTGCCTACCCCGCTCACCCCCGAGCGGACCCTCGACCGACGGTACGTACGCCAGGCCGCCGCCACAGTGCTGGCCCACGCCCGTCCCGGCCAGCTCGTGTTGCTCCAGAGCACGGCGGCGCCCGGCACCACCCGCGAGGAGCTGGCCGGCCCGCTGGCCGCCCGCGGGCTCGAAGTGGGCACCGACGTATACGTGGCGTACGCCCCCGAGCGGATCGACCCGGGGAACCCGCACTATGGAGTGCGCAACACGCCCAAGCTGATCGGGGGCGTCACCCCCGCGTGCACCGAGATGGCCGCGCTGTTCTTCGCCCCCCTGGTCGCGCAGGTGGTGCCCTGCGCCAGCCCCGAGGTGGCCGAGCTGAGCAAGCTGGTGGAGAACACCTTCCGCTTCGTGAACATCTCGCTGGTCAACGAGGTCGCGCGCGTCTGCGACCGCTTGGGAGTAGATGTGTGGGCCGTGTTGGCGGCGGCGGCGACCAAACCGTTCGCCTATCTGCCCCATCGGCCGGGCCCAGGCGTGGGCGGCGACTGCATCCCGGTCACGCCGTTCTTCCTCGCCGAGACGGCGCGCGCGCTGGGCCTGGAGGCGCGGCTCGTCGCCGCCGCAGGCGCCATCAACGCCAGCCAGCCGGCCTGGGTCGTGGAGAAGCTGGAGCGGCTGCTCGCCGAGCGCGGCCAGACGCTGGCGGGGGCGCGGGTGCTCGTGCTCGGGGTGGCCTACAAGGCCGACGTGGCCGATGTGCGAGAGTCACCCGCGGTGGGGGTGTTCGAGGCGCTACTGGCACGGGGGGCGACGGTCGCGTACCACGACCCCTACGTGCCGCGCTTCCAGGCCGCCGGGCGGCTGTGGCTAAGTACGCCCTACACCGCGCTGGAGCGCTACACCGCGGTGCTGCTGCTAACCGCGCACCGCCGGGTACCCTACACGCCGCTGGTCGGCTCGGGCGTGCTGGTGCTCGACACCTGCAACGCGCTGGCCGACTACCGCGCGCCGAACGTGGTGCCGCTGTGATGGCGTCGGGAGCCGACTCCGCCCCGCAGGCGCCCCCGGCGCCCTCGCCCTACGTGCTCCCGGCGCCGCTGCGCGGCGTGTTCCTCGTGGAGCGGCCGGTGTTCGCGGACGCGCGTGGCTTCTTCCACGAGGTGGAGCGACGCACCGACCTGGCGCCGCTGGTCGCGGCCGTGCCCCGCCACGTGCAGTGGAACCACTCGCGGTCGCGACGCGGCGTGCTGCGCGGCATCCACGTGGCCACCTGGAGCAAGTGCGTCTACGTGGTACGGGGCCGCGCCCAGATCGTGCTGGTCGACGCCCGCCCCGACGAACCGACCTTCGGTCGCTACTGGTCGCTGGTGCTCGGCGAGCGGCGGCGCGCCGCGCTGTGGCTGCCGCCCGGGGTGGGCAACTCGTTCCTGGCGCTGAGCCCGTGGGTCGATTTCGTGTACTCGGTAGACGCCGAGTGGTACCCCGAGGGCGAGTTCGGCATCGCCTGGGACGACCCCGACCTCGCGATCCCCTGGCAGATCGCACGGCCGCTGCTGTCCGAGCGCGACCAGCACAACCCGACGCTGCGCGAGCGGTTCCCCGAGCGGTTCGCCGCCAGCCGGCCGCCCGGCTGAGCGCCGGCCAGCGAGGCAGGGGCCGCAGCGCGACGCGTCCCGTTTTTCGGGAGCAGTCCACAACATCTTGACAAGACCCGGGGCCGCACCTAGAATGCTGGCAAGTCGCCGCGGGAGGCGGTGAGGTTCCGTACGCCCTCGAAGGCGATCCAGGGCACGAGACCGCAGCGCCGAGCGGTGCTCGGGGAAAGAGAGCGTCGTCGTGGCTCAGCAGACTGAAGCACGCACACTGGCGCCATCCGTCGCGATCGCACGCCCGAGCGCGTTGCGTCGCTTCGTGGCCGCCCAAGAGGGCCTAGTCATCGGCATCGTGTCGGTAGTGGCCTTCCTGCTGTTCTGGGAGTGGGTGGGCACCAGCGGCATCATCAATCCGATGTTCACCAGCTCGCCATCGCGCATCTTGCGCGCGGCGGATCGCTTGTTCTTCGAGGGCGGCCTGCAGGCGGTGGTCGGCGCGCTGGCGATAGGCAATCTCGGCGCGGCCTGGGAGGCGATCGCCAAGGGCAGCATCTGGAAAGACATCTGGGTCAGCACGCAGGAGCTGGTAGCTGGCTGGGCGCTGGCGATCGCGATCGGCATCCCCTTTGGCCTCGCGCTGGGCTGGTTCCGCCGTCTGAACTACGTCTTCGATCCGTTCATCTCCGCGCTGTACGCCACGCCGAGCGTTGCCCTGCTCCCGCTGTTCATCATCTGGTTCGGCATCGGCATGAACTCGAAGATCGCGGTGATCTTCGTGTCCGCGATCTTCTACGTCCTCCTGTACGCCCGGGTCGGGGTAACCACGGTGGACCCCAACCTCCTCAAGGCGGCGCGCTCGTTCGGGGCCAACGACTTCCAGCTGCTGCGCACGCTCGTTTTGCCTAGCGCAGTGCCGTACCTGATGACGGGCTTGCGGCTGTCGCTGGGCCGTGCGCTGATCGGCGTGGTGGTCGGCGAGATGTACGCGGCCACCGCCGGCGTCGGCTACTTGATCACCGTGGCGGGCGCGACCTTCCAGACCGACCGCGTCTTCGTGGGCGTGCTGCTGATCACCCTCGCCGGGGTCACGCTCACCGCCCTGCTCCAGCGCATCGAGGACCGCTTCTCCACCTGGCGGCCGCGTATCGGCGAGCAATAGCGCCGCCAGCCCGATTGGGCTCCGCGCCCGCGAGCAGCGTATCCGCTCGGCTCGCGGGCGCTTGCTGCGTGGGCCGTGCCCCTGGCCCGCCCGGCGCGCGGTATAGTACGTAGCGCGGGACACGCAACGCGCACAGCCGCCGGGGGCGCGCGGCCCGCGCGGGGTGAGAGGAAATGCAGGGGAGGCACCAGCTGACCGACTGGGAGCAGCTCGCCGACTGGTGGGACGCCAAGCTCGGCGACGAGGGAGACCTGTGGCATCGCGCGGTGATCGACCCTACCCTGCTGCCGATGCTTGGCGACCTGCGCGGCCAACGGGTACTCGACCTGGCCTGCGGCAACGGCTACCTAGCGCGGCGCCTAGCGCGCGCGGGCGC
Organism: Chloroflexota bacterium; assembly: GCA_035294645.1. Classification (GTDB taxonomy): domain Bacteria; phylum Chloroflexota; class UBA6077; order UBA6077; family JAJPHF01; genus JADGHJ01. Next base: position 18,020 of record DATGKN010000020.1, read on the forward strand.
GATCGTCACAGGGGTCGATGCGGCTGAAGCGATCATTCGGCACGCGCGGCGGCGGGAAGCGGCGGAGCCGCTCGGCATTACCTACCACGTGGCCGACGCGGCCAACCTCGAAGGCCTCGCCGACGGCAGCTTCGACGTCGTCGTGTGCCACATGGCGCTGATGGACATCGCCGATGCCGAGGGCGCGCTGCGCGAGGCCGCGCGCGTGCTCCACCCCGAGGGGCGTCTGGTGGCGAGCCTCTGCCATCCCTGCTTCGACGTGGTCAACGGCGCGGCGTGGGAGATCGAGCGCACCAGCACCACCGCCCCGGCCACCGTGTGGCGCAAGGTCACGCGCTACCGCGCCGTGTTCGAAGGCCGCTTCTTCTGGCGGATCGGCCACGAGCAAGTCTCCACCGTGGCCTACCACCGCCCGCTCTCGTGGTACTTCCGCGCCCTGCGCGCGGCGGGGTTCGCCGTCACCGCCTTCGAGGAGCCCGAGCCCACCCCCGAGTTCGTGGCCGCCGACCTCGAGGGCCCCTGGATCGCCGAAATCCCGCTGCACTGCGTGTTCGAGGCGCGCAAGCTCCCCTACCCAGACCGGCCCCGTGGCTGAGCCGCGGCGGGCTCCACGCCCGCGCCAGCAGGGGCTCGCGCCGCGGCGAGTACGAGCTGCGCGAGGCGCTCGCCCAGCCGGATCGAGTAGTTCTGGCCGCGATCCTGGGGGTAGACATGGGCCATGTTGGCCAGGAACACCCCGGGCCAGGGCGTCGTGTGCGGGGGTAGCTGCCGCAGGTAGTCGCAGGTGACTACCGGCTGCGCGTACGGCGCCTTCCACACCCACGCCTCGCGCACCCACTCGGGCGTGAACGCCGGGTTCAGCCGGCGCAAGTGCGGGACGAACTCGGCTAGCACCTGCGCGTCGCTCTGACGGTAGAGCGGATGGTCCATCGGCAAGTAGTTGCCGAGATACACGAGGTGCCGCCCCCCGTAGTCGGCGGGGGACAGGAAGTTGGTGTGCTCCACCACGGCCAGGAACGGGAACCCGGGGTCGGTGACGCTCAGCCAGTACACGTCCCGCAACAGCGGCCGTTCCAGGGCCAGTACCACGCAGTGCGCCCCCAGATACACCGGCCCCGGCTCCCAGCGCGCCCGGTAAGCGGCGGGCAGAGTCGGGGCCAGCCGCAGGAACAGCCGCGTGGGCAGGGTGACGGCCAGCTGCTCGAAACGATAGATGCCCGCGGCAGTCGCGACGCGCAGCGTGCCGTCGGGCTCGCGGGCGATCGCCGTGACCTCGCGCCCCAGCTCCACGCGCCCCCCCCGCGCGGTGATCGCCTCGGCCAGGCGCGTGTACAGGTGGTGGAATCCGCCGCGCAAGTACCCCAGGCGCGGCGTGCGGCAGTGCACACGGGCCCAGAACCAGGGGAGCGCGATCGTCTCGGCGTAGTCGCCGAACTTGCCGCGCAGCTGCGGTTCCCAGACGCGCGCGTACACGCGCGGCCCCATGCGGCGCCGCAGCCAGGCAGCGGCCGTGGTGGGCGGTAGCCGGCGGTAATCGCGCACGGCCTTGAGATACGCCGCGCCCGCGCCGAGCCGCAGCCGGTCGAGCAGCGGCAGCGGCGCGAAACGGAGCACGGCCAGCGGCGAGTCGAGCGGCCAGCAGCGCCCCTGATACAGCACGGCGGTAGTCGGCTGGCCCCACAGTAGCCGGGGGCCGAGCCCCAGCTCCTCGATCAACGCGACCGCCGTTGTGTCGGTGCGGAACAGGTGGTGGTAGAACCGCTCTAGATAAGCGTCGCCGACGGGGAAACCGGCCGCCAGCCCCCCTGGCACGGGCTCGCGCTCGAGGACGACCACCTCGACGCCGGCCTGGGCCAGCCGCAGCGCGCAGCTCAACCCCAGGGCACCCGCTCCCAGGACTCCTACAGCCATCGCGGCCCGTTCTCAGCGATCGACAGGCGGTGGATGGCGCGGCGGCGACGCGAGCTGGCCGGGGCGCTGGCCCGCGAGGGCACTCAGCGCCGCGAACACGCTGCGCGGCTGCGCCTCACCGGCGGCCACGTCGGCCTGCCGCCAGTCCTGCCAGAGGAATAGTAATCCGAGCGCGATGACGGGGACCACCAGCACCGCGTGCAAGACCAAGGTATAGCTGGTCGCCTCAGCGCGCGCCACGGCGAACACCTCGACCAGCACGAGCTGCAACGGCAGATCGAATGTCCCCACGTAGCCGGGCGACGAGGGAACCATCGTGCCGATATTGGCCGCCGCAGCCCCCAGGAGCGCGGCAGCGAAGTGCACGGGGAAAGGGAAGCCCAGCATGATCACGAAGTACATCGTGGCCTCGGCAGCCCAGGCTAGTACCGACAGCGCCAGCACCGCCACCAGCGCCCGCCCCTGGCGCAGCACGCCCAGCCCCTCCACAAACGTTTGGAGCAGCCGGTCGCCGAGGTAGGCCGCCCGAGGCGGCAGCCGGCGCAGCACCCGCCGCACCAGCCACAAGAATGGTGCGGGCACCACCAGGAACGCCACCAGGCCCACCGCCGCCAGCAGGAACACCCCGCCCGCGAGCACCGCCGCGCGGCGTAGCTGCTCGGGGAACGGCACCAGCAGCGCGGCGAGGCCGGCGAACAGCGCGAGGGTCAGCCCGTCGAGCACGCGCTCCAGCAGGATGGTCGCCACGGTGGCCCCGGGCTCGACGCGCTGCTCGCGCCACAGCAGGTAAGCGCGAGCCAGCTCGCCCAGGCGGGCGGGCAGCAAGTTGTTGATGGTGAGCCCAATGATCAGCACGCGGAACAGGGGCCAGGTGCCCAGCCGCGCCCGCTGCCCGGAGCGGAGGGCTGGCCGCAGCAGCAGCCGCCAGCGCAGGCTGCGCAGCCAGACCCCGCCGAAGAACACCACCAGCGCGGGCGCGATGAACACGGGATTGACATGCCGCAGCGCCGCGCCTAACGCCGCCACATCCAGCGAAGCGAAGACGAGATACAGGCAGGCCACGCTGATGGCGAGGCCGAGCCACACGCGCTTGCGGCGCAGCATCAGGGCGCCCCGCCAGGCTCGCCGCCGGCGTCCGCAGGCGTCGCTGCCGCAGAGCGAACCGCGTGCTGGACAACGACGCCCGCCGTGCTGTCGCTGGCCCACACGCCGCCGTCCGCGCTGGCCACTACTCCGATGGGGAGCTGGAAGCTGTAGCTGGCGAACTCGGGAGCGGGCTGGATACGCCCGTCGGGGTCGATGCGCACCACACGCCGCTCCTCGGGCACGGTGGCCCAGATGGTCCCCTGGGCGTCGATGGCCAGATACGGCTTGTTGGTGATCGCCTGGCTGCTCCAGGCCGGGATGGAGTATTGGGCCAGGCCCCGCCCGCTGTTGTCCAGCTTCTGGACCCGCTGGTTCCACGTGTCGGCCACATAGAGGTTGCCGGCGCTATCGATCGCCAGGCCGACGGGCTCGCGGAACTGGCCCAGTGCCGAGCCCTCGCCACCGATAGCGCGCAAGAACCGCCCGTTGGGATCGAACACCTGGATCCGCTTGTTGCCCGTGTCGGCCACATAGACGTTGCCATCGGGCCCGATCACCACCGCGCGCGGGCCCCAGAACCCGCCCGGCTCGGCGTCGCGCTGGCCGCGAGCATCGACGAGGTAGCCCCACTTGGTCAGGAACCGCCCGCTCGCATCGAACTTCTGGATGCGATGGTTCCAGGTGTCCGCGACGTAGATCTCGCCGTTCGGGGCCACGCCGATCCCCCACGGCTCGTTGAACTCGCCGTCGCCGTCACCCAGCCGGCCGAACTGGAGGGCCAAGGTGCCGTCCGGGTTGAACACAGAGACCCGGTGGGCCCGCGTGTCGGTCACATACAGGCGGCCGGCGGCGTCACGCGCCAGCCCCTTGGGCTCCAGGAGCAACGGGGTGCCCGTGGTCGTGCGCCCCCATAGCACCAGGCCATCCGGGCGCACTACCGCCGCGGGCGCGGTATCCAGCCCCGTGGCCGGCTCGCCGCTCGCCCCGGTCGCGGTAGGGCCCAGCGGCGCGGCCGCCGGGCTCGGCGCCCCGGTAGTGCCGGCCACTACCCCGCGGGCCAGGTCCGAACGCACGTAGAAGTAGAAGTCGCGCGAGCCCAAGGGGTTCAGCGGCTCGCGGAACAGGAAGTAGCGCCACAGCTTGAGGCGCGTCTGGGGGTCGCGCAGGCCGTCCCAGAGCTGCTGCGGCGTCCACCCCTTGTAGTCCTCCGGGTACCACCAGTTCAGCCGGTACTTCTGCCCGACGTAGTTGGCCAGCCGGTCGCGGATCGGGTCGAGGTTCGTGCTCATCACCAGGATGACGGGCGCGTTCTCCGACGCCGGATCGCTGGGCAGCAAGCGCGAGAAGTAGCGCTTGTTACGCCAGTCGCGCAGGTACCACTCGAACGGCCAAGCGATCGACTCGTGCACTACCTGCTGCCCGCCGACCGTCTCGGTGTAGCCGTTGTCCAACAGCAGCAGCATGTCTTTGCCCTGCCCAGTGACCTGGCTCAGGTACTCGATCTGGTGCACCACGAACGGCACATCCGGCGAGGTCTGCACATACACGCCCATGTCGTTCGGAGTGTCGCCATTCTTGTAGGTCCACTGCCAGCCGATGTGGATGGACAGCGCGAACAGCCCCAGTACCGCCGCGGTGCCCACCGGCGCGGCCAGGAACGCCCGGCCGCATCGCCGGCCGATCTCCACCAGGCCGAGCACCGCGGCCAGCAACAGCAGCAACAGCGCCAACCGCCACAGCAGTGCGCTCTGCACCTGCACCGGCGCGCTCGCCTCGCCGGCCGCCGTCACCCAGGCGAGCGCCAGGGCGCCGGCCAGGCCGCTGAGCAATACGGCGAGCAGAAACGCCGCGCTCCATACCCGCCGCCAGTCGGCGCGCGCCAGCGCCCAGCCCACGAACTGGGCGCCGAGCAGGTTCAGCGGCAGCGCGATGTGCACTAGCAGCCACGGCATCTTCTCGCTGGCCAGCGTGTAGATGGCGAACGTGCCGATGGCCCAGTAGAGATTGAACCAGAAGAAGAAGCTGCCACGGCTGCTGAGGAAGAACACCAGCGCCGCCGCGTACGCCAGCCCGATCGCGAACCAGCCCTTCTTCTCTTCCAGGTCCCCGACGTACAGCGGCGCGCCGGGGCGCGTGAGCAGGAAGTAGCCCACCGCGACCACTAGCGTGAGGCCGGTGATGAGCGCCAGGACGCGCCGGCGCGGGCCCACAGTGAGCGCTGCCCCGACAGCCAGCGCCAGGGCTAGAAACTCGTACAGCAGCACGAGCAGCACGTAGTAGTAAGTCGGCTGGGCGCCGCGGGCCACGCCCTGCTGCTCGGCCCAATAGCGCAGCGCGCCGATCGTCCCCGTGTAGATCCCGTTCGGGTTGGTGAAGACCGTCGTGTACAGCACCACGCAGATGCCCACGGTAATCAGCACGCAGTTGGCCACGACGCTCAGGGGCACGGAGCGGATCAGCGCCCACAGCGCGCTCTGGCGGGCGCGCCAGTACTCGCTCGCGCTGTACAGGACGACGAACGTGACGATCAGGAAGCCCGTGAGGTAGATCGACTCCTTGGTGCTGAACCCGAGAGCTAGCCCGACGCTGCCCAGGTACAACCAGCGCGCCTGCCGCGTGCGCACGTAGCCGAACAGCCCGCTGATCATCAGCAGCGTGTGGAAAGCGAACAGGATATCCTCGCGCGAGAAGCGCGAGAAGTACAGCAGGCTGGGCGAGAAGGCCAGCAGCACCGCCGCCGCCATCGCCCCCCACCGCCCCAGCTCCGCGCGCAACAGGTACACCAGGGCGACCAGCCCCGTCCCGCACAGCACCTCCGTGAGGCGCGCCGTGACGTCGTTGTCGCCGAACAGGAAGAACATCAACGCCTTGGCGTGGAACTGGAACGGCCCGTGCATCATCGGGTCGTGCACGTACCCTTGCCCCTGGAACAGCTTCCAGGAGTACACGGCGTGCAGGCTCTCGTCGTGGTGCAGCGCGCGGGCGCCCAGGTCGTGCAGGCGCAACAGCAGCGCCACGGCCACGATGCCGACATAGAACGCGAGTTCCCACGCGGGCGCGGGGGGAGCCGGGGGGGCGATCGGGAGGGCTGGGGGAACGGGCCGAGCGCGCTCGCGCTCTCGCAATCGGTCGCGGACTCTCTCGCGCTCGACGACGCGCGCCATGCAGTCGGTTCTCCTCGGGTTGCACTAACGAACGACGATTATATCATGGCGGGTAGGCACCAGCCATGACTGGCGGTACAGCCACCAGTTCCACAGCGCGCTGCTGGACAACGGTGGCAGCGCGGTGAGCGTCTCGCGCCACGGGCGCCGCTCGCCCGTGGGGGCGTCGGGCCCGGCCACCCACACGCTGCGCGGCAAGGGGCGCTCCACCGGTGCACGCGCGACGAACTGCACGGTGGGGACGTCGCGCAGGTGCCACAGCAGGCTGGGGCGCAGCGCCGCGCCCACCGGGATCGGCGTCTGCGGCTCCTGGCGCGCCCACGTGCGCAGCTCCTCCACCAGTGTGAACACCTCGGGCCGCAGCGCCTCCGGCCGCAGCAGCTCAGCGCGCCCCGCGCCATCCGGGCCGTACTGGAGCCGTCCGTTGGCCGCGACCGCGAAACCCAGGCCGAGGATCCCCGCCGCCAGCGCCACCGCGCGCGCCAGGGTAGCCGAGTCCAGCCAGTCCCGTAGCGCCCAGTGCACGAGCAACAGCAACCCCAGTACCAGCAGGGCCAAGCCCAGGCTGATGGCGTACACCTGGGGCCCCACCCCGCCCGGCGCGCGCACCGTGCTGGCCACCAGGCGCCCCGTGTTGATCACGAAGCAGAGGTCCACACCCCCCAGCAGCCCCACCAGCAGCGCGCGGCCGAGCAGGGGCCGCGTCCAGCCCCAGCTGGCCAGGGCCGCCAGCGCCTGCCCGCCCAGCAGGGCCAGCGGCACAGCCCACACCACCAGGTACGGCCGCGGGTCCGGCGGCTGGAACAGCAGCGGCAACGCGCCCAGCGCCGCCCACCACAGCACGAAGTGATCGAACAGCGCCTCGCGGCGGGCGGTGAGCGCCAGGCCGGCCGCCGCCGCCAGCGCGAGCGGCAAGTCGTATAACAGCAGCGCCGGCAGCCATGGGATCGGGAACGGCTGGGGCTGGAACGGCGCCAGCCAGGCCACCCACGGTTCGACCAGGGCGGCTTGCAGCCCGCGCAGATGGGTGAAGCCGGCGGTGCCCACCAGCACCAGGGTAGCGGCGAACAGCGCCAGCAGCGGCAGGGGCCGCGGGGCTAGTGCCCGCAGCCGCGGGTACACCGTCGCGCGCGCGCCGCCCCACGCGATCGCCGCCGCGCCCACCACCGCCAGCAGGCTGGGCACCGCTACCGACCCGCTGGCCAGCAGCAGCGCCAGCAGCACGGCGCTCGCCCGCAGCCAGCCCCGCTGCCCACTGTCCACCGCGCGCGCCACCGTACCGACCAGCAATAGGAGGCAACCAGCGACGAGGATGGCGGCATCGACGCGGCGGCTAGCAAACACCGCCAGCGGCGAGAGCGCCAGTAGCGTCCCGGTCCCTACCGCCGCCACCGGCCCCAGTGGGCCCCGCAGCAGCAGCGGCGCTAGGGGGAGGGCGGTGCCGGCCAGCGCGGGCAGCAGCCGCGCGGCGTAGTCGCTAGCGCCCACCAGCACGAAGGTGACCAGCAGCCCGTGGGTCAGCGTGGCCGAAGCGTCGAGGGCCTGCGGCGCACGCCCGAGGGCCAGGCGCCAGGCGTCCATCGCCACGGCGCCCTCGTCCGGCCCGAGTGGCAGGTCGCCGAGAGCCGCTAACCGCAGCAGCAGCGCGACCGCCCCCACCGCTGCCCAGGCGGCCACCTCGGCGGCGTGCGCGCGGGCCCAGGCGGCGCCGCTGGCAAGCGCACGGGCCAGCGCGGCGGGCGTCTCCCAGCCAGCAGGAGCCGGCGGGGCCCATAGCCCTGCCAGGCGGGGCTCCTCGCTACTCATGGACGCACCTCCGCCAGCCCTACGCCGATTCCCGAGGGCGGCCGTGGCACCCGGTAGATGACCACGTCGTCCTGGCGGTACACCGGCTCCAGCACCCCGTCGAAACGGGTGTACACCCCAGGGCCGTACTTCTCGGCCTCCAGCCGCCCCACGTAGACGTACTCGGCACGCAGCTCGTGCAGCAGCGGCAGCAGCGTGCTCGCGGCGGCGCGCTGGTAGATGCTATCCACGACCTCCTGGCGGCGCGCAAACTCCGCCAGCGGCCCCCGCCATTGCAACTCATGGCCGGGCCAGTTCAGCGGCGTGGGCAGCCCGGCGAAAGCGGCGATGCGGCCGTACTCGGTGTAGTCGCCGCCGACCGCCTCCACGATCACCGGGCGGCCCGCGATGCGCTCGCGCAGCCAGCGCACGGCGCGCGCATCGCCGGGCAGCGCCTGCTCCAGCCAAGCGGCGCCGTCGAGCGTGGCCGGCCCGCGGAACCGGTCGGTCTTCGCCCAGGTGGCCTCCACGGGATACAGCAGCCCCGCCAGCGCCAACCCGCCGGCGAGCGCCACCACCGCCACGCCGAGCACGTGGGCCACTGCAGCCAGCATCCCAGTGGCCGCTGCGGGGCGCCGCTGCAACAAGTACGCCGCCAGCAGTGGGCTCAGGAGCCCGAGCAGCAGCCACACGTGATAGTAGAATTTGAACACCGTGTTCATCCGCGTGCCAAACGTGTCGCGGAGGAACAGCAGCTCGGTGCCCAACAGCAGCCCCAGCGCGCCGAGCAGCAGCACGGCCCCGAACGGCGCGAGCGGCGCGCGCTCTGGCGCGTGCCAGGCCGCCAGCAGCAGGGGGAGGGTTCCCACCACCAGCGCTAGCAGCAGCCCGAGCGTGGCATCGCGCAGCACGGCCAGCAGGAGCAGCCCCACGCCCCCCAGCACCACGCCCCACGCCCACCGCCGCAGCACGGGGCCCACGGCCGGGTCGGCCAGGCCATCCAGCCAGCCCCGCACCACCGCGCCCACGGCCAACACCAGCAGCGGGCCAAACAGCACAAGCAACGAGCCCAGCCGCGTGCGCTCAGTGACCACACCCAGCCCGAGCGGCTGCGACTGATAGCCGACGAAGTACGGGAAGTACGCCACGAGAGCGAGGCCGAACGCCGCACCCAGCAGCGCCAGGCCCAGCCGCACGCTCGCCCCCGCCGGCGGCGAGCCGCGGCGCACGCGCACGGCCAGCGCTGCCACCACGGCCATGGCGTATAGTACCCAGAAAGTGCCCACATCCCACGTGTTCAGCGGGATCAGCGCGCCGAGTGCCAGCGCCCCCGCCACGAGATCGAGCCAGCCGTGGTCTAGCTCGGCCAGGAGGTTCCGGAAGGCGGCGAAGCTCAGCGCCAGCACGAGCAGCTCGAACGGCAGCGCCACGAAGTGCGGGTGCAGGTCGCCCAGCAGCAGGCTGAACCAGGGGAACTCGGTGATCCCGTCCGGCTGGATGTTGGGAATCACCCGTGCCGCGCGGAACCACTCGCTGCCCTGATAGAACAGCGGCGCGCCGGGGGCGCTGACCTCCTTGACACCGAAGGCACGCCAGGCGGCTGGCGCGCCGATGCCCAGACTGGCCAGCGCGTCGACCGCCGCCTGGAGGTTGCCCATCACAGCGGTGGCCAGGGCGCCCAGGCTGCCGGCCAGCGCGGCACTGGGCGCCAGCGGCGCGGCGTCGCGGCGCAGCTGGACTGCTACCAGGCCGTACGCCAGGCCGAACACACCGCTAGCGAGCATGGCCAGCGTGGCGGCCAGCGCCAGGTTGTAGCCGACCGCGGGGGCGACCGCCGTGACCTTGGCCATTAGCCCCCACAGGAAGTAGCCGAAGTAGTAGTACGGCATGCCGTAGCCCGCTAGCCACGGATCTTCGGCCGGCAACTGCTCCGCGCGCACGAAGGCGTGGTACAGCGCCATGTCCATGAACTTCTCCTGCCCGTTGATGGCGGGGCTGTAAGCCCGGGCCACCACGGCCAGGAGAAAGGCGGCCAGGCTCACGGCTTCGGCCCAGAGCACCAACGCGCGCCGGGCACGCCAGAAGGCCAGTACGGCGCGTCCGTGCCACCCCCACAGGGCGGCCGCCACCAGCGCGGCCACTACTGCCACCGTCGGACCGGTGCTGTCGAGCGCGCCGAACAGGCCCAGCAGCCAGGTAGGGTAGCCGACCAGCAGCAGCCCGAGCGGCCGCGCCACCCCGTAGCCGCGATCGGGCAACCGCCGGCCCAGCCAGAGGGCCAACGGCAACGCCAGCAGGCCGCAAGCGGCCAGGGCCAGGTACCAGCTTACGAGAGCAAGCCACGTGGCCACGGGCGGCTACCTCGGGGCACGCACGCGGTAGATCTGCACGCCAGCGGGCCCAGAGTCGTACACCAGATCCAGCGCCGTGCCCGCCAGGTCGCGGAACTTGCGCAGGCCTGGCTCCGGGTAGTAGGCCCGCTCGTACGGGCCGATGTAGATGTACTCGACGCCGTATTTCGCCAGCAGGCGCAGCAGCTCGTCGCGCGAGGTCGTCTCGTACATGCGCTGCACATCGTTGGCCCGCTCCAGCACCATCCAGGAGAACTCGCCGCGCTGTTGGCGCTGGTGCCAATTCCAGCCGAGCACCGTCGGCAGGCCCGTGTAGATCGACACCCGCGCGCCCCACTTGTACTCGGGTACCTGCGCCTCCAGGATGGTGGGCGCCCCCGGCAGATGGTCCTGGAGCCAGCGGATCGCTTCGTAGTCCGGCTGGAGGGGGATCGCCTGACCCCGGTCCTGGTACACCGCCGCCTGCATGTACGCCATGCCGTCCAGCGTGGGCGGCAAGTTGGCGAAGCGCAGGCTCGTCTTCACCGGGGTGGCCTGGACCGGGTAGATCAGACAGGCGGCGATCAGCCCGGCCAGCAGTGCTCCCCACAGGCGCCAGCCGTTGGCAGCGGCGCGCCAGCGGCGCAACAGCCAGACGAGACTGACAGCGGACGCCAGCCCGAGCAACACCCACACCTGCATGTAGAACTTGAACACGGTGTTCATTCGGCCGATGTCGCCGCGCAGCGCGACGAACTCGACCACTGCGGTCAGCGCCAGCGCCAGCGCGACCATGCCCAGCAGCAGCAAGCGGTCGCCGCTCTGGCGGTGCCAGGGTACCAGCAGTACCAGCGCCGCCAGCGCGCCCACCACCAGCGCGGGCACCACGTACTTGGTCAGCACCAGCACGCTCGCCACCAGCACGATCAGGCCCCCGGCCGCCAGCAGCAGCCGGTTGCCTAGCTCCCAGCGCGTATACCGCGACCGGGCCGGGCCGGCGGCGCTCGCCCCGGCAGACTCCACCGCCGACGCGGCCCGACGCAGCAGCCAGCGCCGTACCAGCCAGAGCTGGTACACCACCAGGCTGCCCACCGCGAACAGGAAGAAGCCGTGGATCGTCAGGTAGTGCAGGAGCGAGGTGTGGACGCTCAGCCGCTCGAAGCCAGTGTAGAAGAGGGCGTAGTGGCTCGTGTACGGCTGCGTGACCAACGTCATCACGCCCCACAGGACCACGGCCAGCACCGCCACGCGGCCCACCCCTCCCAGGGTGATCCCGCCCGCCCGGTACTCGGCCACCGCGCCCGCGCCCACCAACAGCGCTAGGTAGGTAGGAAAATCCCAGGTGTTGGTCATGCGCAGCAGCCCGACCACCAGCCCCCCGAGTACCAGCAGCCAGACGATATCCTCGGCCAGCGCCGCGCGCAGCCGCATACGCCAAGGCAGCCGCGAGGCGGCCGGCGCGGCCGGCGCCAGCCCTGGGGACCACTGAGAGGCGACCGTGCCGAGCGGCGCGACGACGAGGCCCTCGCCCGGCCGCGGCGAGAGCAGCCGGAGGCCGAGCCGGCCATCGCCTTCCGCGGGGACCGCCGCGCTGACGACCGCCGTGGCTGTGCCGAGTGGTGGCACCCCGCCAGCGGCCGGCTCTCGCGGGGCGCGGGCCGACACCGGCTCCACGCCGTCGCCATCACCGCCGCCTGCACCGAGCGGCAGCGGGGCTGACCAGGCGGGCGCACCGGCCCCCGCGGGCCGCGACGCGGGCGATTGGCAGCCCAGCGCTGCCCACACCGGCCCGAGGCCCCGCGTGCGCACCAGCGCCAGCGCCACGTGTAGCGCCACCACGGTGAGCGGCAGCGCCAGCAGGTGCGCGTGCAGATCGGCATACAGGAACGTGAAGTAGGGGAACTCGGTGATCGGCGGCACGTCTTCGGGCCCGATCACGCGCGTGCTGCGCCAGAAGTCGAACGGCAGACTCGCGGGCACCCGGCCCGTCAGGCGTTCGAGGACCTGCAGCAGGCCATCGAGGTTGCCGAACACGGCGACGCAGCCCACGGCCAGTACCCCGGCAGCGGTCGCCCAGCCCAGCACGCGGGGCGACCGATAGCCGCGCAGGCCCGCCACCATATTGAAGGCGAAGCTGAAGCAGGCGCTGGCCAGCAGCCCGTAGAACAGCGCGATCGCCAGGTTGTAGGCCACCGCCGGGACCACGCCCGTGAGACGGATCAGTGTGGCGACCAGCACCTGGCCGAAATAGTAGTAGTTGATGTAGCCGCCCGCGAACCACGGGTCGTACGGCGGAAAGTACGTGCTCTTGAGCACAGCGTTCAGGTAGGCGAAGTCCATCGGCTTCTCGCCCCCGAAATTGCTGTGCCACAGGTCGGGGTTCGCCATGCGCACGGCGAGGAACAGCACGTAGCCGACAGCGAACACCGCCTCGACGGTCAGCAGCACGTCCAGGCGCTCGCGCGCGTCGTGCCAGAAGGCTGCCCCCCGGCGCCACAGCACGATGCCGGAAGCCGCCGCCAGGACAGCGAGCACCAACAAGATCGCCTCGCGCGAGTAGGGTAACCAGCGCAGGCTCGCTAGCAGCCAGGCGCCCCAGGCGAGCAAGGCGATGGCCACGATCTTCGCCACGCCGTAGCCCCGATCCGCCAGCCGGCCGAACACCGCCCACACGAGCGGGTACACCAGCAGTCCCAGCAGCACCGCCAGCGCCCACCACGCCTGGGCGGGATAGGCGTTGAGCAGGCTCGTGCGGTCGACGATCAGCGACCACGTGCCCCCCTCCTCCTGGGCCGCGCGCAGTTCCGGGAGCAGCAGCAGGCCATGCGTGTGCGCCAGCGCTGGACGCAGCCCCTTGACCACCTGGTCGAGGTTCACGCGGCCCAGCAGCGCGCGCGCCCGCTCGGGCGAGTACTCCGCGGTCTTCCGGAACAGCATCACCTTGGGGTGGTCGTAGTTGACCCACAGCTCCTGCGCGTCGTCGTCGCGCAGAAACACCCACGGCCCCAGGCGGGGATACGAGGTGAACTCGGCGATCTTGGCGAAGCCCAGCTCGCCGCTGAACAGCAGGCGGTAATACTCCGTGGCCAGCGGGTAGCGCTCGGGGATGCGCGGGATCGAGCTGGTCAGCCGGCTGCTGGTGATGGCGATGACATCGGCCTGGTCGAGCGCGGCGAGCAGCCGCTCGCGCTTGGTGGCATCCTCCTCGGCATACAGCTCCAGCTGCGGCCCCGCCCAGGGCGCGGAGTCGCGCCCCAGCACGCGCAGCGGCACCGGGTCGTCCCAGTGCTCGTTGGCGACCCGCGTGCCGGGGGGCAGGTTGAGCATGATCCACTCGGAGGCCGCCACGCGGGTGGTCTTGTGCAGATAGATGGACATGTACGCCAGGGCGTACAGCGTGGTGTAGCCGACCACCACGACCAGCGCGGCGGTGGCCGCTGCCGGTAGCCACCGCCGCAGGCGCGCCCAGCGCGCGGGCACGGCGGTCGCCGGGCGCCGCGCCCACCACAGCCCGCCGAGCAAGGCCCAGCTCGCCAGCAGGATCAGCAGCGGGTAGATCGGCAGGAAGTAGCGCATGGCGTTGGCGAACGCCTTGCCCCAGTAGTACCAGTTGAACCAGACCCACACGAGCGGGACGAGCAGCACGAGCCAGCGCGCGCGCCCGGCGGCGCTCCCCAGCGCGCGCAGCAGCATCACCGTGGCAGCGACGACTCCCGCCCAGGTCGCCAGCCCCAGCGGCACGCCCATGCCCCAGCGCACCATCTGCTCGAAGGCGTACAGATACGGCGTGCGGTGCGCCCACTGCACGCTCGGCGGCTGGTCGACCTCGCCGGCGCTGATCTTCTGCCAGCCGGTCATATCGGCCACGTACTTGGGGTTGAGGCCCACGTTCCAGAAGTGGGGCCCTTGGAAGGCGTAAGGCTGGCCGATGCGGAACACGATCGCCGCCACCAACAGGGCCAGCAGCCCCCCGGCCAGCGGCGCTTCGATGGCAGCCACGAGCTCCGCCAGCCGCTCCTGTGGCGCGGGACGTGCACTCGCGGCCGCGGCGCCCTGGCCGTTGAGCAGCAGCGGCGCGCCCGCCCCCGCGATCTCCCCCTCCAGCGGTCTCCGCCGCGCGTCCCAGTCGCGCCAGGCACGCACGGCGCAGGCGGCGACGACCACCAGCCCGAACGGGGCAGCGCTGATCTTGCTCGCGGTGGCGAGGCCGTAGAACGCCCCCGTTAGCACGTAGTCCCGCATGGCGCCCCGCCGCGCGATCTGCAGCGCCCAGTACAGCGCCACCATCAGCAGGAACACGTGGATCGTGTCCATCGTGTAGAAGTGGGCCTGCTGGATGTGCAGCGGCGTGACCGCTACGAGGAACGCGGCCAGCGCGGCGATCGGCCAGGCGAACAGCCGGCAGCCCAGCAGGAACACCAGCAGCACGGTGCCCACGTCGGCCAGGGCGCTCACCGCCCGGCCCAGCAGCAGCAGCTCGCGCGTGCCGCTGAGGTCCGCCAGCGCCCGCACCAGGAACAGCGGGGCCGTGCCGTACGCGAAGGTGCCGAACCCACGATTGTACGGGTTCAACGGCGACTTCGCGGTGTCGAAGTAGTCCCAGGGGTCGGCCGGGAACTGGACGGCGCCGGTCACCATGGTGACGAAGCGCTCGTCGGGATGGAGCATGTACCCCTCATCCCAGTTCAGGCCGATAAAGCGCAACGCCGCGGCGAGCAGCACGATCGCGGCCACCACCCCCGCGCGCAGGCGCAGCGCCCCCGCGGTAGGGGCAGGGGAGGCAGGGGGCTGGGCGGCGGACGCACCGCCGCGCGGGTCGACAAGCACCAGAGGCGCGGGCTCAGCGGTCGGGCCGTGCATCAAGTTCCACTCGCTCTGCGGCACACGAAGAAGTAGTACGCCGCGTCGCGACCGGCATCCTCCTCACAATACCGGACCAGCCAGCGCGCGAGCCACCGTTCCGGCGGCCACCAGCGCACCTTGTCGGGCACCAGCACCCAGCGGCCGGTGAGCCGTTTGGTGAGCAGCGTCGGCGCCCCATAGTAGTGGCTGAGGTCGAACAGCTTCATCGCGGTCGGCCCCAGATACCCCTGCCAGCGCACGACCTCGAACCCTGCCGCCGCCAGCCGGGCGCGCCAGCCGTCGAGGTCGTAGGTGTGGTAGTGGGCCGAGAGGCGGTTGAACCAAGCCCCATAGGCTCGCCCCAGAGCCGTCAGGCCGAGCGCGCGCGGTAGGGCCGCCCCCAGTAGGTAGCGCGGGAACTGCTGCGACGGCACGCTGCACACGAGCACGCCCCCAGGACGCAGCACGCGGGCGATCTCGCGCAGAGCTCCATCGAGATCAGGGATGTGCTCTAGCACGCAGTTGCTCATCACGCTAGCAAAGTCGTGGTCCGCGAACGGCAGCCGCGTCCCACTAGCCACGACGACCCGCCGGTAGGCGCGCCGGGCGACCGCCTCGCGCGCCGCGGCGAGGTTCGGATCGATCCCCGCGTCCACGGGCTCATCGTGGACGAGCGCCGCGAAGTGGCCGTCGCCGCAGCCCACGTCGAGCAGCGGCCGCGGCAGCGAGACCGAGGCGAACAGCACGGCCTCCGCGGTACGGATGATCGCGCGGTGCAAGGGAACCTCGCGCAGGTGCCGCTCGAAGTAGCGTACTGCGGTGCTGGAAGGCGCCGACGCGCAGGTCGGCATGCGCTGCTCCTCTGTCGGCGATAGAGGCCGGCCCGGCCGCGGCCAGCCCCGCCCCTGGGACAGGGGGCACGCCGGCGGGTGATTATATCCGCCACGCTGTCGCTAGCGCTTGCGCTCCGGCGCCGTAACGACCACGGCGGGCTCCGCGGGCTCGGCCGCGGGGGGCGGGGGCGGGCGGGTCCCCACCGGCTGGGGCGGCGCGGGCCAGAGATCGCGCCAACGGTAGCCGGCCCGCCAGAGAAACCCGAGTCCCAGGAGGATGAACGTCCCGTAGGTCGCGGCGTGCAGCACGATGGCGTAGGCGGCGGCCTGGTTGGGGTCGACCGCGAACGCCGCCAGCGCGA
Source organism: Chloroflexota bacterium (assembly GCA_035294645.1). Classification (GTDB taxonomy): domain Bacteria; phylum Chloroflexota; class UBA6077; order UBA6077; family JAJPHF01; genus JADGHJ01. The sequence goes on from DATGKN010000020.1 coordinate 34,333, forward strand.
CGACGCTGAACTTGTGGAACACGCCGACGTAGCCTGGGGCCGAGGGCAGGATCATCACGAGGTTCGTCACGATCATCAGCCAGATGGCCGCCGCCGGGGGCGCATCGATCGCCAGCGCCCGCAGGCCCAAGTAGTTGATCAGGACGGCCAGCGACCAGGTCAGGGCCGAAGAGAGCACCAGCGCCGGCAGCAGGCGCGGGTAGCGCAGGATGGCCACCGCCTCTAGGAACGGCCCCACGAGCCGCACGAGGTTGAAGCGCCGCGAGCCGGGCAGGTGCAGCTGCAAGCGGGCCAGCAGGGCGAGCAGGGCGTGCCGCGGCAGCCAGGCGAGCAGCAGCAACCCGGCCACGCCGCCCAGCCCGAGCGCCACCAGTACGCTGTTGGGCACCGCGAGGGCCGGCAGCGGCATGAACAGCCCCAGCAGCGCTAGGAAGGCCAGAATGGTCAGGATGTCGAGCACTTTCTCGACCAGGATGGTGCCCACCGCCTGGGTGAACGCCACCGGCTCGGTGCGCCCGATCAGGTAGGCGCGCACCAACTCGCCGAGCCGCATCGGCACGACCGACAGGACCATGTAGCCGATGGCCAGCGCGGAGCAGAGGTGCAGCAGGCGCAGCCCCCGCGTGGGGTAGAACAGCACGCCCCACCGCCAGGCTTTGACCAGCATGCTCAACAGCAGCACGCCGACGGCAGCGAGCAACCAGCCGGGCTGCGCGTGCGTGAGCGCCTGCCAAGTGCGCGGGGGATCGATCTGCGTCAGCAGGGCGATCACGCAGGCCGCGCTGATCGCTAGCCCGACCAGCACGCGGAGAAAGGCCATTGTCCGTCCTAGGCCCAAACGGGACGCAGCATTATACGCGACTCTCGCGGCCGCACACGCGCGCTGTCCGGCGGCCAGGCCCCACCGGCTCGCGCCCAGCCCGGCTGCGCTCGCCACCGCGATGCGGTAGCATGGGCTGAGACGCCGCCAGGCTTGCCACCTGGCGATTCGGGATAGAGAACCATGCGAGCTAGCAGCTTGACGGCCCTGGGGGCCATTCTCTGCATCGTGGTCGGCGCGGTCGTGTTCGCGCTGGCGATCGTCACGCACGTGCATGGGGTCACCTTGCTCGGTCTGGCACTCATCGGGCTAGGCCTGATTCTCGCCTGTCAGCCCGACAGCACGCGCGAGCGTTCCCAAGGCCCCGCCCACTAACGCGGCCACCATTTCTTTCAGCAGGAGGACACGCGCCATGCGCGGCTGGCGGTCGTGGTGGTACCTGGCAGGATGCTTGGCGCTGCTGCTCGTTCCAGCGCGCGCGCTGCCCGAGGCGGTCGCCGCGCCCGATGGGCAGAAGAGCGCCGCGCTGCAAGCGGCGTGGGTCCAGCTGGGCCCCGATGGGGTAGTTCTGGCGCGGGCCATCACCCTGGCTGACACCTGCCCCACTTTGGACCTGGACGGCGGTCCCCGGCCGCTGCGCGAACGCGCGGCGCCGGCGCCGCCCGCGTTTCCCGAGCGGGTGTGCGAGAGCGAGGTCCCAGCGGGAGCAACGACCGCGGCGATCGCCGGCCAGCTGCTGCCCGTGCCCCAGGGCCCGCCGCGGCGGATCGTCGTGTTCGGCGACACGGGCTGTCGTGTCGAACCCCCGCGGGTCCAGGCGTGCCGCGACCCTGAGCAGTGGCCATTCGCGGCCGTCGCGCGCCAGGCGGCCGCCTGGCAGCCCGACCTGGTGATCCATGTGGGGGACTACTACTATCGGGAGGAGCCGTGCCCGGCCGACTTCGCGGGCTGCCGCGGCTCTCCCTGGGGCGATAACTGGGACACCTGGACCGCCGACTTCTTCACCCCTGCCGAGCCCCTGCTGCGTGCCGCGCCGTGGGTGCTAGTCCGCGGCAACCACGAGCTGTGCGCACGGGGCGGCCAGGGCTGGTTCCGCTGGCTCGACCCGTTCCCGCCGGCCCCGTGCAGCGACTTCACGCCCCCGTACTCCGTACCGCTCGGCGCCCAGCGGCTGCTGGTCCTCGACTCGGCCGCCGCCAACGATAGCGAGGCGCCTGCCGACCTGGTCGCCACGTATGGCGAGCAGCTGGCGACGCTCGCCGCCGCGGCGGGCCCGCGCGCCTGGCTGACTACCCACCGCCCCTTCTGGGGAGTAGCGCACAGGGGCGAGGCCGACGGTGTCGAGCAGCTGTTCCGCCCCAACGCCACGCTGCAAGCGGCTGCCCGTCAGCAGTGGCCCGCCGGGGTACAGTTGGTCCTCTCGGGCCACGTGCACCTGTTCGAGCTGCTCGACTACGGCGCGGCGCGCCCGCCCCAGCTCGTGGCGGGCACGGGCGGCACACTGCTAGACGCGGCAGTGACCACCCCGCTGGCCGGCGTCGAGATCGACGGCGTGCCGATCGCCGCGGGCCACGCCGCTCAGCGCTTCGGGTTCGTCACGCTGGAAGCGGCGGGCGACGACTGGGAGCTGACGCTGCGCGACGTGGCGGGCACGCCGGTATACGCCTGCACCCTGCGCGAGCGCGCGACCGCCTGCACGCGCTGAAGGCCGCGGCCGCCGGGGCGAGGCGCTATGAACACGCCGGCCCCCGAGGACGAGCTCAGCGCGGCGCGCCCGGGGCAGAGGGTTCCTCATCCGCCCGCGGGCTCAAGAACACCCGCAGGAGATCGACGGGCAGCGGGAAGATGATCGTCGAGTTGCGCTCGGTGGCGATCTCGGTGAGCGTCTGGAGGTAGCGGAGCTGGAGCGTGGCGGGCTCGGAAGCGATGATGCGCGCCGCCGCGGCGAGCCGCTCGGCGGCCTCGTACTCGCCCTGCGCGTGGATGATCTTCGCGCGCTTCTCGCGCTCGGCCTCGGCCTGCCGTGCCATGGCGCGCTGCATGTTGTCGGGCAGCTCCACGTCGCGGATCTCCACCAGGCTGACCTTGATGCCCCACGGCTCCGTCTGCTCGTCGATGATGCGCTGGAGTTCGGCGTTCACCTGGTCGCGGTGAGCGAGCAGGTCATCGAGTTCTGACTGGCCGAGTACGCTGCGCAGGGTCGTTTGGGCGATCAGCGAGGTCGCGCGGATGTAGTCCAGCACGCGCACCACTGCCGCCTCGGGCTCCACCACGCGGAAGTACACTACCGCGTTGACGCGCACGGTCACGTTGTCGCGGGTAATCGCCTCCTGGGTGGGGACGTCGAGCGTGACCACGCGCAGGTCGACCTTGACCATGCGCTCGACCCCGGGGATGAGCAGGATGAGCCCCGGCCCGCGGGCCCCCACCAGCCGACCGAGCCGGAACACCACCCCGCGCTCGTACTCCTGCACCACCTTCACGGCGGAGAACACTAGCACGAGCAGGATCACGAGCAGGAGGACGAGCGGGCCGAGCCACGGGCCAAACGGTTGCAGGAGCGTCATCATCGTCTCCCTGGTCGCGGCGGGACGGCCACCGCGCCGGGCCGCCCACCGCTAGAAACGGAAGCGCAAGCGGTGCACCACCACGCTCTGCACCACGCCCAGCGCCGCCAGGTTCGTCAGCAGCGCGCTACCGCCCAGGCTGATGAACGGCAACGGAATGCCCGTTACCGGCAGCAGCGTGAGGTTGGCGCCGATATTCACGACCGCCTGGAACCCAATCATGGCCGCCACGCCCGTAGCGGCCAGCCGGCCGAAGGGGTCGCGCGCCAGTTCGGCGGCGCGCAGCACCCGGAACAGCAGGACCAACACCAGGGTGAACAGCACCAGCACGCCGACCAAGCCCAGCTCCTCCGCGAGCACGGCAAAGATGAAGTCGCTGTGCGAGACGCGCAGGTAACGCAGCTGGGTCTGCGTCCCGTTGGTTAGCCCGCGGCCGAACAGGCCGCCGGCGCCGATGCTGATCTTCGCTTGTAGGATATTGTACCCCTCGCCGAATGGATCGCTCTCGGGTTGCAGGAAGATCAGCACGCGCTGGCGCATGTAGTCGCGCAGCGACAGCCACACCAGGGGCAGTGCGGCCAGCCCGGCCGCGGCCAAGCCGACCAGGTGCCAGGCACGCGTGCCCGCCACCAGCAGCACGCCGCCCCAGATCGCCACCAGCACTAGCGCCGTACCCAGGTCGGGCTGCCAGTACACCAGCACCACGGGAGCGGCGACCAGGGGAAGCGAGGCTAGCACACGCCGCAGCGACGGGGCGCCCTCCCCCCCATCGGCGAAGAAGCGTGCCAGCGCCAACACCAGGCAGAGCTTGGCCGGTTCGGAGGGCTGGAGCGCCAAGGGACCGTAGCCGAGCCAGCGCCGCACCCCATACTCTTCGCCGTGGCCGAGCAGGGGGGTGAGGGCCAGCAGCGCGAGGCTCGCCAGGTACGCGGGGTAGGCCAGCCGGTAGTACCAGCGGTAGTCCACCAGCGCCAGCACGAGCAGGCCCCCGAGGCCAGCAAGGGCCAGTAGCCCCTGGCGCATGGCCGCGGCACTCGGGCGGCCCGGCCCGCCTGGGTCGGTCAGGTGGGTCGCACTGTGCACCAGCAGCAGCCCGTACCCCACCAGCATCACGGCCGCCAACAGCAACCAGAAGTCGAGTCGACGCCAGCGCGCCTTCGCCACGGCCGCCTCCTAGGGCGCCGCGGGCGCGGCGTTGCGTGGCGGTGGGCCGAGCGTCGGGATAGCCGCGCGCGGCACCAGCGGGGTCGCCGCGGGCGCCGCCCGCGGTGCGGCCGCCGGGGCCGCGGGCGCCGCCGGGACCGTGGCCGGTACCTGGGGCGTGGGGGCCGTGGCGGGGGAGGCCCCCCGAGGAGCTGCCGCGGCCGGGGCCGCGGACGCCGCGGGACGGGGCGACGGGCCGGCCGCGGGGGCGGCGGCTGGCGCCTGGGCGGGCGGCCCGAAGGTCGCGGGCGGCGCGGGCGGCAGGGGCACGTCGGGCAGCCCGAAATACTTCCGGAAGATGCGCGTGGCGATCGGCGCCGCCTCGTTGGTCCCACTGCCCAGCTCGACGAACACGGTGACCGCGATCTCGGGCTTATCCACGGGGGCGAAGCCCGTGTACCAGCCGTGCGTGGGCAACTCGCCGCGCTCGTTCCGGCGCCCGTAGAACTCCGCGGTCCCCGTCTTGCCCGCTACGCGCAGCCCCGGGATGCGCAGGTGCCGGAGCAGGGGGCTGATCGTGTAGCCGGCCTCCATCGCGTCGCGCAGTACTTGCCAGTCCGCCTCGCTCAGCGGCAGGCGGCGGATCACCTGCGGCGCGAACTCGCGCACCGTGCGGCCATCCTGATCGACCAGCGCGTGCGCCACCAGGGGGCGATACAAGATGCCGCCGTTGGCGAAGGCATTGGTGGCAGTCGCCACCTGCAACGGGGTGGCGGTGATGAAGCCCTGCCCGATCGCCATGTTGTACGTGTCGCCCAGGACCCACGGCTCGCCGAAGGTGTCGTACTTCCAGCTCGCGGTAGGCACCAGCCCCTCGGCCTCGTCGGGCAAGTCGATCCCGGTGCGGGCGCCAAAGCCGAACTGCTGCGCGTAGCGCGCCAGCAATTCGTTGCCCAGCCCGCGGAACGACTCGAAGCCGCCCCCGAGGTAGTAGAAGTAGACATCGGACGAGTAGGCCAGCCCCTGGATGAAGTTCATCGGCCCGAAGCTCGCCCAGTCCGGGAAGCGCTGCACGATGCGCGGGTCGTACTCGTTGGGCACGAAAATGGCGCCTCGGCCCTCGATCACCGTGTTGCGGGTGGCGATCCCCTCGTGCAACGCCGCCGCGCCCGTCACCAGCTTGAAGGTTGAGCCCGGCGGGTACTGGCCGGCGATCGCCCGGTGGAACAGCGGCCGCTGGGGGTCGTTGAGCAGCGCCAGGACCCGATCGTCGCGCGTGTCCGCGGCGAACAGATTGTTGTCGAAATTGGGCAACGAGACCATCGCCAGCACCTCGCCGGTGCCGGGGCGCATGACGATCGCCGCGCCCGAGGGCGAGCCGTGCAGGCCCTCTTCAAGGAAGCGTTCCACGGCGCGCTGCAGCTCGGCATCGATGTTCAGCACCAGGTTGAGGCCGGGCTCCGGGGGCTCCTCGCGCAGCTCACGCACCACACGCCCCGCGGCGTCGACCTCGCTCAGCCGCTGGCCCGGCACGCCGCGCAGCGCGCGCTCGTACTGGCGCTCGAGGCCCATGACTCCCAGCCGATCGTTGGGGCCGTAGCACTCCTTGCGGCGCTGGTCGGCGGCCAGCTCGGCGCAGCGGCGCCGCTCGGCCTCGTACTCCTCGGCGCTGATCGGGCCCACGTAGCCGATCAGGTGCGCGAAGACCGCCCCATCGGGATACTCGCGCACCGGCTCCGACTGCACCACCACCCCGGGTAGCCGGGCCTGCTGCTCTTGGAGGCGCTGCACGGCCAGCAGATCGATGTTGCGCCGCACTACCACCGGCGTGAACGCCTCGCCAGCCGCGCGGGCGCGCTCGAGCGCGTCCGCCACCACCGCCTCGTCGATCTCCAGGATCTCCGCCAGCCGCTTCAGGACCTGGGCCTCCTGATCGCGTGGCAGGTCCGCGGGCACGACGGAGACCACGAACGAGGGGGCGTTGGTGGCCAGCAGCTCGCCGTGGCGATCGTAGATCACCCCGCGCAGTGGCGCGATGGGGCTGACTCGCATGCGGTTGTAGTCGGCCTGCTCGCGGTAGGCGCCGCCCTCGGCCACCTGCAAGCGCCAGGTCTGCACGCCCAGCGCGACAAACGCGGCCAGCAGCGCGAGGCGCGCCAGCCAGATGCGCCCGTTGCCCCCGCGTGCGATTCCCCCCGTGCGCATACGCCTCCTGGCGGTCAGCGAGCAGAGCCACTGGCGGCCGACGTGCCGAGCAGCCCGCCCAGGAGATAGTACAGCACCACCCCCACCACTAGGTCGGCCCCGAGCGCGGGCAGGGTAGCTTGGGCCAGCGCTCGCGACCAATCGATGGCCCAGCCACGCAGCCACAGCCCGGTCAGCACCACGAGGTGCACCAGTGCGCCGGCGCAGACGGTGGCGACCAGCCGCCCGGGCCAGCTGCCCGCCAGCAGCTCGCCCGCGCTCTCCACCAGCAGCAGCGCGAGCCCCAGGGCGAGCACGTGCAGCCCGAGCGGGGCCGCGGAGGCCAGATCGAGCAGCAGCCCGCCGCCCAGCGCCAGTCCGACCCCCTCGCCCCGCCCCCGCCGCCACGCCCAGGCCAGCGCCACGGCGAGCCCTATGTCCGCTCGCGGCCACCCTTCCGGCAGGTACAGCGCCCCCGTGGTCTGGCCGACCACTGCGGCCGGCAGCAATAGGCCGCCCACTATCAGCCAGCGCGCCGAGCGCCGGTGCTGGACGGGGGCGAGCGCGCCGAGCGGCGCGAGGTGCTGCCTCATGCGCCTACTGCCCCTCCAGGGCGCCGCGGGTCAGCACATAGACCCGTTCGAGCTGGCCGAGCCGCGCCGTCGGCTCGACCAGCGCCTCCTGAAACAGATCCTGGTCGCGCTTGCGCACCTGCACGACTTTGCCGACCGGCACCCCGGGGGGGAACACCCCCCCTAGGCCAGAGGTGATCAGCAGGTCGCCGGTCTCCAGCGGCGCTTGTTGCTCTACGTACTGCAGGAGCAGCAGCGCATCGTTGCGCCCGCGCACCACGCCGGTGGCGCGCGACTCGGGCGCCTGCACGCGTACGGCCACCGCGCTGCTCGCGTCGGTGATGAGCAGCACGCGCGCGGTGGTCGGCTGCACATCGATGACGCGCCCGATGAGCCCGCGCCAGGTGACCACCGGCATGTCCTCGCGCACGCCCTGCTCGCTGCCCACGTCGAGCGCAATCACCTGGACGAACGGCAGCGGGTCGCGGCCCACCACGCGCGCGGGGATCAGCTCGTTGCGCAGCGGCAGGGGCTGCAGGCCCGCTAGCTGCCGTAGCTCGTAGTTCTCCAGCTCCAGTTCGTGCAGCTGTGTGATCTCGGCCTGGAGTCGCTCCACCTGCTCGCGCAGGGCGCGGTTCTCGGCGCGCAGCTCGGCCGCGCGCTGCATGGTGTCCACGCCGCCGCGCACCTGCTCCGCCACCGCCGCAACCGCGGCTTGCAACCCGACCACCCCGCGGCTCGCCCATCCCTCGGCCACCCGGCCGGCGCCGGGGACGAGCAGGAGGACGATGGCGAGCAGCAGCGCGACCCCCGCCAGCCAGCGGGGTACCGCCCAGTGGGCCGCCAGCCGCTCGCGCATCCCTAGCGCCACCCCGCCCGGCGCGGCGCGCCCAGGTCGAGCAGCACGCGGCGCAGGGTATCCAGCTCGCCCAGCACGCGGCCGGCGCCGCGCACCACGCAGCCCAGCGGCTCTTCGGCAACTCGCACGGGCATGCCCGTGCGGGCCGCGAGCAGCTCGGGCCAGCCGCGCAGCAGCGCGCCGCCACCGACCAGGGTGATGCCACGGCCCAACAGGTCGGCTTGCAGCTCGGGCGGCGTCTCCTCCAGCGTCTCGACCACCGCGTCGGCGATGGCCTGCACCGAGCTGCTGATCGCCTCGACTACCTCGGCGGTGCTGATCTCCACCTCGCGTGGCGTGCCGCTGTGCAGGTCCTTGCCGCGTGCCACCGTGCTGGCATGCTGGCCGTCGGTGGGCGGCAGCGCACGGCCGATGGCGATCTTGATCGCCTCGGCGGTCCGCTCGCCGACCAGCAGGTGATGGTGCTGCCGGAGGTAGTGCACGATGTCCTGGTCGAGCTGGTCGCCCGCGATGCGGAGCGAGCGCTGCGCCACGATGCCCCCCAGGGCGATCACGGCGACCTCGGTGGTGCCGCCGCCGATGTCTACGATCATACAGCCCGCAGGCTCGGTCACCGGCAGCCCCGCGCCGATCGCCGCGGCCATCGGTTCGGCGATCAACCAGGCCTCGCGGGTACCCGCGCCGAGCGCGGCGTCGTGCACCGCCCGCTTCTCGACCTCGGTGACCCCGGCGGGGATGCCCACCACCACGCGCGCGCGGCGCCCGAGCGATCGGCCCTGGCAGGCCTGGCGAATGCAGTAGCGCAGCAGCTGCTCGGCCACCTCGAAGTCGTAGATCACCCCGGCGTGCAGCGGGCGGATCACCAGAATATCGCGCGGGGCCAGGCCATACATCCGCCGGGCCGCCTGGCCCACGGCCAGCACGCGCCGCGTGCGGCGGTGCAGCGCCACCACCGAGGGCTCGTTGACCACGATCCCCTGGCCACGCACCAGGACCAGCGTGTTGGCCGTGCCCAAGTCGATGCCCACGTCGTGGGTGAGACGGCGGGGCAGCCCGCGCAGCGCGTTGAACCACCGGCCGTCCATGGCTCGCACCGCAGCGCCTACGGGCGGGGAAAACCGAGGCCGCGCTCCCGCAAGCTCACGAAGCGCTGCTGGCCGAGGATGAGATGGTCGAGGACCTCGATCTCCAACAGCGCGCCGGCCTGGACGAGCTGCTCAGTCACCTGTACGTCCTCGCGCGAGGGCGTGGGGTCGCCGCTGGGATGGTTGTGCACCACGATCAGCGCCGCGGCGTTCTGGCGGATCGCCTCGCGGAACACCTCGGCTACCCGCACCACCGCCGTGTTGAGGCTGCCGACGTACACCTCCGGCGCGGCGAGCACCTGGTTCTTGGTGTTCAGCAGCACGACGCGCAGGTGCTCCTGCTCCAGGAACATCATCTCGGGCAGCAGCAGGTTGGCGAGATCGCCCGGCGAGCGCACCTGTGGGCGTGCCTCGGGGTGCAGCCCCGCCAGCCGGCGGCCCAATTCGAGGGCGGCCTGCAGCTCGACTGCCTTGGCCAGCCCCAGGCCATTGACCCCGCGCAGCTCGCTAGCCCCCACCCGCGCCAGCCCCCCTAGGCCGCCGTAGCGCCGCAGCAGGCTGCGCGCCAGGTCGAGCACCGAGAGCCCGCGGGTACCGGTGCGCAAGATGATGGCGATCAGCTCCTCCTCGCGCAGCGCCGCTGGCCCCTGGTAGTACAAGCGCTCGCGGGGGCGATCGTGGGCGGGCAGCTCCTTGATGCTGAGCTGGTACTCGGGCTTGCCCGCGCCGTCGCGCCGCTGCTCGCTCACGCTCGCACCCATACCTGCCCGCACCGCCATGCGGAGCAGGCCGCGCGCATTATACTCGACGCGCCCCGGCGCGGCTACCGCCGCGGTGCCATAATGCCCGTGAGCCGCGGCCACCTGGAGCGGGCGCGGCACGGAGCGATGGCGCGTGCGTCTGATCTTCATGGGCAGCCCCCGCTTCGCGGTGCCCACGCTGGAAGCGCTGCTGGCAGCGGGCCACGAGGTCGCGCTGGTAGTCTCGCAACCCGACCAGCCGGCTGGCCGCGGCCAGCGGCTCACCCCGCCGCCCGTGGCCCAGGTAGCGCGCCAGCGCGGGCTCCCGCTGCTGCAACCGGCTACCCCGCGCGACCCGGCAGTGCAGGCGGCGCTGGCGGCCGTGCGGCCCGACGCGATCGTGGTGGCCGCCTACGGGCGCCTGCTGCCGCGCGCGGTGCTCGACTTGCCCCCGCTTGGGTGCCTCAACGTCCACCCGTCCCTCTTGCCGCGCTGGCGCGGGCCGGCGCCCATTCAAGGAGCGCTGCTGGCCGGGGACCCGGTGACGGGCACCTCGATCATCCTCTTGGAGGAGCGGATGGACGCCGGCCCGATCCTAGCCCAGGCCGAGCGGCCCATCGGCCCCGACGACGACGCCGTGAGCCTGGAAGCCGCGCTGGCCGAGCAGGGCGCGGCGCTACTGGTGGAGACGCTGCCGCGCTGGGCGGCCGGCCAGCTCACGCCCCGGCAGCAAGACGAGGCGCAAGCCACCTACACGCGGCTGCTGACCAAGGCCGACGGCCTGCTCGACTGGACGCGCCCCGCCCCCGCGCTGGCGAACCAGGTGCGCGCCTGCGCGGGCTGGCCCGGCGCCTACACCTTCTGGCGCGGCCAGGTGCTCAAGGTGCTGCGCGCCGCGCCACTGGCCGCGCGGCCCCCGCTCGCGCCAGGCACCGTGTGGGCAGTGCACGATGGGGCCGAGCGCGGGGTGGCCGTGGCCGCAGGCGAGGGTAGCTTGCTGCTACGCGAGGTGGCGCTGGCCGGACGGCGCCCGACTCCTGCCACGGCGTTCGTCCAAGGCTATCGCGACTTCCTCGGGGCCCGATTGGGCTCCTGAGATCTTACACGGTTTCTACGGTGCTGCCGCTCGGCCGCATGCTACACTGCCGGTAGCGACCGCCAGGGGGCGCGGTCGCTCAGGAGCGGGGTGACTGCGTCGCACGGAGTCGGAGCGATGAGTGGCTTCTTCAAAACCGCGCTGTTGCTGACGGCGCTGACCGTGCTGCTCGTGCTGGTCGGCCGCGCGCTCGCGGGCACGGCCGGTATGCTCGCCATGCTCGCGGTCGCCCTGGTGATGAACTTCCTCTCCTACTGGTTCTCGGACAAGATCGTACTGGCCATGAACGGCGCGCGGCCGGTGAGCCAACTCGAGGCTCCCGAGCTGTACGCGCTGGTCGCCGATGTGGCGCGCCAGGCCCGGCTGCCGATGCCGCGGGTGTACATCGTCGACAGCCCAACGCCCAATGCGTTCGCGACGGGCCGCGACCCCGCGCACGCAGCCGTGGCAGTCACCACGGGGATCTTGGAGCTCCTGACCCCACGTGAGCTGCGCGCGGTACTGGCCCACGAGCTAGGGCACGTGCGCAACCGCGACACGCTGATCATGACCGTTGTGGCGGTGATCGCGGGCGCGATCGTGTCGATCGCCCACATGGCGCAATGGGCGCTGTTCTTCGGGGGCTACGGCGGCCACCGCGATGACGACAGCGGGCCGAACCCGCTAGCCGCGCTGCTGATGATCCTTCTCGCCCCGCTCGCCGCGACGCTGATCCAGCTGGCCATCTCGCGCACGCGCGAATACGAGGCCGATGCCACCGGGGCGCGGCTAAGCGGTGACCCGCTGGCGCTGGCCAGCGCGCTGGAGAAGCTCGAGCGCGGCGTGAGCCTGCGCCCAATGCCGAACGCCAACCCGGCTACGGCTAGCCTGTATATCGTCAACCCGCTGTCGGGCGACTTCATTGCCAGCCTGTTCTCGACGCACCCGCCGATCCCAGAGCGGATCGCGCGTCTGCGGGCGATGGCGATGCAGCGGTCGTACGGCGCCGTGGCGTGATCAAGATCGCTCCCTCGATCCTGACCGCCGACTTCGGATACCTCGCCGCGCAGGTGCAAGAAGCGGAGGCGGCCGGGGCCGATTACATCCATGTGGACGTGATGGACGGCCGTTTCGTGCCGAACATCACGATGGGGCCGCTCGTCGTCGAGGCCGTGCGCCGCGCCACCCGCCTGCCAGTGGACGTACACCTGATGATCGAGGCGCCCGAGCGGTACCTCCGGCAGTTCGCCGACGCGGGCGCCTCGATCTTGACGATCCACGCCGAGGCCTGCCTCCACATCCAAGCGACCCTAGCCGCTATCCGCGCCCTCGGCGTGCGCCCCGGCCTGGCGCTGAACCCCGCCACCCCACTGCACGTGGTCGAGGAAGTGTACAGCGACCTCGATCTGCTACTGGTGATGACCGTGAACCCCGGTTTCGGCGGCCAGCCGCTGGTGCCGGCCACGCTTCCCAAGACAGCGCGCGCCCGCGCGCTGCTCGACCGGCTCGGCGCGGCGGTAGAGCTGGAGGTAGACGGCGGGATCAATCTCGATACCGCGCCGCGCGCGGTCGCAGCGGGAGCCGACACCCTGGTCGCCGGCTCGGCGATCTACAACGCCCACGCCTCGGTGACCCACAACCTGACGGCGCTGCGCCGCGTGGTCGAGCAGGCCGCCCGTACCCGCGCAGCGCGCGCGTGACCGTGCCGGCCCCGGACGGGTGAGCGCCCCAGCAGGTGACCTCTCAGAGCGTTACGGCCCGTGCGCCCCCCTAGGCGCCCGGTCGCCACGGGGGGCTAGACTGTAAGGTGCTTGCGGGCGGTGCGGATGCAGCGCGTGCAGGCGTGAAGCGAGCGCGCCACGCCGTTGATCACGACGGCGGTCTTCTGGATATTCGGCAGCCAACGGCGCGACGTCTTCCGGTTCGAGTGGCTGACGTTATGCCCGAAGCTCGGCTTCTTGCCACAGATCTCGCAACGACGACGCATGGTATTCACTCCTCGGGGGGCAATGCCCGCCAGCGGACACAGCAACAGCGCGCACCGTGGCGCGGGAGCGGCGCGCGCTGCGCCTCTATCCTACCAGGCGGGCGGGAGACTCGGCAAACAGCCCCCCAGCCGCCGGCGTGCTGGAGGGCCGCGTGAGACCGCATCCCGTCGCACCCGCGCGCTCGCCGGAGGCAACGGAGTTCGCGCGCTTGCGCCAGATCCTCGCCTACGAGGAGCGCGGCGGCTACCGCGACCGCACAGTGATCGGGGGGTTGGCACCATACGCGCGCAAGCTCGGCGAGCGCCTGCGCGCCGCCGGCGCCCCAGCGGCCGCACTGGCGCGGGCGGCACGTGTCGCGGCCGTGCTGGCCCGCTACGGAGAGCTATCGCCCGCCGCGCGGGCCGAGGCGCTCGCCGCCGCGCGCGCTGCCTTGGACGCCCCGCTCAATGGCCCGAGTACCACGCCGCTCGAGCAGGCACCAGCGCCGCCGGTGCGGCCGGTGCGCGCGCGCCGCGTGGAGGCCGACTTCCCCGCGCCCGACCAGCCGCTCACGGCGATCCCCGGCGTGGGCGCCCAGCGGGCGCGGCTACTGGCGCGGTTGGGGCTGCACACGGTCGGCGACCTGCTACGCCACTTCCCGCTGCGCCATATCGAGTACCCGCCCCCGACGCGGGCCAGCGAGCTGTTCTTCCAGCCAGTGGGCAGCTTCGAGGGCGTCGTGCGCCGCGTGGACGTGCAGCGCACCGCTCGCGGCTTGCAGCGCACGGCGGTAACCCTCGCTGACGCCACCGGCGAGGTCGAAGCGGTGTGGCTGCGCGCGGGCTACGGCCTGCGCTTCCAGCCCGGCCAGCGGCTGGCCGTGAGCGGCGCGCTGACGCTGCTAGGGCGGCGGCTAGTGTTCGATAACCCCGACTGGGAGCCGGCCGACCAAGGGCCGCTGCACACCCGCGGCCTGGTTCCGGTGTACCCGGCGACCAAGGGGCTGGCGCAGCCCTGGCTACGCGAGCTGGTCGCCCGCGCCGTGGACCGCTGGGCCGACGCGGCCGCGGACCCACTGCCCGCCTGGCTGCGGGAAGCCGAGGGCCTGCCCCCGCGCGCGGCCGCCCTGCGCGCCATCCACTTCCCCACCACGCGGGAGGAGGCCGCACGGGCCCGGCAGCGGTTCGCCTTCGACGAGCTGCTGCTGATGCAGCTGGCCATCGGCCTGCGGCGCCGCGCCGCCGAGCAAGTCGCGGGCCGCGCCCTGCCCACGCCCGTGGCGCTGCTCGACGCCTTCCGCGCGGCGCTGCCGTTCCGGCTCACAGCGGCCCAGGAGCGCGTGCTAGCCGAGATCGGCCACGACCTGGCCCGCTCGCGACCGATGACGCGCTTGCTCCAGGGCGAGGTGGGCTCGGGCAAGACGGTGATCGCCGCGGCGGCGATGCTGGTCGCCGTGGCCGCCGGCGCCCAGGCCGCGCTGATGGCGCCGACCGAGATCCTGGCCGAGCAGCACGCCCGCACGGTGCGCACGCTGTACGAGCGGGCAGCCGACGTGCTGCGGGCCCACCTGGGCCGTGTGCCGCGGGTGGTACTGCTCACAGGCCGGCTGAGCGCCAGCGAGCGCCGTCAGGTGCGCACCGCCGCGGCCACCGGCCACGTGGACATCGTGATCGGCACGCAGGCGGTGATCCAGGAGGGCGTCGCGTTCCGCGACCTGGCACTGGCGATCGCCGACGAGCAGCACCGCTTCGGGGTACGTCAGCGACTGGCCCTGCGCGAGAAGGGCGCCTGCCCACACCTGCTGGTGATGACCGCCACGCCCATCCCGCGCACGCTCGCCCTGACGCTGTACGGCGACCTCGATCTGTCGCGGCTGGACGAGCTGCCGCCGGGCCGCCAGCCGATCCGCACGGTGCTGCTGCGCCCCGACGAGCGCGCTCACGCCTACGAGCGGCTGCGGCGCGAGGTGGCCCAGGGGCGCCAGGGCTACGTGATCTGCCCGCTGGTGGAGGACTCGCCGCACCTGGAAGCGCGCGCGGCGACGGAGGAGTACGAGCGCCTGCGCCACGGCGCCCTGCGCGGGCTGCGCCTCGGGCTGCTGCACGGTCGGCTGCGCAGCGAGGAGAAAGAGGCCGTGATGGCCGCGTTCCGCGATGGCGCGCTCGACGTGCTGGTGGCTACGGCGGTGGTCGAGGTAGGGGTGGATGTGCCGAATGCTACCATGATGATCATCGAGGGCGCCGAGCGCTTCGGCCTGGCCCAGCTCCACCAGTTCCGCGGGCGCGTCGGCCGCGGCGAGCATCCCGCGATCTGCGCGCTGATCGCCCAGACGACTGCGGCCGAGGCGCTGGAGCGGTTGCAGATCGTGGCGGAGACGAGCGACGGGCTGGCGCTGGCCGAGGCGGACCTACGCCTGCGGGGGCCGGGCGACTACTATGGGTTGCGCCAGAGCGGGTTGCCCACGTTGCAAGTGGCCAGCCTGGGCGACCTAGAGCTGATCGAGCGCACGCGCGCCGCCGCCACGCGCCTGCTGGAGGCCGATCCCGCGCTGGCGCGGCCGGAGCACGCGGCGTTGGCCCGCGCGGTGCGCGACTACCTGACGCAGGTCGGCGACCCGAGCTAGGAAAAACGCCCATGCGCGTCATCGCAGGACGCCGCCGCGGCACGCTGCTGCGCGTGCCACCCGGCAGCCCGATTCGCCCCACGGCCGACAAGCTGAAGGCGGCGATGTTCTCGATCCTCGAGGCCGAGGCGTACAAGCGCGGGGTGCTGCTGCCCGAGGACGTGCCGCCGGGCGCGATGCTGGCCGGGATAGCCTGGCCGGTAGTGCTCGACCTGTACGCCGGCTCGGGCGCGCTGGGGATCGAGGCGCTCAGCCGCGGCGCGCGCTGGGCGGAGTTCGTGGAGCACGACCCGGAGGCGCGCAAGGTGCTGCGGGCCAACTTGGCCCGCACGGGCTTCGCCGAGCAGGCGGCGGTCCACGCGCTCAGCGCCGCAGCGGCGGTATCGACACTGCGGCGGCGCTATGATTTAATACTGCTGGACCCGCCCTATGGTGACCCAGAAGCGCCGCAGGTGTTCGCGGCGCTGGCGCGCTCGGCGCTGTTCGGGCCGCACAGCGTGGTGGTGTGGGAGCACCCGCGCTCGCTGGTGCCCCCGGCCGAAGAGGGAGCGCTGTATCTCTACAAGACGCGCTACCACGGGGCCAGCGGCGTGTCCATCTACCTCCCCCGCGCGCCCGCCACGGGTCAGGGCAGCCCGGCGAGCGAATCCTGAGCGGTGACGCGCGCTGCCGCCCGAGCGCGCGATCCCCCGGAGAGGAGGCCCCCCACGCGCCGCGCAATCTACCCGGGAACGTTCGACCCGCCCCACAACGGACACCTGGACGTGATCCGCCGGACCGCTCGGCTGTTCGACGAGGTGATCGTGGCAGTGAACGAGCGCACGAGCAAGACGATCTTGTTCGAGGCGGAGGAACGCGTGGCCCTGCTGCGTGAGGCGGTCCGCGAGCTGCCCAACGTGGTCGTCGAGCCGTACCGCGGCTTGACCGTCGAGTACGCGAGCGCTCGTCAGGCCTGTGCCATCGTCCGCGGGCTGCGGGCCACCGGCGACTTCGAGTTCGAATACCAGATGGCGCTGATGAACCGGCACCTGCGCGGGGAGATCGAGGGCGTGTTCCTAATGACCTCGCTGACCTACGCGCACATCAGCTCGTCGCTGGTCAAAGAGATCGCTCGGCTGGGCGGGAGCCTGGCTGGGCTGGTGCCCGACCACGTGGCCGCCGCGCTGGCGCGCAAATTCCAGGCGCCGGTCGGCTAGCCGGCCGCGCCGGGAGCCGGGGTCCGTTATACTGCTGAGATAGCGGGCCTTTCCGGCAAGCAGCCTGGCCCAGTCCCCCAGGTGGCGCGGCGGGCCGCACTCCGGTGCCCCCCGCAGGGGTCCCGCTGTGGCGGCGGCGATGGCCCGGGGCAAGCCGAGAGGGGGTGGCAGGCATCGACATCCTGTACTTGCTCGACCGTCTGGAAGAGGTGCTCAACTCGGGCTCGCGGGTGCCCTTCATGGGCTCGCGCACGCTGATCGACGAGCAGGAGTGCCTCGATATTCTCGACCAGATCCGCGTGGCGCTGCCCGAGGAGATCAAACAGGCCCGGCGGGTAACCGCCGAGCGTGACAGTATCCTCGCCGAGGCCGAGGCGCGGGCCCAGCAGATCATCCGCGAGGCGGAGGAGCGCGCCGCCGAGAAGGTGCAGGAGCACGCGCTCGTGCGGCAAGCCCAGGCGCGCGCCGAGCAGATCGAGGCCGAGGCCGAGCGCCGCTGCGCCGAGATGCGCCGTGAGGCCGACGAGTACGTCTACGAGACGCTGCTGAACCTGGAGCGCGATCTCGACCAGCTGTTGCAGACCGTGCGCAAGGGCACTCGTGCTCTGCGGGGCGCTACCGAGAGTGGCTATCCCTCGCGGCGCGCCGGCCCCGCCAGTTGAGCTCGCAGGGCCCAGGCGCGTATACTAGTAGCGTTCCGTTTCTCCCGCCGGCTGGCGGCTTTTTTCTGCCCGCCCCGGGTGGGGCGGGCCCAACCGGGTTCGGGGGATCGCATCGAGGCTACCTATGCTCGCGTTCCATGTCGCGCAACTACTGCAAGCGCCGCAAGGCACCACTCGCCACCACACCTATGAGGTGGCCGCCGAGGAGTTCGCCGATCTGGCCCTGATCCGCTCGGTGCGCGGGGAGGTCACGCTGATCAACCTCGGCCGCAGCATCCTGGCCGACGCCACCTACGAGAGCGCCGTGCGTGCCGAGTGTGGGCGCTGCCTAGAGCCGACGGAGGTCGTGCTCCGCGGACGGCTCCAGGAGGAGTTCGTCCCCACGGTCGATGTGCGCACGGGGGTGCGGCTGCCGCCGGTGCCCGAGGACGAGGCGTTCCCGATCGACGCGGAGCACGTGCTGCACCTCGACGAGGCGCTGCGCCAGCACCTGATCATGGCCCTGCCGATGCGCCCGTTGTGTCGGCCGGACTGTTTGGGCCTCTGCGCCACGTGCGGGGCGGATCTCAACCGCGCCCCCTGCGCCTGCCCGCCCGAGGCGCCCGCCTCGCCATTCCAGGTGCTCGGCGTGCTGCTGCGCAACGGTGCTCCCCCGGACTGATCCCGCGCGCGAGCCAGAAGGAGAAGAGGCGTCATGGGTGCGGTTCCCAAGCGAAAAGTGAGTTCGATGCGCCGCGGCAATCGCCGGGCGCACCAGAAGATCGCCCTGCCCGCCCTGGTCCGCTGCACGCAGTGCCGGAGCTTCAAGCTGCGGCACCACGTCTGCCCGACCTGCGGCACCTACCGCGGCATGCAGATCATCGAGGGCAAGCTCGCGGCCCAGTAGGGCCGTGGGCCCACCACGACGAGGAGGCACACGGGTGCCCGAGCGGGTCGCGCTGGTCACCGGGGCCTCGCGGGGGATCGGGCGTGCCATCGCGCTGCGCCTGGCCCGCGACGGCGTGGCGGTGGTGGTCAACTACCGCCAGCAGGCCGCGGCGGCCCAGGAGGTGGTCGACACCATCACCGCAGCGGGCGGGCGCGCCCTCGCCCTAGCGGGCGATGTGGGAACGGCCGGGGTCGCTGAGGCGTTGGTCGACGGCGCGCTCGCGGCCTTCGGCCGCCTGGACATCCTGGTCAACAACGCCGGGATCACGCGCGACCACCTGCTGCTGCGCCTGGCGCCCGAAGACTGGCACGCCGTGCTGACCACCAACCTCACGGGCGCCTATCTCTGCACGCGCGCGGCCCTGCGGCCGATGCTGCGGCAGCGCTGGGGCCGTATCCTGAACATCACCTCGGTGGTGGGCCTACTGGGCAACGCGGGGCAGGCCAACTACGCCGCGGCCAAAGCCGGCCTGATCGGGCTGACGCGCAGCACGGCGCGCGAGGTCGCCTCGCGGGGCATTACCGTCAACGCGCTGGCCCCGGGCTACATCGCGACCGACCTCTGGACCACCGTGCCCGAGAGCGCACGGCAGTCGCTGCTCGGTATGATCCCGCTGGGCCGCGCGGGCACCCCGGACGAAGTAGCGGAGGCCGCCGCGTTCCTCGTCTCCGACGCCGCCGCGTACATCACCGGCCAGGTGCTCAACGTCGACGGCGGCCTCGTGATGAGCTAGTGTTCCGCAAGATCCTCATCGCCAACCGCGGCGAGATCGCCCTGCGCATCCAGCGTGCCTGTCGCGAGCTGGGAATCCCCGCCGTGCAGGCCTATTCGCAGGCCGACCGCGACTCGCTGCCGGTCCTGCTGGCCGAAGAGCGTATCTGCATCGGCCCCGCCGCCGCGGAGGAGAGCTACCTCAACGTGCCGCATTTGATCAGCGCGGCGCTGATCGTGGGCGCCGACGCCATCCACCCCGGCTACGGCTTCCTGGCGGAGAACGCCGACGCGGCCGAGGTGTGCGAGCGCTGCGGGATCACGTTCATCGGGCCGCCTGCGGCGGTGATCGACCAGTTCAGCGACAAGCTGGCCGCGCGCCAGCGCATGCAGGCTGCCGGAGTCCCGATCGTGCCCGGCACGCTGGAGCCGCTGACCAGCGTGGAGGCCGCGCGCGAGGCCGCCGCGGCGCTGGGGTACCCGCTGATGCTGAAGGCGGTAGCGGGCGGCGGCGGGCGCGGCATGCGGCGCGTACAGGACGAGGCAGAGCTGCTGCGCGTGTTCCCCATCGCGCAAGCCGAGGCGCGCGCGGCGTTCGGCAACGGCAGCCTATATCTGGAGAAGTTGATCCCCGACGCGCGCCACGTCGAGGTGCAGATCCTCGGCGACCGCCAGGGAACGATCATCGAGCTGGGCGAGCGCGAGTGCTCGATCCAGCGGCGCCACCAGAAGTTGCTCGAAGAGGCGCCCTCGGTGGCCCTCGATGCGGCCACCCGCCGCGCGCTGCTGGCTGCGGCCGTGCGGGGCGCGCGGGCCGTGCAGTACCAAAACGTGGGCACCGTCGAGTTCCTGGTCGATCGCGCGCGGCAGTTCTACTTCCTGGAGGTGAACACGCGCATCCAGGTGGAGCACCCGGTGACCGAGATGGTTACCGGGGTCGATCTGGTCAAGGAACAGATCTTGCTCGCCACCGGTGCGCCCCTGTCGCGCGCTGCCCGCACGGCCAAGCCCCGCGGGCACGCCATCGAATGCCGCATCAACGCCGAGGACCCCGCGCGCGGCTTCGCGCCGGCGGCGGGCACGGTCACTCGCTTCGTGGCCCCGGGGGGCCCGGGCGTGCGGCTGGACACACACCTGTACGAGGGCTACGTGGCCCCCCCGTATTACGACGCGCTGCTAGCGAAAGTGATAGCCTGGGGACACGACCGCGCGGAGGCGCTGGCACGCATGCAACGGGCCCTGGCGGAGTTGCGGATCGAGGGGCTGGCAACGACGCTGCCGTACCAGCGCCGCCTGCTGGCGGACGCGGCGTTCCAGCGCGGCGAGGTCTCGACCGAGTTCGTGGCGCGGCAGCTAGCCGGGGGCTGAGCCGCGCGACCAGCACGCGACGAAGGGTGCGGCAGCGATGACGGGTGGGGAGCAACCGGAGCGCCGCGGGGGGCGCGGGCTCGCTGGCGGCGTGCGCGGCCGGCGGCTGGGGCGCACCCTGGCGTTCCTGACGCTGTACGAGATGGACGTGTCGCGCCACCGGCCGGGCGAGGTGCTCCAGCGACTGCTCGACGAGGAGGGAGCGAACCCCGAGGTGGCGGCGTTCGCGCGCGAGCTGGTAGCGGGCGTGCTGCGCCACCGCGCCGAGATCGACGCGCTGCTCCAGCAACACGCGCCGGCCTATCCGCTGGCGCAGCTCTCGCCGATCGACCGCAACATCCTGCGGCTCGGGGCCTACGAATGCTTGTATACTACCGATCAGGCTCCGGTGCGGGTGGCGATCAACGAGGCCGTGGAGCTGGCCAAACGGTACGGCAGCGACAGCACCCCGCGGTTCGTGAACGGGGTACTGGGGCAGATTGTGCGCCAGCGGGCGCTGGCCGACGATCCGCCGCCCGCCTCGTCCTGAACGATTGCGGGCGCGCCAGCGGCAGGGAGCCGTCGCGGCCCGACCACAACGTCAAGGAGGCGTGCTCGTGAGTGTCACCGCCGAAGAGCGGCTGAAGAAACTCATCGCCGACCAGCTAAGCGTCAACGAAGAGGACATCACGCCCGACGCTCACTTCATCGAGGATCTCAACGCCGACTCGCTCGACCTTGTCGAGCTGGTCATGGCCATCGAGGAGGAGTTCGGCGTCAAGATCCCCGACGAGGACGTGGACAAGATCCAGACCGTCCAGGACGCCATCGACTACCTGCGCGAGCACATCAACGAGTAGCCCCCCGGGGCCCCGCCTGCTGTTGCCGCCCAAGGGCTCGCCCCCACGGCCGGCGCAGCGGTCCGCACCGCGCGCTGGCCCCCGGCGGGCCGGAGAGGTATCGTGAGCGGTCAGCCTCCTCCCGACGAGCACGCCGACCAGCCGCTCGAGCCGGCGCCACACGCGCCTGCCCCCCTGGAGAACGGCGCGGCAGCCGGCGCGGGGGCCACAGTGCCCCTCGCCGCGCCGCCCGAGCCGGCGCCGGCGACCGCCGGGCCAGAGCCGCCCACCGCCCCTCCCAACGGCAACCTCGGGCTGGCCCCGCCCGAGGCGCGCTTCGGGGCCGGGGGCGCCGGTGGTGGGGCGCTCCCGCCACCGCCTCGGCAACCGCCGCCCCCCCCGCCCGCTGCCTCGCCTCCCCCCGCTGCCAGCGGGGATGAAGAGCCGGTCGAGCCCGGCACGATGACCATCCTCGAACACCTCGAGGAGCTGCGCGCGCGCATCATCAAGGCCGGGCTGGCGGTGATCGTCGGCATGGTGATCTCGGCCATCTGGCTGTCGGGGCGCGTGCTGGAGTGGCTGATCGCGCTCGGCCTGGGCGCCGGCAGCGGGCTGCAGAACATCAACCCGCCCGCGGTGTTCTTCGAGTACATGAAGATCACCGTCTTCGTCGGGGCGGCCATCGCCATGCCGGTGATCATCTACCAGGCGCTGATGTTCGTGCTGCCGGCGCTCACCCCGCAGGAGAAGCGCTACGCGTTCGTCATTGTGCCGGGCTCGGCCCTCTGTTTCGTGGCAGGTGTGGCCTTCGGCTACTACGTGTTGCTGCCGACGGCGCTGGGGTTCCTGCAGAGCTTCGCGGGCCAGTACGTGGCCACCAACTGGGACATCAGCCTGTTCCTGGGGTTCGTGACCACGCTGCTGTTCTGGATGGGCGTGGCCTTCCAGACCC
The DNA here is from genome assembly GCA_035294645.1 of Chloroflexota bacterium. Classification (GTDB taxonomy): domain Bacteria; phylum Chloroflexota; class UBA6077; order UBA6077; family JAJPHF01; genus JADGHJ01. The sequence goes on from DATGKN010000020.1 coordinate 56,603, forward strand.
CGCTCGTGGTGTTCATCCTCGTGCGGCTGGGCGTGGTCAGCGCGGCGCGGCTGGGCCGTTACCGCAAGTACGCGCTGCTGGTAGCGTTCATCATCGCGGCGATCATCACGCCCACGCCCGACCCGATCACCCAGACGTTGGTCGGCGTGCCGCTGTACCTGCTGTACGAACTCGGGCTGTTGCTCGCCCGCCTCGTGCGGTAGCGCCGGTCAGCCCTCGCCCTCCCGCGCGTCCGGCTCGATCGCCAGCCCCTCGACTACCTCCACCCCGGGCAGCGCGCGCAGAATCGTCGGCGCGGCCAGCACCTTGCACGAGCGGCTGCCCCCGCCGAGCACGATGCGCTGGCGCGTCATCACCCGCGCGTCGACCCAGATCGGCAGCCCCTCGGGCAACCCGAACACCGTCACGCCGCCCAGCTCCATCCCCGTCAGGGCGCGCGTCTCCTCGGGCGCGGCGAATGAGGCCCGGCGCGCGCCCAGCCGCTTGCGCACCGTGCGGTTGACGTCCAGCCGGGTAGTGGCCAGCACGACGCAGGCGGCGTAGCGGGGCGGGGTCTCCTTGCCCACCACCACGATGGTGTTCGCCGAGTCCTCCGGGGGGTAGCCGTACGCCGCGCAGAACGCCGCGGTGTCGGCCAGCGCCGGGTCGCAGGGGATGATCTCGTAGGGGTGCCCGAGGCGGTCGAGCGTCGCCCGCACGCGCGCTTCGATCTCCGTCTCCATGCCGCGATCCGCCGAGCGGAGGATGGGCCCACGAGCCCTCCGCTTCAGTGTACGCAAGCTGCCGCGCGCCGAGCAGGCCCCCCGCGGCCACTGGCAGCGCGCGGCCCCAGCGTTCCGCGAGCGGCGCTAGCTCGCCAGCAGCCGGCGCAGCGCCCAGGTCAGCTGGCCCTCGCGGGCGAAGGCGAGATACGCTACGGCCACCGTGTCCGGCGCGTCGCGGTACTCGAGCCGCACGGCCGGCCAGCGGCGCAGGCGCGCGTACTGCCACCCCGGGGTGCAGCCGACCAGCGCCGCGCGCGGGATGCCCAGCTCGCCGGTCGCGGCGGCGTAGGCGGCGGGCGACTCGTAGCTGCCGCGCCAGCGCGCGGGATCGAGCGCCTGGGGGATCAGCAGCCACTCGGCGGCCATCGGCACAGGCGGTGGGCGGAACGGGTCGCGCGCCGGAAACGCCCGCTGGGCAGCCGCTCCGTGGCCCAGCGGCGGCGGCGAGACGACGCGCGGCGAGCCGTCGGGCAGCCAGTAGAGACCGCCACGCGCCAGCAGCCGCCAGACAGGCCCCCGCGCGGTGAGAAACAGCCCGCTGGCCCAGCAGCGCGCCGTGGGCTCCGGGGCGCCCGCCGCGGCGGGCGCGGGGCGAAACACCACCCCGGGCGGGAGGTCGACCAGCCGCCGCCCGGCGAACAGCAGCAGCGCTGGGAACAGCACCGCCGGCAGCCAGGCGGCCGGGTCGTCGGTGCCCGCCGCCTGATACACCAGCGCCAGCCACAGCGCAAAGCCGCCCAGCGCCCCGCCGACCAGCAGCACGCGACGCCCCCCGACCAGCACCCCCAGCACCCGATACAGCGCGTCGAGCAGCAGCTCGGCACCGAGCCGGGAGGGAGGAGCGGTGGGGCGCGCGGGCATGGCGCCTCCCGTCAGGGGTCGGCGAGCCCCCAGCGGACCCGGCACGCGGCGAGCAGCGCGACGGCGCGCTCTACCAGTGCCCGGTGCGCCGGGTCGTTCAGCCAGCGGCTCACGCCCGACGAGTGCGGCAGCGGCAGGTAGGCCCGGTCGTCGCGCTCGACCAGCGTCCCCACCACGTCCTCCAGCCGGCAGGGCCCCAGGAAGCGCTCGATGGCCATCTTGCCCACCAGCACGACCAGGCGTGGGCGCAGCAGCCGCAACTCCGCCTCCAGAAACGGCGCGCACAGCCGTACCTCGGCGGCCGAGGGCCGGCGGTCGCCGTTGCCCCGCGGCGCCGGCCCCGGATAGCAGCGCGTCAGCGACGAGAGATACGCGCGCTCGCGAAAGTAGCCGGGCGGGAAGCCAGCCGCCGTGAACCAGGCCTCCAGCACGCGGCCGGCCGGGCCCGCGAAGTGACGCCGCCGCAGGTGCGAGCGCTGGCCCGGCGCCTGGCCCACGACGAGCACCCGCGCGGCGGGCGGCCCGTGGGCGATGGGCGCGGCGCGGGCCAGCAACCCGGCCGCCTCGCAGGCGCAGCAGGCCAAGATGCGGGCGTGCAGCGCGGCGATATCGTCCATACCGGGAATGATACGGCCAGTGGGACCTGCCGCCGCGATAGCCCCGCGTGTCGGGCTCGGCTACAATGCCGGCAGCGGCAGCCGCCCGCGCCGCCTCTTCCAGCGCGGAAGAGGAGAGCCGAGCACGCGCTCCTCGGGTGGGGGCACGCCGCGGTAGGCACACGGGCGGGAAAGGGACTCGCGACCATGGAGCTGACCGTCGCGCAAGGATCGCTGACCGAGATCGCCACGCCGCTGCTGGTGGTGAACCTGTTCCAGGACGCCGACGCGCTGGGCGGCGCTACCGCAGCCGCCGACCAGGCGCTGGGCGGCCTGCTCGGGCGCCTGCGCGCCGCCGGCGAGCTGCGCGGCAAGCTGGGCGAGACGGTCGTCGTCTACAACCAGGGCGACAGCCTGCGCGCCGAGCGCGTGCTGGTCGTGGGCCTGGGGCCGCGCGCCGAGTTCGGCCTCGAGGCGGTGCGCCGGGCGGCAGCGGCCGCGGCGCGGCGGGCCCGCGAGCTGCGCGTCGCCGAGTACGTGACGGTGCTGCACGGCGCGGGCGCCGGCGGGCTGGCGCCGCAGTCGGCCGCCGAGGCGCTGGCCGAGGGCACGCTGCTAGCGCTGTACCGCTACGACCACCTGCGCACGCTGAGCGACGACGAGCGGTTCGAGGTGCAGCGTGCCACGGTGATCGAGCGCGACGCGGCGCGCCTGCCGGCGATCCGCGACGGGCTGCGCCGCGGCACCCTGCTGGCCGAGGCCACGATGACGGCCCGCGACCTGGCCCAGGGCCCCGCCAACCTCGTGACCCCTGCCTACCTGGCCGACCAGGCCCGGGCGGTGGCCGAGCGCCACGGCTTCGCCTGCCAGGTGTACGGGCTGGACGAGATCCGCGAGCTGCGCATGGGCGGCCTGCTGGCGGTCAACCAGGGCAGCGCCAACCCGCCGCGCTTCGTGGTCATGCGCTACCAGGGGCCAGGCGCCCGCAAGCGTCTGGCCGTGGTGGGCAAGGGGATCACCTTCGACAGCGGCGGCATCTCCCTCAAGCCGGCCGAGCACATGCACTACATGCGGCACGACAAGTCGGGCGCCGCGGCGGTGGTCGGCTTCATGCAGGCCGCGCGCACGCTGGAGCTGCCGGTCGAGGCGATCGGGATCTTCGCGGCCACCGAGAACATGCCCAGTGGCTCGGCCTATCGGCCCGGCGACGTGATCCGCTCGCGCAGCGGCAAGACGATGGAGATCCTGAACACCGACGCCGAGGGCCGCGTGATCCTGGCCGACGCGCTGACCTACGCCGTCGAGCAGGAGCCGGACGCCATCGTCGATCTGGCGACGCTCACCGGCGCCTGCGTGGTGGCGCTAGGGCACGTGGCCAGCGGCCTGTTCAGCAACGACGAGCAGCTGACCGCCCTGCTGCGCCAGGCCGGCGAGGTCTCGGGCGAGCGCGTGTGGCCGATGCCGATGTGGCCCGAGTACGGCGACCTGATCAAGAGCCATATCGCCGACATCAAGAACGTGGGCGGCCGCGCCGCGGGCGCCATTACCGCCGCCTGGTTCCTGCGCCACTTCGTGCAGGACCGCCCCTGGGCCCACCTGGACATCGCCGGCACGGCGTGGACCGAGAGCGCCTGGGGCGAGCTCCCACCGTACCTGCTCAAGGATGCCGCCACGGGCGTCGGCGTGCGGCTGCTGGTGCACTTCGTCCGCCAGTGGACGGCCTGATCCTGCCGTGTCGCGGCGCCCGCGGCCCTGAGTCCGCCACTCTCGTTGCGAGGCGCACACGATCTTCGAGCGCTACTGGGGCGCGTTCACGGCCCTGATCGCCGGCTCGCCGGGGCTGGTCGTCGCCTGGCTGCTGGCCGCCCTGGGCTTTGCCGCCGGCTCGACCTGGCTGCTCGCCCGCCTGCTGCCACGCGCGGCCACGGCCAACCCCGTGCGCCGCGTGGCGCAGAACTCGGCGTTCCCCATCGTCGCCGCCCTGGGCAACAAGGGGCTCGACCTGGCGTTCGCCCTGATCGCGCTGCGCGTGCTGGGCCCGGCCGACGCTGGCCGCTATGCCTTCGTGGGCGTCGTCGCCCTGTATCTCGACATCCTGCTCGGCTTCGGCATGAACACGTGGCTCACGCGCGAGGCGGCGCGGCAGGGCGAGCGGTGGCGAACGGATCTGGCGCGGGTGCTGCGCGCGCGGGCGGCGCTCTGGGTGCTGCTCACCGTGGCGACGACGGCCGGCGCCGCCGCGGCGGCCACCGCGAGCATGATCAGCGGCGCGGAGGCGCTAGCGCTGGGGCTGCTGGCCATCGCCCTGGCCCCGAGCGGCGCGGCCGCCGCGCTCAGCGCCCTGTTCCAGGCGTTCGAGCGCATGGAGTACCCCGCGGCGGTGACCGTTCAGACCACCGTACTCAAGGTCGCGCTGGGATTGCTGGCACTGGCGCTGGGCTACGGCTTCGTCGGGCTAGCAGCGGTGGCGATCGGGGTCAACGTGCTGACGCTGCTGAGCCTGCTAGTCCTGCTGCGCACGCTCGCCCTGCCCGCGAGCGCCGACGGGGCGAGCGCGGCTCAGGATAGCCTGCTCGGCCTGCTGCGCAGCACCAGCCCGTTCATGGTCAACAACCTGCTGGCCAGCGTGTTCTTCCGCGCCGACCTGTTCCTGCTGCGGCCCCTCGCCGGCGAGACGGCCGCTGGCTGGTACAGCGCGGCCTACCGCGTGGTCGATGGGCTCACGCTGATCCCCGCCTACTTCACCCTCGCCCTGTTCCCCGGCCTGGCGCGGCGGGCCCTGCTCGATCGGGCGGCCCTGGCCCGCGTGTACGCCCGCGCGCTCAAGGCGCTGCTCACCCTGGCCCTGCCGGCCAGCGTGGCGATCTGGCTGCTGGCCGAACCGCTGGTCGAGCTGCTGGCCGGGCGCGCCTACCTACCGCAGTCGGCCTGGGCGCTCGCGGTGCTGATCTGGTTCCTGCCCTTCAGTTACATCAATGGCGTGACGCAATACGTGCTGATCGCGCTCGACCGCCAGCGGTTCCTCACCGCGGCGTTCCTGTTGGCGACCGTCGTCAACCTCGGCGCGAACCTGGTGCTGATCCCGCGCTTCGGCCTGCTCGCCGCCGCGGCGCTCACGGTGGTGTCCGAACTGGTGTTGCTCGGGCCGTTCCTGTGGGCGGTGCGGCGCGAGTTGCCCGAGCTGCGCCTGCTGCCCCTGGCGTGGCGGCCCGTGCTGGCGGCCGCGGCGATGGGGACGGCGATGGCTCCCCTGGTACCGAGTGCCTGGCCGCTCGCGCTGCCGCTCGGCGCCGCGGTATACGCCGCCGTGCTGCTCGCGCTGGGCGGCGTGGACGCCGAGGACCGCGCGCTGCTGCGCCGCTTGCGCGCTTCGAGTTGAGCCGCCCGGGCTACTATGAGAGCGGGGCACCGCCCCGAGCCCGCCCGCCGGCCGCGAGCCGGGGGGCGAGTGGAGAGCAGCGATGATCGCAACGCTGATCGGCGGACACCCGCCGCAGGCCGCCGGAGCAGACGTGTCGGCCGCCGTGGCGGCCCAGGAGCGCGCGGGGTTGGACCTGCTGGCGGTGGCGGTGGGCGATCCGGCGCGGCCGCCGGATCCCGACGCGGCCGTGGCCGTCTGGCGGGCGGCCAGCGCGCACACGGTGCGGCCGGTGAAGGCCGTGCTGCCCGGCCCGCTGAGCGGCGCCGTGGCCGCCGGCGCCACGGGCGAGGCACTGGGACGAGAGATCGCGGCGTGGGCGCGGGCGCTCAACGCGGTGGCACGGGCGCTGGCCGCGGCCGGCGCGCCGTGGGTCGAGATCGACGAGCCCACGCTAGTAGCGCGGCCGGCCGACTGGCCGCTGGCGCGCGAGGCGTTGGTGGCGGTGGCCGCCGAGGTGCCGGCTTCCCTCGCGCTGGCGACCTGGGGCGGTGACGTGGTGGGGCTGGAGGGCCTCTTGGGCCTGCCGTTCCACGTGTTCCACCTGGATTTCGTGGCCGGGCCGCGCAACTGGACGCTGGTCGATACGTTCCCGCGCGGGCCGAGCCTGGGCCTGGGGATCATCGACGCACGCACCCCCGCGCTCGAGTACGCCGCCTCGCTCGGCAACGTGCTGTGGCGGGCCACGCAGGTGATCGCCCCGCAGCGGCTCCACGTGCATCCCAGCGCGCCGCTCGACCAGCTCGCGCCCGCCCAAGCGGAGGCGAAGCTGGCCCTGGTGGCGCAGGTGGTGCGCGAGGCCCGGCCCCGCGCGGGATAAAGGCCGCGCGCCGCCCCACGTGGGGTATAGTGGGGGACACGCGCGCAGGGAGGTATGGCGCTGGTCGGCCGGATCGCCGCGAGCTGGCTACTGGTCGCTATCGCGGTGGCGACGGGCTTCGGCCTGGCGTGGGCCACGCACCACCGGTCGGCCCCCACCGCGGGATCGCCGCCGATCGAGCAGTTCGACCCCGAGCGCATCGGGACCATCGAGCAGCAGGCGTGGGAAGCGTACTACCTCCGCGACTGGCCGCGCCTGGGCGCATTGCTGTGGGACCTGATCGGCAGCAGCTACCGCCTGTCCCCCGCCCAAGCCGCGCAGGCGACGATGCTGGCCACCCAGGCGCAGCGAGTGTGGGCCGAGCGCGGCGCCGAGGGCGGCGAGGCGGAGCGGCTGATGCGCGAGTTCTACGCCCTGGTGCGCGAGCCGGCGGGCGGCCGCTACGACCCGGCCCGTGCGGCGGCCCTGGAGATCGGCTGGTGGACGGTGCATCGCCAGCGCGCGGGCGGCGCGGATGCGGTCGCCTTGGAAGACGCCCTGGCCGCGCTGTGGGCCGAGGTATACCAGCTGCCCCCGGCGGCGGTACGCCCGGCCGCGCGGCACCGTGCGCGGGCCATGGCGCTGTCCGACGAGTGGGTGCGCACGGGGCGGGAGCACACCAGCCCCCTGTTGGCCGAGGTGCGCGCCGAGCTGATCCGCTGCTACGCCGCCCTGCACACCGCTCTCGATGCCCGGCGCGCGGCCGAGGAAGCGAGCGGCGGTCCGTAGCTGCGCCGGTCAACGCGGGGAATGCTGGCCGATCTCGCCCCGCAGGAGCTGCACCGCGTGGGGGATGTACGGCGCGAGGATCTCCACCGTCTCCGCGCAGCCCTTGGGACTGCCGGGCAGGTTGGCGATCAGCGTCTCGCCGCGCACACCCACCACCGCGCGCGACAGATACGCGAACCGCGCCCGCTTGGCGCTCTCGGCGCGCATCAGCTCGGCGAGGCCCGGCACGTCGTAGTCGATCACCGCCTTGGTGGCCTGCGGCGTGCGGTCGCGGGGACCAAGGCCCGTGCCGCCCGTGGTGAGGATCACGTCGTAGCGGCCATCGTCGGCGAGCACCTTGAGCGTCTCGGCGATGATCTCCTGCTCGTCGGGGATGATCTCGTAGTGCTCGACCACGCCGCCGAAGCGGGAGACATTCTCCCGCACGGCGCGGCCGCTGAGGTCCTCCTCGCGCTCGCCGCGGGCCGCGCTGTCGCTGATGGTCACCACCGCCACGCTGATGCGCCGCCCGCCCGGCTCCGCGTGCGCGTGCTGCGGCGCGCCCGACCGCTCGTCGGTCATCTCGCCCTCCCGCCAGTACTCGCCGCTGCGCCCGCCGCGCTTGTGGACGAGCCGGATCGCCTCGATGGTCATCCCGCGGTCGACCGCCTTGCACATATCGTAGATGGTCAGCGCCGCCACGCTCACGGCCGTGAGCGCCTCCATCTCCACCCCCGTGCGGCCGACCACGCGGGCGGTGGCCTCGATCTCCAGGGCCGCCGCCGCCTCATCCGGCGTGATCTCGACCTCGACGGCCGTGAGGG
>DATGKN010000021.1:0-38460 GCA_035294645.1 Chloroflexota bacterium
TGGGGCGGCACCGGTGGGGCGTCGAGCGGACCCGGGCTGGGCTGGCTCGCTTCCACCGCTTGCGCGTTCGGGATGAGCGGCTGGCCGAGATCCCTCTGGCGTTCCCTTCAGCTCGGGGGTGCGCTCATCTGCCTGAACTACTGGCTCAACCGGTTTTGAAAGGCACTGTAAGAGTGGGATGAACCCGGCGCACGTCCACCGGGGCGGTCCAGCTATCGTGGCGGAAGCGGAGTTGAGCACCTCGCTGGTACGCCCAACCGGCGATTATCGGCTGCCTGGCCGAATGACGCGAGGGATAGTAGTACTCGCGCGCGGAGCCGGTCTCAGCGTCGCAGCGCGGCCAAACACTCGCATCCACCGTCTAGCGCGGCTGTCCATCAGCCAGCGGCGAGGAAAGTAGTACGCCCACTCGCGACACACTTCGGCCGAGAAGACGCTCCGTACGCCGCGCCAGCAGGTTCCGGACCACGGCACTCGTGAGCACTTCGGCATCTGTACAACACGGGAGCTGACCCTGGCCGCCGGGGCAGCGGGGTCACTCCAGTCACGAGCGCGTCAGCAATTCGCACGTAGACCTCGACAAACAGATCGGCAAACGGCCCCATGAGGGGGCCTCCGCGGCAGAATGAGGCTGAACACGGCTTGCCGGCCAATAGGTGCGCCGGCTCTAGATAGAGCGGATCCACCACGAGGGCCAGATGCCCGAGGTGTCATGGGATGGCGGATGATGTGTGCGCAGACATGGTATGCGGCTCGAATGGCGGGGCCATCCGCACTAGCGCGCCCAGTCGCATCTCGGCCGTCTGGACGTAGGCCTGGCCCACCGCCAGGTTCTCGATCCGCGAGACGAGCTGCTCCGGACTAGGAGTAGTGATGAAGCCAGCCACACGCCGCGATTCTGGGTAGTTTGTTCGAAAGACGACCCGTGTGCCTACATTGTTGCGCACGTCTTCATGGAAATCCGCCAGGCTTTGACTGGCCACCAGCACTCCAATGCCGAACTTCCGCCCTTCCTTCATTAACTTGGGAAGCGTACGGTCTTGTGCTAACCGATGGGCTTCATCTAGAACTACCATCAGCCGCAGTCGATCGGCTTCGCCCCATCCGAACATGTCCTTATAGAGCTTGCGCAACACGAAGGCCCCTGCTGCCAGTTGCACCATCTCTACATCAGCAAGACGGTGCAGGTCGATGACCAAGCCACCACGAACGAGACTCGCGAAGTCGACGCCTTCTTCCGGACGGAAGAGGGTAAACTCCAGCAGCGGACGGCAGCGAGCGACTACATTGCGTGCCTGCCCCGTCGCCTCGAGCCGCTCAATCCGCCGCAGCACGTCGCGCAGGCTAGGATATTCGAGTATCGCTGTGGGCGACGTGCTCTCATCGAAACCGCACTGCCGATATGCATCGCGGACGGCCTGGTACACTACGTCGCGCTGCATGTCGCCCAACTTGCAGACATAGGCAAAGATCTCCGCGACGGCGAGTGCATTGGACTGCCAGTCCACGACACCGCTCGCGGCGCTCAGCTCGAATGGCGAGAACGGCAACCCGGTCCGGGCGTCGAGTACGGTGCGAGCGCAGCCACCACGCAGCAACCCATCGGCAGCGGCGAACTGGCCGTGAAAGTCGAGGATCAGCGACGGCACTCCCTGCGTGGCCAACTCGCCCACTACCCGAGCGACGGTCCACGACTTGCCCTGGCCTGGGATACCGAGCACGAACATGTGCGGCGCGCCCTGTACGCCAGGCCGCCAAACGATCGGTTCACCGCTGGCCGCGTGATAGCCCAGCAGCACTTCCACCGCTGCTGGAGGCGAGGTAGCCAGTGCGACCGAGCCCTCGGGCGCGCTCGGAGACCCTGCTACGGTGTGGGATGTCTGCTCCGCGTCCGCTGCTCCCGACGCATGGAAAGAAACAGGTGCTTCACCTGGGAACCCGGGCGCAGGCACTGGTTCGGTGGCAGCACTGTCGGGCGGAGATGCATTGGCGGTCGAGAAGAGGGGCAGCGGGGCGCCTGCCGTATCCGAACCGATGGCAATCGGTTCCCCTCCTGGCTCGACTAGCTCCGCTATGGACAGCAGCGCAATGCGCGCATCGCCGTGGGTGAAGCGCGGCCGCGGCGGCGCACCGCCAACGACGCAGAGGTATCCTTCATACTGCGGCCTTCGGAACTCGAGCCCCGCGCGATCCAACCGGGTCAGATGTTCCGCGAACGTGGCTTCGGTCTCAGGGTTGATGAGCCCGTGGCGCACCGCACGCTGCAGGTAGAAGCGCAGCACGGCGGCGAGCCGCGCTCGCTGGAGCGCCCCGTCCACCCGCCGCTCGTCGTCGAAGAAGCGTGTCTCCAGCAGCCGGGCGGTCCGTTCCATGCGGAGTAGCAGGGCCTCCGCTTGCTCTTCGATCGGCATGTCCGCATAGCGGCGGCTCACCGCGATGACGGTCGTCTCCACGATGTTACGCTTGAGGGTGACCAGCAGGCAGTCGGCAAACACATCGTCGTGCGCGCCGCTCTGGTCGGGCGCCTCACCGAGCAGCTCGGGATGCCCATGGATAGGAACCAGGACCGCGTGAGCGAGACGGCCCTGCCTGTGCAGCCAGGCGAGCGTGCCAGCCAGGCAGACGCTGCGCACCGCCGTCGCCTCGTTCAGTAAGGCGCGCAGGGCAAAGCGTCCGGAGAGCATCTTGAGCTGATCCAGCAACCGCACGGCCACCTCCTGCGACGGGGGCAAGCCGAGCAGCCGCAGCGCTGCCTGCAGGCGCGCCAGGACATCGTCTTGCGCGGCGGTGGTCACGATCAGCCGGTGTCCGAGCCCCTCGGCGAAGCTTGGCGTGTAATCGAGCAGGTACTCGCGGGCGGCATCCGCCAGCAGCGGGATCTGAGGCGAGTCATAGTAGTCGGGCCCGAAGAAGCGATCGGCGACGATCACCCAGTCGCTGCGCGCGTGCAGCTCAGCCAGCAGACGGCGGTCCTCAGCAGGCAGGGCGACCACGAGCGCTAGCCGCCGGCCCCGTTCCCCACCCTGCACCCGTCCTCCAGCCTCCAGCAGCGAGGCGTGCAGGTCCATCAGCGCGTCGCTGTACCGCGGGCCGACGGGGTGGCTGTCGGGTCGCATCGGGGGATCGACGACCAAGCGATGGCACCAGCGGACCTCGCCACCAGCGACCTGGCACTGGCCGACCCATCGTGCCACCAGGCCGTACAGCGCGAAGCTCCCGTAAGTACCCGCCCCCGCGAGGTCGGCGCTCGCTACAGGCGCCCCCGTAGTATCCGTAGGCACGACCAGGTCCGATACGATGGCCACATGTGCCGGCTCGGGTGGAGACTCCTTTAGCACGGCCCACGGGCGCGTGCTGGCCTCGATCAGCGGCTGCAGGAAATCGCCCTCGCCCGCGTCGTGCTGCTCGGCATACACTTGCCTTACACGCTCGAGCCCGCGCAACGCCCCGATGTTGCCCGCGGGAGTATAGGCTTGCAGGCCGAAGGAGGGGAGCATCTCCGCCGGCACATTGTCGTCGCGGCCAGCGATGCGCGATCGCTCGAGGAAACATGTCAGGGTCTCCGCTACCACCTCGCCACGATCGGGGTTGATCAACGTGAGTTGTAGGCGCCGCGCGTGGGGATGCAGCTCGCTGTAGGCCAAGAGGCGATCGGTCAACTGGTCCGCCCGCAGGTCGCCGGCGCGGGCGTTGTCCGCCGCGCCGAGTACAGAGGCCACATCGGCGAAGCGGCGGTGGGGGTCCCGCGCGTCGGGCGGCAGGGCAACGCCGTAGAAGAAGTAGAGGTTCTGGAAGAATAGGTAGGGGGAGGCCTCGCCGGGCCACCAGGCGAACGGGGGCATGTTGATCGGTGTCACAGCCGCCAGCGCGCCAAGGTCAACCGCGGTGCGGCGAGCGGCCCGCTCCAGCTCGTCGAGCTCCTCCTCCCAGCGGCGCAGCAGGCGCGCGTAGGCCGCGTACCAGGCCAAACGCAGCGGGTGGGTCGGCAACACTACGAGAGCGGTTTCCGTGGCGTGCTCGATGCCTGGCAGGCACACGCGCAGGGTATCGAGCGAGAGGGCGTCCAGTAGCTCCGCGCGCGGCGCGGGCTCGCGGGCTGCTAGCGCCTCGAGCAGCTGACGGTATGCCCGGGCATAGCGCACCGTGCTGTCGGCCAGCTCGGGCGTCCAGTCGGCGGCCGCCACACAGCCTCGCCCCGACTGCTCGCGCAGCGTACGGAACACGTTGTCGCGCGCGCGCCAGAGCGCGCTCCACTCGGGGCTATCGTAGGGGGGACCAGGTACCTCCACTGGTGCCTGCGGCGCGGCGGGCGCTAGCCGCTCGACGTCCAGCACCCACCTGGCACCGTGGCGCGGGGTGCGCAGCGCCTGCTCCTCCAGCCGCCGCAGCAGGGACGGCAGCCCGACCCGCACTTGCTTACCAGCGGCTAGTCGCACGCTGAAGTAATCGAGCTCCTTCGCGGTCCACTGCGGGGCGTTCTCTTCCAGCGGTCCGGCCGTGGCGAGGGCCGTTTGCAGCCGGCCGTAGGCGAGTGTCGGGACGGCCTGCATGCGCACGGCGCTCTCCCGCGGTAGCGCCTCTCCCACCTGCAGGTAGAACTCCTCGCTCGTCGCCTCGATCGCCGTGCCCTTCTCGTCGGTGACGGGGTTGCCCGCGGCGTCGAGCGGTGTCACGCGGATACACAGCGCCGTATCCGGGAGATCCTCGGCATCCAGATCGAGGTCGAGGGCCAGCGTCGTGCGGCGCTTGTTGCCCGCGACCTCGCGGCCTGGCAGGTCGTGCGCCAGCTCGTCGGCATCCTCGGCCACGGGCACGATCTCCACGCGCCAGCGCGCCAGATTGCTGGGCTGAGGCGGGTCGGTGGTCCACTCCACGACCACCTTGCCTTTAGGGCCGACCTTCCCGATCAGTGCTGTACCCGGGCCGTCAGGCTGCTCCAGGCGACACGTTTTCGTCACCACGCCCTTGGCGTCCAGGAACGGCTTCACCTCCACCGTGCGCAGGTTGCTGCGGTCGGTTTCGGGAAAGCGCCAACGGTCGAAAGTGTACCCGGCCTCGCCCAGTAGCTTGGCCCAATGTCGCGCATCGTGCAGCGGCTGGCCTTCCAGCAGGCGGAGCAGCTCGGCGGCAGTAGCACCGTCTACGCCGAGCTGGCGCACCCGGTCGCGCAGGGGCGCCTGCAGGCGAGCAGGACGACTCAGCAGCCGCACGCAGCGCGCGTTGCTCTCCAACCGCTCGACGAACGTCTCCCCCAGGTCGGGCACCAGCCCCAGCCGCCACAGCTCCGCCCCCACCGTGCGGGCGTCGTCGTACGCCAGCAGAGCCTCGACGAAGTCGAGCCGCGCTGTCACGCCGGGAGCCAATGCCCCCCGCAGCACGCGCGTGCAGCGGGCTATCAGCTCCTGTTGCGAAGGCGGCAGCGCGTCCTCGAGACGTCTCAGCGCGTTCTCCTGCAGGTCGCGTCCATCGATCGGTGCGAAGGCGTTACCGAGGGAGCTGGCAGCTGCGTCCACGATATCGGCGGGCACAAACAGGCACAGGCGCGCGCTCTTGCGATTGCGCAGGGCGATCGCCTGGTCGGCCGGCAGCAGCAGGTCGGCCGACGCCTCCGACGGGTCCGCCCCGCGGAGCACATACGCCTCTACCCCGTAGACATTGCCCGCCGTCAGCTCGCGCAGCGCACGACAGACGGCGAGGGCCTCGCCGCGGTCGAGGTAGTCCACCCGCGCGCAGCGGCCGGGCTCCGTGCCGCGGAATCGCTCGGCCACGAGCTGAGCGAGGATCGTGGCGCGGCGGGCGCGGGGCGAGTGGATCATACGGGCACCTCCTCGGCGGCGTAAGGCGGCTGGAGCGCTTGCACGGTGAAGTCGTCGGAGAGGTCGCGGAACACGCCCATCTGGCGCAGGCGGCGCAGCATGGCGCGCAGGTTGTCGCGCGCGGCGGCGACGGCCTCCGCGCCCGCGAAGGGCGCTGGCGGGCGATCGACCAGGATGCCGAAGCGGCGCTCCAGGTAAGCGAGGAACTCGCGCAGCGGCACGGGCCGCGGGCCTGCGGAGGCGGCTTCGTCGGCGGTGGGCTGCAGGGCGGCGAGCTGCACCCAGATGGCGAGCAGATCGTTGCTGGGCTGGTAGCGCCAGGCGCGGCGGCCCTTGAGCGTGCCCGCCAGCAGGCCGTGCGACTTGCTCAGCCCGCCGGTGCTATGGAACCACTTGCCGAAGCCCGTCAGGGCTTGGCCTTCCTGGGCTTGAACAAGCAGGATGAGCACGCGCTCCAGCGGCGCCAAGTGTCCGGGCAGCAAGGCGCCGATAGCGTCGCGGCGTGACGTCTCTTCCTCTTCATCTTCATCCGCGGCCCCCTGCCCGTTCGCGCGGCGGATCGCCTCTTCGTCCATCTCGGCCAACGCATCCAGGTAAGGCGCCAGGCGCGGATCGCCCGCCATCTGGGCCAGCGCTTGCAGGTACTCCGGCGCCGAGCGCTCCCGCGCTTCCACCACGGCCTCCATTCCCTCGGGGAGCGGCGAGCGCTTGCCCAGCCGCTCTGCGTAGCGGTCCAGCAACCGTAGCTTCAGGACCGAGGTGGCGAACTGCCCGTACGCCTCTAGGTCGCGCCGCACGCAGGCGGCGGCCATGCGCTGGCTGAGGTGTCCCGGATCGGCCGTGAAGTCGACGTACACCTCGGGCGGGGAGGGCGCGAGCTGCGCCTGCATGGCAGGCGGCAGTACCGAAGGATCGCGCACCAAGGCGTTGACGGCATGGACGAGCTTCAGGGTGTACACGAACAGCTCGAAGTTGATCAGGCCCTGCAGGTGGTAGGTGAGCGACTGCACGGGCATGCGCTCGTGGTAGGCGAACAGGTAGTGCTGCAAGTCCCAGCCCAGCGCGTTCATCAGCGACGGACACGCCTCGCTGCGCACTCGCGCCAGTTCGCGGCCGACCGGTGTTTCCGAGAACCCGTCGAGGAATGCCACGGACAGGCGAGTGAGCGTGTCCAGCGGCGTCACGCCGTCGTAGCGTCCGCCCAGCGCAGGCAGCGGGTTGATCTTCACGCCGCGGCCGAAGACCTGCTCCACGAAGCGGCGCAGGGCCAATTCGCCTCCGCACCGCTCGCGCAGGCACTCGTAGAGGAAACGGTCCACGTTGCGTTGGCGGGTGCTCTCCGAGGGGAGGCCCGTTTTGTGGGCCAGCAGCGAGTACGGCCGCACGGCCAGGATCTGCTCGCCTTGCTTCCCTCGTCCCATGCCGCCCGTGACGATCAGCGCGGTGCGCGCCAGCCGGTCAAGGAGGTCGTGGCCGCGCGGATCGTCGAACCCCTCCACGGCCTCGTGGTCGGCTAGGCGCCGCACGTAGCGGGCGATGTCGGTGGCGTCGTTCACGCGCTTCGCCCGGCCGCGGCCCTCGCCCAGCACGCGGTAGAAGAACGAGGGCAGCAGCAGGTCCACGTCGAAATCGTTCAGCTCCAGCACCGTGACGCGTGGGAAGCTGACGCCCTTCAGTTCCTTCGGGAGCTTGATGCGCATCGCGTTACCCCTCGGCAGCCAGCCGCGCGATCTTGCCGTTGCGCTGGGTGAGGCGATGGAGCTGGCGGTCGGCATCGAGCAGCACCAGGTCGGGCGTGGAGGCCAGCACCAGCCGGTTCTTGAACGGCACCAGGTCCTCCAGCAGCGGCTGGTGCTCCGGCGCGCCTGGCAGCATGCCCTCGGCGAAGCGCAACAGCAGCTCGAACAGGTCCAGCCCGATGGTCAGCGTGGCGGTGCGGTCGTGGTAGACCAGCTGCAGCGCCTCGGGGAGCGTCTCCACCGCGGAGCCGCCCGGCGGCCGCACCACCTCTAGCCTGAACTCCTCGGCCGCGAACTGCTTGAGTACGGCGAGCTGCTGACTGGCATCGTAATGCACCCGCACGCACAGCGAGTCGCCCAGCACCTCGGCAAACAGTCCCTCGGAGCGAGTGATCCCGCGGGTCAGGTCCGAGCGCAGCGCCGTGAGGTCCGCCTCGCCGCGCAGCGCCGCGAGGAAGCGATCGGCGTGGCGGTACGGCAGCAGACGCGTGGCCGACAGCCCGTAGCGCTCCAGCGCCGCGGCGTCGCCGTGGCCATAGAGGCGCCGCTTGACGGCGGCCAACCAGTCGTCGAGGCCGTCATACAGGGCCGGGTCGAGTTCGGCCGCGGCCGCCGCGTCGGCGCCGAAGAGACCAGCCAGGGCAGGTCCGTAGTCGCCGCTGGCGGCGAGGGCCAGTGTGCGCTCCAGGCGCGGCCGCGGCACCCGCCCGGGATCGAGCCGTGCCAAGCTGGCCAGCAGCGGGTCGGCGTCCGCGGGCGGCTGGAAGACGCGCTGCCACCAGCGACTGGCGGCCCCCCGGTGCTCGGGCTGTGCCGTGCCCTCCCTCGCCCGGTGAATGTCGTCGCAAGTCAGGTTGGCGGTGATCAAGTAGGCCAGAGTGGACCGCAGGTCGCGCATGGTCGGGTGGAACTCGCGCCGCAGGTGCGCCAGCGCGATGAGATGCTCCAGCCGCGCGCGGGCGGCCCTCCCATCGTGCTCGCCCCGCAGTGCCTCGGCGTTGGCCCACAGCGGGCACATCGCCCGAGCGGAGCACGGCGCGCAGGCCGCCCAGTGCTCCGGTGCCACCAGCACGTCCAGCACGCGCTGGAACACCGATGGCCGCCCCGGGCCAGGCGCCAGGGAGATGAAAGCACGCCACTTGAGATCGATCACCCAGGGCTTCTCGGGATGGAGCGTGCTGCCCCGCACCGCGTGGCGCACCCGTAGTGCCAGCCAGGGAAACCGTGCCTCGTGGCGATCGAAGAAGTCGGCCAGCCGACCGTCGTTGATCGCCACCAGCACGGTGAGCGCCCGCTCCGACGGCGGGGCGTCGCCATCGAGGCCCGCGAGCCGGCGGGCGAGCTGCTCGTCGGCGCTGAGCCCGTCGTGCGCTTCCGAGGCGTCGTAGCAGGCGCGGAAGACATGGCCGTCCCACTCCCACTCCCAGCCGCTCGCGTCCTGCTGGCGGCAGACCGCGCCGCGCGCCGCGAGCTGCTCGCGCACCCGCTCCAGAAACGCCGTCTTGCCATCGCCCGGATTGCCCGTCAGAAAGACGGCAGGCGGCCGCTGGTCGAGGATGGCGGGCAGCAGCCGCTCGTCGAGCGCGGTCGGCACGTAGGTCTCCCGCGCGAAGGCGGTGTCCAGCCCGCGGTTCTCGGCGTTGCCGCTGGCGCTCCCCCGGTACAGGCCGCGCACGGCAACGACCCACGGGTTGGTCTGCCGCACCGTTCCCGGCGTCGTCGATAGATGAGGCCCGCTTGCCAGCCCCGAAGGAACTGCACGGGCCTGGCGGAGACGCTGCAGAAAATCGGCGGCACTGGCTGGCCGCTCGGCAGGCCGGGGGCTGGCCGCTGCTAGGAGCACCTCCCGCAGCCGCTCGCCGCGCTCATCCAGCGGGGCCGGCAGCGGCTCGGCGGGCCGCACCCCCGTGAGTGCTTCATGCAGGATGATCGCGGCCGCGTAGCGGTCGATGCTGTCGGGCGGCGTAGGAGCATGGTACGCTTCAGGCGGCAGATAGTCGAGGGTGCCCGCGGGCGGTGCTGGCCGTTGGCTGGGGACGGCCAGCCCGAAGTCGATCAGCACGGGATGCCCGTCGCGCTCGTGCAGGAGGATGTTGCTGGGCTTCAAGTCGCGATGCCGCAGGCCATGCTCCTCGAGTACCTGCAGTGCTTCGAGTAGCTCTTCGGCGAAGCGCCACCAGCGCGCCTCGGGCCAAGGGAACTCGCCACGCACCTCGGCCAACGTGGGCCCTGGCACATAGTCCATCTTCAGATGCACGTCGCAGTGGGGGGGATAGAAATCGTAGACGCGCGGCACATAGCGGGTTTGTAGACTACGCAGGCGTGCGAACTCGCCGCGCGCCTGCTCCAACGCGGCCTCGGGGCGATGGAACACCTTGACCACGAACACGCGGGGCTCCTCGGGCCCCAACTGCTCGTCTTCGACTAGGTACGTGCGGCCGAAGGCGCCCTCGCCCAGCTTGCGCCGCACGCGGTAGCGGCCATCCAGGCGTTCGCGCCCGCCCTCGACCTCGCTCAGCTGCCAACGGCGGACGATGTCGCGCAGCCGCTCGGCACAGGCGGCGGCGCTCGGGCGCTGCGCGTCTTCGGCATCGGGCGGGGCGCTGGGACCGCGCCCCAGGGCCTGGGTGAACAGCTGCGCCAGCGCGTCGATCACCGACGGGGGAAGCTGGGGCCAGCGGTCCGCGAGCTGCTGGTGCCGCACGGCCAGCTCGTTGCTGGCACGCAGCTCTTCGACCCGGAGGCCCGTGAGGCGTTCGAGGAACACCAGCGCTAGGCTGTACACGTCGGACACCGGCTCGGCTAGCCCGTAGTCCACCGCCAGCTCCGGGGCGGCGTAGGGCTCGACGGCGGCCAGCTCGCCCAGCTTCGGCGCGATCGTGGCGTGTCCTTCCAGCCGTGCCGCGTGGAAGTTGGTGAAGGTGAGGCGCTTCGGCTCGCGCACGTTCCCTTCCACGTACAGCGCGTCGGGCTGCAGCGCGCGGTGGATCACCCCGCGCTGATGCAGGGTGGCCAGTCCCTCGAAGGCGCGTGCAGCCAGGCTCAGCTCCGCGCGGCAATCGTCCGCGCTGCCGGGTGGCTTGAGCGCCGCCAGCGCCTTGCCCGGTGGCGGCGCGAACGGGATGACCAGGAACTCTTCGGACCAGCCGAACGGATCGCCCACGCCCGGCACCAGGCCCGTATCGCTGAGCCGCGCGATAGCCTGATAGGCGCGTGTGTAAACCTCCCGCAGGTCGCTATGAGGATCGGGCAGGTGGTACACCCACAGCGTGCGAGGGCCCGCCAGCCGATGCACCGCGCGGGCCTGGTACGCTCCCGGCCGCGTGCTCAGAATCTCCTCGATGCTGTAGTCGCCGATCGCCTTGGGAAACTTTGGACGTGCCCGCAGGTCGTGCAGCACGGTGCGGATGGCGTCGCGGTAGGGTGTCAGGTCGGGACGCTCCGGCCGCTGATCGAATGCCACGAGTTGCTCGACGGCGCTGTCTAGCAGGAGCACGCCGTCCGCCTTGCGCGCATCATTGATCCGGGGCGGCTCGGTCGCCGCCGATAGCAGCACGCGGCCGAACACGAAATGCGCGTCGCCGATCTCGCCGAGGCGGTTCACGCGCGCGCGCAGCTCGCCGGCGAGGACCTTGGCCACATAATCGATCTTCGACAGGGGGCTGCGCTCCGACGAGCCGTCCTCACGCACCCACTGCTGGTCGCTGCCGTGGATGCGCCCGCTCCACGACTTCTCGTCGATGACGTACACGGCATGGTCGCCGAGAACGATGAAATCGATCTCGAACGACCGGTCGTTCTGGGCCACGAGCGTCTTGTTGCACAGGACAACCCAATGCTCGGGCAGAGCGCGCAGGGCCTCGGCCGTTCGGCGCTCCCCTTCGGTCGCGAACTCGCCAGCCAGTAGGATCTCGGCCATCGCTCCGCTCCGGTGCAGGTTGCCGTCGGGCAACAGCCAGGTCAAAACCGCCACAAGTGTGTACTTATGTAGCGAGTAGCCCATGCGCTGTCAAGACGACCCGACACATCCACTGTTCTATTCCGCAGTCGAGCGATATGCGCGACAGCGATGCCCCCCTAGCTGCTCGGGCGTGCACCTCTTCTGCCCGCCATGCTGCCAGCAGCGCAACTGGTACCGCCGCACCCCCGACCAGGACCTGCCCTACATGTCCCGCCCCTTCTCGCCTACTGCCGCTCGCGTGTTGCCAGAACATCGGTTCCGTATTGACGAAGTAAGTGAGGCGTGGCATGCTCGTGCTGCCATCGAGGCGCGCCAGCGGCACTGCCGATGCCGCACATGGCGAGGGAATCCAACCATGACCGAGCGCCGCGACGCCCCCTACCTCTGGGTGAGCTGGCTGGCCAAGCTCATGGCCGGAGAGACCCGATGTCAGTGGTCGGTGTGGTTCAAGGTCCACCACAAGTATCAACGGGTCAAATCCAATTTCGATCTCGAGCAGTGGAAGGCCGACCACGAGCGGGCGGTAGACGCGATCGTGCGGCGCTATGTACGGCCCGGAGAAGTCGTCCGTAAAGAGCAACGGCTTCAAGTCAAGCTCAGCAAACGCCTCGTCATGGGGGGCAAGCCGGACCTGGTCGTAGTACCCCTGATGGGCCAGTGACGGTCTACGAGGTGAAGACCGGCCAGGAACGAGAGAGCGACATCGTGCAGACCAAGCTGTACTTGCTCTGCCTGCCGTTCGGCTGGCCGTGGCTCAAGGGCCGAGAGATGATCGGCCGCGTCGTATACACTAATGGCGCGCGGGTCCGGCTGGTGCGCCCCGAGGATATCGATGTGGACTTCCGCTGGCAGGCGCGTCGCTGGGCCGACCTGCTGGAGGCCAGCGCCGCGCTACCCCGCTGGCCTGACCCGGCTAACTGCCGCTGGTGCGAGATTTCCTCGGAGGACTGTCCCGCACGGGTAGCTCCCAACGGCGATGACGACATCCCGGAGATCGAGTGGTAACCTAGCGCGCAGCGCGGCGGCAGGGCAGGCGCTCGGGGACCAGCGCGTCCGACGCCCCCGCTCTCGACGACGCGCCGGGGCTGGCGCGCACCGCCACCACGCTCGACCGCCTGCACCTGGCCATGCTGCTGCAGGCCGCCGGGCGCGCGGCAGCGCTGCGTGCGCTGCTCGCCGCCGAACAGGAGCGCGGGCCGGAGTTCCTGCGGCTAGCCAACGCCCTCTCCGCCCTGTACCCCGGCCACAGCGAGGAGAAGCGGCTGCTGGACGCCATGCTGCTGGCGGTGCCGAGGTAGGCGGGTGACGGGCGGCATCACGGCCTATGTGCTCACGCCGCACGCGCGGTTCGAGTTGCAGCGCCGCGGGCTCACGGAGCGGCTCGTGCGCCAGGTCCTCGCGGCGCCGGAGCAGCGCGTGCCCGTCCGCCCCGGCCGGGTGGTGCTCCAGGCACGGACCGAGCTGGAGGGCAAGGTGTACCTGATTCGCGTCGTGGTGGATGTCGATCGCCAGCCGGCGGAGGTGGTGACGGTGTATCGTACCAGCAAGATCGCCAAGTATTGGGTGCCGGACGCATGAGAGTCATCTACGACCCGCGCACGGACACGCTGAGCGTCATCCTCCGCGACGACACCCCCGTTGCGGAGAGCGAGGAGGAGCGGCCGGGCGTCATCCTCGACTACGATGCCCAGGGCAACCTGGTCTCCCTGGAGATCCTCGACGCCTCGCAGCGGGTGACCGAAGCGCGCCGGCTGGAGTTCCAGGTCGCGGGGTGAGCCGATGGAGCCCTGGTACAAGGTCGTCACACCACGCGAGGAGGTCCGCGCGGGCCGCTCGTTCAATCCCGACGAGTTCGCCATCCACCTGGAGCAGGTGGTCGCCGGCCGCGCGCCCGCGGACTACCGCGACCCCGCCCAGTTCTTCAGCCGCAACGTGTTCACCCGCGCGCTGACGGACCTCGTGGCCACCGTGCTGCGCCGCCTCGCCGGCCAGACCGCCAACGCGCCGCCCGTGCTGACGCTGGTGACCCAGTTCGGTGGTGGCAAGACGCACACGCTCACCGCCCTCTATCATCCATCTAGTGCGCCACGCCGACCAGGCCCGGCGGTTCGCCGGCGTGGCGCCCGTGCTCGACGCCGCCGGCCTGGCCGAGGTGCCGGCGGCCCGCGTGGCGGTGTTCGTGGGCAACGCCTGGGATCCTCGGCCCGGGGCCGAGACGCCCTGGCTCGACCTGGCGCGCCAGCTGGCCGGTGACGCGGGGGTGGCCGCGCTCGGTCCCGCGGCCCGCGAGGCCCCGCCGGGCACCGAGACGCTGGCGCGGCTGATCGCGGCGGCCGGCGGGTCGGTGCTGCTGCTGTTCGACGAGGTGCTCAACTTCTGCAACCGCCACCGCCCGCTGGCCGAGCCGTTCTACGCCTTCCTGCACAACGTGACCGTGGCCATGACCGGCACCACGCGCAGCGCGGCCGTGGTGAGCCTCCCGCGCAGCCAGGTGGAGATGACCGACTGGGACCTCCAGTGGCAGGAGCGGCTCACCAAGGTCGTGCAGCGCGTCGCCCGCGAGCTGTTCGCCAACCACGAGGCCGAGGTGAGCGAGGTGATCCGGCGCCGCCTGTTCGAGGACCTGGGCCCCGAGCGGATGCGACGCCGCGTCGCGCACGCCTACGCCGACTGGTGCTTCGCCCGCCGCGCCCAGCTCCCGCCCGAGTGGACGGCGGTGGACACGGCGGTCACCGAGGCCTGCGCACGCGACCTGCTGCGCGAGCGCTTCGCCGCCTGCTACCCGTTCCACCCCGCCACGCTGTCGGTGTTCCAGCGCAAGTGGCAGTCGCTGCCCCAGTACCAGCAGACGCGCGGCACCCTGGCCATGCTGGCGCAGTGGGTAGCGCTCGCCTACCGCGAGGGGTTCCAGACGGCGCGCCGCGAGCCGCTGATCACGCTGGGCTCCGCGCCCCTGGCCGCCGAGGAGTTCCGCGCGGTGGTGCTGGCCCAGCTCGGCGAGCCCAAGCTGGCCGCGGCGATCGAGGCCGACATCGCCGGCCCGCTCAGCCACGCGCGCGTCCTGGATGCCGATACCGCGGTCCCGGCCGGGCCGGAGAAGTCAGTGATCCAGTAATTTGGTGGCTGAGCGGACTGCCATAGAACGGCGCCAGGGCGAGGCCTCGCAGCGTCGTCCAGAACACCGCGGGCGGCGGGTCCACGCTGGACCAGCCCGGTGGCGGGCTGCCGCGGGCCAGGAGAGCGAGTAGCTGCTGCCGCTACGCGGGCGCCATGGTGGCGAACGGTTGCCCAGCCAGCTGCGCGCTCGCGCGGTCAAGGGCGCGACGTTCTTGCTCCGCCCAATTGTGCGAGGGCGGGCTGGCGCGCCAGCACCCGGCGCATGGCGGCGACGGTCTGGGCCTCAGCCACCACGGGGGTATCATCAGAGGGGATCAGCTCCTCAATGAAGGCGTCCGGCGCGTCGCGCGTTGCCACGTCCCCATGTCCTCGGTCCATCCTGTGGCGTCCGTGTAAAAGCCGGATGCCACGGCGGCAACGCCAGTTCGCCGTGCGCGGGGTCTCCCGAGTCGCCCTGCGGCGCATGGCCGCGATCGGCGCCTTCTTGGCGGGGTTACTCGCGCGGGTACGGGCCGCCCAGCGCCTCCACGGCCTGGCGCGCGAACCGCTGGTCGATCACGCCTTCAAGGTCGACTACATGGTCGAGCCAGCCGAGCGTCACGAAGATCTGCTGATCCGCAGCGAAGTCCTCGGGGCGGATCTGCCCGTCGGGATCCCCTGGCGAGAGATGCATCTGCCGGGCGACTTCGAGCGACGGTGCCAGCCTGTAATCGACCAGGATATTGAGTACGGCGTCACGGTCGCGCCCCTTGAGGTAGGCATCCCAGAAATAGCGCGTTCCCTTGAGATGCGCGATCATGAAGCGACGCGCGGCCTCTGGCCGTTCCGTCGCGAACTGGGACGAGTACATCAGGAAGTTCGTGACGCTGTTCGGATAGACGTCACTAATCCAGACGATGGGCGTAGCCAATCCCTGCTGCTGCACAAGGGTCTGGAAGGGCTCGAAAACGAACGCGGCGTCGATCTTCCGGTTCGCTAGGGCAGCAAGGGTGTCGGCCGCAGGGAGCTCGACCACCTCCACATCGCTCAGGCCGAGGCCGAACGGGGTCAGCGCTGCGTAGAGATAGGCACCCGTGGTGCTCCGGAGTGTGGTCGATGAGATCGTTCGCCCTTTGAGGTCGGCCACACTCCGCACAGCGCCAGAGTCAAGCAGATCTTGACGGACGGCGAAACTACTACCGTAACTGCCTGGCGCGTTTCGCGTCTTGTCGGTGACGATCCGGATGTTCACGCCGCGCTGGATCGCGTTGAACAGTCCCGGGCTGCTTCCTCCCGCTGCTACATCCAGCGTCCCGGTGGAAAGTAAAGGAATCGTATCGGCCGCGCTGCGTACCCGCTCCCAGTCGACTACCAAGCCCTGCTCTTCGAAATAGCCGAGACGCTTGGCAATGAACAGAGCAATATCGGCCGTGTTCTGGAGGGTCTGCATGCGGATAGGCGTATTGATCGGCACTGTGTCAGCAGTCGCAACGTCGCTGGATGGATTCTCGGTGCTGGCCATCGCGCCACTCACAGCCGAGTTGGAGGATGGAGTACCGGACGTGGTGCAAGCGGACATGGAGAGCAGACTGCCGATCAGCAAGGTGATTGTGGTCAATCGAAGAGCCAGCATGTCCATGAACCGTACTCCCGTGTCAGCAGCAGCAGCAGCGCGCTGCCCATTGCTTCGACCGGTGTCCTCTGTGAGGCTGTTGCCCATACACCGACGCGGTCCTTCCCGGAGTCTAGGTCGTGGCCTATAATGAGTCCAATTCGCTTCTGAGGTAGGAGCGATAAACAATGAGTAATGGCACCTGGTGGGATAGCGTTTCTCTCCGAGCGCTGGACGACGCGCTACTGGGGCAACCTGATGACGTCGTGATCAACCCTATCAGATTGGCGATCTTCTGTGCTGTCGCTGAGCGGAAGAATTTCACGCACGCTGCAGAGACCCTTGGTCTGAGCCAGCCGGCGGTAAGTTGGCATATCCGCGCCCTAGAGCAGACCCTCGGCGTGGCGCTGTTTGAGCGTCGCCAGCGGGGCGCCGACCTCACCGAGGCTGGCCACCTGGTCTACGACTTCGCCATCGGCGTACGGCGCTCGCTCAAGGCCCTCCGGTCCGAGCTGCGCGCCCTGACGGGTGGCCAGAGCGGTACGGTCACGGTCGCGGCCTCTGAGATGGCCGGTAGTTATCTGTTGCCGGAGATCACGGCGCGGTTCCGGCAGCGACATGCGGGCGCCCAGGTGGTGGTACGTGTGCTGCCCCCCGACTTGGTCGGCGAGGAGGTGCTGGCTGACCAGGCCGATTTCGGCGTGGTGAGTCAGGCCTGCACAGTGCCGCGTTCGCTCCATGTAGACCGGTTGTGGATCGAGCGCCTCCTGCTCGTGGCGCCGTCCGGGCATCGTCTGGCGCGCCAGTGCCCAGTGACTACTACTGACCTGTTAGGAGAGCCGTTTATCTCGGGCCCGGCCCGAGCGGCGACGGACTCCGCCCTGCTGCGAGCGGGACTACCAGGGAAGCAAGTGGTGATGGAATTCGGCACACAGGAAGGTGTCAAGCAGGCTGTGCTGGCCGGCATGGGGCTCGCACTGTTGTTCGAACGGGTGGTTGCCGCCGAACTCGCGACTGGGGCGTTGGTCGCCTTGCCGGTGGATGAGCTGACATCGACTCAGCAGTTCGTGCTCCTCTCTCACCCGGCTCGTGGGTTTTCGCCACTCGCCCGAAACTTCGCGCAGTTCCTTCGGCTCCACGCTGGCCCGAGCGCCCAGTCTAGTGTCGCCACGTCGTGAAGCAGTAGCGGCAGGTAGCGACCGCTGACCGTTAGCGCTGTCATTATCCACACTTTATACCTATCGTGCGAACTCCGAATTGGCGCTATTGGTGATTGCCGCGTACGCTAAGTCCCACAATCTGCATCACAGCGCCATGATAACGGGCGGTGCACAGGAGGGTGTGCGATGCTGTCGAAGGAGGAGAACGAGCGCTTGACGAGGGTCGGCCCTGGCACGCCCATGGGGGAGGTCTTGCGGCGCTACTGGTGGCCGGTGGGCTTCTCGGAGCAGCTCACCACGAAGCCCCAGCGGCTCAAGCTGCTGGGCGAGGAGCTGGTGCTGTACCGAGGCGAGGACGGCCAGCCCGGCTTGATGGAGCTGCGCTGTGCCCACCGGCAGGTGGCGCTCGATTACGGGCGGGTCGAGGGCACCTGCATTCGCTGTCCGTACCATGGCTGGCTCTTCGATCGCTCCGGCCGCTGCTTAGAGCAGCCGGCCGAGCCCGAGGGTAGCACGTTCAAGGACCGCGTGCGGCTCAAGGCATATCAGACTCGGGAGTTCGGTGGGCTGGTATTCGGTTATCTCGGCCCGGACCCGGCGCCGCTGCTGCCGCGCTACGATCTGCTGGCGCGAGAGGATGGCGTGAAGTGGATCGCCGCGAATCCAGTCCATGCCAACTGGCTGCAGCACGTCGAGAATATCGTAGATATCAGTCATTTGGCCTGGTTGCATGGCTCGCGCTTCCCCCACTACGGAGCGCGGAAGATCACCTACGAGTGGGAGCGGACGCGCTGGGGCCTCAACAATATCATGCGGATCGAGGGGGTCGAACAGACCCACGTCTCCTGCTACGCGTTCCCCACGGTGAATCGGTTCACCTTGCCCCCCGTGGCGGGCAGCCGGGAGCTCGTCGGGGGGCTGATCTACCGTGTGCCGGTAGACGACGAGTCGACCCTTCTCTACTTCATTCGCTTCTATCCGGACGAGCAGCGCTCGTTCACGACTGTCGGATTGTTGCCAAAGGAGCTGGGCGTCTACGAACCGTTGGAAAGCGACTGGTGGGGCATCGACTTCAACGACCAGGATCGCATGGCTGTTGAGCAGCAGGGCACCGTGATGGACCGCACGCGCGAGCATCTGGGCGTGAGCGACGGCGGGATCATCCTGATGCGGCAGATGATGCGCGAGGCGCTCGCAGCGGTCGCAGCGGGGCGCGATCCGCTGGGCGTGCTGCGCGATCCTGCAAATGACCAGGTCATCGAGTTCGGGGCGCAGGCGGACATGTATGAGGGGCAAGCCACCCGGACGCGGGAGGAGCTCCTGGCGCGCGCCTGACCCGCGATACGCCGATCCCCAGCGGCTCGTCACGCGCTGGGGATCGGCGAGATTCCGTGTTGTGGGCATCATGCCCCTGCGCGGGTACGGGCGGTGCCGCTCTGGGTCAGTGGCAGGCCTGGTAGACGTCGCCTGCGTACCCTGAGTACCACGTGGTGCACCGTGGTTTCGCCCAGGCCGTACACCACGGCGGTTTGCGACAGGGTGTTGCCCAGCCAACTCTGGCTGTACGCGCTCACAGGAGGCGCAACCGGCGCCGGTGGGTACGACCGCCCATTAAGATTTAGTACACCGAATGGGAGCTGGAGCATCTAGGCGTGGTAAAGATCGACCTCGAGGGTGTACCCGCCCAGACGCCTGCCGGGCTGGCGGCGGCTGGGGGCGACTAAGCGCTCGCAGCCGCCGCTAGCGCCGCGACAGCGGCCGGCGCTCCCTGCGGCTGGGAAACGCCGTGCGTGCTGTCAACACGAGCCCCACCCACGGCAAGCTGAGCCAGAACAGCACGAGCCCGACCGCGATCAGGTCGCCCGCGGTCCGGGCCGACAGCGCGCTGTGCCCCGCGAGCCATACCGTGGCCAGCCCCAGCAGGCTCGCCACCACGATCCACCATGAGCGCATGCGCAATACTCCCTACCGCTCCGACGCGCCACCCAGCGGTATCTCTCTCGGCACCACGGTGCCGCGGCCCCATCGGGGAGCGCACCCGGTGCCCATACGAGGCTAACAACCCGCTCACCCGCGAGGAACGGGCGGCGCAACCAGCATCGCGCGACATGGATTAGGCGGCGCCTACAAACACCGCCCTCTCCAGTCTATCGCCTGCGCTCGATAGCACGGCAGACGGCCACATTACTCGAGGAAAGCCGGGCCGTGGGCCACGCCGCTGGCCGGGCGGGGGGGCTACGGGCTCAAGCGTAGTCGAGGCCGATGTAGCGGCCGACCTCCTGCACATAGGCAGCGAAGCGCGCGCTGAGGCGCTCCGCCGGCTGCCGCGGGCGCGGCAGGTCGATGTCGATCACCGTGGCGACCCGTCCGGGCCGCGGTGTCATCACTACCACCCGGTCGGCCAGGAATACGGCCTCCTGGATGCTGTGCGTGATCAGGATGGTGGTCTTCTGACTCTCGCTCCAGATGCGCAGCAGCTCCAAGTTCATCTGCTCGCGCGTCAGGGCGTCCAACGCGCCGAACGGCTCGTCCATCAGCAGCAGCGCGGGATCATGGACCAGCGCGCGGGCAATAGCCACCCGTTGCTGCATGCCCCCCGACAGCTCGCGCGGATACGCCCGCTCGAACCCCTCCAGCCCCACCAGGCGCAGCAGCGCCCGCGCTGTGTCGAGATACTGGCGCCGATCACGACGCAGGATCTCGATCGGGAACAGCACGTTGTCCAGCGCGGTGCGCCACTTCAGTAGGACAGGGGCCTGGAACACCATGCCTACCCCGTCCACGGGCCCCGTCACCGGCTGGCCGGCCACGCGCAACTCGCCACCCGTCTTGGGCAGCAACCCGGCGATGAGCTTGAGAATCGTGGATTTGCCGCAGCCGCTCGGGCCCACTAGGGCCACGAACTCGTGCTCGCGCACGTCGAACGAGACGCCCTGCAGCGCCTGCACCGGCCCGCGCTTGCTCGCGTACACCTTATCCAGCGCGCGCACCTCCACCATCAGCGGACGTGCCGCGCCGTCGCGCGGAGGCGCCGGGACCGCCTGCTGCTGCATACTGCTCCCCTACACCTTGGGAATCTGTCCCTTGGGCACGAAGTCGTTGGTGTAGACCTCGTCCACATTCACCGCGCGCGGCAGCGGCTGATACTGGCTGATCGTGTCCAGGGTGAACGCCATCTTGTCCGAGCTCATCGGCCCGCAGCCATTGCGCCGCACCTCGTCGACCATCAGGTGGTCGATAGCGATCTGGAGCTGCGCGCGCGCCGTCTCCTTGCTGAGCTGGGGCGCGTACTTCAGCATGATGTCGTTGGCCGCGTCAGGGTTCTCGACGGTCCACACCATGCCGCGCACGAACGCCTCGTGGAAGCGGCGCACCAGGTCCGGCTCGGCGCGCAGCAGGTCGTCGTGGACCACGATCCCGTTGTTGTACAGGTCGAGCCCGTAGTCGGCGTACAGCAGAGCGAGCGCCTCGTCGTTCACCTGGCGCGCGGCAGCCACGTAGGCGGGAAACGCCGTGTAGAAGTCGAGCACGGCCACCGCCTGCCCGGCGGCCAGCATGGCCGGCTTGCCCGTCTGGTCCACGTTGATGATGTTGAGCTTGTCGGGGTCGAAGTTGTTGATCTTGCCCAGCGCGGGCAGCACCACGCGCCCCGCCTCGCCCGGCAGGGCGGCGACCGTTTTGCCCTCCAGGTCCTTGAGCTGCGTGATGTTCCCACGGTTGCGGAAGCTCATCACCGCCATGAGGTTCTTGTAGTGGACCATGCAGGTGACGCGCACGGCAGCGCCGCCGGCGCGGGCGGCGATCACCGCGCTGGTGTCGGCGAAGCCGAACTCCACCGCCTTGGCACCCACCTTGGCCACGTTGTCGGCCGAGCCCTTGGCGCTCTCGATCGTGATATCCAGCCCGGCCTCGCGGTACCAGCCCTTCTCCAGCGGCACGTAGAAGAAGGCGTGTTTGCCGTACGGCGTGACATCGAGCAGCAGGGTCGCCTTGCGCAGGTTACCGCTCTGCCCGCCGGCGGGCGCTTGGCCCGTGCTCGCCCCCGGGGCGTTCCCCGTCGGCCGGCTGCCGCCAGTTGGCCCACAGGCCACTAGCCCACTCGCAGCCACCCCAGCACCCACAACTTGCAGGAAGCGGCGGCGACTCCAGCGGCGATCGACACGCGTGTTGCTCATAGCTGCCTCCCCCTCGGCCATCTGTCTGCGCGCGGGGCGCTGCCCGCTAGTCGCCAGCCAGCGCGTAGTGCGCTTGATAGATCCCCGCCGCCTCGCCCGGCGCGTACACCACGCCGCGCTTCACGGTGTGCTGGGGCACCAGCCGCAGGGCGCCTCGGCGCGTCTCGCCCACCATGTCGGAGAACGCGAACTCGCCCTCCTCCAGGCGCAGCAGCGTCACATCGGCCTGGTAGCCCGGCCGCAGGCTGCCGATGCGGTCGGCCTCGCGCAGCACCTGGGCTGGGTGCCAGGTGGCCATGCGGATCACGTCGGCCAGCGAGACGCCCAGCGCCAGCAGCTTGCCCATCGTCTCGGTCAGCCCGTAGTACGCCTTGCGGCTGTGTGGGTCGTTGAAGTCGGCGTGGACGTCGCTGCTGACACTGTAGGGCAAGATGCCCTCGGCGAGCACGCGCTCGGCCACCGCGAAGCTGAAGTGGGCGCCGTGGCCCACATCCAACAGCACGCCGCGCGCCAGCGCCTCCTTCACCACCGGCTGCACCCTGCCGTTGGTCCCCAAGATACCGCCCGGCATACTGGTGAATGGGTGCGCGATGATGTCGCCCGGGCGCAGCTTGGGCACGGCCATCGGCAGCACCTCGTCGGGCGCGGGCATGGGATGGCCGCCCGGGTCGAACAACAGCCCCGTGTGCACGTACACGGGCACGCCGGTGGCGTTGGCCGCCTCCAGCGCTAGGTCGAACACGCGCGTGCCCCAGCGGGCGAACGCGCCCATGTCGGCGTGGGCCTTGATACCGCGCACCAGGTCGCGGTTGGCCTCGATCGCGGCGATCGTCGGCTCCAACTCCACCGCCTCGGGCGAGTGCAGCACGGTGAGCATCGAGCCTTTCGGCACGCCGACCGCGGTGATGGCGATGAACAGGAACATCTCGGTGGTCGCGTGCTCGATCACGAACTTGCGGAACGCCGGCAGGTTGAGGTGGCCCGCGCTGCCCTGATCGCAGATGGTCGTCACGCCGCAGCGCACGCCGACCGAGTCCGGCGGCACCCCGAAGTCGGTCGCGTACTCGAAGGCGTGCACGTGCAGGTCGATCAGCCCGGGGGTCACCAGCAGGCCCCGCGCGTCGAGCGTGCGCCCGATCTCCTCGCGCACCACGTCGCGCCCGAGGGCCACGATGCGGCCATCGCGGATCGCCAGATCGCCTACCTCGTCAATGCCCGCCGCCGGATCGAACAGCCGCCCGCCAGTGATCACCAGGTCGTACATGCTGGCCTCCCTTGCACGCGCGCCCGCGGGCGCGGCAGCCCATGGTGGGCATTCAGTATAGCGCACACGCCAGCGAGCGGCTCCGGCACCGGTGGTGGGAGCGTACCCGACGGCGGCGGCGCGCGGCTATGGTTCCGCTGCCCAGCGCCGCGCGGCTGTGTCTATGCGCCGCGCACGAGACGTGGTCCCGCGCGGGATGGTCTGCGTTCGTCTGCCACGACGCACGGCTCACGCCGGAGCGCTGGCCGCTTGACCGCCCGGCCGTTCGGACAGAGCCGTGAGGAATGTGTCGAGGTCGGGCGGCACGTCGAGCACCGCCCCTTGCTCGCGCGGCAACCAGCGCTGGTCCTTCAGCCCCGTGCCCGTCACCAGCACTAGCAACCGCTCCTCGCCCGCGCGGCGCCCCTGGTGCGCCGCGGCGCCCGCGAGCGCCGCCGCGCCGGCTGGCTCGACCAGCAGCCCCGCCGCGCGGGCGAGCAGCGCGATCGCCTCGCGGATGGCGTCGTCGCTGACCACGACGAACTCGCCGTCGGTGCGCCGCACCGCCTCCAGCGCGGGCCGGCCGAAGAACGGGTCGCCCACGCCGATGCCGTCGGCGAAGGTGGTGCTCTCCACCGGCGTCCAGTCGAGCCGGCCCGCGGCGAAGGCGCGCGCCAGCGGAGCGGCGCCCTCGGCCTGCACGCCGATCACCCGCGGCAGGCGGTCGGCCACGCCGCAGCGCACCAGCTCCTCGCAGCCGACCACGAACGCCGCCAGCGTCGTGCCGTCGCCCACGGGGAGATACGCCACGTCGGGCAGGCGCCGGCCGAGCTGCTCCCACACCTCGAACGCAACCGTCTTCTTTGCCTGCACAGCCAGCGGGTTGCTGCCCGTATTGCGGTTGTACCAGCCCAGCCGCACGCACACGGCTTCGCTCAGCCGGTAAGCGTCCTCGTAGGCACCGGCCACGCGCACCACCGTGGCACCGTAGGCGCGCATCAGCTCCACCTTGGCGGGCGAGACGGTGCGGGCGGAGACGAAGCAGTACGCCGGCAAGCCCACGGCCGCGGCGCCAGCGGCCAGCGAGACGGCCAGGTTCCCGCTGGAGGCGCAGACGATCGCGGGCGCGCCACGGCGCACGGCGTCGGCGCAGCACAGGGCCGTGGCGCGGTCCTTGTTCGAGCCCGTGGGGCCGCGCGTCTCGTCCTTGAGCACCAGGCCGGGCAGGCCGAGCGCGGCCCGCAGCCGCGGCGGCGCTACCAGCGGCGTGCCCCCCACCGGCAGCGGGTACACGTCGCTGCCGTCCAGCGGCAGCAGCCGCCGCCAGCGCCACATCCCCGCGCCCGGCTCGTCCGGCGCCGGCACCAGCGCCGGCCCGTAGGCGTACGAGTAGGGACTCGCGATCATGCCGGCGCGGGCACGGGCCAGCGCGCGGGGCGCCCGAGCACCGCGAAGGTGGCGTCGATCGTGGCCTGGTTGCTGGTGATCACCGGCACGCCGAAGCGCTGCTGGAGCGCGGGCCGCGCCTCGACCGCGCGGAAGTTGGTGCAGGACACGAACAGCAGGTCGCAGTCCACCCCCGCCAGCTCGCGCTCGGCGAACGCCACGATCTCCTCCGGCGGCACCGTCCCGATGGCGAAGTTCTCGGCCAGGCCCAGGCCCCCGATGTGGACGATGTTCAGCCCGCGCCGCTCGAGCCCCGCGCGAATGGCCGCGTTGAGCTCGTCGATGTACGGCGTGAGCACGGCCACGCGGCGCGGTTGGTGGCGGGCGATCGCCTCGCCGACCGCCGTGTTGGTGCTCACCACCGGCACGCCGGTCTGCTGCTGGATGTCGGCGATGAGCCGCGCCTCGCCCTCGGCGCCCAGCACCGCGCCGCCGCTGGTGCAGCCGAACACCACCACGTGCGGTCGCAGCGAGGCGAGGTCGGCCACCGCCAACGGCGCGTACTCGGTAATCATGCGCCGCTCGGCCTCGGCCGTGGTCTCGACGAGCCGCATGCGCGCGGTGTGCAGCGTCACCCCGGGCGGCAGCACGCGCATGAAGTCCGGCTCCATAGTGGTGTTCGACGATGGGACGATCAGGCCGATCCGCTGCCAGTCCGCGTGTTGCACCGCCATCGATCACCCTCCTCGAGTCAGCGCGCCGCCCCGAGCACCCCGGCCGGTATGGCGACGTCTACCAGCGCGGTCCAGGTGCCCGGGGGCGGGAGCGGCAGGCCATCGGCGCACAGCCCCGCCGATGAAAGGCGAGCGCATCGCGCATATTGCCGTCCGTCGCCCCGCGCGTGTCGCCCACCGCGACGCATCCCCATCCATCCGGCGCGTGAGCGGACCCGTTGCGCGGGCCTCGTTCCCGCACGATCACGCGTTGCCTGCGCCCTCTTACCTGCGTCAGCCAGCCGCTGGATACTCCGTCAAGTGCCCACGTGAAGCGCCTGGTTCAGCTACCCAGGCGCGGTGCCCCGCCCCGGTTTGGTCGGATGCCTGTATGGCCGATGCCCACCTTGTACTAGCTCTCTCGCTCCAGCTGCCTGATGATATCGCGCACCTTGGGCGGCTCCACGCTTCCTACGACTATAACGCCTCGACTCGCCGCTGCCGCGCGTAGCGCTCGCGGGCTACCGTCGCAGCTTGGGCAGCACCTCGCTGGCGATCCGCTCCACCTGCTCGGGCTGGTAGCGGTACGGGATCAGGATGATGCGATGGACGCCGGCGTCGATGTGCGCCTGGAGCTGCTCCGCGCACTCGTCCGGCGAGCCCTGGATGGCGTGTTCGATGGTCGACTCGCTCCAGCCCGCCGTGTCCCACTCCGTGCTCAGCCAGTGGCGCATCGCCTCCTGCACCGCCGCCCGCGACGGACCGACGTAGATGGCCAGCTGGTTGGTCGCCGTCAGCTGCGCCGGGTCGCGGCCGTACTCGGCGGCGTAGGCCAGCACCTTCTGCCACGCGCGGCGGAAGCTGTCGGGCGTGTAGAAGTAGGTCAGCCAGCCGTCGGCCACGCGCGCGGTGCGGCGCAGCACGGCGTCCACGTAGCCGCCGACCAGGATCGGCGGGCGCGGCTGCTGGGCCGGCCGCGGCAGCAGGCGCGCGTCGCGCAGGTTGAACTCGTCCACCTGCAGCCGCACGCGGTCCTCCGTCCACAGGCGGATCAGCAGGTCCAGGTTGCGGTCCATCAGCTTGCCGCGGCGGTGGAACGGCACGCCTACCGCGTCGAACTCGCGCTGGTACCAGCCGCTGGCCACCCCGAGCAGCAGCCGGCCGTGGGCGATCTGGTCGAGGCTGGCGAGCTGCTTGGCCAGCACCACCGGGTTGCGCAAGGGCAGCACCAGCACGCCGGTGCCCAGCTTGATGCGGTGGGTGCGTGCCGCCAGCGCCGTGAGGGTAGTGATCGATTCCAGCACCGGAAAGGCAGGCTCGACCCCGAGCAGGATGTGGTCCCAGGCCCACAGCGACTCGAAGCCCAGCTCCTCGGCGCGCGCGGCGTAGCGGTACAGCGCCTCGATATCGGGGCTCTCGCCCGGGCCGACGAAGTTCTGCAAGGCGAGGCCGAAGACCACGGCCATCAGAGAAATCTCCTCTCCGCGTCGAGGCGGCGCAGGATCGCCAACTCGGTCTCGGTCGGCGGCGCGGTGGTACCGATCTCCGGCGCTAGCAGCACCTCGAAGCCCGTCTGCTCGCGCACCATCTCCACCGTGCGGCCGGGGTGCAGGGCGTCGAGGCGCAGGCGCCCGCTGGCGGGGTCGAAGCCGAACAGACCGAGGTGGGTGATCACGCGGGCCACGCGCCCGAAGTGCAGCCCCGCCGCTTGGCGCGCGCCCGGCCCGCTCAGCCCGCCCGGACTAGTGATGAAGTCCACGCGCGGCACGAAGCGGCGGCGCTCGTGCAGCGTCACGATCGTCACCTCGCTGCACAGCGAGGCGATGTCGTTGGCGCCGCCGCTGCCGGGCAGCCGCACCTTCGGCCGCTCGTAGGGGCCGATGACGCTGGTGTTGATGTTGCCGTACTGGTCGATCTGCGCGCCGCCGATGAAGCCGACATCGATCAGCCCGCGCTGGGCCAGCAGGAAGATGTCGGTGATCGGCGGCAGCATCAGCGCGCGGTGGGCCAGGCGCATCTCGTTGGTGGAGATCGGCAGCCGGCCCGGCACTACCTCGGCGCCGATCACCCCGCCCTCGACCACCATCGTCAGGTGCGGGGCGTGGGTCTTCTGCGCCAGCGCCACCGCCAGCAGCGGCAGGCCCACCCCGGCGAACACCGTCTGGTCGTCGCGCAGCTGGCGCGCGGCCATCACGCACAGCAGCTCGGAGTCGGTGTAGCTCATAGCGGCTCGCCCCCCACCAGCTCGCGCGCGTACTGCTGCTGCCGCGCCAGCACCGCCGGGTCGAACCGCGCCAGGTACTCGGCGTGCGTCGCCGGGCCGTAGATGTACTCGTCCATGAACTCGCGCACGCCGTCGAGGCCCTTGGCGGCCAGCCGCGCGGCGTAGGCGTCGTAGAAGCCGAAGTCGGTCTCGTACAGGCCGTAGCACTCGCCCGGGTAGGCGCCGAACGGTGCCTCGACCACCGCGTCGACCAGCAGCCCGGGGATCACCGTGCGCTCGGGGTGCCGGCGCGTGTCCTCCTCGCTGATCAGCTCCTCGGCGGTGACCAGCACGGTGGTGGCCGCGGCGGCGATGTCCGGGTCCATGTGCACGTAGCCGTCGATCTGGCAGTTGCCCAGGGGGTCGGCGCGGTGGACGTGCAGCAGCGCCACGTCGGGGAACAGCGCCGGCACCAGCGCGACGGTCTCGCCCGTGAACGGGCAGGCCATCGTCTTCGCGCCGCCCACGCCCATGAGGTCGGAGCCCAGCATGGTTAGGGTGGGCAGGAACGGCACGCCCATGGCCCCGGCGCGGAAGCGCAGGCCCAGGCCCAGATGGCTCCACTCCTCGAAGCGCACCTGCCCGCTCTCCACATAGTGGCGCAGCACGCGCGACAGCCCCCACGGCAGCCCCGGCCCCATCCAGCTGGTGATCAGCGTATGCACGGCGCCGGCCACCAGGAACGGCTCTGGCTCGGTGGCCATCAGGTTGCGCACCAGGGTGAGGCCCGTGCGGCCCTGGCGCAGGAGCTCGCGCAGCAGCAGCATCGGCGTGCGCGAGAAGCAGCAGCCGCCAATGGCGATCACGTCGCCGTCGCGCACCAGGCGCACCGCCTCGGCGGCCTCCAGGCGCTTGTCGCGCGCTCCTTTCGGCTTGGCGGCCCGGCGGCGCCGCGCCTCGATGAAGTCGGCGGGTCGGATGCTCATCGGGCGGCTTGGTCCGCGGGCGGGATGTGGGCGTGCTCGTGGAGCAGGCAGGGGTCCTGCAGCGCCGCCGCCCAGGTGCGCGCCTGGTCGTCGATGGTCGGCGGGGCCGCGTCCACCTCCAGCAGGTCGGCCGGGTTGCGCACGATCATCTGCTCGATGTCCGGCTCGGGCACGCCCTTCTCGAACAGCGTCTGGGCGAAGATGCGCAGCGCCTCCGACGGCAGCGGGTTGTGGCGCTGGCCGGTGTCGCTGACCAGCAGGCAGCGCGAGGCACCGACCGTCTTGATGGCCTGCACGATCTTCTCGGGCGAGGCGTACTGCCAGGCCGGCGAGATCGTGCAGTAGCCGAACTCGGGCATGCCGCCGAGCCGCACGATCTCCTCCAGGGTGGGCAGGTCGAGGTTCGGCACCTTGAAGAACGGGTGGGTGACCACGATCTTCTCCACGCCCAGGTTGCGCGCGGCGCGCACCAGCGCCACGATCTCGCGCGGCGACAGGTGGCAGGTGCCCAGGATGGCGTTGTGCTCGGCCACCAGCTTGAGCACCTCCTCTACCTCGGGCTTCAGGCGGTCCTCCTTGTCCAGGATCCAGATGCCCTCGCCGCCGCGGCCACCCTTCTGGGCGTCGTAGCCGCCCGCGCCCCCGTGCACCTGCGCGTGGTAGCCGGCGTCGATGGTCGGCATCCACACCTCTTTGCCGCCCAGGCGCAGCGCCGCCTCCACCGCCGCCGGATTGATGTAGCCGACATACGAGTTGAGCACCACGCCCCCGTAGACGCGGATGCCCGGCACCATGCGCTGCACGAGGTAAGCGCGCGAGACGGTCGGCTCGTGGTGGCACTTCAGCAGCAGGGCCTTCATGCCCGCGTCGCGCGCGGCGATCGCGATGTCGATGTCGTCGGCTAGACGCGGGAACAGATCCGGGAACGGGTGGCAGTGCAGGTCGACCGCACCAGCCACGTCGATCAGCTTGCCGCCGTACTCGCGCTTCATCGCTCCGCTCCGGTCGTCAGGGGTGGTGTACGGCAATCAGCGAATGACCTCCAGCCGCGCGCGGGCCAGCCGCTCGCGCTCGGCCGGGCTCAGGGCGTGCGGCCGCTCGGGCGAGGCCAGCTCCGGCGCGACGCCGGTGCATAGCTCGGTGGACAGATAGCGCAGGCCGTTGTCCCAGACGAACGTCACGATCGGCGAGAGGTCCGGGTGGGCGCGCGCGAGCTTGAGCGCCGCGACCACGCTGCACCCCGAGGAGATGCCGCAGAAGATGCCCTCCTCGCGGGCCAGCCGGCGCGCCATGGCGATCGCTTCCTCCGAGCTGACTGTCACCACCCCGTCCATCAGGTCCAGGTCCAGCACCGCAGGGATGAAGCCGTCGCCGATGCCCTCGATGCGGTGCGTGCCCCAGTGGCCGCCCGCCAGGATGTCACACTCGGCCGGCTCGACGGCGTACGCCTTGACCGCCGGGTTGCGCTCCTTGAGGTAGCGCGCCACCCCCGAGATGGTGCCGCCCGTGCCCTGCGGCGCCACCACGGCCGCCACGCGCCCGGCCGTTTGCTCCCAGATCTCCGGGCCGGTGGTGGCGTAGTGGGCGGCCGGATTGTCGGGGTTTACGAACTGGCCGACCTCGAACAGCTCGCCCGGCCGCGCGGCCTTGAGTTCCGCGACCTTCTGCACCACGAGGTCCACATCGCTCTCGCCGCCCGGCGTCAGCACCAGCTCGGCCCCGTAGGCGCGGATGACCTGTTGCCGCTCGCGGCTCATCCCCTCGGGCATCACGATGATGCAGCGGTAGCCGCGGGCGGCGGCGACCATGGCGGTGGCGATGCCGGTGTTGCCGGTGGTCCCTTCGATGAGCGTCATGCCCGGCCGCAGGGCGCCGCGGCGCTCGGCCTCGGCCACGATGTACGGCAGGATGCGGTCCTTCACACTGCCGCTGGGGCCGTAGTACTCCAGCTTGACCAGGATCTCGGCCGCGACCTCGCTCGCCACGCGGCGCAGGCGCACCAGCGGCGTCAGCCCCGCCGTGTCGAGAATGCTGTCCACCACACGCGCGCGCCGGTCCCACTCCACCATGTGGCCGCTGCTCCCCACCAGCG
Organism: Chloroflexota bacterium; assembly: GCA_035294645.1. GTDB lineage: Bacteria > Chloroflexota > UBA6077 > UBA6077 > JAJPHF01 > JADGHJ01. Next base: position 30,183 of record DATGKN010000021.1, read on the forward strand.
CGGGGGCCCCCGCGCGAGATGTCCAGAGTGTAGAGAGCCGCGGCCGCGGCCGCAAGCGACAGGCTGCCCAAACTGCCGCAGCAGCCCGCACAAGCGGCGAGCTACTGGAGTACGCCCTTGGTGGAGGGCACCGCGTCGGCCAGGCGCGGGTCGACGCTAGTGGCCCAGTCGAGCGCCCGGGCCAGCGCCTTGAAGCAGGCCTCGACCTTGTGGTGGTCGTTATCGCCGCGCAGCACGTGGACGTGCAGGGTGATGCGGGCCTCGATAGCCAGCGACTGGAAGAAGTGGGGCACCAGCTCGGTGGGCAGCTGGCCGAGCGCCGGGCCGCGCAGGGGGATGTCGAGCGTGGCCAGGCCGCGGCCGCTGAGATCGACGGCGACCAGCGCCAGCGCCTCGTCGAGCGGCACCGTGGCGTCGCCCATGCGCCGCACCCCGCGCCGCTCGCCCAGCGCATCAGCCAGCGCGCGGCCCAGCGCGATCGCCACGTCCTCGACCGTGTGGTGGGCGTCGACGTGCAGGTCGCCCTCGGCCCGCACGTGCAGGTCGAACAGCCCGTGGCGCGCGAGCGCGTCGAGCATGTGGTCCAGGTAGCCGATGCCCGTCTGGACATCTGCCCGCCCGGCGCCGTCGAGCACCCACTCCACCGCCACGCGCGTCTCGCGCGTCTCGCGCCGGCACCGCCCGACTCGCTCGCCCATCGCCCGCTCCTTTGCCTCATACACGGCCTGTCCAGGTCCGCCGCTAGCCCTCGGTGCGTCTGGTGTTGCGCGGTTCTGCTGCCGCCGTGCACGGCGCAGGTCACGCGCCACAGCGTACTAGAGGCATTGTAGCGTCCGCCAGCCACGCGGACCGGCCACCTGCCAGCGGTCCCCCCCCGGACGACATTAACCGATCCTTCTCCTCTGTGACGCCGAAAGCTAGAGACATCGGACCGAGGTTCCGATAGTGTAAGGGAGGAGGTCGGCCGGGCCGACGCCCGGCGATCCAGAGCATCCTAGAAGCGCGAGGGGGACCGAAGATCGACGGGACCGCCGAGAGCAGAAGGTCGTCCGGCTCTATCCTTGATCTGTCTTCGCTCTCGCTGTCCTGCCGCTCGGCTCACCTCCCGCGCTTCGGGTAGGCAGTAGCTAGGCCGGCGCGTGGAGGCGCGCTCGGTCCTGGAAGGAGGAGTGGCGGGATGTTGCACCTCATGGCGTGGTTGGCGGCCCTGCAGGCGCAGCTGGAGGAGCGCGAGCGCGGCCAGGGCATGGTCGAGTACGGCTTGATCATCGCGGCGGTGGCCATCGCCGTGCTAGTCGCCCTGTTCGCGCTCGGCCCCAAGATCGCCTCGATGTTCAGCCGGACGGCCGCCAGCCTGCAGTAACTCGGCGCGCCGTTGCGGAGGGGGGGCCCCTGGTGCCCGACCAGGGGCCTTCATCTGTGTTAGGAGTCTGTTGCCCCGCAGGTGTGACCACCCGACGACACGCGATGGGCTACTTGATGCGATCAGATCAGTTCCGCTGCTGGACGGTGCGCCTGGCGGGCGGGCTGCTGGCCGTGGTGCTGCTCGGCCTCGCGGCGGCGCGCGTGCAGCAGGCGGTGCTGCTCGGGGTCGTCGACGGCGATGACTTCACGCCCTACTGGAACGGCGCGCGCAGCGTCAGCCTGGGAGAGTCGCCCTACGCCTGGACCCGCGAGCCGCGCCCCCAGGAGCTGACCGACTACATCTACCCGCCGCTGCTGGCGCTGCTGCTGGCCCCCGCGGCCGCGCAGCTCGACTACGCGACCGCCCGCTGGGGCTGGCTCGTGGTGAACGTCGCCTGTCTGGCCGCAGCGGCGGGGCTTGTCTGGCGCGCCACGGGGCTCACCGCGCAGGGCCGCCCCGGCCTCGCCCTGGTCGCGGCGCTGGGGCTCGTGCCCTCCACCATGGCCGCCCTCGCCACGGGCCAGCTCAGCCTCGTGCTGCTGCTCATGCTCAGCCTCGGCTACGCTGCCCTGCGCGCCGGCCACGCCGGCTGGGCGGGCGCCTGGGTCGCCATCGCCGCGAGCCTCAAGAGCTTCCCCGGACTGGTCGCCGCCTACTTTCTCCTACGCGGCCAATGGCGCGCGCTGGGCGGCGGCCTGCTGGGCGGCGGCCTGGTGGGCGTGGCTAGCGCGCTCGTGCTGGGCCCCAGCGTGTACGCTACCTACCTCGCCGAGGTCGTGCCGCGGCAGAGTCGCTGGTTCGCCGGGCCGTTCAATGTGTCGCTGACAGGCCTCTGGCAGCGGCTGCTCGCCGAGCAGGCGTTCACGGTCCCGGTGATGGCGGCCAACGAGCTGGCGCGCGCGCTGACGCTCGTCAGCTGCGCTGCGGTGGTGGCCGTTACCGCCCATGCGGTCTGGCGCACTCGCGCGCAACCCGTAGGCGCCGCGTTCGGCAGTCTGGTCGTCGCCGCGCTGCTCGTCTCGCCGATCACGGGCTGGTACGCCGTGCCCATCGCGCTGCTGCCGCTGGCGATCGCCAGCGCACGGGTGCAGGCGACCTGGCCCCATGGCCTGCGTCCGCTGTTGATCGCCAGCGTACTGCTGGGGATGCCGACCGATTTCTGTGATCTGGCCAGCGTGCAGGCGTACTGCCTGAGCCTGGGCCCCGAGCGGTGGGGCGAGCTGCCCTGGCGCCACGGCTGGGGGACGCTGCTCAGCACCGGGCCGCTGGCCGGGCTGCTGCTGCTGTGGGGCCTGCTGCTCGCCCAGTGCTATGCCGCGCCCGCCGCCGCGCCCGCGGCCGTCCCACGCCGCTCGTCGCCACCCCGCGCGCGCCCCGTCTCGGACCCGCACCTCTCGTAGCGCGCCTTAACCATTCCTTTGCCCACCGTTCGCCCGTTCGTCCCCATCGCCGGGCGAGCGAGCGGCTATGCTGGGGGTGCCGGACGGCCAAGGGTACCTTGGGAAGTGTTATGGGGGTAGGAGACTATGGGGCAGCTCAGGGCATGGTGGGGGATTCTGCAAACCCAGTTGGCGGAGTACGAAAGCGGCCAGGGCATGGTCGAGTACGGCCTGATCCTCGCAGCCGTGGCCGTGGTCGTGCTGGTCGCCCTGTTCGCGCTTGGTCCCAAGATCGCCTCGCTGTTCAGCCAGACGGCCGCCAGCCTGCAGTAGCGCTCGCGTGTGACACAGGCCCCCAGGGATACCGACCGGGGGCCTGTGCCGTGGTTGAGAGATGCCCCGCCCGCGCGCTGGTGGGTCCGGACCGATAATGTAAATGGCGCGCCGGACGAGGAGTGGCTTTCGGTGCGAGAGCGCGCGGCGGTAGCTCCCCCTTGGGCCTCGCCCCCGTGGCCCGGCAGCGTGGCCGGTTGGCGGCGGCGGTGCTGGCCCCTCACGCTCGACCACGTTTGGCTAGCCGCTCTGCTCGCCTTCGCCTGGGTGGTCGGGGTCGCGCTGCAGGCCGACCAGCCCGACTACTGGTGGACGGTGAAGCTGGGCGACCTGCTGCTCGCCACGGGGCAGCTGCCCACGGCCGACCCGCTGTCGTTCACCGCGACGCGCGGGCCATACATCGAGCAGCAGTGGCTCGCGCAGCTCGTGCTGGCGACCGTTCATCGCCTGGGGGGGCTAGAGGCGGCCCTCGTGCTGCGCGGCGCCCTGCTGGTGGCGACCACGGCGCTGGTGTACGCCATCTGCCGATGGTACGGTGCGCACACCGCCGCGGCCACCGGCGCCTGCGGGCTGGCGCTGCTGTCGGTCGTGGGCGGCGCGGCGATCCGGCCCCAGCTATTCGCCCTGCCCCTGTTCGCCCTGTTCCTGTTGGCTACCACGGCTGCCGCGGGGCGGGCGTGGACGCTGGGCGCGCTGCCGCCGGCGATGGCCGCCTGGGCCAACCTGCACGGCTCGTTTCCGCTGGGCATCGGGCTGGTGGGGCTAGCACTGGCCGGCCGGGCGCTGGCGCTGCCGCCGCGTGCCTGGGCCGGCGATCGCCCACTGCGGCGGCTGGCCTTGCTGGTGGCGCTGTGCGGCCTCGCGCCGCTGGCGAATCCCTACGGGCTGGGCCTCGTGCCGTGGCTGGTCGACTACCTGCGCTACAACACCGGCGCCACGGGCCTCGCCACCCTGTCCGAGGAGTGGCTGCCTACCAGTGTAGGCACCGCGCACGGCGTGCTGTTCTTCCTGCAAGTCGCGCTGCTGGCCACGCTGCTGGTACGGGTGGGCCCGCCGCCCGCGGCCGACTGCCTGCGCCTGCTGGGCTTCGCCGCCCTGGCGCTCCAGGCGCTGCGCAGCACGGTGTGGTGGGCGCTGGTCATGGCCCCGGTACTGGCCTGGGCGCTGACGCGGCTGGCATCCGGTGCCCGCGCTCCAGCCCTCGGCGGCTCGGACCGTCGCGGTGTCCCAGTGGTCAATGCGCTGTTAGTCGGGTGCTTCGGGCTGGTCGCCCTGCTGGCGCTCCCCTGGCTGCGGCCGTACGGTCTGCTGTTCGGCCCCGAGCGCTGGCCCGTGCAGGACACCGCGCTGCCCGTGGCCGCTGCCGACTACGCGGCGACGCTGCCCGCCACACAGCTGTTCAACCACATGGACTGGGGCGGCTACCTCGCCTGGCGGCTGGCGCCGCGCCAGCGAGTCTTCATCGACGGCCGCTTCCAGCTGTACGAGCCGGCGCGGTATCGGGACTATTTCCGTATCGCGCGCGCTGGCGCGGACTGGGAAGCGCGGCTAGCTGCCCATGGGGTACAGGCCCTGGTGCTCGACCGCCGGGCCGACGCGCCGCTCCTGCAGGCGCTAGCTGCGAGTGGGCGCTGGCGCGTGGCGTACTGCGATCCGCTGGCCGCCGTGTACATCCCGCGCGCGGTCGACGAGCCGCAGGGGGTAGACTGTGCGCCGCGCGAGTAGTCCCCACCTTCCCGTGGGGCTCGCCCTAGCCGCCGCCCTGGGGCGCGATCCGCGGCCTGCCCGCGTGGCCACCTGGCCGCTGGCCCCATCGCTCGATACGGTCTGGCTGGTGCTGTGCGCCGCGTACCCGTTCGTCGTGCTCAACTGGGACACGCTGGCGGCCGACGACGGCGACCTGTGGTGGACGCTGGCGCTGGGCCGCGCCGTGTGGGAGACGGGCGCGCTGCCCGCGCACGACCCGCTCGCCTACACGCCCACGGACACGCCGTTTCGCTACGCGCAGTGGCTGGCTGGGCTGCTGCTGTACGGTGCGTATCGCCTCGGGGGCGGCGAGCTGCTGCTGGTGCTGCGCGCCGCGCTGGTGGCCACGGTGTTCGCGCTGCTGTATCGCGGCTGCCGTCGGGCGGGGGCCGCGCCGCCGCTGGCCGGCCTGGGCACGCTGCTGGTGCTGCCGCTGGTGAACGTCGGCCTGGCGCTGCGGCCGCAGCTGTTCGCGCTGGTGCCTTTCGTGCTCTACCTAGAGGCCACGCGGCACCCTGTCGCGGGGGGGCGGTGGCGCTGGCTGCTGCCGCTGGTCATGGTGTTCTGGGTAAACGTCCACGGCTCGTTCCTGCTGGGCATCGCCTTGGTGGCACTGGCGCTGCTGGCGCGCGCGGGCGCGCTGGCCTGGCGCGAGGGGTGGCGCGGCGCACTGGGCGAGCCGGGCGTGCGCGCGCTGGCGCAGCTGCTGGCGCTGAGCCTGCTGGCGCCGCTGGCTAATCCCTATGGCCTCGACCTGGTGCCGTACCTCCAGACGTACCTCGCCGCCAACCCCGACCATGTTGGCCTGGGCGACCTGCTCACCGAGTGGGTGCCGACGAGCCTCGCCACCCCGGGCGGGCCGGCATTCTTCGCTTCGCTCGCCGTGCTCGCCGCGGCCCTGTACGCCAGCCGGCAGCGACTGGGCACCGCCGAACTGCTGCGGCTGGGCCTGTTCGCCGGGCTGGGGCTGCGTTGGCTGCGGGGCATCGTCTGGTGGGGGCTGGTGCTGCCGGCGCCGCTGGCCGGCGTGGTGCAGCGAGGGTGGGTGGGTCCGCCCGCCCCTGCGGCGCCACGCGGGCACGCGGGACTCAACGCCCTGCTGCTGGGCGCCGCGCTGGTTGCCGGCGCCGCGAGCCTACCCTGGTGGCGCGCCTACTACGGGCCGCTTGCCCCACCGCTACTGGCGCCCTCGCCGCTGGTGACCGCGGCCGACTGGCTGGCGACCCAAGAGCCGGAGCCCGTGTTCCACTACCTGGCCTGGGGGCCGTATCTGGCCTGGCGGCTGGAGCGCCCGGTGTTCGCCGACGGGCGCTACGAAGCCCACCCGCGCGCGGTGTTCGCCGACTACCTGGCCGTGAGCGAGGCGCGCCCGGGCTGGGAGACGCGCCTCACGGCGTACGGGGTGGAGTGGCTCGTGCTCGACCAGCGGGCACAGGCACCGCTAGTGCGGGCAGCAGCGGCCTCGCCCGCCTGGCAACGTGCCTGGGAGACAGGCCCCCTCGTCGTATTCCGGCGCGCGCCAGGGGCGACGCGCTAGGGCGTGCGCATCCCCGCCTGGCGGCGCTAGCCGCCCTAGGAACCGAGGGGGAGCTGCGCCGGGACCCGCCGTACCACCAACCGGCCCGGCGCCCACGGCGTGCCGACAGCGGGCAGCACCCAGCGGTCCACCCCCCACCAGCCCGCGACTTTCCAGCCCAACATCACCAGTACCGCCACCGGGAACATCAGCCCGTTGGTGCTGGCCGTGCCGGCCATCACGAAGCTCCAGTTCAGGAACCCGCCGCCGAACGCGGCCAGGCCGGTGAACAGCCCGAGGATCAGGGCGATGCCGACCAGCACCTCCCCCCAGGCGATCAGCGGCGCCAGCCAGCCCCACGCCTGGTGATCGTACAGCCACTGGATGAACGCGCGGTACCACCCGACCGCGATCACCGGCTGCCCTGCGGGCGTGGTGCCCAGCGCGCGCGCCCAGAAGTCGCGCACTGCGGTGCCGCCCTGCACCCAGGCCGGGTCGAACACCTTGTGCCAGCCGGCTTCTAGCCACTGCCAGCCCAGCCACACGCGCACCACCAGCCAGAACGGCGCGGTGCGCGTGTCCGAGAACAGCAGGCGGGCCAGCGGCGGATCCTCGATGTACACGCGGTGCTTGGTATGCGCGTCGCTACTCGTAGCCATCGGCGCACCTCCTGCTAGCCTTGGGCGCCTAGCGGCGTCCCCATATAGGATCGCGGCCGGCGGTGACCTCGGCCGTTGGCGCGCGTAAACGCGCCGTTACACCTCGGTAGGCGGGCGCTACGCCGGCAGGATCCCCCATGAGGCGTTGAGGGCCGCGTGTTCCCACGGCCCAACCGCCCTCTTTCCCGCGGGGGAGCAGCGGGTGGGCGCAAGCGAGCCGCAAGCTGGACTAGCTGGAGGGCGGAGGTTTGACGAAGCGGTAGCCGAGCCCCCGCTCGGTGGTGATGTAGCGCGGGCTGTCGGGCGTGGGCTCCAGCTTCGCCCGCAGCCGGCTGATGTACACCTTGAGGTAGTCCACCGTGGCGCCGTGCTCGGGCCCCCAGACGCGGTCGAGCAGCGCTTGGTGGGGCATCAGGCGGCCGGCGTTGCGCACGAGGTGGTACAGCAGCTTGTACTCGACTGGAGTGAGCTTCACGGGCTGGCCCTTGACCGTCACCTGGTGGCTCTGGAAGTTGATGGCCAGGTCGCCGGCCACGAAATCTGGCAGCGCCTGCACGGGCGCCGGCAACTGGGCGCGGCGCAGCACCGCGCGCACCCGCGCCAGTAGCGCCAGGTGGCCAAACGGCTTGGTGATGTAGTCGTCGGCACCGAGCTCCAGGCCGCGTACCTGGTCGGTCTCCTCGGTACGCGCCGTGAGTAGGATGACCGGCACATCGCTGACGCGGCGGATCTCGCGCAGCACCTCGTAGCCGCTGCGGCGCGGCAGGTTGACGTCCAGCACCACCACGTCCGGGTCGTGCGCGTAGAACAGCTCGAGCCCCTGCTCGCCGTCGGTGGCGGCCAGCACCTCGCAGTCCTGCCACTGGAGCTGGAACCCGACCGTGACGGCGTCGAGGATGTGCGGGTCGTCATCGACGACGAGGATCTTCATGCCCACTTCTCTCCCGGTACGGGGGTGCGCCCGCAGTGGCGGCCGGCGGCGCCAGCGGGATCAGCAACACGAAGGTGCTGCCCACGCCGGGCTCGCTCTCGACCCACAGCCGGCCGCCATGCAGCTCGGCGAAGGCGCGGGCGATCGGCAGGCCCAGCCCCGCCCCACGACTGCGGCGCGTCTGCTCCGTGTCGGGGCGGTAGAAGCGCTCGAAGATGCGCTCCTGCAGCTCGCGGGGGATACCCGGGCCGTCGTCGCGCACGGCCAGGCGCGCGTGGCCGTCGTGCAGCGCCAGCTGCAGCTCGATGC
>DATGKN010000022.1:0-4147 GCA_035294645.1 Chloroflexota bacterium
ATGCGGCCATCGCCCTGCTCGAGCAGCAGGCAGGGCACCCCGCGCCAGCCCAGCTCTACCGCTAGCGCCAGGCCGACCGGGCCGCCGCCCGCGATCAGCACCCGCACGCGGCGCACGTGCTCAGGACAGCCGACGGTCGCGCGGTTCATTTCGGGCGCACGCTCCCTGCCGCTGGCGCGCCGATAGCCCCTTTACAGCCGGGCGGCGCGATGCTACCATACGGAACACTGTACCGTCAAACGAACACACGGGGGCGTCCGCGCGGCGAGCCAGCTACTGCTGGATACGGAGCGGCTTGCCGCAACGGTGCGCGCGCCTTCGGGGGACCGCTCGCGCGCCGGGAGACGCGCGCCGGGGAGCAGACATCGATGGTCGCTTCGCTCTCGCCGCTGGGCGCCGCGCTGCCCCGCCTGGAGGGGCCGGCGAAGGTGACCGGCCGGGCGCTGTACGCTGCCGACATCACCCTGCCGGGCATGCTCTGGGCGCGCGTACTGCGCAGCCCGCACCCGCACGCCCGCATCGTCCGTGTCGATGCCAGGCGCGCGCGGGCCATGCCCGGGGTGCACGCCGTGCTGACCGGCGCGGATGTCGTCGGCTGCCTAGTCGGCAAGACCATGCGCGACATGCCCGTGCTGTGCTGGGACCGCGTGCGCTTCGTCGGCGACCGCGTGGCAGCGGTGGCAGCGGAGACGCCGGAGGAGGCCGAGGCGGCGCTCGACGCCATTGAGGTCGAGTACGCGGTGCTGCCGGCGGTGTTCGACGTCGAGGCGGCGATGCGCCCGGAGGCGCCACTACTCCACGACGACCTCACGGCTTACGACGGCGCGCCGCCGCAGTGGCTGGCGACCGATGTCCGCAACGGCCTGACGCGCCTCGTCTGGCGCAAGGGCGATGTGGAGCAGGGCTTCCGCGCGGCCGACGTGGTGCTGGAGCATACTTTCTACGTGCCGTCCCGCCACCAGGGCTACATCGAACCACACGCCTGCCTGGTCGCTATCGATGACAGTGGCCGCGTGCAGGTGTGGACCACTAGCAAGGCGCCGTTCCGCACCCGCGCCCAACTCGCCAAGGCGGCCGGGCTGGCCGAGGAGCGCATCTGCGTCCACCCCGTCCACGTCGGGGGCGACTTCGGTGGCAAGGGCGACGCGGTGGACGTGCCGATCGCTTACTTTCTCGCCCGCCAGGCCGGCCGGCCTGTCAAGTTGGTCACCAGCTACACGGAGGACTTGACCGCCAGCAACCCCAGCCACCCCACGACGATCACTATTCGCTCGGGCGTCACCCGCGACGGGCGGCTCGTCGCGCGCACGGTGCGCACGCTCCACGCTAGCGGCGCCTACGCTGCCCTCAAGCCGAACGCCGCGCTATCCACCTGGCACTACGTGGGCGGGGCCTACCGCGTGCCCCACGCCGCCTTCGAGTTCCTGCAGGTGTACACGAACACCGTGCCGGGCGGCTATTTCCGCGCCCCGGGGGCGCACCAGTTCACCTTCGCGCTGGAGAGCCACACCGACCTGTTGGCCGAGGCGGTGGGCCTGGACCCGGCCACCTTCCGGCTGCAGAACCTGATCGGCGCCGGCGAGGAGGACGCGGTGGGCAACCGCCTGCGCGTGATCCGGGCGCGCGAGGTGTTGCAGGCAGCGCTCGACGCCGCGGGCTGGGGCGGCCCCAAGGCGGGGCCGCACCGCGGCCGGGGCATCGCCCTATTCGGCCGCCAGATCGGCGGCGGCGCGGGGGGCGTCGTGCTGACCGTCGCGCCGGACGGCCGCGTGACGGTGCTCAGCCCGACGATCGACCAGGGAACGGGCACGCACACGATCATGCAGCAGGTGGTGGCGGCCGATCTGGGGGTGCCCCCCGACCACGTGTGCGTGGTCGTTGGCGACACTGACAGCGCCCCCTACGACGAGGGGCCACGCGCCAGCCGCGTGACCTACACCGAGGGGCTGGCGGTCCAGCGTGCCGTGCGCGAACTCCTCGAGCGCCTGACGGTCCACGCTGCCGAAGCGCTGTATTGCCGCGAGGCAGAGGTGGTCTACCGCGCCGGAGCGTTCTGGCACGGCGACCGCTCCGTGTCGCTCGGCGAGGTGGCGGCCCGGGCTGGGCGCCAGCGGCCGGTCACGGTGATGGTGGGCCTGGACGCGCCGCAGGTCCACGATGTGGCCTACTTCAACGCCCAGGTGGCCGAGGTCGTGGTGGACCCGGAGACGGGACAGGTGCGCGTGGAGCGGCTGGTCACGGCCCACGACGTGGGCACCATCATCAATCCTGTCACCCATCAGGGGCAGATCGACGGCGGGGCGATCACCGGCTACGGCCTGGCGCTGACCGAGGAATTGGCCATGGAGCAGGGCCGGGTCACCACCGCCCACCTGGGCGATTACAAGCTGCCCACCATGGCCGACGTGCCGCCGCTGGAGACCGTGCTGGTGCCCTCGGGCGGGGGTACCGGCCCCTATGAGGCGAAGGCGATCGGCGAGTTTGCCAACAACAGTCCGCCCGCCGCTATCGCCAACGCGATTGCCGATGCGGTGGGCGTGCGGTTGTTCGAGCTGCCGATCACTGCCGAGCGCGTCTATCGTGCCCTACGGATGCGCGCCGCGAACGGCTGACACCGTGCGCGGCATGGTGCCGCGGCAGGAGCTCGCGGCTCTGGCCGCCAGGATCCGGGGCAGGGTGGGGCCGGGATGACCCGCCGCCCATGGAGAGGAGTCACCGTCTTGAGCCAGCTCGCCGTTCCCTCGCTCCTGCGCCTCACTGGCCGCCGCGCTCTTCCCGGGCCGCTCGCGCTCGCCGCTATCGCCCTGGTGGGGCTGCTCGCCGGCTGTGCGCCGGCCCCGGTCACGCTATCCAAGCCGGCGCCGGCCGAGGGCAGCACCGCGCCGGCCACTGTGCCCACCGCGGCCGCGGCGCCAAGCCAGCCGGCCGGTCCCACCCGCACGGTGCGCGTCGCCCTGCAGGGCGTCACTAGCGACGCCGGGGTGCTCGTCGGCCTGGAGCTAGGCTACTACCGCGAGCAGGGCATCGAGATCGAGGCGCTGTATGTGCGCGCGCTGCCCGACATGCTGCCGATGCTGATCGCGGGGCAAGTCGAGGCCGCGGGCGTGGGGATCAACGCCGGGACGCTCAACGCCGCCGGTCGCCAGGCGTTCAAGCTGGTGGCCGACAAGGGCTCGCTCACTCCTGGCCACGGCTATCTCGCCTGGGTCGTGCGCCAGGAGTTGGCCGACAGCGGGCGCTTCCGGAGGGACACCGATCTCCGCGGCCTGCGTTTCGGGATCACGCCGCCGGTGGAGGCCACGCAGAGCATGGTCGCTCTCCAGCGCCTGCTCGACTCGCTCGGCCTCCGCCCGAGCGACGTGGAGCTGCAGGCGATGCCGTTCGGCGACATGCCGGCCGCGCTCACGGGCGGCGCGATCGACACCGCGTTTCTGTCCGAACCGTTCGTGACTGCGGGCGAGCAGCACGGCATCCTGATGCGCTGGCGCGGCGTGGACACGATCTACCCGAACTTGCCGCTCGGCCTGATGGCCTTCAGCACCCGCTTTCTGGAGGAGCAGCCCGACACCGCACGGCGCTTCCTGGTCGCCTACCTGCGGAGCGTGCGCCGCTACCTCGACGCGATGGACTACGGGCGCGACCGCGAGGCGGTAGTGGCGGCGCTCACGCGCCACACGGAGGTCAAGGACCCGGCTCTCTACGAGCGTATGGTGCCAGCGGGGCTGAACCCCGACGGCCGGATCGACCTGGCCGCGCTCGCGGGCTCGGTGGAGGTTTACCGCGCGAACGGCGCGCTGGCCGAGATGCTGGACCTGAACGCCATCGTGGACCATCGGTATGTCGACTATGCCCTGGAGCGGCTGGGGCCGTATCGCGGGCCGTGAGTCGCCGGGGCGGGCCAGGAGGAGGCCGCATGGCAGGAGGCTATCCGAGCCTAGGCGCGTTCTTGCGGGCGCTGGAGCAGCACGGGCTGCTCGTGCGCTACCCGGCCCCGATCGACAAGGACACCGAGCTGCAGCCACTGGTGCGCTTGCAGTTTCGCGGCCTGCCCGAGAGCGCGCGCAAGGCGTTCCTGTTCGAGCAGGTGATCGACAGCCGGGGACGCCGCTACACGATGCCCGTGGCCGCCGCCTGCATGGCCGCCTCA
>DATGKN010000023.1:0-5458 GCA_035294645.1 Chloroflexota bacterium
GCACCTGGAGAGCCCGACCCCGCGCAATCCCCTAGGAGTCAAGGGGCTCGGCGAGGGCGGGGCGATCGGGCCGCCCGCGGCGCTGGCCAATGCTGTCGAGGACGCGCTGCGGCCGTTCGGCGTCGAGGTCCACGCCGTGCCGCTTACCCCCGAGCGCGTGTTGGCACTCCTGACGCGGGGGCCTGCGCGGGACGAGCGGCGGGCGCGGGCGGTGCCATAATATGGCGAACGACCGCGCGGGCGCTGTCCCTCGCGGTTGCTACCCCCACCTGAGTGAGTCGGTGCTATGAGCCAGGCGATCCGCACGCGCCAGGAGTCGGTGCCACCCTACACGGGGACTGCGTCCGGCGAGGCGGAACCGCGTCTCGCCGGGCTGGCCGAGCGCGGCGCCGGGACGGCCGCGGCGCCGGTGCCGCCGCCGCTGCTGCTCGACCTGTACGAGCTGACCATGGCGCAGAGCTACTTCGATCAGGGGATGATGGCGCCCGCCACGTTCAGCCTGTTCGCGCGCCACCTGCCGGCACGGTGGGGGTTCCTCCTTGCGGCCGGGCTGGACGACGCGCTGGCCTACCTCGAGCGGTTGCGCTTCCGCGAGGCGGACCTGGCGTACCTGGAGAGCACGCGGCTGTTCACCAGCGCGTTTCTCGACTGGCTGCGCGGGTTCCGCTTCACGGGCACGGTGCGCGCGCTGCCCGAGGGCACGGTGTGTTTCCCACAGGAGCCGCTGCTGGAGGTCACGGCGCCGCTGATCGAGGCGCAGCTCGTGGAGACCGCCTTGCTCAACCAGCTGCACTTCCAGACGCTGATCGCCAGCAAGGCGGCGCGCTGCGTGCTCGCGGCGCAGGGGCGGCGGCTGGTCGATTTCGGCCTGCGCCGTACCCACGGCATCGACGCGGGCCTCAAGGCGGCGCGCAGCGCGTACCTGGCCGGCTTCGTCGCCACCAGCAACGTCCTCGCCGGCCAGCTGTACGGCATCCCCATCGCGGGGACCATGGCGCACTCGTATGTGCAGACGTTCCCGGACGAGGAGACGGCGTTTCGCGCCTACGCCCGCAGCTTCCCCGAGGGGAGCGTGTTCCTGATCGACACCTACGAGCCGCTGGCCGGGGCGCGCCACGCCGCGCGGGTCGGCCAGGAGCTGGCGGCCGCGGGCCACACGCTGCGCGGCGTGCGCCTCGACTCGGGCGATCTCATCGAGCTGAGCTTCGCGGTGCGCGAGATCCTGGACGCCGCTGGCCTGCGCACGACGACGATCTTCGCCAGCGGCAACGTCGACGAGCACCTCATCGCCGCGGCCGTGGCGCGCGGTGCGCCGATCGATGCCTTCGGCGTGGGCACGCGGATGGGCGTGTCGGCCGATGCGCCGTACCTGGACATGGCGTACAAGCTGGTCGCCTACGAGGGGCGGCCGGTGCTCAAGCTGTCCGCGGCCAAGGCGACCTGGCCCGGCGCGAAGCAGGTGTGGCGCCGGCGCGCGGCGGACGCGCTGGCAGATACCGTGGCCCTGGCCGACGAGGCGCCCCCGGCCGACGCCGAGCCGCTGCTAGTGGTGGCCATGGAGGAAGGCCAGCGCCGGCTGCACGAGCCGTTGGCGACCGCCCGCGCGCGGGCCGGCCAAGAGCTGGCGGCGCTGCCGGCCGCCCTGCGCCGCATCGACGCCCCGCAGCCGCCGCGGGTGGCGTTCAGCGCCGCGCTGGTGGCCCTGCGCGACCGCGTGGCGGCCCAGCACGCGGCGACCGCGGCCGGGCAACCGTAGCGCCCAGCTACGCCGGCGCGACGTGCTCCGGCGCCGCGGCGGCCTGCTCCTCGTGGTCGGGTATGTCGGCCAGCTGCGCCAGCCACACGGCGGCCTCGGCGTCGCTGGGCGCCCGCCAGTCGCCGCGCGGCGACAGCGAGCCGCCCGAGCCCACCTTCGGCGCGTTGGGCGCGCAGCTGCGCTTGAACTGGCTGAGCTGGAAGAAGCGCCACAGGAACGTGTGCAGGTGGGCCTTGATCTCCCCGATGGTGTAGGCGCGCTGCCGCTCGGGCGGCACGTCGGGCCAGCGCCCGCGCGCGCGGTCGTGCCAGGCGCACCAGGCGAGAAACGCCACGCGCGGCGGCGGGTAGCCGTAGCGCAGCGTGTAGTACAGGAAGAAGTCGTGCAGCTCGTAGGGGCCGATGGCCGCCTCGGTGGACTGCGCGGGCTGGCCATCGGCGCCGTCGCCCGGCACCAGCTCCGGGCTGATCTCGGTGGCCAGGATGTCGCGCAGCGCGGCGCTAGTCGCTGGGCCGAGCCGCTCGGTCTGCGCTACCCAGCGGATGACGTACTGGATCAACGTCTTGGGCACGCTGGCGTTCACGTTGTAGTGCGACATGTGGTCGCCGACGCCGTAGGTGCACCAGCCGAGCGCCAGCTCGCTGAGATCGCCCGTGCCCACCACCAGCGCGCCATGATAGTTGGCCAGGCGGAACAGGTGGCTGGTGCGCTCGCCCGCCTGCACGTTCTCGAACGTCACGTCGTAGACGGGCTCGCCGCGGCTGAAGGGATGGCCGAGGTCCTTGAGCATCTGGAGGCAGCTCGGGCGGATGTCCAGCTCGTGCGCGGTGCAGCCGACCGCCTGCATCAGCCGGCGCGCCTGGGCGAGGGTGCGCGCGCTGGTGGCGAAGCCGGGCATGGTGTAGGCCAGGATGTTGGTGCGCGGATAGCCGAGCACGTCCATCGCCTGCGCGCACACCAGCAGCGCCTGCGTTGAGTCGAGCCCGCCCGAGACGCCGAGCACCACCCGCTCGATCCCCGTGAACTGGAGCCGCTTGACTAGCCCCTGCACCTGGATGGCGTACACCTCGGCGCAGCGCTGGTCGCGGGTGGCCGGGTCGGCCGGCACGTAGGGGAAGCGCTCGTAGACGCGCTCGGGCAGCAGCCGCTCGGCGGTCGGCAGCGGCAGCGAGAAGCGCACGGTGCGGAACCCGCGCAGCTGCTCGCGCTCGCGACGGACGCTATCGCCGAAGGTGGTCTGGCGCAGGCGCTCCTGGTGCAGGCGCGCCAGGTCGATCTCGGCGCAGACGAGCTGCGGCGTGTACTGGAAGCGCTGGGAGGCGGCCAGCAGTGTGCCGTTCTCGTAGATCAGCGCCTGGCCGTCCCAGGCCAGGTCGGTGGTCGACTCGCCGGGGCCGGCGGCGGAGTAGAGGTAGGCGGCCAGGCAGCGGGCCGACTGGCTGGCGGCGAGCTGGTGGCGGTAGTCGGCCTTGCCGATAGTGATGTTCGACGCCGACAGGTTGAGCAGCACGGTGGCGCCGGCCAGCGCGGCGTACGCCGACGGCGGGATCGGCACCCAGAGGTCCTCGCAGATCTCGACGTGGAACGTGAGCCGCGGCTGCTCGGCGAGCTGGAACAGCAGCCGGCTGCCGAACGGCACGCCCTGCTGGCCGCACAGAGCGATCGTCTCCTCCAGCGCGGCGTCGCCCGAGGCGAACTGGCGCGCCTCGTAGAACTCGCGGTAGTTCGGCAGGTACGTCTTGGGCACCACACCGAGCACGCGCCCCTGGCCGACGACGACGCCGCAGTTGTACAGCAGCCCGCCCACGCGCAGCGGCATGCCCACCACCGCCACGAGGGGTAGCGCGCGCGACGCGGCCAGCAGCTCGCCCAGCGCCCGCTCGCAGGCGGCCAGCAGCGCCTCCTGGCCGAACAGGTCCTCGCAGGTGTACGCCGAGAGCCCCAGCTCGGGGAACAGCGCGAGCACTGCCTGCCGCGCCGCCGCCTGTTCGAGCAGCGCGATGGTCGCTCGCGCGTTGTACAGCGGGTCGGCCACACGCACGGCGGGCACGCCGACCGCCACGCGCACGAAGTCGTGCCGGTAGAGGTTGAAGAACTGCTCTGCCGCCTGCACCACTTGCTCCTCGTGGCCCGCCGGCCGCTGGCTACGCGTAGTATCACCCCCGGCACCAGCCCCCGCCGGTGCGGGAGACGACTCCCGCCCGTGGCTGGCGGGTGGCGCTACCGTCCTACCGGCCGGGCCGCTGCGCACGGCAATAGGCCGAAAGGGGCCGCCAGCGGCTCTAGGTGGGTGGCGGGGGCCGGTACGGCTGGAAGGCAAGGAACGGGCGGCCTTGCCAGAGGGCGGCCGACACGGTCAGCGGTCCCACCGGCTCGAGTTGCAGGCGCAGCTGGCCCTCGACGAGCCGCGCCTCCCCCACGCGTGCCCCCACGATCCAGCTCCAGTCCACCGCGCACACCGCCTCGGCCAGGGCGGGCAGCGCCGCGGCTGGTCGCGCCTCGACCGCCACGCGCGGCGCCGCGCCATCGACCGCGCGGACCAACAGCCCGCTGCCGTCGTCGAACGCCAGCGCGAACTGGTCGAGGCTGCTGGCCGCCTGGGCGATCCGCCGGCCCGCCACCGCGACGAGCGCTTCGTTCCCCTCGGCGAGCGCCATTGCCACGCTCCTGTAGACGCGCAGGTGCTGTCGGTAGTCTAACGCGGCGTGCGCGGCCAGGCCCGTTCCGCGTACACTACCCACGCGATGGACAGCAACCTGCGCGCGGTGTACTCGACCGACAGCGGATGGCTCACCCGCTGCGCGAGCTGTGGGCGGCCGCCCGACGCCTGTCGCTGCGAGCGGGGGCGCGAGCGCGGGCGGCCGGCGCGGCGCGGGCCGGCCCTCCCGCACGACGGCGTGGTGCGCATCCTGCGCGACCGCAAGGGCCGCGGGGGCAAGACGGTCACGGTGATCGCCGGGCTACCCGCGGAGCCGGCAGCCCTGCGCGAGTTGGCCGCCGAGCTGAAGCGGCTGTGCGGCGCGGGCGGCACGGTGGCCGCGGGCGGGCAGATCGAGATCCAGGGCGACCACCGCGAGCGGTTGGCTGCGGCGCTGGTGGCACGCGGGTACCGCGTGAAGCTGGCCGGCGGGTAGGAGCGCGATTGCTGCGGTGGGGAGTTGCACGGCGACGGGGGGCTGTAGTAAAGTTATGGCGGTGCGCCCTTCAGGGGTGCGCACGGGCCGACGTAGCTCAATTGGCAGAGCGGCGGTTTTGTAAACCGCAGGGTGCGGGTTCGAGTCCCATCGTCGGCTCTGGCCTGGTGAGGTGGCCGAGTGGTTAATGGCACCGGTCTGTAAAACCGGCTCCCTAACGGGATTCGCAGGTTCGAATCCTGCCCTCACCACCCGGTGGCCCCGTTAGGCCCGGCCCTGACGGGGCCACGTTTGCCCACGTAGCTCAGGCGGCAGAGCGCGTTCTTGGTAAGAACGAGGTCACCAGTTCGAATCTGGTCGTGGGCTCCCTCGCCTCCCAGTGCCACCGACACTCTCCTCGGGTAACGCTGTCCTCTCCTCCGAGGGCGGAAAGGAACACCGATGGCCAAGAAGAAGTTTGAGCGGACGAAGCCGCACGTGAACGTGGGGACGATCGGGCACGTGGACCACGGGAAGACGACGCTCACGGCGGCGATCACGAAGGTGCTGGCGCTGAAGGGGGAGGCGG
>DATGKN010000024.1:0-59816 GCA_035294645.1 Chloroflexota bacterium
GGGCGCGGCGCGCGGCGCCTTGCGGTGCAGGAACACGCCGTCGCGCACCTCGAGGGTGAACTGCGCGCTGGTGCGCCACAGTGCCTCGGACACGCTGAGCAGTAGGTAGCCATCGTCGCGCAGCGCGGCGTGGAGGCTGGCCGCCAGCCGGCTGATCGCCTCGCGCTCCAGGTAGATCAGCACGTTCTCGCAGAGGATCACGTCCATCGGCGGGGGCACGGCCAAGACCAGGTGCTCGGCCACCAGGTTGAGGTGCTGGAACGTCACGGCGGCGCGTAGCTGGGGGCCGGCCACATACTCCGCGCCGCGTTGCTCGAAGTAGCGCGCGCGCAGGGCGGGGGGCACATGTTCGAGGCGGCGCGCCGGGTAGTGGCCCCGCGCGGCGATACGGAGCCAGCGCTGGCTGATGTCCGTGGCCAGCACCTGCACCTGCCAGCCGGGCAGCGCCTCGAGGGCGACCAGCGCCAGCGAGTACGCCTCCTCACCGGTGGCGCAGGCGGTGCTCCACAGCCGCAGCCGGGGCGGCTCGCCTGCGGCGCGGCGGGCGCGAGCGAGCTCGGGGAGCAGCTGGTGCTGGAGCAAGGCGAACTGGCGCGGGTCGCGGAAGAAGCGCGTCTCGGGCACGGTGATCAGGTCGACCAGCGCGGCCAGCTCGCTCGTGCCTTGCGGGGAGCCCAGCAAGCGCAGGTAGTCCGCAACACTAGCATGGCCGCCGGCGGCGAGCCGCTGCTGCACGGCCGCGTGCAGGCGTGAGAGCCCGCTGCTGTCGAAGCTGAGCCCCGTCTCGCGCGCGACCAGGCGGCGGAGCGCGTGCGACTCGGCCGGCGTGAGCTCGGGCATTAGCCGCTGGTCCCTTCGCGGCCGCGCTGCGCCAGGGCGCGCAGGCGGGCGCCGAGCGCGCGCGGCGGCAAGATCTCGTCGGCGAGCTGGGCCTTGATCGCCGCTTGCGGCATGCCGAATACGACCGAGGTCTGCTCGTCCTGCACCAGCACCCGGCCGCCCGCGTTGCGCACCGCGCGTGCGCCCTCGACCCCATCGGCGCCCATGCCGGTGAGGATGACGGCGGCCGCGCGCGGCCCGTAGACCGCGGCGAGCGAGGCGAGCAGCAGGTCGCCGCAGGGCCGCAGGTGGTGGCGTGGTGGGCTGTCGTCGAGCCGCACCCGGCGGGTGGCGGTCACCACGAGGTGGCGATCATCGGCGGCGAATAACACCTCGCCCGGCCGGATCGCTTGATCCTGCTGGGCCACCGCGATGGGCAGGGCACAGGCACTGGCAAGCCAGTGCACCAACCCGGCGGTGAACCCGGCTGCGATGTGCTGGACCACTAGCACCGCGGCCGGGAAGTCGGCCGGGAGCTCGGCGAGCACCTGAGCGAGGACCGGCGGGCCGCCAGTGGAGGCGACGATCCCGACGATCTCTAGCGGCGGCTGGACGAGCCCGCTTGGGGCCGTGCCCCCCAGGGCGATGCTCGCATCGCCCCCGGGCTCGCCGGGCCCGCGGGGGCGGCCCCGGGGGTGCCGGATCACGCTCACCCGCGCTAGCAGCTTCGTCCGCGCCAACAGGTCGGCCTGTTGCTGGGCGGCATGCGAGCCGCTCGGCCAGCCGACAACTTCCAGCACGCCGCAGGCCAGCAGCTCGGGAGCCACGCGCGCGGCCTGCCGCGCGGGGTCGACCACGGCCAGGATGGGCGTGGGGACCTCGGCCATGAGCGCCGCCGCGGTGGCGATAGCGTGGGGGTCGGGGGGGGCCACGCCCAACGCCACCACCGCTGGGCGGGTTGCGCGAACCAGGTGGACGGCCCGCGCATCGGTGGCGCCCTGCCCCACCAGCGCGAATGTCGCGTCGGGCCGGAACAGGTCGCTCAGTCGCTGCTGGGCGGTCGGCGACCCAGCTAGCACTGCCACGCGCAGGGGGTCCACTCCGCTCCGCTCTCCTCTGCCCGATCTCGCGCCCGGGCCGGCCTCAGCCGAGCAGCCGCTCGACCGCCTCCAACAGCGCGCCGGGCTGCAGGGTACTCTTCACCAAGTAGGCCTGCGCGCCCGCTTCCAGGCCGCGCTGCAGGTCGGCCGGCGCCGCGCGGCTGCTCACGATGATCGCGGGGACATCGGCCAGGTGCGGCGTGGCCCGCATGCGAGCGATCAGCCCCAGGCCGTCCAGGCGCGGCATGTCCACGTCGGCCACGACCAGATCGTAGCGGTGTGTGTGCAGCCGCGCGAGCGCGTCCTCGCCGTCCACCGCCGTGTCTACCTGGTAGCCGGCGCTCTCCAGGATGCTGCGTTCCAAGTCGCGGGTGACCAACGAGTCGTCCACCACTAGGATACGCTGCCCGCGCGGGGGCGGCGCTTCCAGCGGCGCGGCCGGGAGCCGGCGCGCCCGGGCGACCAGGGCCTCGGGGTGCAGGATCACGGCCAAGTCGTTCTCACTGAGCGGGGCCGCCCCGCTGACCAGCGGCAGGGCGCTCAGCAGCGGGGGCAGCGGCTTGGCGACCACGTTCTCCTCGCCGGCTACCTCATCGACGCCTGTTGCCAGCAGCCCCTCGCCGGTGGCTAGCACCACCGCGGGCCGGGGCCGGCTCGGGGCGGGCGGCTCAGGAGCCCCGACGAGCTGCTCGAGCGCCACGACAGGCACCAGCCGCTCGCCCCACACCAGGGTGATCTGGCCCTGCACACGCGCCAGCTGGTGCCGCGGTACCGTCAGGACGCCCTGCACGGCCCCCAGCGGCAGCGCATAGTGCTGGCCCCCGGCCCGCACGAGGACCACGCGCACCAGCGCCAGGCTCAGCGGCACGCTGAGGATGAAGCAGGTGCCCTGGCCGCGCTGGGAGCGCACGCTGAGCTGGCCCTTGAGTCGCTCCACCTGGCGCTTGACCACATCGAGGCCCACGCCGCGGCCGGCGGTGGTGCCGACCTCGGCGCGAGTGGAGAACCCCGGGGCGAACAACAGGGCCAAAGTGTCGGCCTCGCTGAGGGTGTCGGCCTGCGCGGCGGAGATCAGCCCGCGCTGCACGCCGGCCCGGCGCACCGCCGCCAGATCGACGCCCGCGCCGTCGTCCTCGACGGTGACCACCACGCGTCCAGCCTGGTGGTGCGCGCGCAGGGTGATCGTGCCCACCGGGGGCTTGCCGGCCGCCGTGCGGACTGCGGGGGGTTCGATGCCGTGATCGATGGCGTTGCGCACCAGGTGCAGCAAGGGATCGCGCAAGCCTTCCAGCACTGCCTTGTCCACCTCCGTGTCCTCGCCCGCCACGGCGAGGTGCACCTGCTTGCCCTGCGCGCGTCCCAGGTCGCGCACCGTGCGCGTGAACACGCCGAACAGCGAGGCGAGCGGGAACATGCGCAGCCGGCCGACCTCATAGTGCAGCTCGTCGGCCAGCTCGCCCGCCCGCTCGTCGGCGCGCAGTGCCCAGCGCTGCCACGCGCCCAGCGCGCCGCGCAGCAGCTGCCACCGCTCGCGCTGCTGTGCTGGCGCCCCCTCGGCCAGCGCGCGCTCGTAGGCACCGATCAACCGCCAGAGCTCCTGCGCGGCCAGCGCGCGCTGGCGCACGTCCCGCTGGTGCACCAGCAGCTCGCTGGCCAGGTCGAGCACGCGGTCGAGCTTGTCGATACTGACCCGCACGCTGCGCTCGGTATCGCCGTCCGGCGTCAGCAGGCCGGCGGGCGGCGTGGGGGCGAGAGCCGGCGCGGGCGCCCCCGCTGGCTCGCTGGCGGCCGCGCTCGCGGACGAGGCGGGTGCGTCCGCGCCCATCGGCGCTTCCCCCGGGCCAGCCGCGGGCCCGGGCTCGCCGGGCGAGGCCAGCTCGATGAGCCGCGCGCGTAGGGCGTCGACTCCCAGGAGCAGCTCGTCGACCAGTTCCGCGGTCAGTGCGCGCCGGCCGTGGCGCAGTGCGTCGAGGACATCCTCCAGCGCATGCGCGGTGTCCGCGATGCGGTCCAACTCCAGCAGGCTCGCGCCGCCCTTGATGGTGTGGGCCGAGCGGAACAGCGCGGCCACCAGGTCGGGGTCGGGCCAGCGCTGTTCGAGCGCGAGCACCCCCTGGGCGAGCCGATCGAGGTGTTCGGCAGCCTCCTCGCGAAAGGCCTGGATGTAGGCCGCGCGGTCGACGCTCATCGCGCCGTGCCCCGCGCGGCTAGGAGCGCCGCGGCTTGTTGGCCGTAGTGTGCGGCTTGGGCCGGCGTCAGCAGGCCGGCGAGGTCCAGCAACGGGAGCACGCGGTCCCCGTGGGGCAGCGCGCGCCAGCAGTCGGCGTGGGGCACCGCGGCACGCAGGAGCGCCGGGAGCGGCCGCGGCGCGCCGGGCAGGGCCAGTAGGTCGAGGGAGGCCTCGACGAGAAACGCCACGCGCGTGCCGCCGATCGTCAGCTCCAGGGCGACCTCGCCTTCGCCTGGCGTGGTGGCCAGCAGATACGCCAGGTCGAGCAGCGGCAGGGCCGGTCGCACCACCCCCCGCAGCGGGAGCAGGACGTCGTCGGCGGGGAGCAGCGACGCCAACGGCCGACAGCGCAGGCCGGCCACCACGGGGGTGGCCGCCGTGCAGGCCAGTACGCGGAACACCAACACCAGCGCCTCAGGCGCGTCCATGTTCCTCGCGGACCAGCGCGTCGACCAGCGTGTCCAGGGCCAGGACCGCGACCCACCGCCCCTCGACCTGGACCTGGCCGGAGACGAGCCGCGCCCGCTGCGGCTCGACCGTGGGCAGCGGCGCCTCGATGGCGCCCGGGTCGATGGTGACGACCGCGACGACCTCGCGCACCAGCAGGGCCACCGGGCCGGTGGCCGCGCGGCCGACGACCAGATAGCCGTCCTCGGGAGGGCTCACCCGACCGGTAAGCAGTGGGGCGGGGTCCAGCGCTGGGATGACCTCGCCGTGCCAGAGCAACAGCCCAAGCACGCTCGGCGGCACGCCGGGCAGCCGGGCGACGGGCCGGCGCGGCTCGACGCCCGCCACCTGCTCGACGGACAGGCCGTACCATTCCTCGCCGAGCGCGAACAGCAACAGCTCCGCGCGGGGCCCCTCACCACTCTCGGGCTCCGGCGCGTCGTCGGCCGCGGTGCCCTCGGTGCCCTCCGCAGGGAGCATGACCACTACCCCGGCTCCTGACGCCGCTGAGTCGCGGTTGACGGTATTTTCCCCGCGGTCTAGAATCGGCGGGGAGAGCGGCTGGGTGCAGTCCGCGGCACGAGGGGGCCACTAGGCCGTGGTGGAGCTGTCGTCCAGCCCGCGTGCTCCCACCCAACCATGGGCCGAGACGTCGAACACCACGCCGTCGGGACCGATGAACTTGACCTCGAAGTACTGGGTCTCGCGGTCGGGGCGCTCGCCCTTGGGCTGCGCGCCTGCCGCCTCCAGCCGCGCGTAGGCGGCGGCAAGGTCGGGCACGTGGACGCCGAAATGATGCAGGCCCACGTAGTCGCTGCCGCGCCCGAGCTGGTCGGTGTGGAAGCGCAGGATGGCCAGGTTCAGATCGCCATCGCTGAGGTAGACACCGCTAGCCAGCGGTGTGTCCGTCCGCCCGACCTCCTCGAAGCCGAAGACCTCCTTGTAGAAGGCCGCGGTGCGCTCCGGATCGTGGGTAGCGATCGCGATGTGCCGCAGTTTTGGCCTGCTCATCGCCCCTCTCCCGCTGCGGAATGGCCCGCTGCTGCGCTGGCCGATTATAGCACGTGGCCGGGCGGCCCCCCGGCCCGGCGCCCGCCCGCCGCCGGCCTGCGGCGAGGTGCCGGATGACGTTCCTGCTCGATGTCGGGTGCAGCACCGATCGCGGGCGCAAGCGGCCGGTGAACGAGGACAGCTACGCCTTGTGGCTGCCGGCGGAGCCCGGCGCGCAGGCGCGCTGGGGCGCGCTGTTCGTGGTCGCCGACGGCATGGGCGGCCACGCCCGCGGCGAGGTGGCCAGCCGCCTGGCGGTGGAGACTATCCGCGAGCACTACTTGCACAGTGCGGAGCCCGCGCCCGCGCGACGCTTGGCCGAGGCGCTGCGGGTGGCCAACGCCGTCATCTGGCAGGAAGCCGCGCGCACGCCGCAGCAGGCCGGCATGGGCACCACGGTCGTCTGCGCGGTGGTCGCCGGCCGCTCGCTGTTCATCACCAATGCGGGGGACAGCCGCGCCTATCTCGTGCGCCACGGGCGCCCCCGGCAGCTGACGCGCGATCACTCGTGGGTCGCTGAGCTGCTGGCGCTCAAGCGGCTGACCCCGGCGGAGGCGCGGCATCACCGCATGCGCAACGTGATCACCCGCTGCCTCGGCGGGCGCCCCGACCTGGAGGTGCCCTCCTACCCGCCGGAGCCGCTGCTGCCCGGCGACGCGGTGGTGTTGTGTACCGATGGCCTGTGGGGTACCACCGACGACGGCGAGATCGCGCGCCTGGTGAGCCAGCACTCCGCGCAGGTCGCGGCCGATCAGCTCGTCGCGCTCGCCAACGACCGCGGCGGTCCCGATAACATTACCGTGATCGTGGTCCGTGTGGAAAGTCCCCGGCTCGGCGAGTATGATGAAGGGACGACGCTCGATCTGCGGCTACTCGACGACGATGTGACGCTGACCGCCGAGACACTGCAAGGAGTCGCGGATGATCTGCGCCAACTGCCACACGCTGAACCTCAAGGGCATGCTGTTCTGCGCCAAGTGTGGCCGCAGCCTCGCCCCGACCGCCGAGGATGAGGCCGCAGACCTGCCCCGGCTGGTCTGGCAAGTCGGCGAGGGCACGCCGCAGACGTATCTCCTGACCAAAGCGGTCACCACCATCGGCCGCGTCAGCGGCAACGACATCATCCTTCCCGAGACCGGGGTGTCGCGACAGCATACTCGCATCGAGCGCCAGGGCGACCGCCTGGTGATCATCGATCTCGGGAGCCTGAACGGCACCTGGGTGAACGATGAGCGCGTGGAGCAGGCGCGCGAGTTAAGAAACGGTGATATTATCCAGATCGGTCGCACGACCTTGCAGGTCCTCCTGCCGGCGGCGCTGGCGTCCGCCATGCCCGCGGCGCCGGCCCGCCGACTGAGCGAGACGGACACGGTGCTGGACCCGCACTGGCAGGGGGGCTCCCTTCGCCCCGCGGCGCCCCCCGCCGCCGAGGTGCCGCCCCCCGACGCCCCCACGCTCCACGCGCCGCTCCCGCCCGCGGAGGCCGGTCCGCTGGCGCCTGCCACTGGTGAGACCGCCCCTGGTCCAGCCGACCTGGCCGAGGCGCCGCCGATGGAGGCGCCAGCCCCGGTAGCAGCCGTAGAGGACGCCCACGCCCCCGACGCCAGCGAGGCGACGGCGCGCGCGCCCGCCAGCGCCGCTCCCGCCGAGCCGTCCACCTATCCCACGGCGCCCCAGACCGCCTTCTGGCTGGTGCTGGCGGACGAGACGCGCGTGCCGCTGGGCGACGTGGTGACCATCGGGCGCGGCGAGACGAACACGGTCGTGTTGTCGCAGGATCGCCAGGTGTCGCGGCACCACGCGCGCATCGTGCTCCACGAGGGGCTCCCGCGCCTGGAGGACCTGGGCAGCGCCAACGGCACGTTCGTCAACGGCGAGCGCCTCACCGAGCCGCGGCTGCTGCAAGACGGCGACCAGATCCGTATCGGCGGCAGTACCCTGCGCGTCCAGCGCGGCACCCCGCGCCGCGAGCCTGCCCCGGCCCACGATGACGGCACCGTCCGCGCCGAGACGAGCGAGCGCACGCTGTTCGTGGACGACGACGCCGGCAGCGACCACACGATCTCGGAGCTGGACCTCGAGGACGTGCCCGCGCCCGCTGCCTCTGCCCGAGCCAGCGCGGCGCCCCTGCCGGTCGTCACCGACCGGCCGCGGCTGAACGTGACCTGGGGGCCACAGAGCGGCCAGTCGTTCGTACTCGACCGCGAGGTCGTGCTCATCGGCCGCGCGGGCGGCAAGGTGGAGTGCGACATCGCCCTCGAGGACAAGGCGGTGTCCAGCCCACACGCCAAGCTGGTGCGCTCGGGCGACTTGTATCTGCTGCACGACCTGGAGAGCACCAACGGTACTTATGTGAACTATGAGCCGCTCAGCCAGCCGCGCGTCCTGCAAGATGGCGACTTGATCAAGGTTGGCAAGACCACGCTGCTGTACCGCACCCCGGTGGCCGCGCTACCGCCGTTGCCGACCGCGTGGTTGCCCCAGCAGGCGACGGGGCGGGGCAAGCTACTCACCTTCTTCAGCCTGAAGGGGGGCGTGGGCACGACCACCGTGGCGGTGAACACCGCCCTGCTGCTGCGCGAGCTGACCCGCGAGCCCACGGTGCTGGTCGACCTGGCCCTGGAGCGGGCCTCGGTAACGGCACAGCTCAACTTGGAGGTGCGGCGCGCGCTCGACGATCTGGCGCAGTTGCCCTCTATCGACGCCGATACCGTGCGCGGGATCGTCACGCGTCACAGCAGTGGGCTCGACGTGCTGGCGGCGCCCAGCACGCCGCAGACCGCTGAGCTGGTCACGGCCGAGATCCTGGCCCAGTTGTTCCCGATCCTCAAAGCGCAATACCGCTGGATCGTGCTGGATACAGCCGCCACCTTCTCCGACGCCAACCTCAACGCTTTCGACCAGGCCGACCTCGTGGTCCTGCTCGGAGCGCCGGATCTGGTCAGCCTGAAGACGCTGCAGGCCTGCCTCGACGTGTTCACCGCCCTCCAGACTACTGGCGAGCGCCGTCTGCTGCTGCTGAACAATGTCTATCCCCGCGCGCGCCTGGAGCGCGAGGAGATGGAGAAGGCGCTGGGCGAGCGCATCGACCTCGTGCTGCCCTACGGGGAGGAGGTGCTGCACTCGATCGACCTCGGGGTACCGCTCACTATCAGCCAGCGCGCGCATCCCTTCGTGATGGTGCTGGATGGGTTCGTGCGCAAGGTAGCGGAGATCAAGGAGGAGCCCCTGGCGCCCACGCGGGCGGCACGCGGCGGCTTCTGGCTGCGTCTGAAGCGGCTGCTGGCCCGGCGCTGACGGCACCCGGCGCGATCGCCTGCACGGGCGGGGCGCGGTGTGGTACGGTCTGGCCACGCGGCGTGGTGGCAGGCCGGTGCCGGCGGAGGGGGGCGCGATGCGGTGGCACGAGCTGGGGGTGCTGGGGCTCTTGATCGGCGAGCTGGTGGCCTGTGCGCCGGCCCCATCCGGTGGGGCGCCCGCGGTCAGCGAGGCGGCGCCGCCCACCCCGGCGCCCACTACCGCGCCGGCGCCCGGGGAGCTGCAGCGGCTCGACCTGGCGATCATCTCCGGCGCCGGCTACTATATTCCGGCCTACCTGGCCACCGATCAGGGCTTTCTCGCCCAGGAGGGCATCCAGGGCGAGTGGGTGGTGGCGGGCACCCCGGAGTCGGTGCGGGCCGTGGTGAGCGGCTCGGTGCCGATCGGCCTGCTCGGCAGCGACCCTTGTATCGTGGCGGTGAGCAAGGGCGCGCCGCTGCGCCAGGTTGCGGAGCTGTTGCAGCGGCCCACCTACGATCTGCTGGCGGCCCAGCAGGTGCGCACGATCGCCGACCTGCGCGGCCAGGAGATCGCCGTGTCCTCGGTCGCCTCCGGCACGGCGGTGCTCGCGCGAGTGTTCCTAGAGGCGAAGGGCCTGCGGCGTGGCGAGTACGACCTGGTCGCGGCGGGAGGCAATGTGGAGCGCATCACGGCGCTCCAGTCCGGGCGCGTGGCGGCGGCTGTGCTGTCCGACCCGGGCA
Organism: Chloroflexota bacterium; assembly: GCA_035294645.1. Classification (GTDB taxonomy): domain Bacteria; phylum Chloroflexota; class UBA6077; order UBA6077; family JAJPHF01; genus JADGHJ01. The sequence goes on from DATGKN010000024.1 coordinate 9,666, forward strand.
ACTTCGTGGTGCAGGAGCAGGGCTACACCCACCTGGGCAACATCCTGGACGTGATCCCGGAGTACGACTTCTCCGCCTGGTGGGTGAACCAGCAGTGGCTGGAACAGGGCAACACCGCGCTGCTGCATCGCTTCCTGCGCGCCCAGGTGCGCGCGCGTCGCTTTCTCGACGATCCGGCCAACCGCGAGGTGGTCGAGGCGGTGTTGCAGCAGCGCTTGCGCGTGAGCCCGGCTATCGCGACGCGCATCTACGACTACTACACTCGCGAGGTGCCCGATGCGCTGGCGCGCGATCTCCGGCTGAACGAGCGCGCTACCAGCAAGACCATCGAGATCGTCGGCGAGCTGGGCGAGCTGTCCGCCCCGTATCCGCCCGCGCGGCAGTTCCTGGCCCCCGAGTACTTGGAGCGTGTCCTGAGCGAGCTAGGCACATAGGCGCCCGGGACACCCCCCGCGGCCGAGCGCTCCGCCGCCGGCACGCTACAATTTGCTTGTCAGCGGGCGAGCGCACTCGCCAGGGGTGAGAGCAGCGTGGGCAAGCGCGTACTGGTGGGGATGAGCGGCGGGGTCGATAGCTCGGTAGCCGCGGCGCTGCTGGTCGAGGCGGGCTATGAGGTGATCGGCGTCACGCTGAACGTCTGGCCCGAGCACGACCCCACGCAGGCGCTGGTCGAGCGTGCCGACGCCTGCTGCGCGTTGGGCGCGGTGGAAGACGCGCGGCGCGTGGCGGCGCAACTGGGCATCCCCTACTATGTGCTCAACTTCCGCGAGGTGTTCCGCCGCACGGTGATGGCCAACTTCGCGGCCGAGTACGCGCGGGGCCGCACGCCCAACCCTTGCGTGCGCTGCAATCAGTTCGTGAAGTTCGACGCGCTGCTGGCGCGGGCCGCGGCCCTCGACGCTGACTACGTGGCCACCGGCCACTACGCGCGGATCGACCGCGACCCCGCCAGCGGGCGCTGGCGGCTGCGCAAGGCGGTGGACCGCCACAAGGACCAGAGCTACGTCCTGTACGTGCTGAGCCAGGAGCGGCTGGCCCGCACGCTGTTCCCGCTGGGCGAGCGGGCCAAGGCCGAGGTGCGCGCGCTGGCCGCGCGGCTGGGGCTGGTGACCGCCACGAAGCCCGAGAGCCAGGAGATCTGCTTCGTGCCCGCCAACGACTACCGCGCGTACCTGGCGCGCGTGGCGCCCGAGACGCGGCGCAGCGGCCCGATCGTCGATCTCGCCGGCCGTGTGCTCGGCCAGCACGAGGGGATCGCCTACTACACGATCGGCCAGCGCCGCGGGCTGGGCCTGGCGGTCGGCGAGCCGCTGTACGTGGTCGATATCCTGGCGGAGGAGAACACCCTGGTCGTGGGGCCGCGCGAGGCGCTGTTCGCCGAGGGGTGCCTGGTGGAGGACGTGAACTGGGTGGCGCTGCCGCCGCTCGCCGAGCCCCTGGCGGCCGCGGCGCGCATCCGCTACCGGGCCGAGGAGGTGGCCTGCCTGCTGGCGCCCGCGGGCGCGGACCAGCTCGTCGTGCGGTTCGCGGCGCCGCAGCGCGCGGTGACGCCCGGCCAGGCGATCGTGTTCTACGCCGACGACGTCGTGCTCGCGGGCGGGACGATCGCCCGCCGGTTGGACGCGCGCGAGTGGGCCGAGGCCACGGCCGCCGTGGGCGCCGCGGTGTAACCCCCAGCCGAGGAAACACTCCCGCCGGGCGGCGGGACGGAGGGCAGCGCGATGCTCCTGGCGATCGACGTGGGCAACACGAACGTGGCGGCGGGCGTGTTCGACACGCACGGCGTGCTGCGCGCGCACTGGCGCTGGGCCAGCGACGCGGGCCGCACGGCCGACGAGTACGGGGCCCTGCTCGCCTGGGGGCTGGGCGAGGCGGGCCTGCCCCGCGCGGCGCTCGACGGGGTGGTGCTCGGCAGCGTGGTGCCGGCCCTGACCACCACCTTCACCGCGCTGGCCCACACCTACCTGCACCGCCCGCCCCTGGTGGTCAACGGGCTGGTGCGCACCGGCATCCCCCTGGCCGTGGACACCCCGGCGGAGGTCGGCGCCGATCGCCTGGCCAACGCGCTGGCCGTGGCGCGCCTGTACGGGACGCCGGCGGTCGTGGTCGACTTCGGTACCACGACCAACTTCGACGTGGTGGACGCCGACGGCGCGTTTCTGGGCGGGGCCTTCGCCCCCGGGGTGCAGACCGCTGCCGAGAGCCTGGCCAGCCGCGCCGCCCGCCTGCGCAGCGTCGAGCTGCGCGCGCCGGGCACGGCGATCGGCCGCAACACGGCGGATTGCATGCGCGCCGGGCTGCTGTACGGGTACGTTGGCCTCGTCGAGGGGCTGGTGGCGCGCATCGCTGGCGAACTGGGCGCGCGACCGCTGGTGGTGGCCACGGGCGGGCTGGCGCCGCTGATCGTCGCCGAGACGCGGGTCTTCGACCTGTACGACCCGCACCTGACGCTGCGCGGCCTGCGCCTGCTGTACCTGCTGAACACCCGGCCGGCGGCGGACGAGCCCCCGCCCGCCCAGGTGGCCGCGGCGCCCGAGGCCCAGGGGCGCCGGCGCGGCGGGTGACCCCATGGACGGCCGTGACCCGCTCGCTGGCGCCCGCGTCGTGCTGGGCGTGACGGGCAGCATCGCCGCCTACAAGGCCGTGATGCTCGCCAGCGCGCTGCACCAGGCCGGCGCCGTGGTGGACGTGATCCTCACCCGCGAGGCCAGCAAGCTGGTGCGCCCGCTGGCGTTCCAGGCCATCACCCACCGCCCGGTGCACCAGGACCTGTTCCACCTGCTGGCCGAGACGGAGATCGGCCACGTGACGCTCGGCCACCAGGCCGACGTGGTGATCATCGCCCCGGCCACCGCCCACACCCTGGCGCGGCTCGCGCTGGGCCTCGCCGACGACCTGCTGGCCACCACCGTGCTGGCCACCCGCGCGCCGCTGGTGCTCGCCCCGGCGATGGAGAGCAACATGCTGCTCCACCCGACCACCCAAGGCCACCTGCGCACGCTGCGCGACCGCGGCGCGGTGATCGTCGAGCCCGAGGAGGGCTACCTGGCCTCGGGGGCGCGCGGTGTGGGCCGGCTGGCCGACCCGGCGGTGATTCTGGATACCGTGCGGATGGTGCTGGCGCGGCGCGGCGACCTGGCGGGCTGGCGCGTGGTGGTGACGGCCGGCGGCACGCAGGAGCCGATCGACCCCGTGCGCGTGCTCACCAATCGGTCCTCCGGCAAGATGGGCTTCGCCATCGCCCAGGCCGCGCGCGACCGCGGGGCGCGGGTGACGCTGATCGTCGGCGCCGCCAGCGTGCCACCGCCGCGCGGCGTGGAGCTCGTGGCGGCGCCCACCGCGCGGGCCATGCACGCCGCCGTGCTGCACGCGGTGGCCGACGCCGACGCGCTAGTCATGGCCGCGGCGGTGGCCGACTACGAGGCCGCGGCGCCCGCCGCGCAGAAGCTCAAGAAGGGCGACGGCTCGTTGATCCTGGAACTGGTGCCGACGCCGGACATCCTGGCTGCCGTTGCCGCCCAGCGCGCCGCGGGCGCTGTGCCCGAGCACCTGCTGGTGGTGGGCTTCGCGGCCGAGAGCTGCGACGTGCTTGCCCACGCGCGCGACAAGCTGCGGCGCAAGCGTCTCGACCTGATCGTCGCCAACGACATCTCCGCGGCGGGCAGCGGCTTCGGCACCGACACCAACCAGGTCTGGTTCCTGGACCGCCGCGGCGCCGAGGAGGCGCTGCCGCTGCTGCCCAAGCTAGCGGTGGCGCACGCGCTGTGGGATCGCGTGCGCGCCCTGCGCCAGCAGGAAGTGAGGGCGGGATGAACGAGGGGAGTCGCGGGGGGCTCGACCGCCCGGCCGTCGAGGCGGCGGTGCGCGCGCTGCTGCGCGCCATCGGCGAGGATCCGGACCGCGAAGGGCTGCGCGCCACGCCGCGCCGCATCGCCGACATGTACGCCGAGATCTTCGCCGGCCTGTACACCGATCCGGCCGCCCTGCTGGAGGTGACCTACGACGAGGCGCACCACGAGATGGTGATCCTGCGCGACGTGCAGTTCACGAGCATGTGCGAGCACCACCTGGTGCCGTTCTACGGCGTGGCGCACATCGGCTACATCCCGCGCGGGCGCATCGTGGGCATCAGCAAGCTGGCGCGGGCGGTCGATGCGCTCGCTCGCCGGCCGCAGGTGCAAGAGCGCCTGACCAGCCAGATCGCCGACCTGCTGATGGAGCGCCTGCGCCCGCTGGGGGTCGCCGTGGTGCTCCTGGCCGAGCACCAGTGCATGATCATGCGGGGGGTGCGCAAGCCGGGCAGCAAGGTGATCACCTCGGCCAACCGCGGTATCTTCCGTGAGCGCCAGGAGACGCGACTCGAGTTCCTGTCCTTGATCGAGCACCACCCGCGATGAGCGTCACGCCCACCTCTCCCCCCGCGGGACCTCCCGATGAGGCGCCGCTCGCCGCGTTGCTGGCCGCGGAGGCGCAGCGTCTCGGGCTGCCGCCGGGCGCGGCGCGCGCCCTCGGGCCGCTGCCGCCGTGGCGGTCGCGCCGCCAGCTCCGCTGGGGGCGGCACACGGTCGAGCTGGGGGGGCGGACGCTGGTCCTGGGCGTGGTGAACGTGACGGACACCTCGCTGTCGGGCCCGGGCCACGGTGACGATGTGGCGGCGGCCGTGGCGCACGCCGAGGCGCTGCTCGCCGCGGGCGCGGACCTGCTCGACATCGGCGGCGAGAGCACGCGGCCCGGCGCGCCGCCGGTGCCCGAGGCGCAGGAGCGCGCCCGGGTGGAGGCGGCGGTCGGGGCGATCGCCGCGCGGTGGCCTGCCGTCCCAGTGTCGGTGGATACGCGCCGCGCGAGCGTGGCCGAGGCCGCCCTGCACGCGGGCGCGGGGGCCATCAACGACGTGAGCGGGCTGCGCCACGATCCGGCGCTCGCCGCCCTCGCCGCGCGGACCGGGGCGGCACTGATCCTGGGCCACTGGGAGGCCCGCGCGTCAGCGATCGCCACCGCGAGAGACGACGCCACGGTGGTGATCGCTGCGGTCCTCGCGGGCCTGCGCTGGAGCGTCGAGCAGGCGTTGGCCGCCGGCTGCACCTCGGAGCAGCTGGCCATCGATCCCGGCCTGGGGTTCGGCAAGCCGCCGGCGGTGAGCCTGGCCTTGTTGCGCGAGCTGGCGCAGCTGCGCGCGCTAGGGCTGCCACTGGTAGTCGGCCCGTCACGCAAGGGGTTCATTGGCCACGTGCTGGGGCCGGACGCGCAGTTGGACTGGGAGGGCACGGCGGCGGCCGTGGCGCTGGCGGTCGCCGCGGGCGCGGACATCGTGCGCGTGCACGACGTGGCGCGGCTGGTGCGGGTGGTGCGTATGAGCGACGCTATTGCCGCGGCGACCGACGCATGAACGGTGAGGGGCGGGGAGCGGCTCCGCGCGCCGCGGAGGGCCTGCAGCGCGTTTACCTGGGCCTGGGCAGCAACTTGGGTGACCGCGCGGCGCAGCTCGCCGCGGCGGTGGCCGCGCTAGAGCGCGCCGGGGTGGCCGTGCGGCGTCGCTCGCCGCTGTACGAAACGCGCCCGGTGGGCGTGGTCGACCAGCCGCCGTTTCTCAACGCGGTGGCCGAGGCGGAGACCCGCCTTGCCCCCCCGGCGCTGCTCGCCGCGGTCAAGGCCATCGAACGGGCACTGGGCCGCGTGCCGGGGCCGCGCTGGGGCCCGCGGGCTATCGATATCGATATCCTGCTGTACGGCGACGCGCGCGTGATCTGCCGCGAGCCCTGGCTGGAGATCCCGCATCCGCGGCTGTGGGAGCGCCAGTTCGTGCTGGTGCCGCTGGCGGACCTGCGCCCCGACCTGCGCGATCCAGACGGCGTGCCGATCGCCGAGCGGCTCGCACGCTTGCGTGCGGCGGAGGGCGAGGGGGTGTGGCCCTACCCGCTGTGAGCCTGCTGCGCGCGCCGCGCGCGTGTGGCGGTCGATGCGCAACTGGTATAATTGCGGGAACTGGGGCCGATACTTACGGAGGCGATCATGCCGCGCGTCAGCCGCTCCGTCGCGCAGCGCTACGCCAATACGGCGCGCAACAAGAAGAAAGCACGCGGCGAGCGGCCGGCCCGGATCCTCCCACCCGTCACGCCGCAGGCGCCGGTCGAGGTGCCCGCTGGGTTCGGCGCGCCGCAGCCGCTCGACCTGCCGCCGCCGGCGCCAGCGGCCTCTGGGCGGCGCGAGCTGCGGGGCGCGCCGCGGGCGGAGCTGCGCCACGCGGTGCGGCGCGCGGGCGCGGTGCCGATCGTCGATTACAGTTATGTGCGGGGCGATCTGCAGCGCATCGCGGTGGTATTCAGCGCCATCGTGCTCGCGCTCGTGGCGCTGCATTTCGTGCCCGCGCTGCAATGAGGCGCGGACGGCGTTTCCGAGTAGGGAGTACGGCGACCGACAATGCATATCGTCGTGACGATCAAGCAGGTCCCCGATACCTCTGAAGTGCGCATCGACCCGAAGACGAACACGATGGTGCGCGGTGGCGTGCCGTCGATCGTGAACCCTGACGACACGCACGCGATCGAGGAAGCCGTCCGGCTCAAGGAGCGCCACGGGGGCCGCGTGACGGTGCTGTCCATGGGCCCACCGCAGGCGATCGCGGCGCTGAGGGAGGCGATCAGCTACGGCGCCGATGAGGCGGTGCTGTGTAGCGATCGCGGCTTCGCGGCCGCCGACACGCTCGCGACGTCGTATGTGCTGTGGGCGGCGATCCGCAAGCTGGACGAGGAGGAGCCGGTCGATCTGGTGCTGGCCGGCAAGCAGGCGATCGACGGCGACACCGGCCAGGTGCCACCGGGCGTGGCCACGCGGCTGGGGTGGCCGCAGCTCACCTATGTGCGGCGCATTCTGGAGTTCGACCCGCAAGCGCGCCGCATCCGGGTCGAGCGGCTGGCCGACGGCGGGATCGAGCTCCTCGAATCGCGGCTGCCGGCGGTGGTGACCGTGGGCCGCGAGATCAATGAGCCGCGCTATGCCTCGCTGCCGAACATGCTGCGGGCGGCGCGGTACCAGCCGCGGATCTGGGACCGCAAGACGCTGAACTTGGACGAGACCAAGATTGGGCTGCGGGGGTCGCCCACGATCGTGAGCAAGGTGTGGGCGCCGCCGCGCCGCCAGCGCCCGCCGGTGATCATGCTCTCCCACGGCGACCGTGACCCGGACGCCGTCGCGGCCGACCTGCTCGACCGGCTGATCGCCGATGGCGCGTTCGACTGGGCCCCGACGCCAGCGCCGGCGGCGAGGTAGTCCGGCGCGGGCCGCCGCGCAGTGCCGCGCGAGCCGGCCGACGCCGTCAGTACCCGGTGCCGTCCCCCGGTGCCCTCGCTCGGGCACTTGCCCCGCGCCCCGTGGGCCCGGGGTGGCGGCCGCACAGGAGTGAGAGAGGATGGCGGGTCACGCGCCAGCCAAGACCGAGCAACTGCCCGACTTCTCCGACTACCGCGGCGTGTGGGTCCACATCCACCAGCGCGATGGGGTGGCCGCGCCCGTGGGCTGGCAGCTGTTGGGCCGTGCCCGCGAGATGGCCGAGGTGCTCGGCTGCGCGACCGGCGCCGTCGTGGTCGGCCACCAGGTGCGCCACCTGGCGGACCAGGCGATCCACTACGGGGCCGATGTCGTCTACGTGGTCGACGCCCCCGTGCTGGCCTTGTACCGCACGCAGCCCTGGGCGCTGGCCGTCAGCCAGGTCGTCCAGCAGTACAAGCCCGAGATCATGCTGTTCGGCTCGACCAACGACGGCCGCGACCTGGCCGGCGCGGTGGCCACGATCCTGCAGACCGGGCTCACTGCCGACAGCACCGAGCTGAGCGTGGACCCCGAGACGCGGATCCTGCACGCCAGCCGCCCGGACTTCGGCGGCAAGCTGATGTCCACCATCCTGTGCAAGCAGCATCGCCCGCAGATGGTCACCTGCCGCCCGGGCGTGTTCCCCGCGCCGCAGCCCGATCCCACGCGCCAGGGGCGGATCGTCGAGGTGCCGTTCGAGCTCGACGAGTCCGAGATTCCGACCAAGGTCCTCGACTTTCTCCCCGAGGAGAAGAAGGTCGATCTGAGCACGGCCAAGGTGATCGTGGCCGGCGGGCGCGGCATGGGCGGCCCGGAGGGGTTCGCTATGCTGCGCGATGTGGCCGAGGCGCTCGGGGCAGCGCTCGGCGCCTCGCGTGTGGCCGTCAACGCCGGCTGGATCAGCTACGAGCACCAGGTCGGCCAGACAGGCCAGACAGTGCGACCGAAGCTATATATCGCCTGCGGTATCTCGGGCCAGATCCAGCACCAGGTGGGCATGCAGGACGCCGATATCATCGTGGCCATCAACCGCGATCCCAACGCGCCGATCTTCAAGCTGGCTACGTATGGGATCGTCGGGGATATCTTCGAGATCGGGCCCGCCATCGCTCGGCGCGCCCGCGAGCTGCGCGCGCGCTTCGCCCAGCAGCAGCCGGCCGCCGAGGGCGCGCGGGAACCCGCGGCCGCCTCGCCTAGCGGCAGCAGCACGGCGTAGCCCCGCGTGGGCGCGCCCCACGGAGAGAGGACCCCTTGGTAGCCGAGAAGTTCGACGTGGTGGTAGTGGGGGCCGGCCTGGCCGGCACCGCCGCTGCCTACACCCTCGCTAAGGCCGGGGTGAAGACGCTGCTGGTGGAGCGCGGCGATTACCCCGGCAGCAAGAACGTGATGGGCGGCGTGATCTATCGCCAGCCGTTGGAGAAGATCCTCCCCGGTTGGTGGCGCGAGGCGCCCATCGAGCGGCCCGTGGCCGAGGAGAGCATCTGGATCCTCACCGAGGACTCCGCGGTCAAGGTAGGCTACCGTAGCGAGCGGTTCGCCGAGGAGCCGTACAACGCGTTCACGGTGCTGCGCGCCAAGTTCGACAAGTGGTTCGCCGACAAGGCGGTCGAGGCTGGCGCGGTGCTGGTGACCGAGACGGTGGTCGAGGATGTGCTGCGCCACAACGGGCAGATCGTCGGCGTGCGCACCAACCGCCCGGACGGCGACATCGCGGCCCACGTCGTGATCGCCGCCGATGGCGTCAACTCGCTGCTGTCGCAGAAGGTGGGCCTGCACGGCGAGCTGCCGCCGGACCGCGTCGCCCTCGCGGTCAAGGAGATCATCCAGCTCGGCACCCAGAAGATCGACGAGCGGTTCACCCTAGAGAACGGCGAGGGCGCGACCATCGAGCTGTTCGGCGACGCCACGCTGGGCATGCTCGGCTACGGCTTCATCTACACCAACAAGGATACGCTGTCGGTCGGGCTCGGCGTGCTGCTCAGCCAGCTGATCGCCCGCAAGGTGACGCCCAACTACCTGCTCGAACGATTCAAGGCACACCCGATGGTGCGCCGGCTGCTAGCGGACGGCGAGCAGAAGGAGTACATGGCGCACTTGATCCCCGAGGGCGGCTGGCCGCAGATCCCGCCGCTGTACGCGCCAGGCTACCTGGTGGTCGGCGATGCCGCGGGGATGGTCAACGGCGCGTTCCGCGAGGGCTCGAACTACGCCGCGATCTCCGGCAAGCTGGCCGCGCTGACGGCGATCGAGGCGCTGGAGCGCGGCGACTTCGGCCGCGCCATGATGGCGCGGTACGTCGAGCGGTTGCAGGAGAGCTTCATCGCCGACGACCTCGCCGGCTACAGCCGCCTGTCGCGCTTCGCGCACCAGAACCCGCACCTGCTGACCGCGTACCCGCGGCTGTTGTGCGACGCAGCGCATGCGCTGCTGACGGTGGACGGCACACCCAAGCGGCTGAAGTTCGCCGAGATCGTCCGCAAGGCGCTGCGCCAGCGCCCGCCGCTCGCCCTGGCCCGCGACGTCGCGGGCGCCCTGCGCGCGCGGCCATAATCTATAGAGCGATAGCGTTCGGCTCAGCGCGAGCCGGCCGCGGTGCGTAGGCACGCGCCCGGCGCCGCCGAGGAGAGAGGCATGCTAGCTACCAGAGAGGCGCCGCCCACCGCCCAGCTGGGCACGCCCGTCGAGGACAAGCTGTACAACGTCCGCTTCAAGACGGACGAGACCGCCTCGCACCTGATCATCGTCAACCAGGAACTGTGCGTCCGCTGCGACGACAAGCCGTGCACCTACTTCTGCCCCGTGGCCGTGTACAAGTGGGAGCCGGGCGTGCAGCGGATCACCGTGGGCTACGAGAAGTGCGTCGAGTGCGGCGCCTGCCGCATCGGCTGCCCGCCCCACAACATCGCCTGGCGTTACCCGCGGGGCGGGTTCGGCTGCCAGTACAAGAACGGCTAGCGCGCGGCTAGCCGGGCGTGGCGGAGGCGCGCGGGCGCGCGGGGAGTAGCGTGTGAGGGGCCGATATTTCCGGTGCAAGGGAGTGAGGGGATGAGCCAGGTGGAGTCCGCGGCGAGCCAGCCCGAGGCCACCGTTCCGGCCGAGGCGATCGATCGCTTCATCGCGCGCTACGAGACGCGCCAGGAAGACTGGGAGGTGTTCGCCTTCCAGGAGCAGGCCGATCCCCGCTACCGGCGCTCGCAGATGCGCTACGTGGGCGGGGGCGGCACCGAGAAGCACGACGACCCGAACACCCTGCCGCCCGGCCACTTCACCCTGAGCATCCTGACGCTACCGCCCGGCCACGGCGGGCCGATGCACTACCATGAGACCGAAGAGGTGTTCTTCGTCCTGGAGGGCGAGGTCACCTGCCAGTGGCAGGCGCCGGACGGGCGCATCTACGAGCGGACCCTGAAGAAGTACGACGCGATCCTCAACCCGCCCGGGGTGCCGCACTGTTTCTGGAACAAGACGGACCAGCCGGCGCGGTTCAACATCATGGTTGGCGCGGCGCGGCCCAAGCCGCCGGTGTACACCGACCCGAAGATCGAGGAGCTGCGGCGGCAGGCGCGGGCGCAGGGCAGGTAGGGTGCCCCCGGGGAAGGGCGGCCACGCCTCACAGCCGGCCGCGGCGGCGCCACTCCTGCTGCACCTGAATGGCGAAGCGAATCAACAGCTCCTGGGTCTCGGGCGGCAGGTCGATGAGGGTGGCGCCGCTCTGCCACAGCGCGGGCGGCTCGCGCTGGGGCTCCACCACGCGCACCACGCGGGCGCGCAGCGTTAGCGGAGCTAACGCGCCGGGCAGCCGCACCCGCAGGGTTAGTTGTGCCCCGACCCACAGCGGCACCGGGGTCAGCAAGCCGATGCCGCTGGCGCTCAGGTCGCGCACGTGGACGACCAACGGCTCGTCGCTCGCTTGATCGAGACAGTAGGCCTCTTCGGCCGGTACGTCGAGCGGCACGCGGAAGTACTGCCGCTGCTGCTGGCGCGTCGCCTCGCGCAGCCGTAGCCCCACGCGCAGCCGCGCGCCGTGGTGCACCTGCTCGACTCGCCCGCGCAGCACGTATAGCGCGTCGGTGGGACGCCAGGTGCGCACCAGCACCTCGTCGCCTACCTGCAATCGTAGGTCGCCGGCGGCTTCCGCGGTCGCCTCGATCCATACCAACTCGCCGGTTTGTTCGGCGATCCAGCTCTGGCAGCCGGGCTCGTCGGTCTCCAGCAGCAGCAGGGCGGGCTGCCCGCGCTCCAGCGGTACGCGCTCGGGCGGGATCATGTCTCCGCTCCATCGATGATCTCGCGGGTCACGACCTCGGTATTGGGGCTGACCTCGCCGTAGGCGAGCACCACCAGGCTCGGCAGTGTGAGCTCGACGAAGCGGCGTAGCGGCAGCCGTAGCCGTGCCGGGCAGAGCAGCACCGGCTGCCGCCCTGCCGCGGCCATGCGCTCCATCCCCTCGCGCAGGCGGGTGAGCAAGCGCTGGGCCAGCGCGGGCTCTAGCTGAATATTCGGCCCCCGCTCCGTTTGCACGATATGCTGCGCCAGCACCTGCTGCCAATCCGGCGCCAGCGTCAGAACGGCCAGTCGGCCGTCCTCGCCCAGGTACTGGTTGGTGATCTGGCGGCCGAGCGCCTGGCGTGCCGCCTCGGCCAGTTGGTCGGGGTCGCGGGTCAGCCGCGCCTGATCGGCGACCGCCTCGAGAATGGTGACGAGATCACGGATGGACACGCGCTCGCGGAGCAGGTTTTGGAGCACCCGCTGCACCTCACCGAGGGTGAGCGTGTTGGGCACCAGCTCGTTGACCAGGGCCGCGTGCTCCTCCTTCACGTGGTCCAGTAGCGTCTGCACGTCCTGGCGCGACAAGATGCTGGCGGCGTGGGCGCGGATCACCTCCGAGAGGTGGGTGATGATCACCGAGGTGGGGTCCACCACTGTGTAGCCGAGCACCTCGGCGCGCTCGCGATCGTCCGCCGCGATCCAGATGGCCGGCAGGCCGAACGCCGGCTCGACGGTGGGGATGCCGGGAATTTCCTGCTCTGCCAGGCCCGGGTTCATGGCCAGCAGCCGGTTGGCCCGGACCTCGCCGGTAGCCACGCGTACCCCGCGCAGCTTGATAGTGTACTGGTTGGGATGCAGCTCCGGATTGTCGTGGATGCGGATGGTGGGCAGGATGAGGCCGAGGTCCAGCGCCATCTGCCGCCGCAGCAGCGTCACACGCCCGAGCAGCATGCCGCCTTGGCTGGCGTCGGTGAGCGGGATCAGGCCGTAGCCGATCTCCAGCTCCAGCGGGTCGACCCGCAGGAACTGCCGCACGTTCTCGGGCTCGGCACGGGTCGTGGGCTCTGCGGGGGCCTCCTCGGTGCTCGTGGGCGCCGCCGCCAGCCGGCGCCGGACCAGGTAGCCGGCGGCGCCGAGCCCCGCCGCGATGAGGAACAGCGGCAGCTTGGGCAGCCCGGGCACCAGCCCGAGGGCCAGCAACAAGCCCGCCACGAGAAACAGCGCGCGGGGGTTGGCCAGGATCTGGCTGGCGATGTCGCGGCCGAGGTTGGCGTCGGAGGCCGCGCGGGTGACGATGATGCCGGTGGCGGTGGAGATCAGCAGCGCGGGGATCTGCGAGACCAGCCCGTCGCCTACGGTGAGCAGCGTGTAGCGGCTCAGCGCCTGCGCGGGGCTCAGCCCGAGCTGGAACACCCCGATGGTCAGCCCGCCGAGGATGTTCACGAAGATGATGATCACGCCCGCGATGGCGTCGCCCTTGACGAACTTGCTGGCGCCATCCATGGCGCCGTAGAAGTCGGCCTCCTGTTCGATCGCGCGGCGGCGCTGGCGCGCTTGCGCCTCGTTGATCAGCCCCGCGTTGAGATCGGCGTCGATCGCCATCTGCTTGCCGGGCATAGCGTCGAGGGTGAAGCGCGCCGCGACCTCGGCCACGCGGCCGGCGCCGTTGGTGATCACCACGAACTGGATCACCACCAGGATCATGAACACCACGACGCCCACGACGTAGTTGCCGCCGACCACGAACTGCCCGAAGGCATCGATGACGCTGCCCGCGTGGCCGTGGAGCAGGATCAGGCGCGTGGAGGAGATGTTCAGCCCCAGCCGAAACAAGGTGGCGAGCAATAGCAGTGCCGGGAAGGCCGAGAACTGAAGTGGCGCGGTGATGTACATCGCCACGAGTAGCATCACGAGAGCGACGGCGATATTGGTGATCAACAGTAGGTCCAGCGCGCCCTCGGGCAGCGGGATAATCATCATCCCTAGGATGAGCGCTACCCCGACGGCGAGTAGCACATCGCTCGAGTGTAACACGCGTTCGAAACCGCTCTTCGGGGTGGGGCTCGCAGCCGCTCGCGCCATGTATCCTCCGGATCAGCTCGCTCAGGCCGTGGGGGCACGCGGGGCCGCGCGCTCCCGTTGTCGAAGCGAGTAGATGTACGCTAGCACCTCGGCCACGGCGTGGTACAGCTCCACCGGGATCTCCTGTTCGAGCTCGCACAGGCGGTACAGCGCTCGCGCCAGCGGCGGGTTCTCTACGATAGGGACCCCATGCTCTTGGGCCGTGGTACGGATGCGCAGGGCCACCAGGTCGGCGCCTTTGGCCACCACCTTGGGGGCTTGCATGGTGGCGCTGTGGTACGCGAGCGCCACCGCGAGGTGGGTCGGGTTGGTGATCACGACGTCTGCTTTGGGAACCGCCGCCATCATGCGGCGGCGGGCCAGCCGGCGCTGTAGGCTGCGCAGGCGCGCGCGCAGCCGTGGATCGCCCTCTTGCTGCCGCAGCTCCTCGCGCACTTCCTGCCGGGTCATACGGGCCTGGCGACGGAACTCCCAGCGCTGATAGCCGTAGTCGAGCAGCCCCAGCGCTAGCAGCACCGCGCCGGCGGTAAGGCCCATCTGGACCACTAGCGCGCCGAGCCGCGGGATCGCTGCCGGCGCGTCGAGTGTCCCCAGGGCCAGCACCTCGACCACCCGGTCGGTATACGCCTGGTACAGCACGAAGGTCACCAGCCCCGCCTTGAGCAGCGTTTTCAGGAGCTCTACCGCCGAGCGGGCCGACCACAGCCGGTGCCAGCCTTCGATGGGATTGATGCGCGCGAGCTGTGGCGCCAGCTGCTGGCCGGTGAGCAGCAGCCCCACCTGCGCCAGTGTGACGGCCAGCCCGATCAGCGGCACGCCCAGCAGGAGGGGGGCCGCGGCTAGCCCGCCGGCCAGCAGCAGGCGCAGCACCAGCGCCTGCATGGCCGCCTCGGTCGGGTCGGCATGGGGCAAGGTAGCGAAGGCCTCTTGCAAGGCCTGGGTGAGTCGGGCGGTGGCCTCGCCGCCCAGCAGGTGCAGCAGCCCGAAGCTCCCCAGCACACTGGCGGCCAGGGTGAGATCGGTGCTGCGGACGACGCGCCCCTGCTCGCGCAGCTCCTGGAGCCGGCGGGGGGTGGCCGCCTCGGTGCGCTCGCCGGCGGCCATCTAGCCCACCAGCCCTTGCATGGTGTGGGGCACGGCGCGGAACAGGACCCCGAGCCACGCCAGCAGGATCGGCAGGGCGACCACCATGGCCCCCAGTGCGACCAGCAGCTTCAGCGGCAGGCCGACTACGAACAGGTTGAGCTGGGGCGCCACGCGCGCGAGGATGGCCAGGCCGAGGTCGGCAATCACCAGCGCGGCGAGCACGGGGAAGGCCATCTTGACTCCCGCGGCCAGCAGCGCGGCCCCTAGCAGGCCGAGCTGCTCGCCGCCCGTCGGGGCCAGGCGGAGGGGCTGGCCCACCGGTACCGCCGCGAACAGCTCGTGCAGCCCGAGCAGGAACAGATGGTGGCCGTTGGTCTGCACGAACACTACCAGCGCCAAGGCGTAGAAGAGCTGTTCGAGGGGGGTGTTGCCCATCTGCGCCTGGGGGTCGAGCGTGGCGCCAAGCAGGAACCCGCTGCTGATGCCGATCAGCGCGGCCGCGAACTGGGCCGCGGCGAATACCAGCGCCACGGCGAACCCGGCGAGCAACCCGATCAGCAACTCGCTGGCGATGGTCAGCGGGGTCACCGCGACCGGGTCCGCCACAGGGGCGGTCGGCGGGAACAGGACGAGGGTGACCAGCAGCCCGATGCCTACCCGGCCTGGCAGGGGCACCCGCGCCGAGCCGAACAGCGGGTTCAGGCCCAGCGCGGCTAGCACGCGCACCGCGGCCAGCAAGTAGCGGCTCGCGTAGCCCGCCGAGAACTCCGCCAGCTCCATGTCCTTCGCTCCGGCGTTGTGGGGGCGTTGGGGGTCAGCGCGCGAAGTTGGGCAGCGCGCTGAACAGCCCGACGGTGTAGCTAAGCAGCGTGCTCACCAGCCACGGCCCCGCGAGGGCCAGCACGGCGAATACGGCGAGGATCTTTGGCACGTAGCTCAGGGTCACCTCGTTGAGCTGCGTCAGCGCTTGCACCAGACTGATCACGAGCCCCACGACCAGGGCCACGATCAGCATCGGGGCCGACAACAGCAGGATCATGGTGATCGCATTGCGGCCTAGCTCCAGCACGGTCAGCTCGGTCATGCCCGCTCGTCTCCCCTTCTCTCGCGCACCCGGGCGCCTGCTATGACTACGTGCCGAAGCTGGCCACCAGCGAGCGCGTAATGAGGTGCCAGCCGTCGGCCATGACGAACAGAAGTACCTTGAACGGCAACGCGATGGTGGTCGGCGGCAGCATCATCATGCCCATGGCCATCAAGGTGCTCGACACTACCATGTCGATGACTAAAAATGGCAACAAGATCACGAACCCCATCTGGAACGCTGTCTTCAACTCGCTGATCATGAATGCGGGGATCAGCACGTACGTGGGCACGTCGTCGATGGTACGCGGCTGGGGCAGGCGCGCCATGCTCACGAACAGGGCCAGGTCCTTCTCGCGGGTCTGGCGCACGAGGAACTCGCGTAGCGGCGCCTCGCCCTCGTGGAGCGCCTGCTCCAGCCCGATCTCGCCCCGCAGGTACGGCTGTACGGCCGCGTCATTGATGGCCGTCCACACGGGCGCCATGACGAACACTGTGAGGAACAGCGCCAGGCCGAGGATGATCTGGTTCGGTGGCATCTGCGGCAGGCCGATCGCGCTGCGGGCGAACGACAGAACGATAGCGATGCGGATGAACGAGGTGACCATCAGCAGGACGGCCGGCACGAGGCTCAGCACGGTCAGCAGGAGCAGCAACTGCACGCCGAGCGCCAGGGTGTCGCCCTCGCCCGTGCCCACCTGGACGCGGATCGAGGGCAGCGCCTCGCCGCGGGCGGTGCAGCCAGCACCGAGCAGCAGCCCCAGGGTGAGCAGCGCCAGCAGCGGGCGCGGCTGGGGAGCGCGGGCGGCCAGGGAGCGAGGGATGGGTGGCCGCGATCTCATCGCTGGTTTCTCTCCACTGTCGGGCAACTCCGCCTGCATGGTAGGCGGTGGCGCGCGCCGCCAGTAGACGCCAGCGGCCCGCTAGCGGACGCCAAAAGCACCTGCGCGAGGCGGCCATTGGTACTGCCGAACGCCGGCCGCGCGGCGGGCGATGAGCGCCGCGGGTCAGCGCCCGTCGGGCGCCGGCGTGGCCGGCGGGAGGGCTTCAGGGCTGCGAGAGGAGGCGTCGGCCGAGGCGGACGGCGGAGCCACGTGCGCGGCCCGGAGCGCGGCTGCGAACGCCTCCGTGCCTGCGGGGGGGTGGGCCTGGGGAGGCAACTCGGCTAGGAGGGTGATCTGGTGGGGGGTGACACCGAGCACCAGCCGCCGTTCGCCGGCGCGGACGAGGTATACGGCGCGGTTCGGGGCCAAGGTGATAGCCGCTTGGATTTGTAGCTCGCCGCGGCGCTGGCCGGGCAGCCCCACCAGGCTGTAGCGCCGGAGCAGCGCTAGCACCACGTAGGCCAGCACTACCACCAGCGCCAGCTTCCAGCCTAGGTCGAGCAGCGCGCCGGTCCAATCGAACGGCTCGGCTGGCGCCGGCAGCAGGGGCGCCAGGGTGGGGGCGAGCGGGGGGGTGGCGGCGGGCGTGGGGCTGGTCAGCGTGGTCGCTGGCGCGCCGCCAGCCGGCGCCGCCTCGCTCTGGGCGTAGGCTGGGCCCCCGGCCCACAGGAGCAGCAGCCCGAGCAGCAGGCCGGCGGCGCGCCACCCACGGCCCCAGCACTCAGCCCATTGAGGCGAGCCGCTTGGCACGCGACACCACCTCCAGCACGCGCACGCCGAACTTCTCATCGACCACCACCACCTCGCCGCGCGCGATGCGCGTGCCATTGACCAAGATATCTACCGGCTCGCCGGCCAGTTTGTCCAACTCGATGACCGAGCCGGCACGCAGAGCAAGAATATCCCCGATGGTCAGGCGGGTGCGGCCCAGCTCGACGCTGACCTGGAGCACTACATCGAGCAGGAGGTCGAGCTTGGCCGTGTCGCCAACTTGCTCTTCGCCGCCGAGGGGGGCGAACTGGGCCGGATTGACCTGGGGCGGCGCGGGTGCTGCGGTGGGGGCGGGCTTGGCGCGGCTGGCGGCCGCGGGCTTGGCGCGCGGCGCGGCGGCCGGGGCCGGTGGCTCGGCGGACGCCACGGTGGAGCCGGCTGGCGGCTCGTCGGCGAGCGCTTGCTCACGAGCCAGCGCGTCGATCTCTTCTTGCGACAGCATCTCGTCCTCTCGTTGGGGCGCCTGGGCAGTGGGCGCCCCCCTCGCTGTGGATTATCGGCGGCCGCACGCTAGTCGAGCACCCGGGTCAGCTGTACTGCGAGCTGCTTGCCCACGGTTCCTGCGCGGCCCAGGAACTTCACCTGCTCGCCCACCCGCACCGCCAGCTCGCCGTCCGAGGGGGTGTCCAAGCGTAGGACCTGGCCGGCCTCCAGGTTGAGGAGCTCGCGCAGGGCCAGCTCGGTCCGCCCCAACTCGACCGTCACGGGCAGGGTAACGGGCGCCAGCTCGTCACCGCCGGCGATCGGGGTGTTGTCCAGCGTCGGGTGGCCGATGCCCGTCGACCACACCTGCGAGGTGAGGTTGTCGAGCACGGGCTGGAGCACGGGATGGGGGAGGCACAGGCTCATGGTGCCCGACACCTGGAGTACGGCGACTTCGAACACCAGCGTGACGGTGCTCTCGGTCAGCAGGGTGATCTGTACGAACTCCGGGCTGAGCACCGGCTCTTGGAACGATGGGCGCAGCGGCACGACGTTGGCCCACGCCTCGCGCAAGCTCGCCATCAGGTAGTTGCCCAGTGTGCGCAGCAGGGTCAGCTCGATCTCCGTCATCTCGGCCGAGCGGGCGCTGGGGCTGCCATGGCCGCCGAGCAGGCGGTCGAGCATGGCGCGCGCCACGGGCAGATTGATCTCTAGCACCGCTTGCCGCGGCAGCGGCTCGGGCGAGATCACGTACATGACCGTGGGGCTGGGCAGCGAGCGGATGTAGTCGTCGTAGGTCGATTCCTCGACCATGGTCAGTCGCACCTGCACGTTGGTGCGTAGGTACGACGAGAGCGACGAGGAGAGCATGCGCGCGAAAGTCACGTGCAGGATGCGCAGCGCACGCAGATGGTCCTTGGAGAACCGATCGGGCCGCCGGAAGTCGTAGAGTTTCACGGGCTTGCCAGGCACCGCCCGCGCGGGCGGCGGGGGGCGGCGGCCTTCGCCGCCGGCGGGGCGGCTAGCCGTCGCCGCTGGGGGGGCCGGGGCCGGGGTGGGCTCGGCAGGGTCGGCGGCCAGGCCGCTCAATAGGGCCTCGATCTCTTGCTGGGAGAGTACTTTATCGCTCATGGCCTCACAGCCTCGGCAGAGCGGATTCGGGCGCGGGTGGCGGCACGCGGCCGCCCGGTTACTGGATGATGAAGTCGGTAAAATACACCCCGACGATCCGGTACTCGGGCAGCACCCGCTGCAGCCGCTCGCGCAGCTCGTCGCGGAGCCGCTGCTTGCCCTCGGGGCTCATCAGCTCGGCCACCGTCTTGGACGACAGGATGTTCGTGATCTGATCGTCCATCAGGGTCAAGGGGCCTTTCAGCTCCTTGGTCAGCTCCTCTTGCTTCTTCTTGTACTCCTCGCCGCTCTTCGGCACGGTCAGCTTGCCCGCGGGATCGACGAGCTCCAGAACGATCGTCGTTTTGAGATAGCGCATGGCGCCCGCATCGGCGAGGTTCACGATCCGCTCGCGCGTGGGCAGCAGGAAGCCGGTGGTCGGCCGCTCGGCCCCGTGGTCGGCGGGCGCCTTGCCCTCCGCGGCGGTCGCGGTCGGCTTGCCGGGGCCGACGGGTAGCACTCCGGTCGCGGTGGCGGCGCCGAGCACGCCCCCGGCGCCGAGGCCCAGGCCGAGCACGGCGAACAGCAGGGGCAAGAGCATCTTTTTCATGGCGTGCTTCCTCCGCTGCCCGATCGGGGGCTGCCCACCACGGGCGGGACCAGGTCGGTGTCGGGGCGGTTGGGAAAGGTGGCCTGTGCCGAGGACAGGATCACGATGTCCACCCGCCGGTTACGCGCCCGCCCCTCGCGCGTGTCGTTGGGAGCGGCCGGCCGATACTCGCCGTAGCCGGCGGCGATGAGCCGCTGGGGCGCGATGCCGTGTTGGGCCAGGTAGCGCGCCACCGTGGTGGCGCGCGCCGACGATAGCTCCCAGTTCGAGGGGTACAACGTGGAGTGGATCGGGATGTTGTCGGTGTGCCCTTCGATCCGCAGGTCGTTGGGGATGAGCCGCAGATGCTGGGCGAGCACGTCGAGCAGCACCTGGCCCTCTGGTCGTAGTTCGGCCTTGCCGGAATCGAACAGCACGTTGCCCGACAGGCTGATCACCACGCCGTCGCGGGTGGTTCCGACCTGCACGTTGCCGCCGCGGGGCGGCGGGGGCAGCCGGGTAAGCACCGCGCGCAGCTCGTCGGCGGTGCTGATCAGCCCGGTGTCGAGCGGGGTGGTGCCGGCTGAGGCCAACGCCTCCTGGAGGGCCGAGGTGGCCTGCAAGGTGCCGTCCTGGCCGTGGAGACTGGTAGGGACATTGCCCTTGAGCACCTCCACGTTGAAGGCGCGCTGCAGCGAGGCGGCCAGCCGCGCGAACTTCGTCGTGTCGGCGCGGGACATGGAGTACATCACCACGAAGAACACCATGAGCAGCGTGATTAGGTCGGAGTAGGTGATCAGCCACCGCTCGTGGTTGGCGTGGCCCTCCTCGTGATGCCCCCGGCGGCGAGCGGCCATCGCGCCTTAGCCTCCCACCGCCGCGGGCTGCTCGGCCGCGCGGCCACTGGCGGCGGCGGGCGCGCGGCCGCCGCGCTGGCGGGGAGCGAGCTGCGCCTCGAGCTTCTGGCGCACCACGCGCGGGTTGTCCCCCGCCTGTACGCTGAGGATGCCCTCGACGGCTAGCTCGCGCAGCCACGCCTCCTCGCCGCTCTTGTGCTTTAGCTTCTGGCCCAGCGGCAGCCAGACGAGGTTGGCCGAGGCCACGCCGTACAGAGTGGCGATGAACGCGCCCGCGATCAGGTGGCCCAGCTCGGAGGGGTCCTCCAGACGGCTAAGCACGTTGACCAGCCCCATGACCGTGCCGATGATGCCGAGCGTCGGGGCGTAGCCGCCCAGCGCCTCCAGCAGCGAGTAGTTGGCGCGGTGGCGCCGCTGCATGGCGTCGATCTCGCTCTCCAGCACCTCGCGCACCAGCGCCGGATCGCTACCGTCGACCACGAGCTGGATTCCCTTGCGGGTAAACGTGTCCAGCTTGTCGGCCTCGTGCTCCAGGGCGAGCAGGCCCTCGCGGCGCGCCTTGTCGGCTAGCCGCACGAACGTCTCCACGAGGGCCTGGGGGTCGTCGGGTTTGGTCAGGAACGCTTTGGGCAGGAACTTGCCGATCCCCACCAGCACGGGCAGGGGGCTGCTGGTCAGCGCGACGCCGAGGCACCCGCCGAACACGATCAGGGCGGCGGGCAGGTTCACCAGCGCGGCCGGTGACCCGCCCTCGAGGATGACCGCCATCAGCAACGCGCCCAGCGCCACTGCTAGGCCCGGTGCCGTCGTCTTGTCCATGGTGGGCTCCTACTCCGTACTCGGACTCTCAGCCGCCTGGCAGGGACGCTGGGCGTACGCCGCGCGCCGGTAGGCGAGCACCCGCTGGACGACCTCGTCGACCGACTCGCGGACGATCAGCTGCTTGCCGTCCGTGAGCGTGAGGTGGGTGTCGGGGGTGGCCTCGACCGTCTCGATCAGCTCCGCGTTGACGACGAGCTCGCTGCCATCGAGGCGCGATACGCGGATCATCGTGGCACTCCTTGCTCGGCGCGCTGGACCCGAATCACCGCCAGTGTAGCGACCGCCCAGCCGCAAGGCAGGTGCCGTTCGGCGCTCGCGGGGCGGCCAAACGTCCCGGCGCGGGCGAGGGCGTCCGTACTCCCGGCGCGCCGGGGGCTGCTACGTGGATCATCGGCGGCGCCGCGGCGGCCGTGAAGCGGGGCGGGGCGCTCAACCCGCCGGCGGGCCGGTCGATAGTGCTGCTAGAGGGCTGCACCGCGCGGCCCCACGAGGAGTAGCCACCATGGACTGTGAGCAAGCCGCGGTTCGGCCGGCGGCCGCGGCACCCGCCTGCTGCCGCGACGAGTTGGCGACCCGCCAGGCGCAGAAGCTGGAGGCGGTGGGCCGGCTCGCCGCCGGCATCGCCCACGAGATCAACACGCCGATCCAGTTCGTGGGGGACAACACGCACTTTCTGCGCGATGCGTTCGCCAGCCTCCAGCGGCTGCTGGACGCGTACGCCGTGCTGCGCGATGCGGCCGCGGCCGGCCAGGTGGCGCCGTCACTGCTGGCGGCGGTACACCGCGCCGAGGCGGAGGCCGACCTGGCGTACTTGAGCGAGGAGATCCCCCGCGCTCTGGAGCAGGTGCTGGAGGGGGTTGAGCGCGTGGCGAGCATCGTGCGCGCGCTCAAAGAGTTCGCCCACCCGGCGCGCAAGGAGCGAGCACCCGCCGACCTTAACCAGGCGCTGCAGAGCACGTTGACAGTGGCGCGCAACGAGCTGAAGTACGTGGCCGAGGTGCAGACCGACTTCGCGCCGCTGCCGCCGGTGCTCTGTCAGATCGGCGATCTCAACCAAGTGTTCCTGAACCTGTTGGTCAACGCCGCCCACGCTATTGCCGACCAGGTGGGCGCCTCCGGCGCTCGCGGCACGATCACGGTGCGCACGCGCGCCTTGGGGACGCAGGTAGAGGTCGCTATCAGCGATACGGGGCCTGGTATTCCCGCGGCGATCCGCGACCGTATCTTCGACCCCTTCTTCACCACCAAGGCGGTGGGCCGCGGGACGGGCCAAGGGTTGGCGCTGGCGCGCGCGATCGTGGTCGAGCAGCACGGTGGCGAGCTGACCTTCGAGAGCGTGGAGGGCGCGGGGACCACGTTCTATGTGCGGCTGCCTGTGACGGGCGGGGCGGCGGCGAGCGCGCAGCCATGAAGCGCATCTTATTCGTCGATGACGAGCCGCGGGTGCTCGAGGGCTTGCAGCGCTTGCTGCGCCCGCAGCGGCACCAGTGGGAGATGGTATTCGTCCCGAGCGGCGAGGCGGCCCTGGCCGCGCTGGCCGAGCGGCCGTTCGATGTGATCGTCTCCGATATGCGCATGCCGGGGATGGACGGGGCGACGCTGCTGCGCACGGTGCAGGCCCGCTACCCCGAGATGGTCCGCATCATCCTGAGCGGCTACTCCGAGCTGGAGAGCAGCTTGCGCACTCTGCCGGTGGCCCACCAGTTCCTCAGCAAGCCGTGTGAGCCGCAGGTGCTACGCGAGGTGATCGAGCGCGCCTGCGCGCTGCAGGCCCTGCTCGGCGACGCGGCCCTCCGCGCGGCGGTGGCGCAGCTCGGCGAGCTGCCGGCTCGGCCCCAGGCGTACACCGCGCTGCTGCGCGCGCTGGAGGACCCCGAGGTGGCCATGGAGGACGTGGCGCGCCTGGTGGAGCAAGACCTCGCTATCTCGGCCAAGTGCTTGCAGCTCGTCAACTCGGCGTTCTTCGGGCTACCGCGCCGGGTCGGCACCGTGCAGCAAGCCGTGCGCCTGCTCGGCCTGGACATGCTGAAGACACTCGTGTGCACCGCCGCCCTCTTCCAGACCTTCGCGCCGCGGTCCGGCGGCCCCGTGGCCGGGCTGGAGGGGCTCCAGGCCCACTCGCTGGTGGCTGCGCGGTTGGCCGCGCGCCTGCTGCCCGACCCCGCGCGGGCCGACGAGGCGTTCATGGCTGCGCTGCTGCACGACGTGGGCAAGCTGATCCTGGCCACGCGCTCGGCGGCCGTGGCGCGCCGGGAGGGGCCTGCTGGGGCAGGCGCCCCACCGCCCGGCGGCTGGCTGGCGGCCGCGACCTATGCTGCGGAGGCGGGGCTGCCCTTGGTGGAGGCCGAGCGAGCCTATCTGGGGGTTACCCATGCCGAGGTCGGGGCCTATTTGCTGGGCTTGTGGGGGCTACCCCAACCGGTTCTCGAAGCGGTGGCCTTCCACCACCGCCCTGAGCAGGTGAGCTCCCGCGCGTTCGACGTGCTGGGCGCGGTGCATGTGGCCGACGCGCTAGCCAGCCAAGCGCTGGGGGCGTCGGTCAGCGCCTGCGGGGAGCTGGACGAGCGCTATCTGGACGCGCTAGGGCTCCGGGCGCGGTGGCCGGAGTGGAGGGCGCTGGCCGCGGAGGTGGCCGCGGCGCACGCGCAGGAGGGGGAGCAGCTATGGAGATGACCTTCGATCAACGGGTGCTGCTGGTCGATGATGAGCCGCGCGTGCTGGAAGGCCTGCTGCGGGGCGTCCGCCGGCGCTGCGACGCCTACGTAGCTGCCAGCGGTGCCGAGGGGCTGGCCGTGCTGGAGCGCGACGGGCCGTTCGCGGTGGTGGTGTCCGATCTGCGCATGCCCGGGATGGACGGCATCGCCTTCCTGCGCGCGGTGCGCGAGCGCGCACCCCAGACGGTGCGGATCCTGCTCACGGGCCAGGCCGATCTGGCGGCGGCGATGGAGGCGGTCAACGAGGGGCACATTTTCCGCTTCCTAGCCAAGCCCTGTCCGCTGCCCGCGCTGCTGCGGGCGATCGCCGACGCGATCGAGCAGTACCGGCTGGTTACGGCCGAGCGGGTGCTGCTGGAGCGCACCCTGCACGGCTGCATCGAGACGCTGACCGACATCCTCGCCCTCGTCTCGCCCACCGCCTTCGGCCGGGCCACGCGTGCCAAACAGTACATCGCCGAGCTGGCGGAGTACCTGCGGGTAGCGGACCGCTGGCAGGTCGAGGTCGCCGCCATGCTCTCCCAGATCGGCTGCGTTACTCTGCCGCCCGAGATCGCCGAGAAGCTGTACTACGGGCGGCCGCTCACCGAGGAGGAGCAGGCGCTGGCCGATCACCTGCCGCTGGTGGCCGACAAGCTGCTGGCCAATATCCCGCGGCTAGAGGAGGTGCGCCGGATCCTGGTGTATCAGGGCAAGCACTTCGACGGCGGCGGGCTGCCCCCGGACGCGGTGGCCGGCGAGCAGCTCCCCTGGGGCGCGCGGGCGTTGCATATCGTGCTCGACTTCGACACCCTCCAGGCGCGGGGGATGTCGGTGGGGCTCAGCCTGGACATCTTGCGCAGTCGCGCGGGCCGCTACGATCCGGACCTGTTGGAGGCGTTCGCCGCCCTGCGCGGGGTGTCCACGCGCTACCTGGAGTGGCAGGAGGTGCCGCTGCGCGCGCTGCGCCCTGGCATGGTGATCGCCGAGGATGTCAAGACGCGCACGGGCGTGCTCGTGATCGCGCGCGGGCAGGAGGTGACCGAGAGCCTCTCCGAGCGCGTGCGTAACCTGCCGCGCATCCTGGGCGTGGTAGAGCCTGTGCGGGTGCTGGTGCGCGGCGGCGCCGGCTGAGCGCGCTTCTACCACCACGGCCAGCGCAGCCGCCGCGCCGCCACATCGAGCACGAACAGCAGCAGCGCCAGCGCGACCAGCCAGCTGCCGATGGGCTGCCAGCGCTCGGCGCTGTCGGGGGCCGCCGGGGCCCGGGCCGCGTCGGGCAGCACGAGGTCGCGCGTCGGCTCGGTCAGCAGCCGGCCCCCCGTCTCGTGCGCCAGGCGGGCCAGCAGGGGCTCGTTGGCGCCCACGTGCGCGCGCTCGGGGTCGGCCGGCACGACCAGCGCGGCCTGTTCGTGGCGGGTGCTGCCCGCGCGCTGCTGGACGATCTCGACCTGGTACAGGCCCGGTTGGTCGGCCAGGAAGCTCGCTTCGTAGCGGCCGGGCGCGGTCTGCGGCAAGGGCAGCCGCGCCGCGTGGCCGCTCGGCGCGCGGATCTGGGCTTCGGTCGGGGCGTCATCGAGGAACGTGCCGTCTTCACGTAGCGCGTCGACGCGCACCACGACCGCGGGGCCGCGCGGCGCTGGCCCTGCGGCCGGTCCGTGGGGCGGCTGGGGGCGGAGCAGCACTTGGAGGTCGCCCTGCTCGGGCGGCGCCAGTGTCCAGCGCACGACCTGGCTCCAGAACTGGCTGAACCGCGGCCAGCCGAGCCACTCGGCGCTCCACTGCGGGCCCGCATCGGCGGTCCAGGCCGCGACGCGGCCCAACCCGTATTGCCAGCTCGCTAGGAGTGGGTCGCCGCGCTCGGATTGCAGCGCGAGCTCGGCGGTAGCCTTGGGCGTGGTGACCACGTAGCCGCCCAGGGCGGGCAGCTCGGCCGGGGCCAGGTCGCGCAGCAGCGGGCTCGCGGCGGCGACGCGGGGCAGCACGCGCCCCTCCATGGCCACCGGCCGGGTCACCACGTTGGTCTCGCGCAGCATGATGCGCGGGATCTCGCGCACGCGGTCGGTGAAGTAGTAGCGGCCCAGCCCCCCTCGCGCCAGCGCGGACATGAGCTGCGCGTCGATGTCCTGCCCGACGCCGATGGTGCTGAGGGTCACCCCGTTAGCGCGCATCTGCTCCAGGAGCTGGTCGTACGCGCCGCCCCAGGACTGGCCATCGCTGAGCAGGATGATGTGCTTGAAGCGGGCCTGACTGCCCACGATCGCCTCGTAAGCCCGGGCGAGGGCGGGGTAGATGTCGGTGCCGCCGTCGGCCTCGATGCTCTGGATGGCGCGCTGCACGGCCTGGAGGCCGCCATTGGCGCGGATGGGCGCCAGTGGCACGATCCAGTCGTTGCGAATGTCGAATGCCAGCACGCCCAGCTGGTCGTCGGGGCGCAGTGCCTCGGTGGCCAACAGCGCCGCCTCGCGGGCCATGGCCATCTTGCTCACGTTGTCGGTGCGCAGGCTCATACTGCCGCTGCGGTCGATGACCAGCACGAGCGCCAGCGAGGCGCGCTCCTGCTGGTACGGCGGCTCGGCGGACACGGGCAGCATCTGCTCCAGGAGCGAGTTGCTATAGCCGCCGAGCGCGTAGCTCGTGTTGCCGCCGACCACGGTGAGCCCGCGCCCGAGGTTGTGCACGTAGGTCTCCAGGGCGCGCAGCTGGTCGAGCGTAAGGGTGGTGGCGGCCACGTTGTCTAGCACCACGCCGTCGTAGGCGCGGAGCTGGGCCAGGTCGAGCGGGCGTGTGGTGGCGGCCGGCCGGCGCACGTCTACGTCGAGGCCCGCCTCGCGCAGCGCCTCCGCCAGCGGCCGGGCCTCGTCCGCGCGGTCTTCCAGCACCAGCACGCGCGCGGGCGGCTTGACCACGACCGCCTGGGTCTGCTCGGCGCGCGCCTCCTCCGCCTGGACCTCGGCAGTCAGGCGGTGCGGCCCCGTCGTTGGTAGGCTGGTGGTCAGAGGGATGCGATTGCGTCCGCGCTCCAGGGCTACCGGCTGCTCGATGGCCGGGGCGCCGTCGATGCCCAGGCGCAACGTGGCCTGGGTGGGCGCCGTGCTGTAGATCAGGACGCTGGCGTCGAACGGCTCCCGCTCGCGTACATAGGCTGGGGTCTCCAGCGCCTCGACTAGCACGGGGGTGGGCGGGGCCGCGGCCAACGGCTGCACGGCGATCTGCACGCCGGCCGCCTGGGTGGCCAGCAGCTCGGCGTCGACCCGGCCGATCGTTTCCCAGCCGTCGGAGAGCAGCACGATGCGCCGTGGGCCACCAGGGGGCAGTAGCGCCAAGGCCAGGCGCAACGCCTCCTGGAGGTTGGTCCCCTCGCCCGCTGGCCACCACGCCGCTCGTTCCGCCCCCGTAGGCAGTGCCAGGGGGGCAGCCTGGAGTGGGCGGACCACCGCCGCGCGCTCGGCGACCACGACCAGCGCGCTCTGGTCGTGCGGGTGGCGCAGCGCGTCAGCGCGGCGCACCCACTCGAACGCCTGGGCCTGGGTTTCTACCGGCACGCTGGCCGAGACGTCGACGATATACACTACCGCCTGGCCGTCATCGGGGCGACGCAGCGCTGGGGCGGCCAGGGCGAGAATGATCAACGCCAGCGAGCCCAGCCGCAGGCCCAGCACCAGCCCGCGGCGCGCAGGCGGCAAGTAGCGCAGGCGCGGCCAGCCGAGAGCCACGGCGGCAGGTAACAGCAGCAGGAGCAGCAGGGCGAGTGGTTGCGCGAACGTCCAGGCCATTAGCTCCTCTTTGCCCACCACCACCATTCGGCGACGTGCAGCCCCAACACGGCGAGCAGTAGGCCGCCCGTGAGCGCCAGTGCGGGGGTGGCCAATGGCGCGGGCGGCCCTGTGCCCGCGAGGGCCGGCTGGGCGCGCGGTGCGAGCTGCGACTCCTCGGGCGCCAGCAGGCCGACGCGGAACTCGGCGGCGGGTGGGTCGCCCGGCCGAGCGGCGGGCACCACGTAGCGCCCCACCCGCTCCGTGCCCGCATACGCCATCGCCCCGGGCGGCAGTGCCTGCCCCCCGCCGGGCTGCTCGATGCGGCCCGCCGCCAGCGCCGGCAGGCGCACGGGCTGGCCGGCGCGCACGGTGCCCCCGGGGTCATCCCAGCCGAGCCAGTCGAGCGCGTTGGCTAGCAGCAGGGGGAAAGCGCGCAGCCGCGGGAGGTTGGACGCCCGCAAGTCGAACGCCAACACGAGCACGCGCCGGCCCTCGTGGGTACCCTCCAGTAGCGCGGGGCCGTCGCTCGTCCACAGCACGGGGGTGAGCCAGGCGGGCGGGTCGAGCCGCACCAGTCGGCCAAACTGGAGGGCCGCGGGCTCGACGGCGTCTAGCAGCGGGCTGGTCGGATCGTAGCCCAGCACTCCCGGGGCGGCAGCCGTGCCGCGCACGGGCAGCGGCCCGCCCGGCGGCGGGTTGACCACAATGACATCGGTGGGCGGCAGCGCGGGCGGGAGGTAGCCGTCGAACACCACCAGGGGCGCCAAGCGGGCACCCTGGTACTCCTCGGGGCGCACGGCGGCGACCTGCACCCCAGGCAGGGCGCGCAGCGCGCGTACTAGCAAGTCAGGCTGCGCCGAGACGACGGTGACCTGGTGCTCACCGCTGCCCGGGGTGCGCGCCTCGGCGCGGTTGTCGGCGGCGAGCAGGTCGCGCGCGTCCACCTGCACGGCGACGGTGCGCGCGCCCGGCGGCACGGTGAAAGTAAGGGTGGCCGCGGCGCCAGGGGGTAGGTCTAGGGTGCGTACCTCGCGGGGCAGGGTGTCCACCAGCACGCGGGCGGGTACTTGCACCGCGGCGCTGCCGAAGTTCACCACGCGCGCGAAGCCCGTAGTGGCGCCGCCGCTCGGGGGACGCCGCAGCGCCAGCGCCGTGACGGCCACGTTGTCGTCGCGCTGCCCGATCGGCACGAACTCCACCGGCGCCACCGGCTCCTGGGGCAGTAGCGGTGGGGCGTAGGCGCCGTCGGAGTACACCACGATACGCGGCGCCCCCGCGGGCAGCTCGGCTGCTGCGTTGGCCAGCAGCAACGCCGTGCGCAGGTCGCCGGGGGCCTCGCCCACACTGGTTTGCTCGATGGCTGCCCGCGCTTGGGCCGGGGACGCCGCTTGCGCCAGCACGCGCGCGCTGGCCCCCGCGCGGATTACCGTTGCATGATCGTTCGGGCCGAGCGCCACCAGTTGGCCCAGGGCAAGGCGCTGTGCCTCGGCGAAGCGGTGCGGGGGCACGTCGGTAGCGCCCATACTGGCCGAGGCGTCGAGGACGACCACCAGGTGGGTGCCACCGGTCACCTGCAGGAGCGTGGGCCGCGCGAGCGCCCCGCTGCCCAGGACGACGACAGCGAGCTGGAGCGCCAGCAGCCAGTTGGGCCGCGGTGGACGCCACTGGCGACGGGCCTCTAGCTCCTCGCCAAACCCGCGCCAGAGGCGCACGCTGCTCATCGCCATCCGGCGCCGCTGGGTGCGCAGCACGTACAGCAGCAGGAGCAGCGGGATGAGCGCGAGCGCCCACAGCCCCCCGGGGTTCGCTAGCATCATATGACTAGCCCCCGCCGCCGCAGCTCGCCGAGCACCGCCTCCTCGAGGGGAGTGGCGGTACTCAGCCGCACATAGGTGATGCGCCGCGCGCTGCAGTAGCGCTCGAGCTCGCGGCACCAGGCCTCCAGCCGTGCCTGGTAGCGCGCCAGGGTCTCGGGGGTGAGGCTCACGGGCACCAGCTCGCCGCTCTCGCAGTCGACGAGCTCGAGGTCGCCGGTCAGCTCGGGCGCTAGCTCCTGCGGGCTCAGCAGGTGCAGGAGCACCGGCTCGAACCCGGCCCCGGCCAGCTCGCCGAGCGGTGCGGCGCAGCGCTGGGGCAGCGTGTCCCCGGGGGGGCGGGGCGCATCTTCGGGGAAGAAGGCGTCGGTGAGCAGCACGACCACGCCGCGCCGCGCCGTGCGGCGCCAGGCGCGCAGGCTCTCGCCCAGCGTGACCACGGCCCCACCGGCAGGGACGGTGGCGAGGGCGTCGAGGTAGCCGAACAGCCGGCTGGCCTGCCCCTTGCCGCGCAGCGGCTCCAGGCGCGGCGCACGGGGATCGAGCGTGCTGACGCCCACGGCATCCAGCCGGGCGAGGCTGAGGTAACCGAGCGCGCCGGCCAGCTGGCGGGCGTAGTCCAGCTTGTTGGGGGTGCCCCAGTCCATCGAGGGGCTGGTATCCAGCAGCAGGTAGAGGGTGACCTCGTCCTGGGCCTCGCCTTGGCGGTAGTACAGCGCGTTCAGCCGCGCGTAGGCCTTCCAGTCGATGCGGCGGAAATCGTCGCCCGGCGAGTAGGTGCGGTAGTCGGCGAACTCGGGCGCGTCGCTGCGCCGCCGGCTGCGGTGGTCGCCGGCGAGGCCGCCGGTGGGGGGCCGCTGGAGAGCCAGCGCCAGGCGCTCCAGCCGCCGCAGGAAGGCCTCGTCGCGCAGGCGCACCGAGCGCGTCGGCCGCGGCGTCGCCGACCGCCAGAGTTGGAGCAGGGTGTCTTGGAGCTTCACCCACGGCCTCCCCGCGCCACGGGCGCGACACGCCAACGCGCGCCGGCTCCGCTGGACCACAGCGGCCAGGCCCAGCGCCGCGGCGTCTCGGGTACCGTGGCGAGGAGCTGGCCAAGGAGTGTCTCGACGTCGATGCCCTGCACGTCGGCCTCCACGTTGAGCCGCAGGCGATGCCGCAGCACCGCTGGCGCCACGCGGCGGACATCGCTGCAGGCGGCGTTGAACCGGCCCTCCAGCAGGGCATGGGCCCGGGCGGTGGCCTCCAGTACCTGGAGCGCGCGCGGGCTGGCGCCATAGCGCACGTAGCGGCGCACGACCGCCGGCGCCTCGGGGCGCTCCGGGCGGGTGGCGAGGATCAACCGCACGGCGTAGTCGCGCACATGGCTGGCGACAACGAGGTGGGCGGTATGGGTTTGCAGCGCGAGCAGCCGCGGCCCATCCAGCACGACGGGAACGGATAGCTCGTCGTCGCTCGGGTGGGCGGCGATGGCCCGCAGCGCCGTGAGCGAGGGCAGGCCCATGCGCAGGCGGAGGGCGAAGCGATCGAGCTGGGCCTCGGGCAGCGGGTAGGTGCCCTCGCCCTGCTCCGCGCTCTCGGTGGCCAGCACGAAGAACGGCGCGGGTAGCGCCCGCGTATGGCCGGCCACGGTCACCGCGCGCTCCTGCATCGCCTCCAGCAGGGCGCTCTGGGTGCGCGGGGTGGCGCGGTTGACCTCGTCGGCCAACACCAGGTGGGCGAAGATCGGGCCGGGCAGGAACTGGAAGCCCCGCGCGCCAAGCACCTGGGTCCCTACGATGTCGGCGGGCATGAGATCCGGCGTGAACGCGATGCGCTGGAAGCGCAAGCCGGCGGCGCGGGCCAGCGCGCGGGCGAGCCGCGTCTTGCCCACCCCGGGCGGCCCGCCGAGCAGCACATGGCCGCCGGCCAGCAGTGCCACCAGCACGCCGCGCACCGCCGCGGGCTGCCCGACCACCGCGTGCTCGAGCGCGGCTTCCAGCGCACGGGCGACCGCTGGCGCCTCGGCCAGAGACAGGCTGGCGCTCATCGCGCCCCCTCGCCGCCGAAGTAGCCGCGGACGACCTCGCGGCGCTCGGTGGGGACCGAGCCGCTCTCGGCTGCGGCGCGCAGCGCCTCGCCGCCCTGGGGCGCCGCGCCGGCGCTGGTGGTGCCGATGCTGACCGGGGCGAGCACGCCGCGCCCCTGCGGGTCGGGCGGCTCGGCGCTGGGCAGGGCGTCGAGGCTGGGGAGGCTGTCCAGGGGCTGCGGGTTGCCGGGGGTGGTGAGACGCGCGTCGGTGCCCTGTGGTGCCGCGCCGCTGGCCGTGCCCGGCGCTGTTCCCTGCTGCCCGCTGACGCTGGGGTTGGCCCCCGGGTTCGCGCCGGTGCCCAGTTGGGCCAGATCCGCGAGCGCGGTGTCGAGGTCCTCTCCTTGCTCGGCGAGCGCCTCGCCCAGCAGGCCGAGGTCGGCGGGGGGTACCACTCCGCGGCCCGTCTGCATGATCGCCTCGCCTAGCTCGCCGAGAGCGCGCTCGGTGCGGCGATAGTCGCGGCCGCTGAGCGCCTGCGCCGCCCGCTGAGCGCGCTCGGCCAGGGTGGGGTTTAGCCCGCGCAGGGCGTTGGCGGCCTGTCGCAGGCTCTCGGCCAGCTCGCGGCGGGCCGCGGGTGAGAGCTGGTCACTCTCGCGGCCCAGGGTCGCCAGCGCCTCCGCGGCGGTCGCGTAATCGCCGCGGTGCAGGGCATCGGCGGCCTCCATGGCCACGGTGTTCTGCAGCGCTTGCGCGAGCGCCGCCAGCGCTTCCTGCTGGGCGCGCGACGCAGCAGCCAGCTGGGCGAGCTGTTGTGCCACGGCCGCGCGGCGAGCGGCCGCCTCCTCGGGACTGAGGGCGGTGTCGGCCTGGCGCAGGGCTTCCAGCTGCTCGAACAAGGGGGCGAGGCGCGGATCGACGGTACTGGGGGCTGGAGCGGCGGCCTGCGCCTGCTCGGCCGGCGCGAGCGCGGTGCTGGCGGCACGCAGCACCTCGCGCACCGAGCGGAGCCCGGGCGGTAGGGCGTCGCCCAGTTCGGCGAGTAACACCATGCCTCCGGCGAGCAGCGCCACCGCCGTGGCTAGAGCCAGCTCGCGGCGTAGCGCGGCCATGGGCACCGCCTGCGCCGGGCGCAGCGCGCGCAGCGTGGCGACGGCGTCGGCGAGCTGGGCCCCGCCGGCCGGCGGCAGCGGCTCGCGGCCGAGCAGCTCGACCGCTGTGCCGAGCCGGTCCGCCAGCCGTGCCTCGCGATCGACCGCGCGCGCCGTGGCCACCAGGCTGGGGGGGTGCAGGAGGACGACGAGACCAGCGGCGACGACGACCGCGGCTACGCCTGCGGCCGCCTCGCCCCCGGGGGCGGGCCCGAGGCCCAGTACTGCCAGCGTAGCCCACACGAGGAGCAGGGCGAGCGTGGCGCCCGCCACACGTGCGACGAGCCGCACCGCCTCGCGCAGCCACAGGCGACCGCGCAGCGCCGCTAACCGCTGGAGGAGCTCGCTACCCGGCTCAGGCGAGCCACCGTACCGATCGAGCGTCACAGCGCCATTCCTTCCTCGCGGCGCGCGCCCGCAGCGGCGCGCGCGTGCGCGATGCGGCGCCGCTGGGCTCCCCAGAGCGCCAGGCTGCCGGTCAAGATCATGGTGCCGGTCGCCAGCAACAGCAGCGCTAGCTGCCGCTGGCCGGCTTCGGCCGCCTCCTGCACGCCACTAGCGCGCTGGGCGCCGGCGAGATCGTTCAGCTCGCGGTAGCGCGTCGCCGCTTCCAGCGCCCGCGCGCGCGCCTCGGGGTAGCGCCAGCTGGCGGCCAAGTGCTGGGCGGTCTGGAGCAACGCGTCGGCCTCCGCCCCCCGCCGTGCTATCTGCAGCAGCTCGGCCAACTCGGTGGGCACGGCAGCCGGGAGCCCGGCGGCGGTGTAGCGCGCCGCGGCCTGCTCCAGCAGCGCGGCCGCATCCGGATAGCGCCGCTCGGCCAGCAGCGCGCGCCCGCGGTGCGCGAGGTCGGTGGCGGCGAGCAGGTGCTCGGCCCGCTCCCGCCCGCGCGCCGCCTCCGCTGCCAGACGCGGTTGGTCTAGCTCGGTGTGCAGGCGCTGGGCCTCGGCGTAGGAGGCCTGTGCAGCAGCGTAGTCGCCCGCCGCCAGGCGCGCCTGGGCTGCGGTGAGGTCTAGCGCGTCGAGCAGGTTGCGCTCCCAGCCGCGGGCGAGATAGGCGGGCAGGTAGTCGCGCCACTCGGCCTCGAGTTCGGGCACTGGCCGCCCGTACACCGCGGCGAGCACCGCCTGCCACGGCTCGCTGTGGCCGTGGAGCGCCACCAGGAAGCGCTTGAATGGCCCTGGCCCGTAGCGATCGAACAGGAAGGCCACCACGCTGAGCGCCTGGGGATAGGCCACCGTGAGTCGCCCTAGGAAGCGGCGCGGCTCGTTGAGCTCGTCCCAGCTGAGTAGCCGGCCTTGGGCGCGCGCTACTGCCAGCGTCTGGGCCAACTCTCGCCGCTCGCTGCTCTCGCGCTCGGTGTACTGGGCGAGGCCCTCCTGGAAGCCAATGGGCAGGCGGTCGCCGCTCAGCTCGGTGGCCACCAGGTGCATCAGCTCATGGCGCAGCGTGTCGCGCACCTGCTCGGGGGTGGAGTGTGCCAGCCGGGGGGTGGCCACGCCGATCTCGCCGCGGCGAGGGTCGGCATGGGCCACTACTCCGCCCACGAACCGTGCGATGGGGTTGGCCGCGCCGTAAGCATCGACGGTGGCGTACAGCCGCAACGGAACCGGGGTGCTCGGGCCGTGGTCGAATAGCATGGCCACGGCGGTATACAGGTCGTCGACGAAGGCGGCATACTGTTCGGCGGTGCTGGCATCCTCGGCGGTGTAGTAGATGGTGAAGTAACGCGTGGCACGGGTTTGCCAATCCTGGGCCATCGCGGGGGCTGGTACCCCCGCCGCCGGCGCGGCGAGCAGGACGCACAACAACCCTACTCGCCAGCCGTGCGCGCCGCGCCTTGCCGCCATCGCCGTTCGTTTCTGGTTGCCCGCCTGCCAAGGCCCCCGCTGGGCCGCCCCCCCGCGGGCGCCACACCCGCGTTGGCGGGATTATAGCCGTGTGGCGGAGCCGTGCCCAAAAACGCCAGGGCCGGGCGCCCACGCGGGCCCGCGGGGGGCGGCGTGCTACAATGCGCCTGCTGGCGCCCAGCCTAAGCACCTGGCGAGGAGTAGCGTGGAGCTGAGCTGGATTGGGCACGCCTGTTTTCGTCTGCGCGGCCGCGACCTCACCATCGTTACCGACCCGGTTCCCCCCACGCTCGGGTACGGAACGGCCCGCGTGCCAGCGGATGTAGTGACGGTGTCGCATCCGGAGCCGAACCACTGCGCGCTGGAGCTGATCAGCGGCAGCCCGCGCGTGCTGGAGGGGCCTGGCGAGTACGAGATCGGCGGCGCGCTGATCACGGGCGTGGCCACCACGCGCCCGCCCGGCCAGCCGCGCACCGCGCCGCGCAACACGGCGTACCTCATCGCCCTGGATGAGATCACTGTGTGCCATTTGGGCGACCTGGCGGGGCCCTTGACCGCCGATCAGGTGGCGGTCGTGAAGGACGCGGACGTGCTGCTGATCCCCGTGGGCGGCCGCTGCACTATCGGGGCCGAGCAGGCGGCGGAGGTCGTGGCCCAGATCGAGCCGCGGCTGGTGGTGCCGATGCACTATCGCACGGCCGCCGCTCCGCTAGACCTCGACGGTGTCGACCGGTTCTGTCGCGAGTTGGGGCTGACGCAGGTGGCGCCGCAGCCCCGGTTGAACGTGACGCGCGGCAACGTGCCCGAGACGCTGACCGTGGTGGTGTTGGAGCATCGGAAATAGCGGGGGGCCGCACGCCGGGGACGTATGGACACCTTCGCTACCCGCGTGCTGCGCGCGCTCGTCGAGGGCTACGAGGCGCGGGCCGAGATGAAGGAGCGCGGCCGCGCGCTGACCGAATACGAGATCGCACGGCGCGCCGGGCTGACCACCGCGAGCTACACGCAGTTCAGCGACCTGCCGGAGCGCGAGCGGCTCCGCCTGGCGCTCGACGAGCTGGAGCGGCGGGGCAGCATCGCGGCGGTCGCCCGCGTTGGGCGCTACACCGCGTATCTGCCTACCCCTGAGGGCATGCGCTGGCTGCGGCGCCCCGCGCCCGGTGATGCGCCGCCGGGGGCCTTACCGGCCGTCACGGCGGTCGAGCCGGCGACCGTGACCCTGGCATATATCAGCCGCCAGCTTGACGAGGTGATCCAGTTGCTGCGCGCAATTGCCGCGAAGCTGGAGAGGACGATGTAGATGGCGAGCTACCTCGAAATTTTGTTGGCCGACCGCGAGCGCGTGCAGCAGGCGTTGCAGGCCTTGATCGGCGAGGAGACCGCCGCTGTGCGCGAGCTAGAGGAGCAGCTGACCGCCTCGACGCGGCGGCTGGATCAGTTGCTGGTGCGGCTCACGATCTACCGCGCCGTGTTCGGCCCCGCGTCCACCCAGGCGCTGGATCTGCAAACCGCGATCGAGGATGCCGCTAAACCTCATGCGCAGCTGCGGGCCGACCTGGCGCAGCGCCAACGCGTGTTGCAGGCCCTGCAGGAGGCGCTGGCACGCGTGGCGCAGGGCGGGCGCCTCGACGCGGGCCCGAGCGCGGACACGCCGCGGCGGGCGACGATCACCGACCTGCTCGGCGGCGACTGAGGCTGCGGGCTACGCTAGATCAGGGGGCGGGTGGTGCGCCGCTGGCCCCGCCGCCGGCCTGCGCGCCCGCGGAGGGCCTGCAGCTGGGGGCGGGTCAGCCCCAACCGGCGCGCCGGGAAGCGGAGCACCACCAGCGTGACCAGCGTGCTAGCGAGCGCCAGCGCATACGCTCCCGCCCCGGCGAGCAGGCCGAGCGCGGCCGCTACCCAGATGCTCGCCGCAGTAGTCAGCCCGATCACGGTGCCGCCCGCGCGCAGGATCGCCCCGGCGCCGAGAAACCCCACGCCAGTAACGATCTGGGCCGCGATGCGTGCCGGGTCGTGCGTCGGACCAGGAGCCGGGAACAGGGCGGCCGAGGCCACGGTGAACATGGCCGAGCCGCCCGCCACCAGCGCGTGGGTGCGCAGGCCGGCTACCTTGGCTCGCCACTCGCGCTCCAGCCCGATGATCCCCCCGAGCAGGAACCCGAGGATCACCCGCGGCAACAGCTGGAGCGCGACGAGGTCGAGCCAGTCCATGGCGCCCTCCTCCTCTATCTCGGAGCAGCGCCCGCTGGGTGGCTAAGGCGCGCCTATCCCATGGTACAACTCTTGCGCCAGGTCGCGCCCTGGTGGCAGGCGTCGTGCCACTCTGCGCAACCGAGGAGGGAGGAGGCAAGATGAGAGGTAGCTTGCGCCAGTTTCGGCGTCTCTCGCTGGCGCTCACCGCAATCCTGGCGCTCGGCGCTGCGCTGACCATCCCGCTGGCCACGCCCGCCCAGGCCCAGTGGTGGAGCGGTATCTGGGTCGGCCCCTGGCCCTGGTTGACCTATGGCGTTCCTGCGACCGGCTTGCCCCAGGCCCTGACGCCTGGCGCTTCTCCGCTGAGCGATATGGCCCAGAGCGGCGGCCCGGCGGCCTGTCCGATGGCTGCGCCGTCGATGGGGGGCCTGTCTTCGATGGGCGATCTGGCCTCCCCGAGCGGGATGCCGGCTATGGGGGGGATGTCCCCCATGGGCGATATGAGCGATATGATGGTGGTGTGCCACGCGCGGATGCCCATGATGGGCATGGGGATGCCGATGGGGCCGATGCATATGCGGGGCATGCGCGGCCCGGCGCGGGGGGAGCTGCGCACTACGGTGTTGATCTACGATGGCTTCTTCTTGCCCTCGGACATCACCATCCCCGTCGGCACAACGGTGACTTGGATCAACCGCAGCCGGAGCCCCAAGAGCGTGACGAGCCCCGGGATCTGGGACTCGGGGACTATCCCCCCGAACGGGCGCTACTCGGCGGTGTTCGCCGTCGAGGGGACGTTCTCCTACATGGGCGCCACGGACGACATGCAGGGGCGGATCACGGTGACCGCCGCGCCGCCAGGCGCCCGAGAGCCCCATGGGGCGCCGGGCGCGCATCGCGGGATGGAGATGCGTGGGGCGCCGGGTGGAGCACCCGCCGCGGCGGCGCAGCCGGCGGGTACCGTGACCGCCACCGCTACCCTGCAGCCCCAGCGCGACTCTGGCGTCACGGGTGAGGCCACGCTGACGCAGAGCGGTAATACCACGACGGTGACAGTGCGGCTGCACGCGCCCAGCGGCGGCACTGCCCATGCTGGCCACATCCACGGCGGTAGCTGCAGTGGCCCGATCCTGTTCCCCCTGGAGACTATCCAGCTAGACGCCTCGGGGAACGGCTCCGCCACCAGCACCGTCAACGCCCCGATCGATGCTGGCAACTGGTGGATCCAGTATCACCAGAGTGCGAGCCCGCCAGGGCCTGGTGTGGCCTGCGGCCAGGTGGTGGCGAGTCAGTAACCGCGCGACCTGACCCGCTGTAGCCGAGTTGCCCGACGCCTGCCCAGTCCAGGCCCTCGCGGTCGGAGGTCGTGAGCGCCCGCGCGGATGGTGCTCGTCCCGCGCGGGCGCTCGCTTCTTGCCCCTAGCCGCGCCGTGCGGCGAGCAGCGCCGCGACATCGGGCAGGCCCCGTACCCGCCGCACGCCGGCTGGGTACGGGAGGCCCCGGTTGCGCGGCCAGTCGCAGAGGTACACGGTGGCGATGCCACGGCTCGCCAGGTAGAACGCCGTGGCGCCGTCGTCGTCGACGTGCTCGGCGATGCCGCGGTCGCGCAGCAGCCACAGCTTGAATTGCGGGCCCCGCAACGGGCGGTCGTTCAGGTGGATGGCGGCGATGTAGGGGGCCAGGCCGTGGCGTTCCAGCCAGCGGCGCACTAGCGGCCGCACGAGCCAGCGCCGGCTCGATACGACCTCCAGCCGCCGCACGGTGGCCAGCGCCGCGAGTGCCTCCGCAACCCCGGGCAACGGCCGGCGCCCGAGATAGCGAGCGACCTCGAACCCAGCGCGTGCCAGCCAGTAGCTCCGCTGCCACCGCGTGTCGAGCCGCAGCGGCGGCACCTCGGCGGGCAGCGGCGGCAGTGCCAGCCGGCGACTGATCGCCATGTTCCAGCCCAGCGGCGGCCGCACGAGCACGCCGTCGAGGTCGAGGCCCAGGATGGGCAGTGCGTCCATATCGTCCTGCCGCGCCGCGGGCGGCGGCCGCCCGGTGGCGGGCAGTATACCAGTTGCCCCCACGCGCGGGCTGCCTCTATACTGGCGCTGCTATGAGCTTCCAAGACGTCTCCCTCGGGGTATTCCTCGCCCGCGCGGCATCCGACGCTCCCACGCCTGGCGGCGGTGCACTGGCGGCTGTCGGTGGCGCGCTCGGGGCCGCGATGATCGCCATGACCGCGCGCCTCACGCTGGGGCGCCCGCGCTACGCGGCGGTGCAGGATGCTGCGGCGGCGCTAGCCGAGCAGGCCGATCGCGCCTGGCGCGCGCTGCTGGCCCTCGCCGACGCGGATGCCGACGCCTACGAGCGCGTCATGGCCGCGCTGCGGCTGCCCCGCGCCACCGACGCGGAGCGCGCGGCGCGGCAGTCGGCGCTCCAGCAGGCGTTGGTCTCAGCTACCCAGGTGCCCGCGGCGATCGCTGAGCAGTGTCAGGCGGTGCTCGCGCTGGCCGAGACCGCTGCAGCGATCACCAACCGCAACGCGTTGGGCGACGTGGCCACCGGCGCGCTGTTGGCCGAGGCGGGCATGCGCGCGGCCGCCGTGCAGGCGGAGCTGAACCTGGCGGGCATCGAGGACGCGGCGTTCGTCGAGCGCATGGCCGCGGCGCTCGCCCCCCAAGCCGCCGGCGCG
Source organism: Chloroflexota bacterium (assembly GCA_035294645.1). GTDB lineage: Bacteria > Chloroflexota > UBA6077 > UBA6077 > JAJPHF01 > JADGHJ01. Next base: position 49,086 of record DATGKN010000024.1, read on the forward strand.
GCCGAGCGGCTGGAGCGTATCCTAGCTACCGTGCGCCAGCGCGCCGCGGAGCGGGTATGAGCGCGCGCGTGCTGGATGGCCGCGCCGTGGCCCGAGCTATCCGTGCCGAGGTGAGCGCGGCGGCCACGGCGTTTCGCGCGGCGGGGGGCCCGCGCCCGCACCTGGCGATCGTGCAGGTCGGCGACGACCCGGCGGCCAGCGCCTACGTGCGGACCCTCGTGCGCGCGTGCGGCGAGGTGGACTTCCGCTGCACCGTGGTGGCGCTACCCGTCGAGACCGCTGCGGAGAGCACGCTGGCGGCGATTCGCCGCCTCGACGCCGATCCCGAGGTCCACGGCATTCTCATCCAGGCGCCGCTGCCGCCGCCCCTGACCCTCGCGCAGGCGGCCGAGGCGATGTCGCCTGCCAAAGATGTCGATGGCGCCCACCCGCTCAACCAGGGCTGGTTGGCGCAGGGCCGGCCGGCCGTGGCGCCCTGCACGCCCGAGGGCGGCATCGAGCTGCTCCGCCGCCACGCCATCCCGCTCGCTGGCCAGCGTGCCGTGGTGATCGGGCGTGGGCCCACGGTCGGCCGCCCGCTGGCGCTGCTGTTGCTGGCGTTGGATGCCACGGTGACGGTGTGCCACTCGCGCACGCGCGATCTGGCTGCCGTTGCCCGCGAGGCCGATATCCTCGCCGTGGCCGCCGGCCGGCCGGGGCTGATCACCGCCGAGCACGTGCGGCCCGGGGCGGCGGTACTCGACTTCGGGGTCAACGAGGTCGCCGGGCGCTTGGTGGGCGACGTGGACCACGAGGCCGTGGCGGCGGTGGCTGGTGCGCTCTCCCCCGTGCCGGGTGGCACCGGCCCGGTGACCAACGCCATCCTGCTGCGCCACGTGCTCGACGCCGCCCGCCGGCAGCACGGTGCCGCGCCCGCCCCCTAGGCGGCCCCCGGGCGTCCCCGGACCGCGCTAGAATGCTCCTGACGCGGCGCTGATCCGAGACCAGTGCGGCGGGAGCGGGGGCGCGTTATGAACGCCTGGCGATTCCTCTTCCGTAACGACCGGGGGCCCGTGGGCGCGGGGGCGCGGTTGCTGGCGCTGGGCTTGGTGCTCGTCCTGGCCAGCAGGGCGCCCGCGGCCGCCGCCGAGCGCGCGGGCGGCACGACGGCCTTCTCCGCCGAGGCCGCCTATCAGCACGTGGTACAGCTGGCGGCCGCCATCGGCTCGCGGCCAGCGGGCAGCGCGGCGGAGGCGGCCGCGGCCGAGTATCTGGCTAGCCAGCTCGCTAGCTACGGCTACCGGGTCGAGGTGCAGCCGTTCACTATCCAGCTCTACGAGGAACGTGGTGCACGCATCACGCCGCTCGCCGCAGACCTGCCGCCGATAGAGACTGCGGCGCTGCTGTACTCGGCTGACGGCACGGTGCGCGGCGAGCTGGCCGACGCGGGCCGCGGCCGGGCCGGCGACTGGCCGCCTGGGGCCCTAGCCGGCCGCGTAGCGCTGGTCGAGCGCGGCGAGGTCTCCTTCGCGGACAAGGTCGCCAACGTGGCCGCTGCGGGCGCCGTGGCGGCGATCGTCTACAACCACGAGCCGGGGGGGTTCTCCGGCAGCCTGCAGCGGCGCAGCGCGATTCCAGCCGTGGCGCTCGACCGCGAACAGGGCCTGGCGCTGCGCACGCGGCTGGCCGAAGGACCGCTAGCCGTGGAGGTGACCGTCGACGCCAGCGTGCTGCAGCGCGAGTCGCGCAACGTGGTCGCCACGCGGGCCGGGACACAGTCGTGTGCGATCGTGGTGGGTGGCCACTACGACTCCGTGCCCACCGGCCCCGGGGCGAACGACAACGCCTCGGGTGCCGCCACGGTGGTCGAGGTGGCGCGGGTGATGGCGGCGCGGCCGCACCCGTGCACGCTCTACTTCGTGACGTTTGGCGCGGAGGAGATCGGGCTGCGGGGTAGTCAGCACTTCGTCCAGGCGCTGCCCGAAACGACGCGGCAAACGGTGCGGGCCATGCTTAACCTGGACATGGTGGGCGTGGGCAGCGAGTGGCGCATCGCGGGCGACGAGGCGTTGGTCGCTCAGGCGCGGGCAGTTGCCGCGGCGCTGGGCGTGGAAGCGCGGTTCGCCCAGGCTGCCGGCGCGTCGAGCGACCATGAGTCGTTCGCGCGCGTGGACATCCCGGTGCTGTTCCTGCACCGCACGCCCGACCCCAATTACCACTCGCCACGCGACCTGCCCGAGTACGTCGAGCCCGACGCTCTGGCTGTGGCAGGCCAGCTCACGCTCGGGGTGCTGGAGCGGCTGGCCGCACCCAACGAGTAGGGGAACGATGCACCGCGACGAGCTGGCGCGGGCACACGTGTGGATCCGTGGCCGGGTGCAGGGCGTGTTCTTCCGCGCCACAACCGCGCATCTGGCGCGGGAGCGGCAGCTGGCCGGCTGGGTGCGCAACTTGCCCGACGGCCGGGTGGAAGCGGTGTTCGAAGGGCCCGCGGAGGCCGTGCGCGCTCTGGTCGACTGGTGCCACCAGGGGCCGCCTGGTGCGCGCGTGGAGGGGGTAGAGGTGCACTGGGAGGCGCCGCGTGGCGAGCCACCGGCTTTCCGAGTACGCTAGCGCAGCGGGTCGTCGACTGGCGTCTTGCCCGGGGAGGCCGCCTCGTGCGCGCCCCCGGGCGCCTGGCGGGCCACCTGGGTCTCCGCGAGCCAGCCGCCGAGGGTCGCGGCGCAGAGATGGATCAGGTCGCCGAGCAGCAGCCCGCCCATGTTCATCGGGCCGACCGCCGCCGGCCCCCACTGCATGGCTACCACCAGTTCCTGGAGCGCCTTGATGCTAGCAGCCAGAAAGATGTAGATCACGGCCACGGCGACCCCGTGCGCCGGGCCGGCCCGCCGCGCCAGGCGGCCGGCCACGTAGCCGCCCGCGAACAGCGCCACGAAGCTCGGCAGAGCGAGCAGCCCCGGGTTCTCCTCGACCGGTGCCGGACCGAGCAGCATGCCCACCAGCAACAGCGGGATCACTGCGGTGAAGAAGCCGACCACCACGGCGGACCAGCGGATCATGGGTACCCCCGCGCCGCGCTAACCGACCCAGTATACCTGCCACGGCTCGCTACGGGCTAGGCTGCATCGCCCCGGCGCGGCCGTCGCGCCGCCGGCAGCAGAGTCTCGTCGATGCCGACCCAGAAATAGTGAGGCTGGAGGCGCGGGTCGGGCACCACGCGCAGCCGAGGGTGCTCCACCTGCTGCGACGGGTGGACATGGCAGCAATTGGGCTGCCGGCCGGTGCGGGCGGCGAACCGGGCAGCGGCCGCGTCGATCTTGTGCTGGATGGAGCCCTTCGGGGTGGCATCGTACCAGAGCAAGCCCTCGCGCATCCTGTGCTCCTAGAACAAATGTCCGATTCATTGTAGGACGGCGCCCGCGCGGGGGCAAGCGGGGCGTCCCCTAGCGGTTGCTCGGAGGGGACGAGGCAGCGGGCGTGCTGCCAGCGCGGAGCAAGAGGGCGGCCAGGGCTAGCAGGGCTACCCAGCCCAGCGGCGGCCCCCATCGCTCTGGAGCGCCGTCGCCGGCCGGCGCGGCACCCAGCGCGCTGCCCGCCTGGAGCGCGAGCCACAGGGGGAGGAGCGCCACCTGGGTGCAGGGCCGGCGAGTGCCCACGGCGGCGGTCAGCAGAACCGCGCTGGGCGCGAGCAGGCTCCACACCGTGAGTGCGGGGCGCGTGCTGGCGGCCCCGGGCAGGGCGAGGCCGAGCTGCCAGAGCGCCAAGCCGAGCGCGCCGGCGGCCGCCAGGGGCGCTGGCGCCAGGTGTCGCACCCGGCTGAAACGCCAACCGGCCAGCAGCCCCGCGGCCACTCCGGCCCCGAGCGCGTAGCCGCCGTCCCAGAGCTGCCAGACCTGCAGCGGAGCGAGGAGGTAGAGATCGAGGTGGGTCAGGACGTACCCGAGCCGCGCGGCCAGGAGGGCCTCGGGCAAGGTCCACAGCAGCGCATCGCGCCAGAGCGGCCACGGCAGGCAGCAGCGGCGCGCGTAGAGCGTGGCACCGGTCAGGCTGGCGGTGAGGCTGAGCAGGTGCCAGAAGTCGTGCCAGCGAATCTCGAACAGGCCGAGGTGCCAGAGCACGGGCTCGCTCATCGGCGCCTCGGCGCGGCGCGGCGCCTTAGGCCACGGGCTCTTCCGACGGGATGGCGCGCAGCCGCTCGCGGAGCCGCTCGGGCAGGGGCTGGGCGGGCAACGCGCGCAGCAGTTCGACGGTACGCCGCAGGGTGCGATAATACGCCGCGCAGGCGGGGCAGGCGGCTAGGTGCCGCCGCAGACGCGCCTCGTCGGCCGGGTCGAGCGCGTTGTCGAGCAGGTCGGTCAGGCGCTCGCGGACGTCCTGGTGGCTGAGGTCGGCGATCTCGACGCCTGCCGGCCGTCCGTTGCGCTGGCTGAGGATCGCGCCCACGCTCTCAGCGCTGCCATCCGCGTAGGTCACCACGCACCTCCCGCTGACCAGTGGAATGGCCCCTGCAGGGCGTCGTCACCGTCACAGAGCGGACTCCGCTCCGACCTCATCGTCTGGGAACTCCGTCTATCGACGATAGCCGCCCACGGTTGAGCGCGAACGGCCGGGCATGCACGACCGCCGACCGAGGCAACCCGTGCAGCGAGGCGCGGGGTGGCCACTCGACGGGCCGAGCGCCCATGGCGGGCGGCTCGGCGTCGTCGCAAGCCTCGATCATTATACACCCTCTGCAATACACGCGCCACGGGGGTGGCTCGCCTCTAGCTGCGCGCGGCATCCACCACGCGCGTGGTGGGCCGCTCGCCGTCGTGGCTGATCACCACCACTTTGCCATCCAGTACCGTCTCCAGGTGCACGGGCCGGCCCCACAGCCGCTGCACGTAGCGCAGCGTGCGCTGGGCGTAGTCCATGTCCAGCTCGTTGCCCTCCATCCTGTGGCGCAGGTACAGCTCCTGGTTGCCGCGGTAGTCGCCATCCTCGACCACGATGTAGGGGTGGCCGAAGTTGGTCAGGCTGGCCACCAGCGTGTCGCGTACGACCCGCCAGTCTTTCTCCACGATCACCCACTTGCCGTTCTCGTAGCGATACAGGTACAGGTCCAGCTCCTCGACCAGGTCGGCGGTGAGGTAGTTGCGTAGGAACGAGACGTCGTCCTCCTCGCTGCGGACCTCGAAGAGGCGCTGGCGCCCCTGGCCGCCCGGGCGCCCGAACCGCTCGCGCTCCTCGGCCGAGGGGGTCTCCCAGCGGCGCTCGATGTCCTCCCAGATCTTCAGGCCGACGTGGTACGGGTTGATGTGGCGCCGCGAGGGGGCGAGCACGTTGGCGTGGAGCTGGGCGAACTCCAGGTAGTCGGGCTGCGGCAGGTCCAGCTCGCGCATGATGCGCAGGTGCCAGTAAGCCGCCCAGCCCTCGTTCATGATCTTGGTGCGCATCTGCGGCACGAAGTACAGCTGCTCCTGCCGCACGATGTGCAGGATGTCGCGCTGCCAGTCCTCCAGGTGCCGCGCGTGCTCGGCGATGAACAGCAGCAGGTCCTTCTCGGGCTCCGGCGGCACCTTGCGCAGCGAGGGGGGCGGCGCTGGCCGCTTCTCGGCGCCGAGGGAGAACAGGTCGTCGTACGGCGTGCTGGGCGGGCGCGCGGGCCGCGGCGGCTCGGCCGACTCGCGCGGGCGCAGGCGCGGGAACGGATCGACGTGCTCCTGGATGGAGAGCACCGCGTCCAGGAACTCCTCGACCGGCTGCTCGCCGTGCTCGAACTCGTAGCGGCGGATACGGTCGGCGTGCACCAGCGCCGTCTCCACCATCTGGCGCGAGGTGCTCTGGAAGTGCACGTTGTGTTTGAAGAAGTCCGTATGGCCCAGCACGTGCGCGATCACGAGCTTGTTCTGCAGGACCGTGTTGTTCTCCAGCAGGAACGCCTGCGCTGGGTTGGCGTTGATCACCAGCTCGTAGATGCGGCTGAGCCCGAAGTCGTACATCGTCTTGATCTGCTGGTAGGCGCGGCCGTGCGTCCAGTGGGAGAAGCGCCCGGGCAGCCCGTAGGCGCCGAACTCATACATGATGGTGGCCGGCACCACCTCGAAGTGGGTCGGGAACGGGTCGAGGCCCAGCCGCTGGGCGATGGCCCAGATCTGCTCCGCCGCCCGCTCCAGCTCCGCCAGCTCCGCCGCGTTCATACCGCCGCCGCCTCCCGCACGCGGAAGAACCGCCGCAGCGCCGGATAGACGTCCTCCTTGGAGGTGATCGTGACCCCCACGAACTTCGGGTCGTTGAGGTGCTGGAAGGTAGACATCAGCGTGCTGATCGAGCGGCGGCCGCCCTCCTGGATCTCGCCGTAGCCGAACAAGTTGCAGATGCGCAGGAACTGCCGCACCAGGTCGAGGCAGCGCTGGTTGTCCACCTCGCCCCAGTTGTCGCCATCCGAGAAGTGGAACGGGTAGATGTTCCACAGCGCCGGCGGGTAGCGCTGCTGGACGATCTCCAGCGCGAGCTGGTACGCCGAGGAGACCTTGGTGCCGCCCGACTCGCCGAGGTTGAAGAACGCGTCCTCGTCCACCTCCTTCGCCTCGGTGTGGTGCGTGATGAACACGATGTGGACGTTGTCGTACTTCGTGCGCAGGAAGCGCACCATCCAGAAGTAGAAGCTGCGGGTGATGTACTTCTCGAACTCGCCCATCGAGCCCGAGACGTCGCGCATGGCCAGGACGACCGCGTTGCTCTCCTGCCGGATGTCCTCCACCCAGGTCTTGAAGCGCAGGTCGTCGTTCGACCAGTTGCCCACCGCGGCGCGCCCCTGCCGCGCGTTGCGCCGCAGGTTCTCCAGCAGCGAGCGCCGCTTGTCCAGGTTCGACAGCGGCCCGTGCCGCCGGATCTCGTTGAAGCGCACCTCGGGCGCGGTCACCTCGGCTTTGCCCTTGTCCTCCAGGTTGGGCAGGCCCAGGTCCTCGAACACCAGCGCCGCCAGGTCGTCGACGGTGATCTCGGCCTCGTAGTAGTCGATGCCCGGCAGCTCGCCCGCGCCGTGCCCCTTGCCGGGCGCCTGGCCCGGCTGGCTGCCGCCGTCGATCACGTCGCCGACCCGCGAGTTGCCAGTGCCCTGCCCGGCCTGCTTGTTGCGCCGCGTGTCGAAGCGGAACCGCGGCAGCTCCAGCGAGCGGATCGGCACCTTCACGACCTTGTCGCCGTCGGCGGTGATGATCGCCTCCTCGCTGATGATGTCCGCCAAGTTGCGTTTGATCGCCTCGCGCACCTTGGCGTTGTGGCGCGCCTGGTCGATCGGCCCCTTGCGGTGCAGCGACCAGTCCTGCTTCTGCAGCGAGATCGTCGGCGTGCTGCTCACGGTGTCCCTCCGTCCGGCGGTGCTCAGCGCGACAGCAGCGTGCCCACGTAGCGCAGCAGCTCGTTGGCGCACAGCCCGCAGTAGCCCTGCTCGCGGATGAGCCGGTCGGTCACGTCGTTGATGCGGCGCAGCTGCTCCACATCGGGCGTCTTGGTAGAGGTGGTGATCTTCACCACGTCCTTGAGGTCGGCGAACAGCTTCTTCTCGATCGCCTCGCGCAGGCGCTCGTGGCTGGTGTACTCGAACGTCTGGCCGCGGCGCGCCAGCGACGACAACCGGATGAGGATCTCCTCGCGGAACGCCTTCTTGGCGTTCTCCGACACGCCGATCTGCTCCTCGATCGAGCGCATCAGCCGCTCGTCCGGCTCGACCTCTTCCTCGGTGATCGGGTCGCGCAGCTTCGTGCGGTTGCAGTAGGCCTCGACGTTGTCCAGGTAGTTGTTGAGCAGCGTCTTGGCCGACTCCTCGAAGCTGTACACGAAGGCGCGCTGGACCTCCTTCTTGGCCATCTCGTCGTACTCGCGCCGCACCTCGGCGATGAGGTTGAGCAGGTGCTCGCGTTGCTCGCGCCCGAGGCCGGGGTGCTGGCCAAGCCCGTCGCGCAGCGCGCGCAAGGCATCGATCGGGTTCAGGCACGCGGTGCCGTCGCGCGCCAGTGCGGCGGACAGGCAGTTGATCACGTAGCGCGGCGAGATGCCGTCCATTCCCTCGCGCACCGCCTCGTCCTGCAGCTCCTTGAGGTCGCGCTGGGTGAAGCCCTCGACCTCCTCGCCGTCGTATAGCTTGAGCTTCTTCATCAGGCTCATGCCGGCCTTTTTGGACGGCTCCAGCCGGCTGAGCACCGCGAACATGCTCGCCACACGCAGCGTATTTGGCGCGATGTGCACATCGCGGATGGCGCTCTCGCGCAGCAGCTTCTCGTAGATGCGGACCTCCTCGGAGACCCGCAGGTTGTACGGCACTTTGACCAGGATGATGCGGTCGTGAAGCGCCTCGGCCCGCTTGTTGGCGATGAAGTTGTTGTACTCCGTCTCGTTGGTGTGGGAGATGATCACTTCATCGGCATAGATCATCGCGAAGCGGCCCGTCTTGATCGACTGCTCCTGCGACAGCGTGAGCAACCCGTACAGGAACTTCTCGTCGCACTTTAACATCTCGACGAATTCCATCAGGCCGCGGTTGGCGATGTTCAGCTCGCCGTCGAAGCGGTACGCGCGCGGGTCCGACTCGACGCCGTACTGGCCGATCGCCGCCAGGTCGATGCTGCCCGTCAGCTCGCTGATGTCCTGGCTCTTGGGGTCCGAGGGCGAGAAGGTGCCGATGCCCACGCGGTTCTTCTCGGAGAAGACGATGCGGTGCACCAGCACGTCCTCGATGCGGCCCTGGTAGCGGTCCTGCACCATCTGGCGGCAGGCCGGGCATAGATCGCCCTCGACGTAGATGCCGTGCTCGTCGTACAGCTCCTTGCGCAGCGGCTCGGGCAGCAGGTGCAAGGGCTCCTCGTGCATCGGGCAGCCCTTGATGGCGTACACGGCGCCCTCGGGCGTGCGCGTGTAGCGCTCCAGCCCGCGCTTGAGCAGCGTGACGATGGTCGACTTGCCGCCGCCCACCGGGCCCATCAGCAGCAGGATGCGCTTGCGTACCTCGAGGCGCCGCGCGGCGGAGGCGAAGTAGTCGACGAGCTGTTCGAGCGGCTTGTCTAGGCCGAACAGGTCGTCGGCGAAGAACTTGTAGCGCCGGCGTCCGCGCTCGCGGTCCTCCTCGACCCCGGCGGCGACGATCATGTCGTAGATGCGCGCGTGCGACAGGCGCGCCAGGGCCGGGTTCTCCAGCACGCGCTCGTAGTACTCGTGGAACGGCCCCTCCCAGGCGAGCTGCGCCTCCGCGGCGCGGAGCTGCTGCAGCCGCTCGATCAGCCTCATCGCGCTTACCCTCCCAGTGCCCGGCGGCCCGCCCCGGCGGGTCCGGGATGGCTGTGGTGTTTATTCGATTAGATGCCAGCGGGGGCGAAAACGATTCAGCAGCGGGCCGCCGGCTCGCGGCGCGCCCGCGCGGTGCACGGGTTACAATACGGCTAGCAAAAACTTGATAATCGCGTGTGATTACCGGCGCGTGCTAGCACTCGCTAGCGGGGAGTGCTAAGCTTACCGATGTAGGGGCGGGGCGTGTAGCCCCGCTCGCGGGACGGACGACTATGCGGCCAGAGCTCACGCCGCGACGGCGGTGGGTGCTCAAGCACATCGTCGAAGAGTACGTCACTAGCGCCACCCCGGTCTCCTCCGAGACCGTCGCGCGGCGGGCGCCGGTGCGGGTGAGTACTGCCACCGTGCGCAACGACATGGCGGCGCTGGAGGAGCTGGGCCTGGTGCGCCAGCCCCACACCTCCGCCGGCCGCGTGCCCTCCGATGCGGGCTACCGGCTGTACGTCAACGAGCTGATGCGCCCCGCCGACCTGGAGCCCGCGGAGCTGCGCACCATCTATCACCAGTTCCACCAGGTCGAGTTCGCCATCGACGAGTGGCTCGCCCTGGCGCGCGCCGTGCTGGCGCAGGCGGTGCACAGCGCCGCGGTGGTCACCCCGCCGCTGGCGCCCCGCGCGCGCGTGCGCCGCATCGAGCTGGTGCCCCTGCACGACGGCGTGGTGCTGCTGGTAGTGCTGCTGCCCTCGGGCCACATCCGCCAGCAGGTGGTGCCGCTGGTCGAGCCGGCCACGCGCGAGGACTTGATCCGGCTCAGCAACCGGCTCAGTGCGCTACTGGCCAACCGCACGGCCAGCGAGGTGCGCACCACCCCGGCGGCATCGGTCAACGAGGGCCAGGTGCTCCAGGCCGTGGCGCAGGCGCTCGAGCACGCCGAGCAGCAGGGCAGCGAGGGCCTGTCGTACGCGGGGATCCGCTTCATCGTCGCGCAGCCCGAGTTTGCCCACAGCGCCAAGCTGCAGCCCGTGGTCGAGGCGCTGGAGCAGGGCCACGTGCTCGCTCCGGTCCTGTACGAGGCGTTGCAAGCGCCGGGCGTACGCGTGCTGATCGGCGACGAGCTGCCGCACGAGGCGATCCGCAACTGTAGCGTGGTGCTCACCGCCTACGGGCCGGCGCCCGACACCCGCGGTGTGGTGGGCATCGTGGGGCCCACGCGCATGCCGTACTGGCGCGCTGTGCCGCTGGTCCGCTTCGTCGGCTCGCTGATCGATGGGCTGATGCGGGAGTCGTTTCGCCTCCGCTGAGGGGTGATAGGTCACGCGTGACTTTCGAGCTTACAGGGAGACCGTGATGCCCAAGGTGCTGGGGATCGATCTGGGGACGACGAACTCGGTGGTGGCGGTGATGGAAGCCGGCGAGCCGGTGGTGCTGGAGAACGCGGAGGGGAGTCGGCTGACGCCGTCGATGGTGGCCATCAACCCGAAGACGGGG